>NZ_CACVBR010000011.1 GCF_902728265.1 Chryseobacterium potabilaquae
TTTGTCAATCATAACTATGTAATGGTTAAAAATAATAAAAAGTGAGTTCCGAAAAATTTCTTGAGCTGTAAGAGCTCTAAATTTTCCAGAATAACTTTTTAACTTACACAGTTAGTGAGACACTACCTATGAGATATTTGTCGGACTAGCCCGACAAATATCTCATAAAATATTAGTATTTTTAACCTAATAATCTGTAACGCTTATTTAGGACTAGTCAGATTTGGGAGATAAATTTTGATTTATATCTTTCCATATACTTTTTCTCTTTCTGTACGCCACTCATAATATGATAAATAACTGGGCTGAAACTCTAATCCTATACATCCTGCATCTTCAATTTCTTTTTTTAGCTTTTCTGAAACATAGTATCCGATTCCCCCTGTAACATTTCTTAAAGCAAAAAAGTCTTCATTAATTATCTCTTCATTTAATATCAATTTATCTATCGTTATTTTCTCAATATTTTCTTTAGCTTTTTCAACGTATATATTGAATTCATCATTATCATTTATACTAAGATCTATATTTCTGGTAGAATATGTTATATCAAAATCATCATCTTTTTTTTCGTAAATAATTCTACTTCGTTTAAAGTTTATAAATTCCTGATTAAATTCAAACATATTTAATAACCAATAATCATCATATATTTCCTTATTTCTTAATATATTAATATTGAAAAATTGCATACCCGTCTTCCTATTTTTCTCCAGTATAATTTTTAATTTTCCACTTACAATTAACATGGAGGAGATAGGACCTCCTTGCATAATTAAATCATTTACTTTCGAGTTCTTAAAAAGCTCTATATCTAATAGATATGGTTCAAAATCTATTTTTTCATGATTTATATTTCCCACAAAATTTGGAATCTCCCAATAAAGTAATTCCATAGTTGGAGGAATTTTAAGTTTATATTCTTTGATGTAATCTCCATTTCCTCTAACTTTTATATTTGATGTAAAATTTATTTTGTAATAATTCATAGTTAAAATATTAAATCATTTAAATGAGTGTTAGGATTACTAATAATAGCTTGTTTAGCTTTTTTTAATATAGCCATTAATTCTTTATAAGCTTGTTCTTCTGTTAAATTTGGTGGTAATTCTTCTAATTTTGTAAAAATAAGATCATTATAATCAAAATGATTATACTTATTTCTCCATGAAGCAACAGGAATCCCATTTAATGCTTCATTTAGATGAAAAGCATTCTTAGACTTTGCGGCTTTCTGTACTACAGGATGTGTTTGTATTTTAGAGGCCCACGGTATAATATGATGTGCTTGTTGTGTAACATCCTTTAACTTTAAAACTTTCCTTAATTGATTTGAGTATCCAAATTTAATTAAACCATCGTTTCCAACAATCCATTTTAAAACTTGCCTAGAGGTAATATCTGATGCTGCTTTATTCAAAACCTTAACCCCCATTTTAGTACTTGCAGATATCCAACCTACAACAGGAACACTACTTGCAAGACTTAAAGTTCCATTTAAGTTATCTCCAATAGAATAATATATCGCTGCATTTGTTAAGTCACACACTTCTCCTATCAAGGGAACTAAACCACCTAAATCCAGTAGTAATTGTAATGTTTCTCGAGAAGCTTCCCAGAGACATTTCCCTTTACTCCATTCGGGGTAAAACTTCCTATTCAATTGATAATTAGCGATAACTAATTTTGTTTTCTCATCAATAAAAGCCTGAGGAACAAAAATAATTGAATGACAACATTGATTAAGAACTGATTTAATCTGTACAGCCGTCATCGTCTCAATATCTGCATAAGAAACAAAAGCCACAAACGCTTCATTCGATTCCTTTATAAACTCCTCTTCATACGGAGAGGCCTCAATTTCTTTATTGATTACTATATATTCTTGAATCTTATCGCTAGATAGCAAAGAAATACTCTTTTGAAATGTTTGACTATATCCTTCTAAAAACCATTTCCTAAACTGGGCAGCTGTTATGGTATTAGGAAGGTTCGACTTTAAAACGGTAGTGATAAATTTTCTTGAATCTTCACTGCTATTAGCATCATAGTAATTTTTTAATTCCTCATAAAAATCTGAATTTGAAGGATCATTAATCATATCCTTTAAATCCGAAGGAAGGCTTTTTACATATAAAAAAAATGTACTTAACGTTACGGTTGGAGTCGTTGGAATTCCTGTGCAGTTTCCATCTCCTACATCTTCTGTAGGATCAAAAGGTCCTGTAGCAATTCCATTTCCATTGCAAGGGATTGAGGAACCCCCACCGGGAACGTAAGTCCCTCCTTCGGTACCTGAACTACTCCCATCTCCGCCTCCTGTACTAGGATTATTAGTATCACTGATAAAATCACATCGGTATGTCATAGTCATATGCACTCCTGGTTTTCTATCTGCCTTACAATTTTCCCATTCAGAGGTGTTATTTTCATTGTGGGTCGAAACCCCATTGTGAACATCACTACAACCTCTAATGGTATATGTTTCTACAAATCCACACGTTGTCATACCTGCTCCTTTTGAAATCGGAGTAAAGATTTCTTTTGAAAGCTCCGTTATAGTAACCTTATCTTTTATGTTCACATACCCCTTTGCTTGTAATGTTAGTTTTTCTTGCTTGGTGAGATTGTAAGAAACAAGTAGTTCTTTATAAGTTCCATCAGGGAGTGGTGTTAGTACAAGATTTTCTAATGGAGAATCGTCTGATGAGTTACTCCGTATAAGATTAAATGTGTAGGTATGATAGTTGAGCCCATTCTCTATATAAGTTATGTTATCAGTGTCAATATAAACATCCTCACTTGTTGTTTTACCGAGTTTATTGGGCGTGTTTTTAATTTTTTCTAACTCTAAATTAAGGGATGCTTTATGCCGGCTTTGATCCAGCCGTATCGTTTTTGAGGAAAGCTGAAAAGGACTGTTCGTAATATGTGTTTCATTCTCGGTAAGAAGATCATTACTCCTGCAAGAATTTAGAAAAAAGATATTTGTTACTAATAAAAGTAACATACAAATACAATTGTTCTTCATTAATTATTTTTTAGTATAAATGTAGATGAGTACAGCTATTCATTTTAACAAATCATTATTTAGTGAATTAATAAACGGCTGCAATATTACATAAAAACATTGAAAATAAAATAGATATTCCCATATCTTACTGTAATTTTTATATACCAAAACTAACTATTAAAAACGTCAAAATTCGACGTGTTATAAATTTTTATAGGAAATATATATGTGTTGAATAAGTTAATTATGTATAACTTATTTATCTCGCGAAACTGCTTGCTATAGTAGAAGGTTTATATTTTTATGGTAAAACTTTATATTTACCTTTTTTAAAATAAGGTATGCAAGAAGTATTATAAAAAATGGCTCAGGCGCAAAAGTTGGGAAAATTTTTAATACTGTTATCTTTGCTGTATTTTTTGCTTAGTTCTCAAATCCTTAGATATTACAAAATCTGTGGCTATGACTAAACTAGCCCACTGGTTCAAAGAGGTGGAAGAGATGGGTTTTAAATCCTTCAACACACTAACTAAAACAGTAATGAATCATTATAGGGATATCTTAAACTATTTTGATAATAGAAGTACCCAATACTTCAGCAGAGTCTTTTAATGCGAAAATCAAAAACTTTAGATTACAACTCAGAGGAGTAAAAGACAGAATCTTTTTTTTATTCAGATTATCCAAACTTTTTGCCTAGCCACCAAACTTTGCGCCTGATCCTTATTATTGAATAAAATTTAAACAGGCTCTAAATAAAAATCAGAAACTTTAGAAAGTCCCTGATTTAGTCCCTAAGTATTGTAAGTTGTTAGTTTACAAGTTTGTTTGCAGAGAGGAAGGGATTCGAACCTAATTTCGTTTGTTTCTGATTAATAGTTGTTTATGTTTTTCGAAATAGGCAAAAAGTAATCATTATTTACTCTTTTTTTACTCTTCTTTACTCAAATGTTCTGGTTAGATAATTATTTTTAAAAGCCTAATAAAGGCTCGTTTTTTCTTTTTAATTAGTGATTATACTACAACGAAGGTTTGATAATACATTTTAAATATTCTTTATATGCTTCGCCATTTAATTTTTGTACATTTTCAAATATGTACAATTTAAAATCATCTATTATGTTTTTTGTTAATAAGTTTATATCAGCGGTTGTTAGGGGGATAAAAGCACTGTATTTATATTTTCCTGAGCTAATATCTATATCAATTTTAGTAGTTTTTTTTATTTTTTGACCATTTGATAATAAAATTATTACCCCCGTTCCATCTACAACTGGTGTTGATCCATAAGTTTTCAATGAGATAAAATAACCATTGTTTTTTACAAATGAAATAGGTTCTAATAATGGGGAGTATTTTGTTATTTTATTTGTGAATTTATCTTTCTTAATATCAATTTTAGAACAATAATGCTCTTCAGGGAAAATTAACGGTTCAGATGTTTTGAATGGAAACCTACTTGGTGTTTTGGAGTCATATAAGAAATATACTGAATTGCCTTCTTCATCTTTTAAAAGTAATATATAATCCCCTAATATTTTATCAATTTTTTTATAATCTGTGAGCAAAAATTTTTTATCCACAACATCAATGTAATTTGATCCAGAGTGTCCCTTCTTTCTTTTATATGTATCCGAGTGATTCATTTCTTCTGATGTATATAAATAATCAAAACCAAATTTTTGAAAATCTTCATTCTTGGGTAATGCAATAAGATATTTTCCTTTTAATAATTCTAAATCGTCGCCAACAAAATATTTAATATCATAACCTAATAAGTTGGTTTGTGAAAAATATAATGAAACCATAAAAAGTCCAAAGAATAAAATTACTTTTTTCATATTATATTTTTTAATTAAAGTTCCACTTCTTTTTTTCGGATAAGAAAAATTCTTTTAAACTCACCAATAAAGAAATCTTGATCTGGATAATCATCTTTGTTTTCATTGTCAGATGAAAGTGTTATGATTCCCTGTTTATATTTTGATATTCTTTTATATAATATTCCTTTTGTAGGATGCCATAAGCAATAAATTTTTTGTTTTTTAAAAGTTTTTGGATCATTCCAAAATATTTCTGAAATAGGCTCACACCACACCCATTCAAGAGGCAATAGTGTTGGAGACATACTGTAATTATTTTCTTTAACTTGAATTCTGTAATAAGGATCAGTAATTTTTTCTTCAACCCTTACCAATACTTCTTCTTCCATGAAATTTTGTTCTATATAATCTTCTGAAAAAAAATGTTGTTGCAATCCCGCAAATCCAGGAATAGGTATTGTTATTACCCTTTGACGAACAAGTCCTGATGCATCTAAAATTCGATCTTTTTCTTTATGTCCATTATTTTTTTTAACCTCTTTTAATTTCTTTAGAACAGCTTCTTTGGTTGGGTTGAGTGGTATGTTTTCTACATTTTGTGTATAATTTTCTATGATTTTTTGAGCAACTTTAGATATATTTCTTTCTCCATACTCCCAACTTTTTACTGTTCTTACAGAAGATCCTGTTATTTGTGCTAAATCTTCTTGTGACAAGTTATATCTCGTCCTAAAGTTTTTAATGTCTAATTTATTCATACTTAGTTGTTTATAAAATTTAACAAAATTTTAACACACATTTGGGTGTGTTTTTATTTTGAAAATATACACATTGTGTATTATATTTGTTTCAACAAAACAACAGGACAAATATACTTAAAAATTGGAATTACAAAACATATGAAAACATTGACAAGACTATCAGTAATCAATAGGGAGAATTTTTTGAAAAGTGTTTATCAACCAATTTTAGGTAAAAAGTTTAGTGAAGTTCCCATAAATGTGTGGAAAAAGGGGAATAGAGCTTTAGATCTTCTTCTTGAAATTCAATCAAGATATGAGAGTGATGCTAAAATGTATCAAGAGACTCAGAAAGTTGAAATTACTTGGGAAATGATAACTGGAAATGGAAAATATAGTTTAGACTAAAAAATAAATAATCATGACATTTAATTATAATACATGTATAAGTGAACAACTTACAAATTATTTTAAAGATTACACAACAGAAATAGACGTTGCCAAGGCTTGCGAAAAATCAAAAATTGGATTTCACACATTAAGAAGATTAAGACTTGGTGAAATCAATGTTTCTAATAAAGCTAATGAAAATGCTCTTATTGAATTAATGAGGTTAGCTATAAAAAATGCGGAAAATAATATTCATCATGCCATAGAATGTAAAAATGGTTTAACTGAAATACTTGATTGTGTATGAGCTCAGAAATTGACTACAAAATTGCAACTGATTATCTGAATAAACTTCCGGAGAATATAAAAATAGAATTGTGTAACCGAACACTTGGGCAAGTGAATGATAAAAAACAACCTAAACGTAAAATTCGGAAGTTTTGCTCAGAACATATTAATATCCTTATTAAAAATGGAAAGTTATGAGGGTATTTGTAATAAAATCCAGATAAAATTAAATATGAAATCATCAAAGTTATACATTATCACAAGAGAGAACGATTTGCTAATAAGAGAAATTGAATTTGAAAACGAAACCTCAATAATAGTTAAATCAAGATTCTATGCCAATATTTTAATCATTTATGATAAATCAGAAAATGTTTTTAAATCAGAAAATGAAGCTTTGAGATTTCAGATCTTAACTCAACAACGATCGAAAAAAGAATTATAATGAACAACCATTTAAAATTTATAAAATGACAGACTTAAAAAAATTATTTACGGGAGGAGATTTTGAATTATTGAATCAAATTATTGATGATCATCCTACTGCCGATTTTGGGATGAAAATATTTTGTGAGATTGTTTTAAACTCTCCTTGTAATAATGATGAAGAAAAAGAAGAATATGAAAGAGAAAAAGAAAAGCGTCTTAGAAAAAACCATGAAGAAAGAAAACAAAAAGAAGAGCAATGTATTGAGTTAAAATTCAAACTTCTACAACTTAAAAAAATGATTGTTTCATCGTGAAATTCCCAATGGATAAATGCATTAAAATAATTAATCTTTAAATATTTACAAAAATGGAAAATCAAAAAAAAGATTTGGTTTTAGCAAACCTAAATGAAATGCCGAATTTACATGAAGCGGCTGAAAGTCCACGTGAATTAACTTCGGAATACTGGACTCCTGAAAAAGAAGGAGAATATAAAGTAGGAGTAATCATTGATTTAAGAGATGAGCCTTGCTTGACAGAAGAAGGAGAAACTATTATGCTTCCTTGTATTGTTATGATTTCACAAAGACAAGACAAAAGCTTTGAAACTATCAGGAACGGATCCAAGAGATTGGTTGCAGCTATTGAAAGTGCGTTAGATGGAGGTGAGGTTGTTATGGGGCAAACTCCGGTAAAAGTGTCTTTTGTTGGTAAAAAGAAAAATAAAAGTAATTCTTATTCATCTGACAGATGGTCAGTTAGATCGATAATCATTTAAGTATGAATATTGAAAATTTAAAAAACTCCCTGCCTGACTTGCATCAGGCAGAAGTTTCAGAAAAAGATTTTGATACAATTGATTACACTCGTCCGTTAAATGAGTATCCAACTGCCGAAAAAATATCAGATTTCTTATTGAGCAAAAATACCAAAAATATTCACATTTATACCGAAGATTTGAATGTTAATGGAATAGCTGTTCAGGATTCTATGGAAAAATACCTAGCAAAAGATGCTTTACAAAGTTCGCATTTTAAAAAGGCTTTGATTTCCCCGTTACATTTGGGTTTCTCTTTAGATGATGATAAAGCAGAACTTGAAAAATTACAAGAAAAGAAAGATAATTTAGAATTGGGAACCTTTCTTCATGAATGTATCCTTGAACCCACAAAATTTTCAAGAGTGATAGTAGAGCCTAAATCATCCCTGGCCTCAAGGGAAGGGGTGGAAACACTTATTAAGTTTTGGAAAGCGACTATTGAAGAGCAAGGTTTTGGAATCAATTCACAAGGTGAACAAATACCCGTTTTTCAAACATTTGAAGAAGCCAAGAATCATGTGAACGGTTTAGGATTGAACCTTGAAAAACAAGATGGATTAAAAGCCTATTATAGAAGCTTAGTTAGTTTATCCGGAAAGGCCCCGGTGAGTGAAGAGCACTTCTTAAAAATTCAAATTCTCAAAAAACAATATGATCGTTATGGAGGTGGAATTCTGAAAGAAATTTTAAAACATTCAAAGCGTGAAATTTCATTTTATACAGAACAAGACGGAGTAGAATTGAAAGTAAGACCTGATGCGATACAATTTGAAGAAAATATAGGTGTTAATGCTATTATTTCCATAAAATCAACTGCTTGTGAGGATTTAAGGGCTTTTTATTACAATGCGGCAAAGCTTGATTATGATTTATCAGAAGGGATGTATCAGGAAATTGTTTCCAAAGTTACAGGCCGAGATTTTAATACCACTATTATGATTATGCTTCAGACCGTTGAACCTTATGGAATAGCTGTTTTTGTATGGTCTGGTGAAGATATTGAAATGGGGAAATATAAATTTCGAACGGGTTTTCAAATTGCAAAAGAATGTCAGAAAAAGAAACATTACGCAGGCTATGAATCCTTTGCCGAAGAAGGCAATTTTGGATTGATCCAAATGCAGTTGCCCTTATGGAATAATAAAGTATTACTCCCCACTCATATTTAAATTATGATTTTATTTAATAAAAAAATTAAAGCACAATACTTAAACGATGGAGATGATTTAAACGATTGGATTAGAGAAGACGTAGTTCTGACAGGAAGGGACATGATTTTTATAGCGGACAATTGTTCCGCTATTTTAGACTGGTTAGTAATAGTCAATGGAGGATTGGATTTAACGATTAATCCGGACGATTATGTTTACCTCATTGTGCATTTTTCTCATATTCTTGAGTCTTTTCACAGAATATAATCACCTAAAACTATAATCAAAATGGAATCGATAATTAACAGAAACGCAGCCTATCTGGCTATAATCAGTGAGTTGGCTGAAAAAAGGCAATATATTTTTAATGTCATTGAACTATATCCCAATGTTACTTCTAAGGATATTGAAAAGCTGACATTTTTACGCCCTAATCAAATTACAAGTAGAGTTTCAGAATTAAAAAATTTATTTTTCATTAAAGAATCCGGAAGTAGAGAAAACCACTATTCGAAAAGAGGTAATACTACCTACCGAATTGTAGAGAGTATGGAGGAAAGAATTGATTTAATTAATGCTGCTTTTGTGAGTCTGCGAGATGAAAAAAGCAGCCTTGAAATGGATTATCATCTCAACATAAGTAATTATACAAGAGAGAGTATTGATAAGAAAATTAAAAAGATTAAACGTCAATTAAAATCTCTGGGAAAAATTTTAAATACCATCCAACAAGCCGCTTAAACAGATTAAAAATGCCTAAAATTTTCGGACGAATACTAAAAAAACAAAAGATTGAAGGAAAGATTATTAGGGTGAATTTGATTATTGAAGAAGATACAGACAATCAATTTTGCATACAAACCAGACCTAATAATTTTCACAAGATTATAGACCTTGATACGGGGGATTTTGTACAGATTGAATATCGAAATGAAATATCTGAACACGATAAAAATACTTTTAATAACCTGATACTTGAAAATATTCAAAAAATAAGATGACAGCACCGGCATTTCAATTATACGCTCAGGATTTTTTGACAGGATGTATTTTTTTGACTAATGAAGAAGTAGGTATTTACATCAGAATATTAACCAAACAATGGACTGACGGTAAAATACCCAAAAAGAGACTTGGGTTTTTAGTGGGTTTTGAATGGGATACGTTTTCTGAAGAATTAAAAGAGAAATTTATAGATGAAGGAGGGTTTATTTATAACAAAAGACTGGAAAATGAACGTGAAAAGCATACAAATTTTCATAAAAAACAGGTTGAAAATGGTAAAAAAGGGGGGCGTCCAAGAAAAAATATACCGCTTGAAAATGTAGATAATATTGCTGATTTAGAAGGAGATAAAAAACCAACTAAAACCCAAACAGAAACCCAGATAAAAGCCCAAAAAAGCTCTTCTATATATGAAGATGAAGATGAAATAGAAATAGAAGAAGAAATAGAAAAAGAAAAAAAAGGGGGTATGGGGGAAAAGAAAACTGAAGAACAGAATCAAGAAGAAACCCCAAAACCAAAAAAAGAAATGGTACTGATCATACCTGAAGACTTTGAAGAACTATGGGATGAATGGAAAGAATATCGAAAGGCCAAAAAGAAAAAGCCTTATGCGGGGATAAAATGGGAGCAAAATGCATTGAACCGATTTTTAGAGCTATCCAACGATGATCCTGCCTTAGGCAGAAAAGTTTTAGATCAAACCACTTCCCAAAATTGGGAAGGACTTTTTAAACTCAGAGAAAATGAACAACCCAATGATCACAATACAGACCACAACATTAGACGCCTCCGAAATGATACCAGTAAAGTTTCTGGGACATCAGAAATTATTTCCGGTGCACGTTATACAGAATTTACCTGACATCGTTAAAAGAGATATTCTTTATCCCAAACTCAATGATAAAGCACTTGGGGCTGTTGAAAGAGAAAAAGTGACCAAAAGATTAATCTCTATGCTTCAGATAAAATTTGACTTCAGGCCAAAAGAATCCGAAGCTGACGAACTAAGCCCTCAAGAAATAGCAATGGCAGAGTTTGGTTCTTTTATCCGTCAATATTCGCTTACGGGTGAAGAAGTCCTGGAGGCTTACAGAATGGGGGTAAGAAAACAGCTTTGCGATGTTAAGGGCGAAATTATTCAGATTTACCCCAATCTTTCCATCATTCAGGCGGGTGAAGTTTTAAATGCTTACATGGATTATCGAAGGGAAAATAAGCAACATACCAATGGTGTTGAAAAATTAAAGGCTCTAGTGTATCCCCCAAAAGAAATTTCAGCAGAAGAAATAAAAGAGGTTAGAAAAAGAAACAAAGAAACCTTCTTGAGAGCCCTTGAAGAAAATCAACCCTGCGAACATTCTTTTCTTTATTTCAATGAAGTGATTAAAAGAGGGGGCTTGAAATCCTTCTTAGCAAACAAAGAGGCTGTAAAAATCGCGATTTATAATAAAATGAAGAGTATGCTTGAAAAGGAAAAAATAAAACAAAAATCAGCCTATTTTAACGTTTTTGAAATTTCTCATTTATCCCATTATTTTACCCACCAGCTGGACGAACTTCCAGTTGCGGTGAAATTTGCTTTTGAAAAGTTACAAACAATAGCTATGATTCAATTAAAAAACGACCTAACTTACAACTGGTTTAGAAAACAGATTATTAAAAAAATCAAAATTAAAATATTAGAATTAAAAATAGGCCAAGAGGTCATTATTAACACTAAAAAGTATGCATATAAAGGTATCCAAAAGAAAAGAATAAAAGATATTGAAACAACCGAAAAAGTTATTTTTGAAGATCTGGAAACTAAAGACGAAAAGCTATTTGAGCTTACTGTGCTTAATAAAAAATTAAAAGAAAAGAATGGTGTAATTGAATTTGGATGAGTAAGAAAATATTAATCATATTAAAACGTTGATAATAATATAATCCTATTCTTTAAACAAAAAATATAATGAAATATTGAAAGAATAATGATAGAACACGTAAGAGAATTTGTTGAAGCTCAAAGGCCGAAACAGGAACTAGAAACAGTAAAAACACAATATGAAAAAAAATGTAAAGCCAACACTAGCCCAATTAAAAACAATACCTGCCATAAAATTTTCAATGGATGAAAAAGAAAGATCAAAAGCTGTTTTGGAAAAAGTAAAACTGCAAAATAAAAAAGTGGTAATGCTTCCTAAAGGATATTCTAAAGAATGGGAAAAGGCGAAGGAAGCAAGGGAACAACGAAAAATAAATAAAGCGAATTTATGAAGCATGGCTCTCTATTGGTGGAAAATTAAAAAGAAACCAACCATTTTGTATTATTTATTACCAATAAAAGAAAGCTAAACATTAATCCAAAATTAACCCAGAAAGATCCAATGGTTTTCTCTGGGTTTTTGTTTGTTGATAGTTGAAAATTAATTTGTTATATTGAAAAAAAATTTGCATTTTTGTATGGTAATTCATGGTGGGTTTCTGCCAAAGTTCAACACGATTTCAAGGTGATGGTACTACCATAGTGTATCAAATTCTTCATGGAGTGCATTCCAAATTGCACAATGTTTCCTTCAAGTGAATATAATTCTTGGAAGCATCTATAATCAGACATTATCATAATAAATCGATTTCGCAGCTCATAAAGCTTGCAACAAAATATTTTAACAATTTCATCCGGCAAAGAGGAACTTCGGGCGGGTATTTTACTTGTATAAGTTGTGGAAGAACCCAATCTATATCTCAGCTCAATGCCGGACATTTTTATTCGGCAGGAGCTCATGCTGTAACAAGATTCGATGAAGATAATACCTGGGAGCAGTGTATACGTTGCAATCTTCATCTTCACGGAAACCTTACTTATTATAGGAAAGGACTAGAACAAAAAATAGGACTCAATCGTCTAAGAAAATTAGATGAAAAAATTGCTATGTCTAGACATACTCATTTCCGCTGGGATCGATTTTCATTGATAGAGATTATTGAACGATATAAAAGTAAGGTCTTGTGAGTGAGTTGGAAATAAATAGAATGAGGAATTTACCACAATAACCGAATTAAGAAGTAAGGGTGTAAAGAGCAGATACCCTGGTAGCCTATCCCTCAGGCTTGGGTTAGACACAGTGAGATTGGCAAAGAGGTCTTTTCACCTTATTGTTTTTCATCCTTTTTAAATCTCACAAGGGCGTGTCCACTTACGAGAGGGTGGAATTTTAACTAATAGAAATGAACAATTTATCCAATACCAACTTTCGTTCAAAAAATGTAATTCTGTATGGGGAAGCAAGACAAGAATAATGGAAGAACACCAGATGGGAAATTTACTAAAGGTAACAAGCTCTCCGTTGGTAATGAAGGCGGTCGCCCATTAAAGTTCAAGAGACCAAAAGAGCTTGAAATACTTTGTAAAAGATATTTTGAATGGGCAGATCAAACCCCCTGGATAAAAAATGATGTTATTAGAAGTGGCGATCATGCCGGGGCTCCTTTACATATACCTACACAACGACCTTATACTCTGGTGGCATTATGTCATCATTTAGGAATATCAAAAGCATGTTGGAAAGATTATGAAGAAAGAACGGAGTTTTTTGATGTTACAATGTGGGCGAGGGAAAAAATAGAGAATCAACAAATTGAGGGGGCTTTAGTAGGAGTTTTTAATGCCAATCTAACAGCCAGAATTCAAGGAATAGCTGAAAAGAAGCAACATGAAGGAAATAAAGAAGCTCCAATAGTCACTGAATCCACGACTAAAGTCATATTTGAGGACTATTCACAAAACCCAGGTATCATCCCAAAACAACCCTAATCCTTTTGAAATGCTGATAAGTCATCCATTTTCTCATTTATATAAACCTGTATTTGAAACCCATGCGAGATATATTCCTTTATGGGGAGGACGTGGACGTGGTGGTTCTTATACTGCAACAGCATTGTTTTTATTTTGGCTTAATAATCTCCCTTATTTTAGAGGGTATTTAATGCGTGAAATTTTAGGGGATGTTCGGGATTCACTTTTTCAAGACATGAAAGATCGAATTGAAGAAGCTGGAATTCCTGAGAACTTTTATCGAATCAATGAACATGAAATGGCTATAAAACATCCCTATAATGGAAATTACATTCATGCTAAGGGATTTAAGAAAGCATCCTCAAAGCAAAGAGCCAAATTAAAATCACTTGCGGGTGCCACCCATATCATTATTGAAGAAGCGGATGAAATTTCGGAGGAGGATTTTAACCAATTGGATGAATCATTAAGAACCATAAAAGGAGATATTAAAATTATTCTACTTTTCAACCCTCCACCCAAGGATCATTGGATTTTGAGACGCTGGTTTGACTTAGTAGATAGTGATGTTGAAGGGTATTACCAAGCAGTACCCAAAAATAGTCCAGAAGTACTATCCATATTTTCTACCTATTATGATAACCTTGCTAATATCACCCAATCCACAATAAACCTGTATGAGAATTACAAAGAAAATAATGCTCATCGTTATTACACCACTATTGCAGGATTAATTTCGGAGGGAGTTAAAGGCCGGGTGTTCGGAAATTGGCAAAGAATACCCCAGCAAGATTATGTGAATTTACCGTATTTAGAAATATTGGGTCTTGACTTCGGATTTAATGATCCGATTGCGCTAGTAGGAAGGAAGCTTTATAAATCAGAATTGTTTGCTCATGAATACCTCTATGAAGTAGGGCTTACTAATAAGGATTTAGTAGAGCGGTTGGTATCCCTTGGAATATCAAAGCGGACTTTAATCATTGCTGATTCTGCTAACCCAAAAGATATTGAGGATTTACGAAAGAATTACGGATACAACGTTCAGTCCGCTTATAAAGGGAAGGACAGTATTCTAAATGGTATTAAGAAGATCAAAGAATACACTACTTATATCACTTCAACATCTGACAACTTTTGGTATGAATATCAGCATTACTGTTATACCCTAGATCAGTATGGAAAGCCCACTGACTCACCTGTAGATAAGAATAATCATTGTATTGATCCTTTGAGATATTCAATCCATGAGAAACCGAGAAAAAGTTATTCAGTGTATTAATAGTGATGATGCTAATGAATTTTTTTAAGAGAAAGGAAAAGATTCTTGCAACACCTCACCAAGGTGATGCTAATAGTAATGATCAAGTAAAATATGGATTTAACAATTTAACTCAGCATCAATTTCAATTGCTATTAAAATATGGTAAAGCATCAGCTAACATTGGAGGATTTAAAAGTAAAGCGTTCATTGAACTTCCCTATGGAATGGTAAAAAAAGATGTTCCGGCACTTTTAAAAGATGATAAAGTAGTTGAAGCTATTAATCTTATTATGGAATGTCAATATGAAAAGTTTGAGTTAGGAAATTCCTCAGGGAATGAAGTGTTTGGATTCTTAATTTGGATATTGAGTCAATATGAATTTATTAAGAGGATTGAATCAAGGCATCTTCATTCTGATCCGGACCCTGAAATGTTAGCTGCCGGAATATCAAGGCTGAACGAATTTGGTGAAATGAGTGTAATTGACAATCTGGCTAACGGAAAGATACTAGAATATGATAGAATAGAAGCATTACCCTATTTCAAAGTATACCAAAAGCTAAAACTGGACAAGATAATAAGAGAAATAAATAAAAAGTATCAAAAAATAATTGAAGAAAAAACCAGGAAGAAATGAATATAGTGAGCTTCTTTAAACAAGTAGTCGAAAGATATAATGATGAAAGTAAATGCGGCTTTTGCTGGGCTTTTAAAGCTCCACTTTCAGAAAGTGGATTAAGCAGGGCACAACTAAGAGAAGAAGATGAGTGTTGTTTACAATTATTCATTACGGACTATGAAACCGATACAGGATATAGGATGAATGAAAAAACAGGCCTTTCCCATAGAAAGTATTGTGATCATAGCTTCACGTTGTACGTGGTTAAACCTTCAGATATAGGCCTAAATGTGTATAATGAAATACCCGGACATCCCATTAATGAAAGTCTATGGGAAACCATACTCGCACCTATTCAAAATTGTATAGGCTGTGGAAATGAATTTGATCTGTGCGAAATGGGCTATTCTTTTGATATTCTAAGATGGAAGATGAAAACCGTTCAATTCAAAGAAGATCACAATTATACAGGATGGAGAATTTTAGGTTTATTCAGACAATTTATAATATAAAAATATGACAAAAACAGAGACTTCTCAAAGCGCAGCCCCTAGAAATAAAAAGCAGTCCTTACAAGTGAAAATTATTTCCGGGATTCTCGCTTCTTTTATTGTGCTGGCTTTAGCTACCCCCTTTATCAGTATAGGAATATTAATTGGTTGGTTGATTTGGAGATAAAAACAAAAGAATATGTATTTAACCCACGAAGAAATAGAGCGTGTTTTGGATCAGGTCATTAGTATTTTTCTGATTCCTCGTTTTCGGGAACTCGGTATGGATGCCACAGGGGAATGGCTCGATACCCTAGAAAAAGAATTAGGGGAAAACTCAGGAACTATAAGAGGAAGATCATATTCAGAGCAATTGGCAAAAGGTAGAAAACAAGGCAAGATGCCTCCTATTGAAGCGCTTGAAAAATGGGTGCAGGCAAAGTTTGGTCTTAGTGGAGAGGAGGCAAAAAATAGGGCCTGGGCTGTTGCCAAAAAAATTGAGAAAGAAGGAACCTCCTGGTATCAAAAAGGGGGGACTGATTTAATTGAAATCTTAAGTGAACCCAGAACAGTACAATACATTCAGGATGAATTATCTGGCATTATCAAACTTAGAATTGCCGAAAATTTAATTAGAAATACGCAAGAAGTATTATTATGATTATCGATATAAAAGTAGAATATGTACCACGGGCTAATATCCGCATGGGTACTGAAAGTGAAATTATTAGAATTGGCCTTATTGATGGAAAAGGACAAATGGAAAAGACTGAGATTGAATACAAAACGGCAAAAGGAAAAGTGAAGATAGTATGATCATTACAGGTTTAGAAAATAACTACTACTTATCACAGAATAATATTTGGATTAGCATAAATGGTTTTACCGATATTCCAAATATATTGGAACTCAATGTAAATAATATCACAACAGGAGTTGCCTTACCGATATTAAGAATGTCTCCTTCTCCAGATAATGAGTTCAGATGTAATATCTGTATTCCCGTACGGGCTTTATTTCCATTTCCTGATCACATCAACATCAATTCTCTGCAATCTTTTCGGTTTGATTTTACCGTGAAATTTGAAGATATAGAAATTCCTGCTGAAACCATTTCCTTAACGAAATACTTTGTACTGGGAGGTCGAAATAAAAATGGAAAAGACGAGTGGTTTTTAACAGCATCTACGGAGCTTATTGTAGGGAAATGGCTGGAATGGAGAACTGTAGCCCTCCCCGGTTATGCTAAAAGAATTCAGGGGAATGCCATTGTGGATTTTATTCCTACCGATAAAGTAGTATTAAATAAACCTGTAGGTTGTGATTATAAAATCATAAAGTTCCTAAATTCTTTGGGGGGCTATCAATATTATCTCTTTGATAAGTTTCAGGAAAAATATAAGTCCAAAGTGGGGAAAACCTTATCCAAAATAACGGACAAGCTAAGGCAGCATAACCTTAGAAATATCGAAGTGAATACGGAAAGAACCATTGAATTTCAAACAAAGACAGCTTTTGCTGCCCAAAGGGTCATTACCGATTTAATTTCTTCCCCCGAAGTTTTACTCTATGATCCCACTGGGGACGACAATGATTCCTCGTGGGTAAGATTGATCATTGAAAATAATGATTCCATCGAGAACAATTGGGATCGGGTCTATGAAAACAAACTCGAATTTTCCTTTTCAAAATATATTAATAGAACGATATGATCACGGAGATTTGGATTGATGGTAAACCACTGGATTTGTATACTGATACAAGTATAAAGCATAGTTTACAGGTCAACGATATTGCAGAGGTAAAGGACAGGCAAGCATCTTTTACCAATTCATTTTCGATTCCTAAAACTCCCAATAATATTCAACTCTTGGGTGGACTTGGAATTCCTTCAGACACCTCCCGAGCACCATACCAAAAACCTGATTGCAAAATGAAGATTGAAGGATTTGATTTTATTGTCAAAGGCTGGATGAATGTTACAGAAACAAGTGATGATTATAAAATATACGTATACTCAGGAATTATCAATTTTTTCAAAGCCATTGAAAACAAAACATTAGGGAATGATCTTGATTTAAGCGAAATAGATCATATCAAAGATTTAGATACGGTTATTCAGTCTTTTTCCAATACGAACTATAAGTATCTGATTACGGATTACAATGGTCTTACTCATTACGGGAATGGGGATAACGTCATTAATATAGACCATCTCGTTCCGAGTGTCAGTGTAGAATATTTATGGAATAAAATCCGGGATACTTTTGGATTTGATTACACCGGGAGTGTTTTTGGAACCGAAGCATTTACTAACCTCTGGCTGACATACCCTAAATATATCGCTATTGATGAGCTTATTCCCATTACAGAAAATTCGGGATCCAAGTTTATTGGAAACACCAATATCCCTACGAATGATCCCAACTTACGATATGCTCCTCTGTTGGTGTCAGGGTATACGAATAACCAATATTTTATAGCTCCGGAAGATGGAAATTATAAGCTCACTTTTCATGTTGAAATTGGAACTGAATATTCTAATGAACTTATGATTAAGTATTTGCTTTGCATCAATCAGGAGAATATTAATTATGATTCCAGAAGTTATACAACACTTATCATAACGAATTTCACATCCCAGACTCAGGACATTAGCATTAATGTTCTTCTTAATGCCGGGGATAAAGTTTCTTTTTTCAATTGGCATCCGAATCCCAATGGGCATATCCAATGGAATTCAGCCTACACTATTAAGTGGGAACTCTTTGATGCTGGAGATGTATCCTTTTCTCAGGAATTAAAGGACTTTTCCATCAAAGATTTTGTAAAAGAGATTTTGATTCAATTTGGGCTCACTATATTCCCTGATGAATTTTCTAATACTATCGAATACATAACCTTAGGGGAAAGAATCAACGATGCAGAAGTTATGGATTGGTCAGAAAAATATAGGGAAAGAAGCTCAGAAAGTTATGTGTATGAAAGTTATGGACAACAAAATATATTTTCTTATCAATATCATGATAAAGAAAGCAACTACAATGATGGAGTCATAAAAATTGCCAATGAAAACCTTACAGAGAAAAAAGAAGTCTTTACCTCTAAAACGTATTCGCCGGATAGAGATTTTGTGAAATTTAAAATTAACGATGAGATTACAGAAACCTTGCGGGTTTTTAAGCTTTATGACAAAAACGTTAAGGAAAGAAACGGTCAGATAGAAATTGAATATAAAGGACTTGAAAAAAGATTTCATTTTGTAAGGGAAAGAATTTTTACCGCTGATACCACCATAGGAAGCAAGGTCTTACAGCAAGAACAAATGCTATCTTCTTTACCCCTTGCTGATTTTCAAGGATTAGACTGGATGAGTTTATTGCAAAAAAATTACAATGTATTTGGACAAATACTTAATGATTCAAGATTACATGATATTGAACTGAATTTAAATTTTATCGATTATCTTACCCTTGATTTAAGAAAGCTCTATTTCTTTCAGCAGGAACAGCAGTACTACCTTTTAAACAAACTTCAATTTGATAATACGAGCTCTAAAGGAGAATTCATAAGAGTTAAAAGATACTATGATGATGTGGAAATTGTTGATCCTACTGACCCCAATCAGCCTTTCGTGAATATTGTTTGGGCAGAGGAGACCAATACTCCGAAAACAGGAACAGCTTCTTTGATTGAGGTCAAAATAGCCTCTTCATACTCACAAAATAATGATCCTTTTGTCACTTTTGAGTGGGAAAAATCTGGAGATAATATCAATTGGATTAGTCTGTTGACAGGTGTTTCTCCTTATGATGTTCCTTTATCTGATGGTATTCAGTGGATCAGAATGAAAGTTATAGCAGAGTCCGGAAACATTATTTACTCCAATAAACTCCAATATGAAAAATTCATCATTGTTTGTAAAAGGTACCATGTCTGGGCTGCGGATTATCAGGGAATAGATGAGCTAATCATCGACTATATTAACTGTGATGGGGTAGCAGTGCATGTGGCCGTAAGTGGTCCGTTTGGCTATCATGAGTATACGATGTGTGCGAGTGAAAACTCAATCAATACCAATGGAACCATTGAAGATTTAGGAGGCTGTTAAGCTTATTTTACAATAGAAACTATATGAACCAAAATATAGACTTAGGGACATTTACTTGGGACACGACCAAGCTCTCGGATCAAATTGCAGCTAATTATTTGGCAATGCAAAGACTCTCCGGCGCTATAAGGGATGCCAATAAAGTCATTAAGCAATCAGGAGATACAATAAAGGAGTATGAAAAAAGAATTGAATCCGAACAGAGGGCGCAACAGAGGCTCACAAATCAATTGGAGAACGGATACATTAGTCAGGAAAAATACAACGAAGAAATTGAGAAAAGTAATCAGCTCATTGATGGTTTCATTGATCAGCAGCAGGATGCAATAAGGACTCAGGCTAATTATGCAGTTGAAGTGACCCGCACCCAGCAGCAACTCCGAGAGATGAGGCAGGAACAAACCGAACTCAATAATTTAATGTCTGCCGGAAGAACGGAAATTCAAGGTAATGAGGGTTCCTATAAAGAGCTTAATCGGGAATTAAGCGCCTTAAAAATAGAGGCTAAGAATTTAGGTGCTGAAATGATTAAACTTGAACAATCAGGAAAAAAAAATACTGAGGAATATAGGAATTTGGCTTCTCGGCTGGCAGAAGTGACAGTAGAAGAGCAGATGTTAAACGAGCAACTAGCGAACCTTGATTCATCCTTAGGAGATAATCAAAGAAATGTTGGTAATTATAAAGAGGCTATTTCAAGTGCTTTTGCTGAAATTTCTCAGGGAACTCTTCAAATGCTAAGTGGGAATACTCAGGAAGGCTTTAATTCTGTTAAGAATGGTTTTAAAGGGATATATGATAATGCGCGTATGCTTATTAGCTTTTTAATTTCCAATCCATTAACAGGGGTGTTGGTAGGTATCCTAGCCATTGGAGTCGGAATTTATCAGGGAGCTAGTTATATGATCCAATATAATGAATCGATCAAAGAGAATATCAAATTAACTCAGGATCTTACGGGCACTCTAGGAAAAGCTGCCGACAATATTCGGGTAAAAGCCCAGGCACTCAGTGAAACATTTGGTGATGATTTTGGAGAGGTGCTAAAAACAGCGAATACCCTTGCCAAGCAATTGGGCGTAACGTATGAAGAGGCTTTTGATAAGATTGAACAAGGATATATCAGAGGAGCCAATGCCAATGGTGACTTTTTGGACAGACTTTCTGAATATGGTCCCCTATTAGACAAGTATGGATTTGATTTAGAAGAAATCATAGGTCTTCAGATTCAGGCGCAGCAGCAGGGATTATTTGGTGATAAGTTTGAAGATTCTATCAAAGAGGCGGGATTGTCTCTTGAAGAGTTTACCAAAGCACAGTCCGATGCTATTTCAAATGCCTTTGGAAAGACTTTTTCTGATAGAATATCTCATGATGTCAACTCCGGAGTTATTACGGTTAAAGATGCCCTTATCTTGATGTCTGCTGAAGCTAAAAAGCAGGGTTTATCGGTACAGCAGTTTGGAATTCTTACCGCAGATGTATTCAAAGGAGCAGGCGAAGACATTGGAGGAGCAAGAGTATTATTTGAAAATATTTATCAGGGAATTGATAATCTTCAGGAGCCTCTTACCCAAGTTCAGCAAAAGACCCTTGATCTAAGCAAAGCGAATTATGAGCTGGCAAAAGCAAAAGATGATGCATTGAAATCTGATTCACTCATGGAATTTATAAGTAATATGAATTTGTTCCTGATAAAAGCAGAAACTGTATTTTATAAATTCATAGGGATTGTAACCGAAGTGATCGGCTGGATTGATCAGCTTACTGGAAGTTCTGAATTATTCGGAGAGATATGGGATGCTTTATCTCAGTATGCTAATCAGCTATGGAAAGCTGTCGAGGCGGTTGTGGATGTATTTAATGATTTGTTTGAAGCATTGGGACTGAGTAACAATGAAACACAGTCCTATATAAAGTCTATTCTTAAGGTATTAAATCCTTTACATCTGCTAAAGTTTTCAATAGAGGCAATTACGTTAGGATTTAAAACGTTCTCTGCCGTGATTCAGTCCAGTAGAATTAGTCTTACAGCATTTGCTGTAAGTATAAAATCAATTTTCACTCAGCTTGTTTCAGCGGCAAAATCCTTTATGAGTTTAGATTTTGAAGGAGGTCTTAGTACATTAAAAAACATCAATATTTCTAAAGAGTTTGCCAATGCCAGGAAGGAAGCTGAGAGAATTGTAGCTTTAAATAAGACTCAAAAAATTGATCCGCCGAATAAAGTTAAAGACTTGAGTTTTGTCAATGATAAAAATCAATCTACTACTCAAGCAGATCGGGATGCCGAAGCAAAAGCAGCTGAAGAAGCAAGAAAGAAAGCAGAAGCTGATATAAAAAGAGGGGAGAATAAAAGAATTACTGATGCTAAGAAATCTGCTGTTGATGCTAAAAAAGCCCTTGAAGAAGAAGCTAAGAGGGAATTAGAAATAGCCAGGGTAGCTGCAGAACAAAAATCAGATCTGGCTAAAACCGAACTTGCAGAATATATTTTAAATAATGCCGAGAAATATAAGAATGATAAAACCCTTCTTAAAAGTAAGCTGGATGATCAGAAAAACTATTTTGATACTGTTCGAAAACTTCAGGAACAGATAAATAATCAGGAAGAAGTTGCAAAAATATTTGCTGTTCAACAGAAGATAGATGAGCTCAATAAAAAGAAGGAATTAAATCAGAATGATCTTAATGAAATCAGAAACCTCAATATAGAGATTGAAAATATCCATAAAGAGTATTCCAATAAAGATATTGAGCTTACCCATCAAACCAACGAAAAAAAGAAAGAGCTCGATAAAAATTACGAAGAGCAAGTTTTAGAACAAAGAAAGCTCGCAAGAGCCATTGATTTCCAACAAAATATTCTTGACTTAGAAGACGGGCATGCATCAGAATATGTAATAAAACAAGTTCAACTTGATGAAGATACCCAACAAAAACTGGATCAATTCTTAAAAGAGAATGAGTTAAAAAGAGAACTTGATCAGGAGGATTATGATATAAATACTGAAATAAATGCACAAAGAAAAGAGCTTGAAAATCAAATTGCAATTATTGATGATGAAAATGAAAAATTGAGAATTGAAAATCAATTGGGGCAAATCAGTATTATTGAGCAGCAATATGCACAGAGCAGAAAGCAGATTGATGATTCGATTACTCAATCAAAGTTAAATGGATTTGCCACAGTATTTGGTGCTGCCAAACAGGCCTTTGGGGATCAAACAGCTGTTGGAAAAGCAGCAGCAATTGCTGAAACTACCATTAATACTTATAAAGCAGCTCAATCCGCCTATTCAGCATTGGCAGGTATTCCGGTTGTGGGCCCTGCGTTAGGGGGTGCAGCAGCAGCATTTGCTGTTATTACGGGATTAAAAAATGTTCAGAAAATTGTTTCTACCAAAGATACATTTGCAAGCGGGGGTCTTATTCAAGGTGCATCCCATAGTAGTGGAGGTGTGCCTATTATGACCCCACAAGGAATGATTGAGGCAGAAGGGGGTGAAGTTATTATTAATAAAGTTTCAAGTAGGCTATTTAGAAATGAGCTGTCAGCTATTAATCAGGCTGGTGGCGGAGCAAAATTTGCTGCAGGTGGGATAGTAGGAAGCAATTTGGCTTCTGTTCAAAATTTATTCAAAATAAATACTCCCAATATTACTTTAGAACAAGACGCTATATCTCAAATAACATCAGCGATATATTCTGGAAGTCAATCAGGAATTTCAGATATGGCAGACTCACGAAAAATACAACAAGGTGCAAGTTTTTAATATGAGTTTAGATAAAAAAATAAAAAGACTGAAGCAGGCATTAGTGGAGACTCATGATCCCGAATATATCAAAACATTAAAAGCTATTATTGTTGGAATGACCAATTTCTATTTAGGATTGTCAAGTGATCTTGCTAAAAAGAGATTTGAGAATTCTTGCAAAGGCTGTGCTTTTAATCTACTGGATCCTATTGTTGAGCTGAGGGTTCAGGATGAAAAAGTTCCTGAGTTATCAGCAAGAATGTGCGCCCACTGTGAGGGCTGTGTGTTAAGTTATAAATTACGCCAATCAATAAAACCTTGTGAATTTTGGAAATAAAAACTCGTTATAGTGTTAGAGATTTGGTTTCGGATAATTTGGAAATATTCTTCAAATTAGATGTACTGGGTATCAAAAATATTAATACCGCCATTGATTATTTATCTATTTATGAAACGTATCAAAAATATTCCTGGATCAGGAAGAAATCAGATCGTGAAAAAGTGGTCGCGGATCAATGTAAAATTTCTGTTATTTCAGTGAAGAGGGCTTTGTCATTGATGAATCAAGAGTTAATCATTGAAAATAAAAATCCTACAATGAAGTAGGATTTCTTATTTATGGACTATTAATAGAGTAATCTAAAGATTACCATTCTTCAATTATAGTTGCCAACACTTTTCCAATAGCATCCCCAATTTTTCCTTCTAATTTCCATTTAAAATCGTCCCATTGTTTAGGGGTCATCTGATACTTTTTAAGAATGTCTTTAATTGCCTGGGTAGAGAGAAGCGCATCTAATTTTTCTTTTTTAGAAGGTTTTTTAAGAGCCGTTTGTACACCTGGATCATTGTATAATCTTTTTGCAATATAAGCCATTTTGATAGCCTTTTCAAGTCTTTGCTTAATACCACTAAGGCTAATTCTAGGCTGTACTGCATCCGGTTTATTCATTTCATCGAGCTCCTGTTGAGCTTTTTGGCCTTCAACAATGTATGTTTCTAATTTTCTTACATCTTCGGATGTGAGTTGATAATCTTGAGTTTCCATGGTTATTAATATTTAATGTGAATAGTTTATTTAAATATATAATAAAAATTTTTCACAATGAATTATTTGCTGCTAAAAAACAATTGTTAGCATAAAGTATTTGTAAATCAATAATTTATTTCAAATAATTTGAAAATTAAGCATTCATGAAAAATCAGTGAAAAGAGTATTATAGCCAATACAAAAAATAATTATTTGTAGGTATGAGCTAATTAAGTTCTAATTATTTTTGCCAAAAAGCTTATTAATTTGCCTCATTTTAAAAGCTGCTGTTTCTCTCTTTGTTTCACTGTTTTTATCTAATATCCCGGATAGATTATCAAATTGGAAAGCTAAAAAATATTTTCCTATTGCGGTGTCAAAATATAGATACATATTGCCTTCTGGAAAGGTGAGAGTTAAAGTTTCTATTTTTTCATTTTTAAAATGCTCGTCTATTATATTGTAGATTTTGTTTATTGTTTCGTTATCGATTGAAAACTCAAAAGTATAAATGGTTGTGGGTGAAAATATATTCGTACCGATAACTGTATTAATATCAATATAACTCAATCTAGCTTTATTTTTGT
The DNA here is from genome assembly GCF_902728265.1 of Chryseobacterium potabilaquae. Taxonomy (GTDB): domain Bacteria; phylum Bacteroidota; class Bacteroidia; order Flavobacteriales; family Weeksellaceae; genus Chryseobacterium; species Chryseobacterium potabilaquae. Next base: position 25,299 of record NZ_CACVBR010000011.1, read on the forward strand.
TGGTATATAATTCAAGTCCACCCCAAGGAGTTTTTCCTACTAAATTCCAATTATCAGATGAATCTGTTACAGTAAATTGGGAAAATAGAAGTCCATAAGTGCTTAATAATAAAGCTAATGTGATTTTTTTTCATGGTATTCTTTTAGCTAAAAGTAAAAAGAATAATTGATAATAAACAAATTAATTTTTCAAAACTTAATATCTCCTCAGATGCTTTTATTCAGTTATTTTAATATAGACTTATAGTCCGCTGATACCATGTTTTATTAGCTTTTTATACAATTGATATTCTTTCATACGATACTCATCAAATCCTTCTTTATCAGCAGCCAATTCACCCTTTATTTTGCACCATTCGATATATTCTTTATACTCTTGATCATCCTTTAACTTTTCTTCATGCCTGGTAATATATTTATTAACAGGTGGATTTGATATAACCTCTTTTTTCTTGCCAAAAACAACTTTCGCAATAAGATACAGCCCGATTATAAATAAAATAAATGGTGTAAGCATATAAAAATATATCAAAAATTTGACCAAAACTATTTTAATTGCCTTTCTATAAGCTTATTAAAGTTAGTTTTTTCTATCAGTTATCATGACAAAAATACATTTTTTTCTTCAAAAATTTGTAATAAGGAAAACTCAATTTTTTCATGAAGCATGAGATCAAAATATATGGTGAAATTGTCCCTTTTCAAGGAACTCAAATTGAAAATAGAGGCTACACCAATTTAAGCATTGTTGAAGAGCAACTTAAAAATGCGGATGGTTCAGAACTCCTGGTGAGACTCCATACCGTGGGTGGAGATGTGGATGAAGGCTTTGCTATGTATGCTTCCTTAAGGAGGTATGCGAAAGAAAATAATGTAAAAATTACAACTAGAGCTGATGGTCAGGTAGCCTCAATTGGTACTGTGATATTTCTTGCAGGAGATGAAAGGGTGGGTAGTCCCTATATACAACCTTTCTTTCACAAAGCCCAATCATTACTTGGGGGTGATAATGAACAGATCAAAAAAGGATTGGCTTTAAACGAAGAGGCTAATAAGCGTATCTCTTTACATTATTCTCAGCACACTAATCTCACAGAGCAGGAGGCAATGGAGCTTATGAATGGAGAGACATTTCTACCTCCTCAGGATGCTGAAGAACTAAGATTTACCACGACTACAGAAGAAATTATGCGTCCTAAAGCTTTATTAAGAAAAAAAATAACTAACAATAATATGAATAGTAAAAGCAAAAATAAGAAAGGTCTCTTTCAGGAAATTAAAAATCTGATCGGGATTTATTCTGGTGAAGGTAATACCAATAAAATTGTTTACACGGCAGAAATGAATGAGCTTGATTTTTATCAGTTGGATGAAAATGAAGCGCCTTCAATTGGTGATAAAGCAACTTTCGATGGAAAACCCGCTGGCGAAAGTAATAAAGGAGAATACATATTGCAAGGCGGTGAGACCTACAAATTCACAGGAGAAGAACTCACTGAAATTATCCCAAAAGAAGAATCTGTATCTGACTTACAGCTCGAGAATGAAAATCTGAAAAAGCAAATCGAAGATCTTAAAAAACAGAATTCCGGCCTACAGTCAGAAAACAAAAAGCAAGAAGAAACTATTACGGGTCAAAACATAAAAATTGAAACGGCAAATACACTCATTGCCAAGTTCAATTCATGGGAAATTGATGAAGAGAATGAGAACGAAGAAGCAGAGAAACCAAGAAATCACAGACAGAACTTCAGTGATGTTCCCGTAAGAAACCTTTTCCAAAACATTAAATAAAAAAGTATGGCTATAACAGACAATTTTGTAACCTCATTACTGCCTTTGATTGAAAAACTTTCAGCAGAAGCAGATTTTAGTAAACTTCTCTTTGAGAAAACATTTTTACCTACTGAATTTAACAAAGCAAATACTGTGGTAACAGGAGTAAAAAATGGAAATGTAGTTCCTATTATTACCGATGAAGTAGATTATGAATCTTTTCCATTTGTAGATGCTAATTCCTGTGATACTACTGAATGTAATTTGAACACTAACTACTCAGGAAAAAAATGGGAGTTAGGACTTATTGAATGTAGAATTCCTATCTGCTTGAGAAGCTTCAATGATGACTTCCTCATTTTTTGGAACGATTACAAGATGATTAATCCCACTACGGAAGTTACTAAAAAATATCTAAATACAGCATTAATCCAATTTTTAACGAATAAAGTCAAAAATAACCTTAATGGTGCCAAGTGGAGAGTGGCTTATTTTGGTGATAAGGCCTCTACCTCTGATTACTTTAATGGTTTTAATGGTTTCTTCATACAGGCAGAAGCCAATACATCGTTAGTTGTTCCTATTGCTAAAAATACAGCAGGGACTTATAGTGCGCAGCAAATGACAGGACAGGAAGTCTATGATACACTAGTTGAAATGGAAGAAGTCCGACTGGAAAAAGACTGGAGTGCTACAGGAAATGAAGTGATTAAAATGCCGGAAAAGATGGCGAGAAAGTTTGCTTCTTATCTGAATTCATTAAAGGATAAAGATTGCTGCGACGGTATGGAAAGAATTAATCCTGAAAATATTCAGACTAAATCTTATACAAAAGACAATATGGCATTTCATGGAGTGCCTATTATGCCTGTAAGAGAATGGGATGAGATTATTAACAAAACTTCTGAGCTTAATGGAGGAGGCGGAAATAATCCAAGGGTTCAACCTAATAGAATTCTATGGTCTCCAAAAGAAATACTTCTCGTTGGGACACAGCAAAGAGAAGATCTGGATATGTTTGAAATCTGGTATGATCGAACAGATAGAAAGGTGTATATCGAGGCGGGTTCTTACTTGGGAGCTTCTATTTCACTTAATGAATATGTCTACGCAGCGTAATTAAAATTTAAAAACAAAAACAAATGGCAAATACAATAGTTTGCGCAGAACTTACAGGTGCGATTGATTTAAGCTGCGTTAGAAATATACCTAAGGGATACTTTCAGGAAGCAGTTATTATTAATTTCAATGATATTGACAGAACGGCTTCTGTTCCTGGTAACTTAGATGGGGCAACTTGTGATTATACTATTCAAATGATTCTTACCTCTCTTAAAAAAGGGATTCAGGTAAAGCTACCGGAAAATGGATCAACGATTAAAGGGTCTTATGATAAATCTACAAATGATCAGGGCTTTGTAGAATATCTTCATAAAGTTCAAATCATGGTAGTGGGAGCTTCTTCAGAAACGAAATGTAAATTGGATAAGTTAGATCATGGAAGATACGTAATAGCACTCCAGCTAAGAGACGGAACTGTGGAAGTTTATGGTTGGGAAAATGGTCTTACCACAGGAGATTATACTTATGATATTGTTGAAGGTGGTGGTGGTGCTATTATTCCATTGCAGTCAAAAGATAATGAAAAGGAATCCATGATTCCATTGGTCTACAAACCTCAAACAGGCGGAGATCCGAATGCTGACTTTAATGAACAATTTGAAGCAGCCTAATGTATACTATCGATGATTTAATAAAAGCAGGTAAAAGTCAGGTCAGACACACTGCTGACCTGATGACTGCTTACATGGGGCTGTTCAAAGAGAAATTTGGACGAGAGCCTGATTGTGCAGGATGTACCTTTAATAATGATTGGAATAGGTTAATCACTTATTCAAACCAAAAAAATCAAAAAATTATGTCAGATCCTAATATTACATTTCAGCTAAGAGATAAGAGCAAAATATACTCTTATGATTTCCAACATAAAAATGGAAGAATGATCCGTACAAGAGTGTACGGACATATGATGAGCGAAGAATTCGCAGAAAAATATCTTACAGAAGGAAACGAGCGGCAGCTTCAAGAAAGAAAAGCAGAGTTTAAAATTTTACCCATAAAATTCATAGAGGAAGAAAATCTTTCTAATGATATATTGAGTAAAAATACTTTAAAAGAACTTCAACAACTGGCAACTGAGAAAAAATATCCAGAAGATGAGTGGAAAAAATTGAAAAAAGAGGAGTTGATTGTTTTTTTGGAAGCAAAAGAATTAGAAGTATAAGCATATTTACATGTTAGCCCCTAAAAGAAAAACAACGGAAATAAAAAAATCCCTTAGAGCAGAAAATATAGAATTGTTCACGAGGAAAATTTCTATTGCAGATGATGATAAGAAGATTTATGTAAGGGATGTAGACAATCTTTATCCTTTACGAATAGAAAAAATTATTAATAATTCCCCCACCGCAAAGAAGTGTGCTAATCTCATGGCAAAATATATTGCCGGAAATGGGAACGAGGAAAACTTTGTAGTGAATAAAAAAGGAGAGACTATTAATGATCTTATTTCATCTGCGTCTGTTGATATTGCTTACCAATATGGAGTGTATTTTAAGCTCAAATATACTCTTGACTTAGAAAATTCTATTAATGATATAATAATTTTTAAACCCGAAAGTATTGAGGTCCTTGATTATGTTCTAATGGCCAAATCGAAAGAAGATGATGATGATTTTCCTGGCAAATATTATGTTATCAAAACAGAAGATAATTGTTTAGGGGCTCATAATGATCAGGCCATTTGGTATTATCCTTATTCAAAGGATCAAAAAGTGATCAAAGCACAAATGAAACAGGATTGCAAGGCTAAAGAAATGGAGAATCCTACTATTTCACAAATGCTTCAAAACTATAGAGGACAGGTGTATTATATGAATCTGACCCCAAAATATATTTATGCATTACCACTTGTTGATTCTGTTTATAATGATTGCGATTCTGAATATAGAATTGGCTTATATAATAATACACAATCAAGGAATGGATTTCTGGGAAAGATTGTCGTAAAAAAGTATGAAACTGATAGGGAGGAAGATGTAGAGTTTAAGGACACGGTAAAACAATTTTTTGGTGCTGAAAATTCTTCTGATGCTCTTATTGTTTCTGTCCCGGAAGCAGGAAATGAAGACTTAACTAAATCGTTTGTGATTGATCAGATCAAACCCCAATTTGATGATAAGTTATTTGAGACTACCATTGTCAATATCCGTGAAAATATCATGGGAGCATTTAATAATGTTCCAGAGCCACTCATTAAGGCAGGAAATGGAGCATTGTTTGGAACCAATGCAGAGACCTATAAGGAAATGAAAAGGTTTTATTGGGAGCAGAATGAAATGGAAAGGTCTAAGTTAGAACAAACTCTTAGAATGTTTGGTTTTAAGGTGAATATTTTACCTATAAAAGGTGTAGAAAATGGAGTGTAACAACATTGAAAATTACTTACACGCTTCAGAATTTAGTTGTGTAGGACTTATTGCTTCACATTGTGACCTTAGTAAGCTATGTATCGCTACCGAAGAGGCAAAAATATTTGATATAATTCCTTTATTCTGTTTTGATTTTGTAGATGATGTTTTGGCTCATTGGAATATGGAGCTCACAAATCCAGACTATGAAAAATATGCAACTTTAATCTGTGGTGGTTCTTACCTTGATAGTTATGGCAAAACCCAACTCAACTTGGGGTTTAAGAAGGTTTGGATATACTATTCCTATGCTCATTACCTGTTATTAAATCAATTTAATGATACGGCTAATGGAGCGGTAAAAAAGCAAAATGAATGGTCATTGCCCACTCCACTTAAAGAAGTGAATGATTTTTCTAATAAATACAGAAATATGGGAAAAGAGGCTTTTCAAAGTGTAAAGGATTACTTATGTCAAAATAAGAGCTCATTTCCCAAGTTTGATGATTGTCATTGCAGATTAAGTTGTGGATGTAATGGGAAATGCAGCTGTGGAAATACGAAGAAGATGAGCGGATTTAAATTTTCAACCATAAGAAAATGATGAATTTCAAAATCATTAACAGTCGGAGGTTTTCTATTGGAGTGGATCTTTACAAACGGATGTATTATGCACAGATAAAAAGTAATGGACTGATCAGAATCTCTCATGTTCTATCAGGAAAAATTCTTTTTGAAAATGTAGATTCCGATGAAATTCTGATTGATGGAAATCCCATGCTAAGTATTAATGAGCTTCAACAAATTATTTATAATACCAGTTGTGATTGTGATCCTGAAGCCGAAGATGAATTTAAAATATTTGACAGAACATTTGATAGCACTTTTGAATAAATGAGTGAACAAAGTATACAAGAAAAATCTCTTGAAATTAGAAATGAAACTCAGGAGTATGCAAATACCAGAGGAAAAGTTGCTGATGTCTTTGATGATATTAATGTAACTAAGTCCAATAAGACCACAGAGACTATTATGGGTCCTGATGCAACCTTTAAGTATCTGTATATTCTTGATGAAAACAATAATGCGAAAAGAATGTTAGCAGGTGATTTAGGTAAAAACCTAGCTAATTCAGCACTAACTTCCATTCCAGGAGCTGGACTTTCATTGGGAGCCAATTGGACAGTTAACACTTCTGGGTTTTATTATAGCATTGTTGGCTTAAGTGATAAATCTTCCGATAATACCTTTAATAGAATGATGGTACAGGATTCTTCCGGGCAAGTTGCAAGGAGTAATGGGAAAAACATAATGATGAGTTTTCCATCACTTCTCAATGATACTGAAAAGATAGAGTGGAGAAATGGAATGAGACTTACGGGCGAAAATTTCTCTATCGGTACGCCCCAGATTGATGTTCTCCTGCTTCCATTTATTGATAATACCAAAGACTTCGTTCAATATACAACCCTCGTGGGACAAAATCTTTTTGTAGATAATGTAACCCCTAATGCTTATATTAAAATCAAAAGGATTAAAGATGAGAATGGAGCAAATTTGCCTATCCCTGAAGTTTATGATGTAGATAATTTTACTGTGCTACAAAATTTCCCAAACAACCTAAATTTTGGAATAAATTGGTTTACCAAACCCGAAGGATATTACCAGGTATTCGTTACTCATAACAACTTAACCAATGCCAGCTCACCTGAACTTATTGTTAAAGCAGGACTTACCTACAGCCAGTTTAATGGAATAACCAACTGGGTAATTAATAGTGGATCTGGAACGGTCAATGATACCGAAATTGCATTGGGACAACCATGTAATGCTACGACAGATGAGCTTATATCTATAGCTGATATTAATGCAGGATTTATGGTTTCATATTCAGTAAACAATGGACAGGCAAATAATGGAGCTAATTTCGTTACTCCATGGCAATGTGGTTTGATAGGTAGTGATAATGTATTTTATGGCGTTTCGTATTCTGGACAAGCCGGAGAATGGAAAATAAGTAATGGTCCTGAATTGGCTCTTACACGGAACGATACTATTCATATTGCTTACTATAATGGTGTGGTGTATGTCATTGCCGAAGGAAATGGTAAAACTTATCAACAGTTTAACGGAACCTATAATCTTTATCCAAGATACTTTATAGCCACTCGAAGCACGGGAGGGATTGGCCCATTAAGTATGACCTTGCTGGGAAAAATTCTATTGTCTTAAAAAAATAAATAATGAACGAACATTTAAATATACCTACGGAAATCCAACATACAATTGACGACATTATGAATGTTCCTTTGGATTTTGTAGAACTACCCATGACTGCACATCCAAAGCTCCCTCAATTCAACAGAACCATAAGGGTTCTGAATATGGAAGCTAAATCCAAACAGGAATTCATTGTGCTAGGGTATGAGCAGGTTTTACGAGATAAAGAAACGGGGGAAGAGATTAATATCAAACTATCGACTCCTGAGTGGATAATTTATAAAGAAACATGGTCTTATTTGCTAGGATCTGATCATTTACCTATTGAACTACCTTATAAAGATGATATTACGAAAAAAGACAAAGTAAAAATTCCAAGCTATAAATACATGCTTTGGCTCATCAAAAATGATGAAGCAGGATTCTTACAACTCATTGAATATTATCTGAACATTTTTATTAGCACCAGACAAGAAGAACTGGACCAACTATAAACTTCAAACAGTATGAAAAAACTCTATTCAAAAGGAAACTATCTCTTTATAGTGTTTCCTGACGGACGGGAGATTATAAAACCCAAGAAATTAATCCTTTTCTACCGACTCAATGAAACGGAATTCTTTAATTACAGAACACCGGATCAGGAATTTAATCATACATATAAATGGGATGAATTTACCAAAGAAGATGATTCTCCCTTTGCTGATATTGATGAATTTGAAACTTTTATAACAGAAAATACAGCAAATTTTAATTCGGGGTCGGCTTTTGACCCCCAGAATTATGATTTGAGTGATTTTACCAATACTGGTTCAGATCCTTTTGTACAGGAATCTGATTTAGCTAATAAAGCGGATTTGGTAGGTGGAAAAGTACCGGCATCTCAGCTTCCAAGTTATGTAGATGATGTTTTAGAATTTGCAGATTTGGTTTCTTTTCCTAATCCTGGAGAAGAAGGGAAAATATATGTTGCTTTAGATACCAATAGAATATACAGATGGAGTGGATCAGCGTATATCGAAGTATCACCAGATACGGATCATTTAACTCAAAGATCTGTAATTCAAAATGTAACTTATACTCAGGATTCCACTAATTATTATATCAGGGGGCAAGTATTGCATTTGGCTAAAGATCAAACGGCAATCAACTTTGCTCCGGGAAATTTGGCATTTTACCTAAATGGAAATTTACAAACCGGTACAGGGATTTTAATAGACAGAGAGGGGAGTCCTACACCTTTATTGTCTACTACATCTTCATTAAATGATATGAATGGAAGTACAACGACAGCAGGATATGCCTTCATTCCGTTTATTATTACTATTCCTAAAGCCACTAATACTTCCGTTTTGTATTATAATGGAGATGGTTATATATCCTTTGTATTAAACTATGATAGTTTTAGTCCTGATCATCTCATATCGACTCCTCTACATGTAATGCGTGCTGTTTTTACAACTTCATTAGGAATGTTCTTGCCCTTAGTAGGAGGGACTATGTTAGGAGCCATAAACTTTCCTGCCAGTAGTTCAGTACCTGTGTCTTTAACCAGAACTTTTGCTGGAGTAGCAGGTACATCTGGATTTGCAAGAGATTTTACTCAACTCAGAGACAATACCGGAATTTTAGATTCTTTTGGACACTATGGGGTTTATACTGATGGTGTTATAAATACTTGGCATGGATATATTGGGGGGCAATCTTATCTCACAAAAAATGCTTTAAAATGGGATTCTAATCAAGCTGTGATTATTGGGTCTACAAACAATGCTATGCTTCCTACAGCAGGTTATGCTTTAGATATTGTAGGGAATAAATTGGTTAGGGGGAATATTGATTTTACAGGAAATTTAAATACAACCAGCGGAGATTTACTTATTCAAAGACTGGGAGTAACCGCCTTGAGGGCCAATACTGCAGACACCATACTAGCAGGAAATGTTCCCACAGGTATTATTTATTTAAGACCTCAAGGAGATGCAGCTTCAGAGGGACAAGTGATTATTAATCCCAATAACACCCAATTTGTAACTGCCTATAATCTACTATTTGGAGCCCAAACAATTTCAGGAGCTTCTCTATTTCATACAGATGTAGCAGCGGATTCAATAAGGGGCTATGGATTATGGATCGGGCAAAATTTACAATTTAATGGGACAGATTTTATTCAACCCAGAGGAGATTTACCTTCTTATGGTTTTACGGTAAATAATCATAAAAAGTTTTCTTTTAACAGAGGAGCAAGTACGGGAATTAGCGGAAGTTCAGTAACTCTTACAGAGTTGGTAAGTATTAATGATAACGGTGTAATAACTACATTAAATACAGGGAATAGCACCCAGTGGAATAATAAACAGGAACCACTTGTAAGTGGTACCAATGTAAAGACTGTGAATTCTAATTCTTTATTAGGGAGTGGAAATATTAATATTCCAGTACCTCCTGTACAATTTGGAACTTCCTATACTAAGGAGTGGAATGGGGCTGTTACCACAGCGACTAATACCGCTGTTTTTAATATATCGCCTGCCTCTTTCTCCGGTATTTCTAATATCTCAGTAGGCACAGAGCTAATTGGGGCTGGTGTCAATAATGCTCCTATTGGAGTAATCACAGCAAAAAGTTTAACGAGTATCACTGTTTCCTTGTATGAAAGCAAGAATACTGGTGTATTAATAGGTGGTAATATTGAAGGATTAGAGGATCATTCAGTGGCGAATACTGTCGTGTATTTAACAGTGAAAGGGAATTAGAATTAGTTAATAACTATAAATAGTAAATATAAGGAAGTTTAAAATCCTTCATAAACTTAAATCAGGGTAATATACTAAATAATCATAGGATTAATAATGAAAAATTATACTCAGGCACCTTTGCCTTTTCAGGGACAAAAACGTCGTTTTTTAAAACAATTTAAAGAAGCTTTAAAAGAATTTTCCCCTACAGCTACCTATGTAGATTTATTTGGAGGTTCCGGTTTGCTTAGCCACACGGTAAAAAATGTATATCCCAATGCAAATGTGATTTACAATGATTTTGATAATTATTCTCAAAGACTTAAAAATATTGATAAAACAAATGCTTTACTATCAGATATTCGAAAAATTTGCATTGACAATACTAATGATATACGAAAGGAGAAGCTAAGTGAAGAACTGCAAGGGAAAATAATCAATAGAATCAGTGAAGAAAAAGCCTATGTAGACTGGATTACTATTTCCTTATCTCTTCTTTTTTCTATGAATTATGCCACTAGCTTTGATCAGCTTAAAAAAGAAAGATTCTACAATAAAGTACGGTTAAGTAATTATGAAACTGAAGGTTATCTGAAAGGAGTAAATCGTGTTAGAAAAGATTATCAGGATTTAGTGAATGAATATAAAAACAAATCTAATGTTGTTTTTTTGGTAGATCCGCCTTATTTATCTACCGATACAGCGACGTATAGTCGTTTGGATTATTGGAAGCTAACCGATTACCTGAATGTTTTAAAGTCTTTTCAAGATACTTCATATTTCTATTTTACAAGTAATAAAAGTCAGATTATAGAGCTTTGTGAGTGGATGCAGGATAATGGATATTGCAAAAATCCTTTTGATGCAGCCATTACGGTAAAGGCAGGGACTCATGTAACGCATAATGCAAGCTATACCGATATTATGATGTATAGAAACAATGCTGAAAAGGTCTAAAGTACAATCAAAAATAAATCATCAATTGTGAAACAAATATTATTTGAAAACTTTGGAGCTTTTATCGGGGCAATTCTAACAGGTATTGTAGGGTTTTTATTTGGAAAAAAGAAGTTGCAAGCTGAGGTTGCCGGAATGTCTGCAGACAATGAGGGTAAGGAGATTGAAAATGCTGATAAGTTGGTCAAACTCTATAAAGAAGCGCTCGACGATTTGGGTAATCGATATGAAATAAAATTTAAGGAATTGGCGTCTATGTATGATAGTAAAATAAAATTCCTTGAAGATGAGATCAATTTGCATAAAATTATTATAGCCCAATTAAAAGAAGAAAATATTGCATTGAAACAAAATAAAAATAGTAGTATTACATACTAAAAAAACTAAACACCTAAAAGATGATATTTATTTCAGCAGGACATCACAAAAATGATCCCGGAGCAGTTGCAAATGGTTATATTGAAAGAGACTTGACAAAAGAGGCACGAAATATAATTGTTCAAAATTTAGATTTAAAAAATGTAATTCAGGATAAGGATTTTGAAACAAACTCTCAGTATCAAAGAAGGATTAAGCCAGGAAGTGGGTCAGTTGTTTTTGATATTCATTTCAATTCGGGAAGTCCGACAGCTACAGGTACTGAATGTTATGTAAATCAAAAAGATTTTCTAAATAAAAACTCTTTATCCTATAAAATGGCTGATGAAATTTGTAAGATTACCCCAAAAATATTAGGTATACGAAATCGAGGAGTAAAGTCTGATAATCAAAGTCAGCACTCAAGAATTGGTATCCTTAATCTTGGATCTGGAGTTTCTGTTCTATGGGAAATCTGTTTTATTTCTTCAGTACTTGATATGCAAAAGTATGTTGAAAAGAAGAAAGAAGTTTTAAGAGAAATATCTAATGTTTTGGAAAAATATGATGCTCTACAATAGCAGTTATTTTTATTATTTCAATGATAGTTTGATAATAGTTGCTTTTAGGGTAAACTGAAATATACAATATTTATTGATCTTTATTTGAATAAGTTTTGATTTAATCTGAAAATTGGTAAATTCAATATCGATTAAGTTCTATCCTATAAAAAATATGGAAATCTGATATAAAAAGAGCAGATTTTCTGCTCTTTTTGTTTTTTGAAAATTATATGTAAATGAATTTTAAAAACCTCCTGACATTCAAATATTATAAAGATTATTTAAATTTGTTCTAATAAGTGGTTAGCAAGATACTTTATAACTGACTTATTTTTAATTTGATTATCATCAAATTCATTTACAATTTCAACATTTTTAATCAATCCATAACTTAAGTCATCACCTAAAATATTTTCTAATACTATATCCACAATTGTATATTTATCATCATCTTTAAGAGTATTTATATTTTCTGTTTTAATAATTATACCAAATGTGGTATCATCAAACCTCTCCAAAACATACTCCCAATTTTCAACATTAATTTCTTTATCAAATCCAATATGCTTTTTAAGAGATAAGCGATAATCCCATTTTTTTGCTGGTTTATAATAGCTATACTCCCATTCTTTAAGATTAGGCGCACAATCTATAATATTTTTAGCAATCGATAATAAGTCGTTATTTCCTCCCGCAGAAATTATTAACATGTTTGATTTGTTTATTCCTTCTCTAATTTCCCAATTCAAATCAGCTAGAGATAATATTTTATTATTAAGTTCATTAATTAAAGTGTCTGTAATTTTATCTGGTACTAGCTCTGATTGATTAAATTCAAACCAATTCCAAAATTCTGATATTCTATATGTGTTCATTGTTCCCATATCTTTTTTCTAATTCCTTCATTCGCTCAGGTCTGACTTCATTTCTTTTATTATCTAATTTTTCAAGCCCCCCCTCTTTGTCTATTGCCTTTTGTTCTTTATAGGCACCTTCTCCAGAATTCTTTGGATTGTATTTATCTATTATCTCTGTTTTTCCCCCTCTGTTTCTACCGTCATTTGCTCCTTTACCTCTTTCCATTGGACTACGTTGTTTAGTTCTTCCAATATACGGTTTGCCACTTTCTGTCTGATCTCCAGGGACTCTATAAATTTTTCCAGTTTCATTAGTATTTTCAACAACACTTTCTGGTTTTATATTTTCTACGGCTTTATCCATAGTTTTGGGAGCCTTAGACTCACTGGCACTGTCAAATACTGAATCAAACCAATTAGCAATTTTTTCCCAAAATCCTGGGGGAGAAGGAGGTGTCGCTCTAGAAACAGTTATTGTTATAGGCTCAATTGGAACCTCTCTAATCATTGCTTCTGCTACTGGTGTAACAGGAATATTAGAGTTAGACATCATCAAGAACTCAAAAGGTACTAATTCCAATCCTTCAAATTCCCGGCCCAGTCCTAGTTTATTCTCCTGAAAAGCATACGTAGAATTATAGGGAAATTTCTCACTTAATGGATCAGTTGTGGCAAATCTCCCAATATCCGGCATATGGTTTCTCCATTTGAACGAGTAAAAACCTGTCTCTTGCAACTCTTGCCCTTGATATTTATACTGATAGGCAGGATTACCACTCAGTATATTATATCCTTGATGCTTCAATCCAAACGGATAATAATTATTTTCTTCAAGAACTTCTACTCCTGATCCATTATTAAAATAGCTCAAACGCACATTTCCCAAATGGTCTGTATAGTTGTAAATATACTTATTTTTTACAAAATCAAAGTATCCTTCAGAGGTAGGTACAAACTTTAATGAGGAAGATGAAGCCAATATATTGGAAGTACCACTATTATCATATTGAAAACCATCTAGATATTGTGTTTCTTTTGTAGTACCACCAAGAATATAATTTTTTACAACCTTTACTCCATCTGCTCGATATACATAACGGGTAATAGCCGCATTTGAATTTCCTGAATTCGCTTTAATTTCTGATGGGAGATTCAAAAAGTTATAGTTGATACTATTGATTCCTTTATCAGGATGACTGATCATATTACCATTATTATCATAACCTATAACATTTCCTCCTCCAGGATAGCCATCTGTGTTTTGAGAAGCATCTGTTACTTTGGTTAATTTATTTCCTAAGTAGGTATAGCTAAGGTTATCAATCTGCATTGCCAGCCCATTCGTGTTCTTAGCATTTCGATATAAATGGGTAATATTCCCATTCACATCATATTCCATAGATTCCCCAAAATGATCTGCCTGAGGAAGGGTACCCAAAGGTTCAGCATAATGACCATACAAGAGCCTGTTCAATGCATCATAATGATAGGCATATCTTTTTAAGATTCCATCATTGGAAGTCTTCCAGTCAATTTCTGCAATATTTCCATTGTATTTTGCAGGAGCAAGAGTAGTAAGTACAGGGTTGTTATATTTAATCTCATATCCAAATAATTTCCCATTCAAATTGGAAGGATCATTGATCTTAGTCATCCATCCTCTGATATTGTATTTGTAATCTATAGTTTGAATTGGAGTGGTCGGACTTACTCCTCCTACTTTCTTAGTTTGTAATTGAGAAAGTTCATTATAGGTATTCTGAGCTAAGATTTCCTCAGGATTACCATCTACTTTATGGGTATGTTTTAATAATCTATTTTGAGAATCATAAGTAAACATCTCGGTGATGACTTTTTCAGTATCCGTATTCAATCTCTTATGTTTGGTAACTGTATTTTGAACTATTCCTGTAAAATCCAATTTGGATTCTGTTCTTGTGTACCCTCCCAAATAATTGATGGAATGATTTCCTATCACTCTTCCTTTAGTATCATAATAGGTATAGTTCTTTGTCCAGTTGTCATTCTCAATATTCTTTACCAAGCTCATTACAGCAAAGCTCTTGGTACTCTTTCCTCCACTTGTGGATGGATTATCTGTTAGGATAACTTCTCCCTGAATGCTTGTAGGAAAAGTTGGGTTAAAACTATAGAGAGGATAAGTATCATAATAGTTCACTGATAATACGGTTTCAAGATAAGGAAAGTGGTTATTGGTATATTGAATCGACATTCCATTCTTGGTAAATCCTTGAGGATTTCGGTTTTCAACAATCACATTGTTGGCAATCATATTCTGCATGTCTGATCGATGAGTCCCTCCTACGATTCCAGTGATGATCACTCTTCCAAATAAATCATATTTATTGAAAAGCCATTTATTTTGTGCTCTCATGAGTTCATCCTGAGTAAAGACAAGGCGGTCTGCTTTATCATACACCATATGTTCCCAACCTTTACCGGGAAGTTTCTTCTCCACCAATCTACTTCTTCCATCATAACGGTATTCATAAGCCAAAGCTTGTTGGTCTGCCAAGTCCCAGGTCTTCTTTTTTGAAAGAAGTGGTGGAATTACCCAGGCTAATTGATTGTATTCATTATAAACATAATAGGTATCTGCATTTTCAGTAGTACTTAATACTTTTCTTACCAAAAGCAATTGCCCTATACCATTTTTAAATTCAATGGTTTTATTCCCATCTTCATCAGTAACCGTATTCTTGTAAAGTTGGTTAGCTCCATAAGTTCCTTTATATTCAATGGAGGATTTTGTAGCATTATTCTCCCAAATAGTTGTGGTGGTATATTTAATAACTTCATCTGCTATATTAGCACTATAATCAAACTTTACAGGCTTATTGGTCCAATCGTTTCCTACCTGAATTTGTTGTTGTAATCTATCTAATGGAGAGTTTTCCAATACTTTTTCTGAATAGATCTTTTCAGCTCCATAAATAGAAGAAGCATTTCCCAAGGGATTGGAAACTATTGCTCCGTTTCCGGTTGATGACTGAGGAACCGGTAAATAATCTTTGGCTTGTCTTCCAAATGCATCATATTCAATATGGGTGACTACATCTTTTCCTGATGGAGAAGCTTTAACATTAACTACCTGTTTAGGTCTTCCTAATCCATCGAAATACTGAACCGTTTCTGAGGTTTTAGGATTGGGTTGTGTCGGATCTGAAAGATACGTTTTTGAAGATACATAGTTTTCAGTAGGACTTAACTGAGCATGGAATAATCCTGCTACAAAAAAAGTACTGACCGATATAATTGTTTTAAATTTCCTGTTCATTATTAGTTCTTGTAATTGTATTTATATTCTTTCAACACTTTGCCATTCACATCAACTACTTTTTCAAGTCTATTAGCCGAATCATAGATATAGTTTTCTCTGACTCCTGATGTTGGGGTAATACTTGTCACTCCGATTTGAGGATTGTAAGTATAGGTTGTAATCTGTGTAGTCATCAAAGCCGGTAAGTTTCTAAAGGCATCCAATGCAGTAATTAGAGCATTTTTCGAAGTTTCTGTACCCTGTACAGCATCGGTATCTGAAGCAGAAGCAATTCCGGTAATTAATCCCGATACCTGATTATACATGGCTCCTTCTATCTTAGCAATAGGCTGAGTTTGATCATATCCCCAGATAAGAGATACAGGAATTCCATCTTTTGTGGTATACTGTTGAAGATTTCCTTTTGAATCATATAAATCATAGGTTACTTCGGTTGAAGATCCATTCAAAAGATCATAAGTCAGTGTGGCACTTGGATAAATATTTGCAGCATGATCATATTTTGTTTCTGATTTTGATATGGCCTTAGTTGTTCCGTTTACTGTTTGTGTAATAGCTGTCTCCAAGGGAGTATCTACTATATTGGCATTGATCAGCTTTTGGTTTGCTTTTTCATGAGCGTACTTATAGGTTGTTTCTGTTATCCTTCCGTCAGCCTGGATGTTTTTAAGTTTTGATACATTCAGTCCATTAGCCGATTGGTAGGAATAATCTGTTGTAGATGAAATCAGATTATTATTGAGTATCTCACTTATCACTGTTTTAGAAGGAGAAAATGAACCTCCATATAGCTTAAAGAAATATCTCGAAAACACCCTGTCTGTCACATAGGTCACAAAATTATTCGGAATGACTTCAGAAATATCAACAAAGTCAGTAGTGGACGATTTAATCTTCACAAAATTCTGATCATACATTTCCTGCTTATACAACTTTCCTCTTTTGTAGTTGTTGGAACGATAAGGCAAGTTGATATTTCCCATATTGGGCGGAGAATAAGAGATTGGACTTGTCACTCCTGTATTATTATACACTTCTTTAAAATTCGGATCATCAGGATACATTTTGTAATCTGTAAAATAAGATTTGGTATATCCCTTATTATTTTCTATTTCCGTGACTTCTGAATACAGAACGGGAGAGGAATTCATGGACGTTTCAATTATATTACTGGAATACACCTGAAGAGTCTCTTTGGTTTTAGGTCCTGCCTGTGTTTTCAGATAATCCAGATTTCTATAATAATTTGATAATATCCCGCTGGATTTTGTGTTTACTGCATTGGGAGCATAATTGCTGATATATTTATACTCCTTTAATCCTACTTGTGTTCCATCATTGGAATAATTGATAATCTTTTGGATACGTCCACCTCCTACAGAACCTACGGATGGTACCAATACCTTTTTAAATTGCGAGGCAGAGTTTCTGTCAATCTTTTCACTGTACTGATGCGGCTCATAGATAAACTCACTTTTCCCCTTCGTAGGATACGTAATAGTTTTTATCAAACCTACTGAGCATAAAGCAGGATTTGAATCTCTGGTATTATCGGTAATCGTATAGTCCCCTGTATTTTTATCCAAGGTGAAATTGGGAACAAGTTTTGACATAGGCTTATTATTCCAATAGCCCCAATAATCGATAAGTCCCGTACTATCATCCGGAAGCTCCTCTTTATTATAATAATCGAAATTGTACTGCTGAAAATATTCCAATGATAATTTGTCTTTTCTGAACATTTTCACAGTCTCTAAAAAGAAATAATCTTGATTTCTGTAATAATTAAGATTCACAGTCTTAATAAGACGCCCTCCGGTAATATTATAAAAATTAATATTTTTAAGTTTTAATGAAGGAATAGCTGATATTAAATACTTTTCATATCTCTCATAATCAAAGGAAACAATTGTTTTTCCATTAAAGAGAACTGTATTGGGAAAGCTTTTTTTAGTAGCGGAATAAGACCGTTGATGATTCTCCACTGAATTGTTTGAATTTCCCCAACGTACAGTCCCATCAAACAATAAATTTCCTGCACTATAACTTTCATTCGTTACACTAAATTCTTGCTTGAAAATAATATTACGATCAAACATAAGCTGAAACGGTTCCTGTAATGTAAGAATGTCATCATTATTGACACAAAAATTTCTATCCCCGGAATTAGCATTTACCGTACGGTATTTTATTTCTAATATATCAGAATTAGGATATTCTATTTTATAAAGATTCCATGCTGTAATGGTAAATCTGTTTTCAGCCTCTGCCGGATTCAGGTTATAGGATATTTCCAGGTTTTCGTAATTCCCTCCGAAATAATATTGAATCCCTTTTTCATCCGTTATTTTTATGGTAGTTGTTTGGGTAAGGCATTTAGCCCCATTTTGTAATTTAGGATGGAGTGGTTGCTTACTGGAGAGTCCTGAAATATCAATTTTCAGATTTTTATTATCAGAGATAATAATGGGTTTCATATCATTTCCGATAAAGAAATATCCATTATTTCCCATGAAATTAAAACTAAATTTATCAGGTTCCAATTCAAAACTATGGTTTCCACACTTGATTCCTTTACCTCCGTATCCGGCAGGAAGAGAGGGATAATTTGAGTTGTAGATGTCAATATTGTTTTTATTGCATGTTTTGACTCCTTCCAAATATCCGTACAATCGATCGGAAAACTTAGGGAAATCAGAAAAAAGGTCATCAGCAACGCCTCTTACCTCCCTGCTTATCGTTCCTCCTATATCCAGTGACCAATCCAGCCCTACATAATTGGATTTTTTCGCAGGAACAAATCCTGTCCCATAATAATTCAGACTTATATCATACCCATTTCCATTATAAAGATCATCGTAACGAAATAAATTAATATTATAAGAGGTACTTCCTGAATTGAGGCTGACAGGAATATTCCCAAATTTTTCAATATTGTAGGTTTGAGGAGATTTAATGGTAGGTATTATTTGTGCATAATAAGATGATATGGATAAAGTAGTAATAGCTATTATTCCTCTGCATTTATTCTTGAATATGTTCATACTTATATTTATTTCTTAATCAATTTTGCGTTTGCTGTTTTATGGGTATCGGTTTTAATGGTAATCAAATACGCCCCCTGACTCAGTGGTTGTGTGTTGATCTTAGTCACCTGATTCTTGGTCTTTAGACTTTGTAATTGTCTTCCGCTCATATCATATAAGATGATGTCTGCTTCTTTGAAATCAAAACCTATCTCTACGTAAGCATAGTCTGATACAGGATTCGGATAAATCTTAATATCCTGCTTTTCTATTAATTGATCAATTTGTTTATCTCCTAACTTGATAATTTTCCAGTTTTCCTTTCCTAATTCCTCACCACTTGTTCCTGCTAATACAATAGAACCATCTTTGTTAAGTGTAATATCAGAGAGTTTTTCCTCCTTTTTCTTTGAATCTCCCTTTACATATTTTCTCCATTGTTCATTACCATTTGGGTCAAGGTATAGCATCCAAAATGTACCATCATTAGCTTCAATTTTACCCTCTGCCTGAGTATAACCTCCTAATAATATTCCTTTTGAAGATTTATCATCTGATGCATGAAATACACTCATCCCTCTTAGCACATCTCTGTTTTTAAAATTGTAAGATTTTTGCCAGATTTCATCGCCTCTTTCATCCAGTGAGATCAGCCACACATCTGTTCCTTCTTCAAGCCCTACACTTTTATTGCCTGACTTTTCAGATCGAGACTCACCACCAATGAGATAGCCTGATGAAGTTAAAGCCAATGTTCTAAGATGGTCATCATCTCTGCCTCCAAAATTCTTTTCCCATTCTACTTTATTTTCTTTATTCAATTTGACAATCCAATAATCTCCTTCGCCATAATTATCGGTTTTCTTTGATCCACTGGCTTTACTTCTAGAATATATTCCTAATAAAGCTCCACCATCACGTGTTGGAATCATCTTTTCAACTTCATCAATTCCGTTACCCCCTAAAATAAGTTGGGATAATTCTTTCCCGTTTTTATCCAATCTTACAATAAGAACATCTTTTGATCCATATCCTTTATCAGAGTTTTGGATATTCCCTGCCACAAAAAATCCTAAATCGGTAGTTTGAATAACAGCTCTCGCTTCTTCCTCAGCAGCTGAACCTACTGTTTTTTGCCAAAGTTCATCTCCAAATTCATTAATTCTAATGAGCCATATGTCGGAACCTCCTTTGGATTCTTCTTTTTTATCCAGCCCTTTGCTTGAGTAAGAAGTGCCGGCAAGAAGAAATCCTCCATCTTGAGTAGCAACAGTTGCTGATAAAAAATCATGATTATCCCCTGAGAAATATTTCTCCCAGATTTGTTCTCCTTGCTGATTGAACTTGATCAAATGAAAATTGTAGCCCTTGTTTTGTTTGTTGCCTACATTTTGAAGCTCTTGGGCCTGGATAGAACTTCCTGTAATTAAGTATTGCCTATCAAGAGTTGTAGTGATCTGACTTAAAAAATCCTGGGTTGAGGATTGAATATCTCTTTGCCAGACGACTTCCTGTGAAAAAAACACAGGAATAGCGCATAGGTACAGCGCACCGAAGTAAAGTTTTTTCATTGTTTTATTTTTTTAGTTTGGAACTTAAACGTTCATTTTATTTCTCAAAACAGGG
The DNA here is from genome assembly GCF_902728265.1 of Chryseobacterium potabilaquae. GTDB lineage: Bacteria > Bacteroidota > Bacteroidia > Flavobacteriales > Weeksellaceae > Chryseobacterium > Chryseobacterium potabilaquae. Next base: position 46,190 of record NZ_CACVBR010000011.1, read on the forward strand.
AAAACCCATATTTTATATTGATTATTTAGAGAGGTTATCCATTCCCGTTTTATGGGTGTAATCTTGAATTTTGCCCATGAATAAAGGCTTCTATAATAATTTTGATTTCATTTTATAAGTAATTGTATGTGTATTATTTAAGTTTACAAAAGTAACATCTTTAGGTTGTTGTTAAAAATTCCTGCACATGAGATTTATTAGGCCCGTCTATCTTATGATCTTTGCAAAGATATTTCTTACAAACGTCAAAACTTGACGTATTATATTAATGTGTTAAAAAACTTTTTTATAGGGAATATCTCAATTTTTATAATTAGCTTTAAAGAGAGGTGCTTCTATAATTATTATTATAATTCACAGGAGATGTGTACTCCTGTGAATTATGAAGAGGGTGTTTTGAAAATTAGGAAGTTAACTGGATGTATTCCTTTAGAAGATTATCAGTGGCGAGAATGTTTAAAATTTAGGTAAAGAAATTTTACTCGCTTCTTCGAATCTTTTAATTTTTATAGCTTTAGCATAAATTTCCGTTATTTTTTCATCAGAATGTCTAAATATTTCTTTTACTGTCTTTAAGTCCATGCCAGCTTTTATTTTATCATCTGCTCCTTTATGTTTTAAAGAATAAAGATTTTTATTAATACCTAGTTCTTTTTTTATTAATGTATTCCATAGTTTTGTAGCGGTATCTCTTTTTATAGAATAAGGGTTTGGGCTAAACCATTTTTCTTTTTTGTGCTTACCACCTCTTTTTCTATATGTTCCAAATAGAAAGAAATTTGGGTTAGAAAAATTAAAATCTCTGATTAATTCTTTTAAATTACCTAAGATTGGAACATAGCTGTCATTTTCATTTTTGGTAATTTCTGCAGGCAAAAAAATTAGATTACTATTCAAATCAATATATTTACATCTTATTTGTGTTAATTCATATGGCCTTATTCCACAATAATATATGAATGAACAATAAACATAAAAATTATAGTTTTTATCTTTTAGAAATTCAAAAACTTTTTGATGTTCCTGATCAGTTAGAGTAATATTGCTTTCTTTTTTTTCTTCTTTTTGTGATCTTATATCTCTTACAGGGTTAAACTCAATTAATTCCCATTCAACAAGTTCAGAAAATATAGATTTAATATACCCAAGATGCTTATTGTAGTTTTTGGCTGTCCAATTTCTTGTTAATTGAAGATGATCTAAAATTGATTTAATATGCACTCTTTGACACTCAAATATAGTAAGATTGCTAAATTTTAAATACAAAATAGAGGATTTAAAAAAGTTAATAGTACAGGAATAATCATGATATGATTTTGGAGCAAGGACACTCTTCTTTTTATCCAAAGCAAAATCAAGAGCTTCGCAAAATAATTTCTTTTCAGTTTTATGGGTTTTAATTTTAATAGGAACCCAGCCACTTTTTAACCTTCTTTCAAGATCAATTTTGTATGCTTCACAATAAAGTCTTCTTTCATTAAGGTCAACTTTATTATTTATACCTTTGTAGATTTTGTTTATAATCTTTTTATTGGTGGGATCATAGATGTAAACATACCAGCGTTCGGTAATGTTTTCTGGCGAATAAACTCGCACTTCAAAATTTTTCATTTCACAAAAAAGTTGTGAACACTTGGGCAAGATTTGAAAAACTTTACTCTAATTTACTCTTTTATTTTTACTCTGATTTAAAACATTGTAAATCAGGCTGTTGTAAAATTTGCAGAGAGGAAGGGATTCGAACCCTCGATACAGTTACCCGTATACTACCTTTCCAGGGTAGCTCCTTCAACCACTCGGACACCTCTCTTTGTTGATTTTGAGATTGCAAAAATAAAGTAAATTATTGGAATTGCAAATTATTACCATAAAATTATTCTGTAATTTCTCCACATACGCATTTGGCAAAATTTTCTGAGAAACTTCCTATGTAATTTGGATTATCAATAAGATGCATTGCTTTTGTAATAGCAGATTCTGCCGTAATATCCTTTCCACTAATTGCCCCAATTCTTGAAAAAATATTACTATTTTCATATTTGCCAAAAGATATTCCTCCCGAAATGCACTGACTTACTACGACAATTTCAGTTCCATTGTTTCTAATTGCTTGTAAGGTTTCAATAGTTTTTTCGTTACTAAAAATAGTTCCAGATCCAAAAACCTGCAATATAAGAACCTTCATGGTAGGAAGCTCTTTGAAATGATTGAGGTTCATTCCTGGGAAAATTCTGCAAAATAAAATGTCTTCAGAAATATGATTGTCTACATGAAATTCAATATTCGGATTAGAACGATAAAGATTATCCTTGTCAATATTCAAATGAACACCGGATTGTCCCAAAATAGGATAATTGGGACTGGCGTAGGCATCAAAATACTCGGCAGAATATTTCAACGTTCTATTTCCTCTTAAAAGTTTGTACTCGAAATAAATAGCTACTTCTTGGATGATGGCCTCCTGATCCTCATACAAGCTCGCATAATACAGGCTTGTTAAAAGGTTTTCCTTTGCATCTGTCCTTAAATCTCCGATAGGGAGCTGTGAACCCGTTAAGATTACTGGTTTACGCAAACCTTTGAGCATGAAGCTTAATGCAGAGGCAGTATAGGACATGGTATCTGTTCCGTGAAGAATCAAGAAACCATCATATTCGTTATAATTTTTATGAATATAATTGGCAATGATTTTCCATTCTCCCGGCCCCATATCCGAGGAATCAAGAGGAGTGGCGAAAGGATGCACAAACACTTCACATTCCATCAGTTTCATTTCAGGCATCTTTTCAAAAATATTACTGAAATCAAACGCCCGGAGGCTTCCTGTTTCATAATCTTTTTCCATGCCAATTGTCCCGCCCGTATAAATGAGTAATACTTTTCGTTTCATGAAATACTTTTATTAAGAATTTGAATCTATTTCAGGTCTATTCATCAAAATTACGTTAATTTGTAAAGATTTGAAAACGAATGGAAGATTTAGAACAAACTTTTGAATATTTACGGCAGTTTTTAACTGAAGAAAGGTTAAATAAAATAGAATTTTTCTCTAAAGAAAGTTCCGATTTCATACTTCCAGTCATGGAAGATGTATATCAATTCAGGAATTCAGCAGCTATTGTAAGGTCTGTTGAGGCATGTGGCTTTCATAAAATTATAGCCATGGAAGAGGAAAATGTTTTTAATCCAAACCTAACCGTAACAAAAGGTGCTGAAACTTGGGTGGAGGTAGATAAGATGCCTAAAAATATAAATTCGCTTCGACATATTAAAGAACAAGGATATAAAATAGTAGCTGTTTCTCCTGAAAAGAATGCGATAATGCTTCCTGATTATCAAGTAACAGAACCTATTGCTTTGGTTTTTGGAACCGAATTAGAAGGGGTATCCGATGAAGTTATTGATTTTGCAGATGAAACCTTAGCAATTCCGATGTACGGATTTACAAAAAGTTTTAACGTTTCTGTAGCAGCAGGAATCTGTATATATGAATTGAAACAGAAATTACTCCATTCCAATCTTGATTATAAACTGTCTGAAGAAAAACTCCTAAAGATGAAAATTCGTTGGGCGGTCAACTCTATTAGAAGTGGAAGGCAAATATTTGAAAAATATGTAAGAGATCAGAATTTTTAGCCGTCCACATTTGAATTAAAAAATCATTTTATTGTAGTTCCATGAGGCTACAAAAATGCCTGCTGTTTCAGTTCTGAGTCTTTGATTGCCAAGGGAAACAGCCTTTATATGATGTTTTCCTAGCAATACTATTTCTTTTTCTGAAAAATCTCCTTCAGGGCCAATTAAAAAAGTGATTTGCTCCATCATTGGAATATCTTTGAGAGGTATCCTTTCTAGATGTTCGTGACAATGGGCTACAAAGGTTGTTTCAGGATTTATATTTTTAAGAAATTCTGAAAGTTTTATCGAGTCATTAATTATGGGAAAGTGAAATCGTAGACTTTGTTTCGATGCAGAAATACTCTGTTTTCTAATTTTATCAAAATTGAGATTTTTACGCTCTGTTTTTTCTGTTTGCAAAAGAGTAATCTCTGAGATACCCATTTCCACTGCTTTTTCAATAAAAAACTCAATACGATCTATATTTTTTGTAGGTGCAATAGCAATGTGGAGTTTTGGACTAAAAACAGGAAGTTGTGTTTTGATTTCAGAAATTATAAGATTAGCCTTTTTACCTTCAATGGCAAGTTCTCCCCATGCAAGATTTCCTTTGCCATCTGTTACATGGATTTTTTCTCCATTTTTCATTCGAAGAACCTTTACAATATGTTGTTGTTCTTCTGGGTGTATTGTAACATTGTTGTTTTCTATTTCTCCGTAAAATAAATTCATAAGTAATGTAATGGGCAAAAAATAAAAAAATTATAAATCGTATTTTGCAGTTGCAGTTGTCCTTAAATCAGTAAATTCTCCTCGTTCAAATTTTAATTGAGCAACCATTGCAATCATGGCTGCATTATCAGTAGTGTATTCGAACTTAGGAATATAGATATTCCAACCTTTTTTTATTTTGTTATCTTCCATTGCTTTTCTTAAAGCTGAATTGGCGGAAACTCCTCCAGCAATAGCCACTTCTTGTATGCATAAATCTTCAGCTGCTTTTTCAAGCTTATTCATTAAAATTTCAATAATTGCTTTTTGTACGGATGCACATAAATCATTGAGATTTTCTTGGATAAAATGGGGATTCTTTTTCACTTCTTTCAGGATAAAATATAAAACAGATGTTTTTATTCCACTGAATGAATAATTATAATCTTCAAGTTTGGGTTTATTAAATGTAAAAGAGTTGGGGTTTCCTTCCTTGGCTAATTTATCAATGATGGGTCCTGCGGGATAATCAAGGTCAAATATTTTACCTATTTTGTCAAAAGCTTCTCCTGCTGCGTCATCAATGGTTTTTCCTATGATTTCCATATCAAAGTAATCCTTTACTAACACAATCATCGTATGTCCTCCACTCACTGTAAGACATAAAAATGGAAATTTGGGCGGCACAGGATTTGCATCCTCAATGAAATGGGCTAAAATGTGTGCTTGAAGATGATTGACTTCAATTAGAGGGACGTCTAAACTCATTGCCAGTGATTTGGCAAAAGATGTTCCTACAAGAAGAGAACCTAAAAGTCCGGGCCCTCGAGTAAATCCTATAGCAGAGATTGCATTTTGTTGTATATTTGCTTTAATTACAGATTTTTCAACAACGGGAATGATGTTTTGCTGATGTGCGCGGGACGCTAGTTCTGGGACAACACCACCATATTCTTTATGGATAGATTGGGTGGCAGCAATATTGGAAAGAATAGTATTTCCCTTGATGATGGCTGCTGATGTATCGTCACAAGACGATTCAATACCTAAAATTATAGAGTCGCTCATAATAATGGCAAAGTTAGAGAATAATAACGAGAATGAGAATAAAAAATCAATAGCTGAAAACTTAGGTAATCAGGTGCAGAAGACTGTTGGAAATGTAGAAGAAAAACTCAAAGAAACAGTCAAAGAAGCTTCTGAGTTGGCTTCTGATGCGATTCACCATCCTGTTGAAACTGCTGAAGAGTTTGGAAAGCAGGCGATAAAGGATGTGACAAGCTATTCATGGTGGGCCAAGCTTTTGCTTACCCTTTTTTGGTTTGGAATTTCTCTTATCGTAGCCATATTGATCATTATTAATCTTCCCATAACGAAACAATGGGCAGCAGATCAGGCTCTCCAATTAGTTAATAAAGATTTTAAAGCAGAAATGTCTACAGAAAGTGTAGAGGTGAATTTTTTTGGAGATGTTAAAATCAAAGGACTAAGAATCAAAGATTATAAAGGTTTAGATTTTATTAAAGCAAGAGAGTTTACAGCTAATTCAGACTGGTTTTCTTTAATTACCAATATTGGAAAAAACAATTCTTTAAGCTTTAATTCGTTGACGCTTAAAAATGCTGATGTTAAAGTAATTACATACAAAGGAGATAGTATTTCAAACTTCATCCGATTCACGGAATTATTTGATAGTGATGAAGAAAGAGACCCCAATAAACCTCCTTTTCAATTGAATTCTAGAGTGCAAATTGTTGACTCTAAAGTATCTATTGTGAATCAGAACTCTCCAGGTGAAGCAGGAAAATGGCTAACAGCAAAAAACTTTAATTTAAGAGCACCGAAAGTTAAAGTTAATGGCCCTAATATTTCAGCTTTAATTAATAATATGTCCTTTGTGACCTCAAGATGGGGTAAAGCTCATCATGTTGATACCTTTTCTACAGAGCTCTCAATGACATTAGATTTTTTGTCACTTAAAGACCTTACATTCAATACAGATCATTCTCTTTTGGAAGGGAATATTAAATTTAATCTGAATAAAGGATCATGGGCAGACTTTACAAATAAAGTACGCTGGGATATGGACATTCGCCAAGGAAGCCAGCTTAGTGGATATGATATTAGTTATTTTGCCACCAATTGGGATAACTATACGCCATTTAATCTTTCGGGTAAAATGACAGGTCCATTGAATAAATTTCATTTGGATAATTTTCTCATAAGAAATCCGGATGTGAATATTGCCACCCGTACCATGAAGGTGAATAACTTATTAGAGGGGGATTTTTTAATTGAAACAAATACTTTATCTACCGATTTTACTTATAAAGATTTGAAAGCAATGATGCCCTCTTTTATTTCTAAAAAGATGAAGAATTTTGCAGATGACTTTGGAAAACTTAAATATAATGGGGCTGCGAGAGTCAATCCTGATCAAGTATATGTTACGAATGGAAATCTAATGACCGGAATTGGTCAGGCAAAGATTACAAAATTTTCTCTTACAGGCTATAGTAGTGCGTTGCCTAAATATTCAGGATATGCAGAAGTAAAGGACTTAAATACCTCTATTATTACTAAAAGTAAATCGGTTGGATTGATTTCCGGAAAATTTGATATAGTGGGCCAAAGTTTCGATGTAAATACGATGCGGATAACTACTAAATCTCAAATCTCCAGTATAGAAATTCTGAATAAAGAAATTAATAATTTATACCTTGACGGGTTATTAGATCATAAAAAATACAATGGATTAATTACTATTGATGACGAACAGGCAAAAGCTAATGTAAAAGGTTTGATTGATTTCAGTACATCAAGAATTGATATGAATGTCGAAGCAGATGTTAATTATTTAAATATGAATTATTTTGCTGACAAGCCAGGGAATCAGATTGTCAGTGGAAAGGTTGTAGGGAAAATGGCGATGTCTTCTATTAATGATTTAAATTTAGATGTTCAAGCTGATGATGTGAATTTTACTACAGCTACTGAAAAATATGTTATTCCACATGCTAAAGTAAAAACATTTATAGAAGGAGGAGAGCGGGTTATCGATGTTGATGCTCCAGGGGCTCTTAATGGTAAGATTTCAGGAAAATATGATCTTGCAGATCTTACAGGGATGGTAGAAAATGGATTGGATAAAATTTTGGTTGGGCCTCCTCCAAGAAAATTGTACATAGGGCAGAGTTTTACCATGAAGTTTGGTGTAGAGCAAAGTTTAATAAACTATTTTTTACCTGAGCTTAAACTACCATCTGGGGCTCAAGTAGAAGGAGAATATGATGGAAACTCCAATAATCTTATCTTAAATCTAGATGCTGCTTCTTTAAAGTACATCATGACAAAAACGATAGAGATTGAAGATCTGGATAGTGCTTTAGCTTCAACCAATCCGGAATATGAGGTGAATGAAAGGGATAATATTACTAGAGATAGTGCAATGGTAGATAGTGTTATGGTAAGAATTAACACTGCAAATAGGGATGAACAGATCTATGCTAGGATAGGTAGATTGGAATACAATAAAAATATACTGAAAGAGGTCACTCTAAGTGGTCGAAATGAAAATAATACATTATTGCATTTGGCTACTAAATTTAAGCACGGAAGTGCAGATGATGAATTGAATGATAATCTTAAAGAGTATGTGATCAATGTCAATCAATCTACTGATACTTTTGGAGATTATGTTTTTAAATTCGAACCTACTGAGGTTAAATTTAATGATGTTACATGGGCTGTTGATGTAGATCCTACGCTCAATCATTCTATAGTGTATCGTAAAAAAACACATGATTTTGATATTCGAAATCTTAGGATTTATTCGGATACAAGTTCGCTATTAATTAAAGAAGCACAATTTACATCTGCTAAAGATTTTTATGTAGATGCTGAGTTTGACGAGTTTGCTATTGAGAAGCTTTTAGAAATGCAATCTGAAGGAAATGCCTTAGGTATTAAGGGATTGGCAAATGGAAGTGTTAAGATCCGTATGGATAAAAATACCATTCAGCCTTTAGTAGACATGACAGTTGATAAAATTATGATGAATGGAAATGACATGGGGGATATTAGCATTTCTGCAACCAATAGTTTTTCACTTAATGTATATGATATAGACATCAGAGTTAATTCAGCTGGAATTATTGGAAATAATAACCTTCATGTGACTGGGACTGTTAATAATAATGCAGCGTACCCTATTATTGATTTGAATGCGGCTATGCGTGATTTTGATTTGTCTTTTGCTCAGCAGTTCGTGCAGTCTGTTTTTGGAAATCTGAGAGGAAAAGCTACCGGAGATCTTAAAATCACAGGGAAATTAAGCGACTTAGATTATAATGGTGATATTGCGCTAAAGGACTTTGGTTTAAAACTTTTATTTACAGGAGTAGATTATTCATTTGATGATACTGTTGTTCCATTAACAAGAGGTTTAGCAATTCTTAATAATATTGAAGTGCATGATGGAAGATCCAATTCAAAAGGAAATATTTCTGGAGCAATTCAATTTGAAACCCTCTCATCGATGGGGGTCAATTTGGTAATGAGAGCTGATAATTTATTGGTATTAAATACAACTCAAAAAGATTTCGATTTATTTTGGGGAAGAGTATATGGACAAGGGGATTTATATGTAGATGGACCTGTTTCGGGATTAAGTTTGTCTACGCCCAATATGAAAGCTTTAAACGGCAGTACTTTTACCTTTAATTCGGGTTCGACATCCAATGTAGAAGAATTTAAAATGTTGAGGTTTCTTAAAGAAGGGAAAGATGGACTTATTACTTTAGAAGATAAGAAAAAGACAGGAGCCAATATGAATATTGACTTCGCGTTAGCAGTAGATAAAGGGACGACCGTAAATGTTTTAATCGGGGATGATGTAGGGAATATTACTGTAAAGGGGATTGCTGATCATTTAAAATTTCAAATGAGCAGGCAAGGAGATGTTGCTATGGCTGGAACCTATAAGGTGGATAACGGAACATTTGTTTCTAAAGCTATTCTTAATAAAACATTCCAAATTGAGAAAGGAAGTAGTATCCGATGGGATGGAGACGCTATGAAACCAGCACTGGATATTAATGCAAATTATGTAAGAATGGTATCTAATGCAGGGGAGTATTTAAATATGGGAAGCTTACAGCCTATTAGTATATTACTTCAAGCAAATATTACCCAGTCGCTTATTGATCCAAAGGTAGATCTCGATGTATCAGCATTGGATGTTTCAAGCCAGGTAAGGGAAACTCTGGCTGCTAAGATGAGCCAAGAAGGAGAAAAAGTACTTCAATTTGGATCCGTTCTCTTGCTTAATAGTTTCAACGTATCCAACACCGGTGGAGTAGATATCGATTTTGCGGGTGCAGCAGAGTCTTCTGGGTACAATTTACTTTTGAAACAATTGGGATCCGTTCTTAATACAATGAGTAATGAGTTTCAGATTGATTTAAATTATGTAAAAGGAGATCAGTATTCAAATACGGGAGATAGAGCGAATGCGGGTGTGAGTTTTGCGTTGTCACCAAGAATAAAAGTGAAAACTGGGTTAGGTATTCCTTTGACCAAAACTGAAAATACAGAAACCAACTACCTTTCAGGAGAGGGTTCTATAGAATATGATATTTCAAAAAAGAATGATGGAGCTCTTATTTTAAGGGGATACTCTAAACCTTCGAATATTGGGATGATGACGGGGGCTGGTTCTAATGGTACTGCTAATCAAGCTTATGGAGGGGGTGTTGTGTGGAGTAAAAGTTTTAATTCTTTATTTAAAAAGAAGAAAAAAGATAAAAAGCCAACTGACTCTAAAACCGAAATAAAAATAGATTCTATAAAATCTGAACGTAAATAGTTGATGATTTTTGATGATTTTTGTCATATGTGTTAATTATTGTTAATCTTTAATATAATTTTTTTGGTTAGATAATTTTTTATAAATTTGCAAAAAATATGCTTATTCTTTAAAGAAATTGTAATTTAACTAATATGAACTATCAACTGGACGAAATAGACAAAAAAATTCTTGACTTCTTAGTAGAGAACACAAGAATGCCTTTTACTGAAATTGCAAAACAGATGGATGTTTCTGCTGGAACAATTCACGTAAGAGTGAAAAAAATGGAAGATGCAGGTATTATTTTGGGATCATCTCTTAATATTGACTATGGTAAATTAGATTATCATTTTACCGCTTTTATAGGAGTTCTTTTAACTAAATCTAATAGAACTCAAGAAGTTTTAAAAGAGTTATCGGTAATTCCTAATGTAATTGAAGCAAGTGTTATCTCTGGAAAATATAATATTTTCTGTAAGGTAAGAGCAAAGAATACCGATGATGCAAAGAGAATTATCTATCAAATAGACGATATTCAAGATGTAATGAGAACTGAAAGTATGATTTCTATGGAGGAATACTTAAGTGATAAAAACAGATTGATCAACGCAATTACGATATAATTCAAATTTTAAACGAATAATATAAAGAAGAACTTATGAAGTATATCATAAGTTCTTTATTTTTGTACTTATGGAAGAATATAGTTATTTTGATGAAAATCCGAAGAAAGGATGGGGATTTATCGGAGCATTTCTTGCGCTGATGCTATTTACCATGATGGGATTAGGAATAGATGGAGATGAATATTTGCAGCATGAATACCTTAATATCCCAAGAGGGTACTTTTATATCATATTTACCATTGATGGATTAATGATATTAAGTTTAATCTTGATGTTCTTATATCGTAAGGTAGGTATTTTTAGCTTTCCTGCTTTATTAATAGTTCATTTCTTTATGCATAGTTATTATTTGTCTACATTTTTATATACAGATGTTACAAACCTTTTTCTTTTTACAGGATTTGGAATGTTGGCAATCATTCCAAAATGGAAGTTTTTTAAGTAGAACCGTATTGTAATTTATAGAATATTTGGTAACAATTAAAGAATAGATATCATCCGATTTTGAAATAAAAAAGACCTTCAATTTGAAGGTCTTTTTGTATAAATAAGGCTCTCATACTAAGCTAAAATTCTTTTTACGGCTTCTTTTACAGCTGTAGAATCGATTTTATATTTTTTCATTAATTCTGCAGGGGTTGCTGATTCTCCGAAAGTATCATTCACGGCTACAAATTCTTGTCTTGTTGGGTATCTTCTCGCTAACATTCCTGCTATAGACTCACCTAAGCCACCAAGATAGTTGTGTTCTTCTGCAGTTACAATTTTCCCTGTTTTTTTAACAGATTTTAGGATGATTTCTTCATCCAAAGGTTTGATTGTATGTATATTGATTACTTCGCAAGAAATGCCTTCCTTTTCAAGTTCATCAGCAGCAACTAAAGATTCCCATACCAGATGGCCGGTAGCAACAATCGTTACATCAGTACCTTCTTGAAGCATAATTCCTTTACCGATTTCAAAAGGCATATCTTCAGGCATAAATACAGGAACAGTCGGTCTACCAAATCTTAAATATACAGGACCTTCATGATCAGCAATAGCAATGGTGGCCGCTTTAGTTTGGTTGTAATCGCATGGATTGATTACTGTCATACCTGGAAGCATTTTCATCATACCAATGTCTTCTAAAACTTGGTGGGTAGCTCCATCTTCTCCTAATGTAAGACCTGCATGAGAAGCGCATATCTTTACATTTTTCCCAGAATAAGCAATAGATTGACGAATTTGATCATACACTCTTGATGTAGAGAAGTTGGCGAAAGTTCCGGTAAAAGGAATTTTACCTGTGATACTAAGTCCAGCAGCAAGTCCCATCATGTTTGCTTCTGCAATTCCAACCTGGAAAAATCTTTCCGGTGCTTTTTCAATGAATTTTTCCATTTTTAAAGAACCAATAAGGTCAGCGCAAAGGGCAACTACATTTGGGTTCTTATCGGCAAGTTCTGCTAATCCGGCTCCGAATCCCGAACGAGTATCTTTTTTTTCTGTATATGTAAATTTCATTTTTTACTAAATTTTTTTGATAACTGAAATGTGATATTCTCATTATGCAAGGTTTGGACAAAGCATTAAAAAGATATCAGGTGTTATTGATTATTAATAGTCAGCAGGTGCTTCTAAATACAGTTGTTTGAAAGCGGAATCCAATTGATCGTCATTCGGCGCTTTACCATGCCATGCATGAGAACCCATCATATAATCTACACCGTATCCCATCTCAGTATGAAGAATAATAGCAACAGGTTTACCTTTTCCGGTTTCAGTTTTTGCTTTTTCAAGAATAGCTATTACTGCCTCAAGATCATTTCCATTTTTTTCTTCTAAAACGATCCACCCGAATGCTTCAAGTTTAGCATGAAGATTTCCTAGGCTGAGTACATCCTCTGTATCTCCATCGATTTGACGCCCATTATAATCAATTGTAGAAATAATATTATCTACTTTTTTGGCAGCTGCAAACATAAGAGCTTCCCAAACTTGTCCTTCTTGTAATTCCCCATCTCCATGAAGAGAATATACAAGTGAGCTATCTCCATCTAGTTTTTTACCTAAAGCAGTTCCAAGGGCTACTGAAAGTCCTTGTCCAAGAGATCCGGATGCTATACGTATACCAGGTAATCCTTCGTGAGTAGTAGGATGACCCTGTAGTCTTGAATCTAATTTTCTGAAAGTTCTTAATTCATCTACCGGAAAAAAATCAAATCTCGCTAAAGTGGAATAATAAACCGGAGAGATATGTCCGTTGGAAAGATAAAAATGATCTTCGTTTTTACCCTCCATAGTAAACGGAAGATTGTAATTCATTACTTTTCCATAAAGTGCAGTAAAGAATTCTGTACAACCAAGACTTCCTCCAGGGTGACCGGAGTTTACAGCATGAACCATTCTCAAAATGTCTCTTCTGATTTGTGTAGTAAGAGATTTTAACTCTTCAATACTTTTACTCATTATATACGATTTATTTGCACGCGAATTTACGATTTTTTAATGGCTTATGAAAATGAGAAAATCTGGACCTAAAATCCAGATTTTAAAGTATTTTAATAAAATTATTACAAAGCTTAATTATTTTCTTTTGATGAGCCAAAGTCCTACGAAAGTTAAAAAACCATTGATGATTAATAACTCCAAACCTATTTTAAATTCTCCAGATATATGTTCTTGATATTTATCTATTAGAAAAGAAATTATGGGAGCGGCAACGCAAACATAAGGGACCAATTTATCATTAACTTTATGTTTTGTCAGAATCCCAAAGGCAAATAGACCTAACAGCGGACCGTAGGTAAAACCTGCTAATTTAAGAATGAGTCCAATCATAGAGTTATCATTAATTATTTTAAAAATAACGACCATAATCAAAAACGAAATGGCAACTCCTAAATGAATTTTTTTTCTGAATCTTTCTTTTTTTGTATCATCCCAATCTTTTTTTTCTTTCATCCCAAAAATATCAATACACAATGAAGAGGTGAGTGCTGTCATTGCGCCATCCGCACTTGGGAATAAAGCTGAAATTAGTGCAATAATAAATATGATGGAAATAATAGGAGGCATGTGATTTAATGCAATATCCGGAAAAAGTTGGTCTCCGGAACTTATTACATTTTCCTGAGCTCCATACAGATGTAATAACCCTCCCATATAAAGAAATAGGGAAATAACCCCAAGTAAAATAAATCCCAACGTCACCATATTTTTTTGTGAATCTTTTAGCTTTGTTACGGATAAGCTTTTTTGCATCATTTCCTGATCAATTCCGGTCATAGTTATGGTGATAAATGCTCCAGCTAAAATCTGTTTAATAAAAAAGCTTTTATTATTGGGATCAAAATCGAAGACTTTTGTATACCCTTTTTCATGCATGGCAGCCAAGCTATCTCCAAAGTTTAAACCAAGATGATGGAGCATATATATAGTGCAAATAATTAAACCTAAAAGCATACATGATGTTTGTAAGGTGTCTGTCCATACAATTGTCTTTACACCCCCTTCATAAGTGTAGAGAATGATCATTATTAAAATAATTAATGTAGTTACAATAAAGGGGACTCCTAAACTATCTAAAATAGAAATCTGTAAAATGTTAACAACAAGGTATAATCTCGCTGTTGCTCCTACAAGCCTTGAAACAATAAAAATCCATGCTCCGGATTTATAGGATAGCTGGCCCATCCTTTTTTGGAGGTAACCATAAATGGAGGTTAATTTTAATCGGTAATATAAAGGTAACAGAACATAGGCGATAGTCACATATCCGATAAGATAGCCTAAGGTAATCTGTAAATAACCAAATTTATCATTTTCTACAGCACCAGGAACACTTACAAATGTAACACCTGAAAGAGAAGTTCCAATCATACCAAAAGCAACAAGCATCCAGTTACTTTTACGATTCCCAATGAAAAAACTTTCATTATCACTTCCTTTTCCTGTCCGGTAAGCTACCCAAAGTAGTAATGCAAAATAAATGATAATAATAGATAGTAGTATAACTGGAGACATATATTTTATTATGATTAAAATTTTACAAATATAGTTTTTTTCTGTTCTGCTGAAAAAGAAAACAAAAAGTTGTTAAATCTAGGGTTACTTATGATACGAGGAGGAGATAGAGGCTTATATTTTTTCGTAATTTATTTTATATTTATTGAATTTATTCTATTCATTGTGAGTGGTTTTGTCTCCTATTATGAGTGTGATTTAAGGAGAGTTTTATAATCTTTGGGGGGTGAAAACTTACATTATATGTTATTTTACCTAAATAGTAATTCTATCTACCACTATTTCAGAGGAGTATAGATTTTGTATATTCCATTTCTAAAAAAATGATACTTTTAATATTAGGATATATTGCTATAACCCTCATTGGAATATGAGTGTAATATTTTAATTATAAGTTATTTATATGATTACTTTGTAGGCTTGGAGTGTATTGTGATGCTAGATCAATACATCCTGTAAATCTTTATTTTTTTGAAAGCTAGCTTTTGCAAAAGGGCAAAGAGGAATAATTTTTTTAGCATGTTTTCTTGCAAATTCTACCGCGGCTATAAGCATTTCCTTTCCAACCCCTCTTCCGTTATATACTTCTTCAACGTCCGTATGGTCTATAATGAATCTTTCATCTCCTGCCCAAGTGTACGTCATTTGCCCTGCACGGTTGCCATCTATAAATGCCTCAAAACTTCCATGTTTATTATCGTCGTGTTGTTGTATTTCAATCATTTTATGATAATTTGGTTTCTATTTCAATTTCGTTAATTAATATTTTATGAACCGGGCAGGCATCTGCAATGCTGCGAAGTCTTTTCATTTGTTCCTCATCTACATGACCCTCAAAACTAATGTCTCTTTTAAAAATAGCTTTTTTTGTCAAAGGAAAATTTTCCAGTTCTACTTCTACGTGTATGTTATCAATATCCCATTCTTTGCGATCTATATACATTCTTAAGGTTGCTGCTGTACAGCTAGCTAAAGACGTAGCTAGTATTTCAAATGGATTAAACCCCTTATTTTGACCACCCTTGTCTATAGGTTCATCTGTGATAAGATGATTATCTCCTGCTACAACCTCTGTATAATATTTTGTTTTACCTAAGGTTGCTTTTACTGTTATTGCCATGGTTAATTATTAGAAATATAACATTAGATTTTTAGTTCTTAATTTGATTTTTAAAACTTTCGAGTTTCTGCTTTACTTCATTTAGCATTTCAGGATTAATAATACCGCTTTCAAAATCAAAATTTTCGTAAAATTTTGGAAGAGAAAAGGTTTCTTTAATATCTGCTCCAAATTGTGGAAAAAAAGTTTTTGCGGTATTCATGACATTTCCTCCCCCATATCCTCCAGGAGATGTCGTCATCAAAAACATAGGTTTATTTTGAAATACTTTTACATTAATTCTAGAAGCCCAATCAAATATGTTTTTGAATGCTGCACTATATGACCTATTATGCTCTGCCAAAGAACAAATTATAATATCACAATCTTCAATAACTTTTAAAAAATGATGAGCTTCATCAGGGAATCCTTTTTTCTCAAGATCTACAGAAAAAACAGGCATGGTAAAATCATTGAGATCAATTAAATTAATTTCTTCAGTTTGAAAATCTTTTAAAACAAATTTTACAAGCTCTCTATTGATTGATGTGGAAGATGTACTTCCGGCGAAGGCTAATATTTTCATAGTTTGTTTTTGTGTGTGAGTGTCCTGTTATATTTTCCTGTTTAAAATAGCTTTAGGAAGTGGGACATATTCCTTTTCATCGCCGGGAACCAATGGGAATGCATGGTGATTCTGATCATTCCAGTTTACTTTTGCTTGCTCAATTAATTCTTTATCCGAATTGACAAAATTCCAAAAAATAAAACGTTCCTCTTCAAGGGGTTCTCCTCCAAAAAGATACACAGTGCCATTTTCGCTCATATCAAACTCACAAAGTTTTGTGTCTTTGGCAATCATTAATTGCTTTGATCCATAAGAATTCCCTTCGGTTGAAACCGTTCCATCCAGAACATACATGGCAGCTTCTCCATATAGATCTTTTCCTATACTTATTTTTTTTGCTTCTTTAGTCTTGATTTCGATAAAAAATAGTTGACTATGAACCGGAACTGGAGATTTTTTTCCGAAAGCTTCTCCTGCAATTAATTTATATTGAACTCCATCTTCTTCCCAAATGGGAATTTCGTTGGCTTCAATATGATGAAATGTGGGTTCGCTTTGTTCGAGGTGTTTGGGTAAACCTACCCAAATTTGAAAGCCATGTAGTCTTTTATCACTATGTCTTAGATGTTCGGGAGTTCTTTCCGAGTGTACTACACCTTTTCCCGCAGTCATCCAGTTTACTGCTCCTGGTTGAATCTCGATAGCACTTCCAATACTATCCCTATGAAATATAGAGCCCTCAAGCAAATAGGTGAGAGTAGATAAACCAATATGAGGATGAGGTGGAACATCGAGATTTTGATAATCTTTTAATTCGGATGGTCCCATGTGATCGATAAAGACGAACGGGCCAACTGCTCTTTTTTCGCGAAAAGGTAAGAGTCTTCCTACTAGGAAATTCCCTATATCTGCTGCTTTTTCTTCAATGATAAGTCCGATGTTTGACATATAAGATTAAAATGGTTTTTCAATTTTGTTTAAGCTAATGTAATTAATTCTTCTGTTTTTATTGAATTTATACATTAAATTTTGAGGTGTTTGTTATAACTTTATTATATAAAAGTAAGAAAAAAGAATCAATGAAGGTTGAATCAGGATTAGTCTGCTAAATATCCAAATCGTCCTATATTGAAATCTTCAAATGCCTGCATGATTTCTTCTTTAGAATTCATAACAAAAGGGCCATGTGCATAGATAGGTTCTTCTAAAGGTTGGCCGCTGATTATTAGAATAATAGAATCTTCACTTGCTTCAATGTGGAATATTTCGCCTTCATTCTTAAATAAAGCAAAATAATCTTCTTGACATTTTTCTTGTCCATTAATCATAATTTCTCCTTCAATAACTAATGCTCCAGTATTAAAATAAGCAGGAAAATTAAACTCAACACGTCCTCCTTTTTTTAATTTTACGTTCATTACATGAACAGGACTCAAAGTAAAAGCAGGTCCCTTTTGACCTTTATATTCTCCTGCAATAATATCAATAGTTCCAATGTCCTCGATAGCAATCTTTTTCATGTCATAATTTTTGATCGCCTGATATTTTGGACAACTCATTTTATATACGGAGGGAAGATTGACCCAAAGTTGAACCATTTGAAATACTCCACCTTCTTTAGCCCACTCAGCTTCATGATGTTCTTTGTGTAGAATCCCTTTTGCTGCGGTCATCCATTGTGCATCCCCTTCATCAATAATACCGCCACCACCTGTACTGTCAGTATGTTGAATCTTTCCTTTATAGGCTATGGTTACAGTTTCAAAACCTCTATGAGGATGAGCACCAATGCCTCGTGGTCTATGAGTGCCATTAAAATGAAATTTTGAATGGTAATCAAGCAGAATAAATGGATCCATTCTTTTCATATCCATTTCTTGTATACTGGGGATGAAATTATGAACCCTAAAGCCGTCTCCTACAAAATGGGCAGCTGGGGGAGATACAATGGTTTCTACTTGTTTAGTTTCCATAATAGATTGAAATTTATTATAACAAAATTACTAGAGTTAAAAGTAGAATACATTGATGTGTGGTAAGTAGTTAAGGAAAATGATAATAAAAGTCCTGTACTATAAGTATTACATTGATTATTTTTAATTAAATTTATTAAAACTGATAATGTATGCAGCTCATGTTATTTATAGCTGATTACGGTTTGTCAATAATTGTTTGACCTAAAAAATAAAATTATTAATTATGAGAAAGTATTATTTCATTTTTGTATGCTTGATTTTATCTACAATTTTGCTTAATTGTTCAAGTAGTGGTGATAACGATAGTATTGAAAATGTTGTTACAGAACAATTAAGTATTCAAAGTAGACTTATTGGAAAATGGTATACGGATTCGAATGAACCTGATATTGTTTATTTTAGATCTGATGGTCGGGTAGAAATGACTTACCTTAAGTTTGGCAATAATAATGAGGATATTATAGATATGGGTACATAGTCTGTTTCTGATAATTTTATTAAAATCCATTGGGATGAAGCAGATCCTGGTCTTGAAAATTGGTCCGCTGAAATATTAACTCTTACAAGTTCGAAACTGATATGGAAAGAGTGGGTTGATGGACACTATTCTAATTACAGTTTTCATAGATAATGTATGGATTTATCTACATCCATTTAATTTTCCTTTGACTTCATGTTTTTTCCATCAGAGATATGAAGTCTTCTAAATACAAAACCCGATAAAATAGTAAGAAATCCCACTGTAAGAAAAGTGTATCTGAATGCGTTGTGTATTTCGCCCTTTATTATATCGGTTGTTTCAAATATTTTTAAAACAATTAATCCAAAAGCAATTCCAAATCCAATGGCAAGTTGTTGGTTGACTGATAATAAAGAATTTCCACTACTGGTCTGGAAATTTCTTAAATCAGCGATAGAAATGGTGTTCATGGAAGTAAATTGGATAGAATTGAAAAAGCCAAGTATTGAAATAATGGGAATAAACCAATATAACGAAGTATGAATAGTGGGAATGGCTAAAAGGCAAATGAGGATACCTATGATAAAAGTGTTAAGCATTAATGTTTGTCTGTATCCAAATCTATTTAAAATTTTTATTACGTAAGATTTCCCAAACATTGCCGTAAGAGCCATAGGAGCAATGATCCAACCCGAAGTCACTGCAGATTGTTTGTAAGCGATCTGGATCATAAGAGGCAGTAATAAAGGTACAGAGCTTATTCCTATCCGGGTAGCTAAATTTCCCATAATTCCTACTCTAAAAGTTCTTACCTGAAAAAGATTTAAAGGAAATAAAGGGCTTTCGTCTTTTTTGGCGTGTCTATAATAGTAAAAGAGAAATAAAAATCCTAAAATAAATACAAGAAGTACAGGCGTGATGTTTTGTAGATCTCCAAAAAGTTCCAGAGAAATAGAAAGAAGAAGAGATGCTGCGGCAAAAATTAAAAAACCTTTTAGATCAAAATCAACCTCGTTGGATTTGTAATTGGGCATAAACTTTAGTCCTAAAATGATTCCTAAAATCCCAATAGGTATATTAATTAAGAAGATCCAGTGCCAAGAAAGATAATCTACCATATATCCTCCAATGAGAGGTCCTAAAACCGGCCCTATAAGTGCTGGAATAATGGCGAAATTCATAGCTTTTAATAGTTCATTTTTATCAAATGTTTTGATTAAAGCTAGTTTCCCAACAGGTGTCATTAAGCTACCACCCACTCCTTGAATAATTCGGGAAATGACCAGATGGGTGAGATTCTGTGAAAGAGCACAAAATAAAGATCCTAAGCTGAAAAGAACCAAAGAGAAAATGAAAATGTTTTTTGTTCCGAACCGATCTGCTAAAAATCCACTTGCAGGCATGAAAACGGCTAATGTTAACACGTAGCTTATGATGGCATTTTGCATGTTAAGAGGAGATTCTTGTAGGTCTTTTGCAATGGAAGGTAAGGACGTATTTAAAATAGTGGAATCCAGCATTTGCATGAAAATTGCGGTGGCAAGAATCAAGGGGAGGATTTTTTTAATAGAATGAGGTTGTGAAATAATTTCTGACATGGGATAGACTGAAAATTTCAAATTTTTTCCAACTTACTTTCCGTAGAAGACACTATATAAAATTAAAAAAGTCTTGTGACATTTCACAAGACTTTTTAATTTATTTTCTAGGCTTTTCTACTCCCTTCCATTCTTCGCCTGTTTTTTTATATTGGCTTAAAGAAAAAGTTTTAAAGTCTTTTGTTTTGTATTCTATATTATCCGTGTTTTGTTCAAATGGCATAATATAATAATAATCAGCGTCAGTTTTGTCTGTTTTATTGCCCTTTTTTACTGTAGGAACATATTTAGAAAATTTGTAATTAGGGAGATATTGCTTTAATCGAGTATAAAAAGCTTTATCTTCTTTTTCATTAGGAATGATATCCACGATGCTAAATTTATCTTTTTTCTTATCAATCCATAAATAGTAGGTTTTTTCTTCTCCTAAGTTTCTATTTAGAGAGTTGAATGAAAATAATTCTTTTGGAACAAGTTCTTTAATTTTTTCAGGATCAACTTTTGTATAATATTCACCCTTTGACGGATCTACATACGTTTCCAGGTTATAAATTAATACCGAATTATTTTCAAAGTTTTTATTTTTGAAATATTGATTGAGTGATAATTCTGATGTTTCGCGTAGTTCTTTTCCTCTAGTATCTAGTTTTTTTGTCGGATTTTGAGGATTTATTTTTTTTACAAATTCATATAAAACAACGGGTTTAACATCCTTAAGATGAGGATATGTTTTCAATTGTTCTGCTTTGATTAGCCAGTAATATTGTTGGTAAAAATCTTCTTTATCAGATTCTTTTACACTTTTATATGCGAGCGCAAGTTTTTTTGAGTTGAGATATTTCCCGTATTTTCCTTGCCCGAAGGAAAAAGTTATAGATAATAAAGCAAATAAGATGGTAATGTTTCTTCTCAT
Organism: Chryseobacterium potabilaquae; assembly: GCF_902728265.1. Taxonomy (GTDB): domain Bacteria; phylum Bacteroidota; class Bacteroidia; order Flavobacteriales; family Weeksellaceae; genus Chryseobacterium; species Chryseobacterium potabilaquae. The sequence continues at coordinate 67,615 of NZ_CACVBR010000011.1, forward strand.
TTTATATAATTGATATTTTCACTTTCCAAATATAATTATTTATTAGATATTATTTTTCATAAGCAGATAATTATATCTATATTATTGTAGTTAATTCAAAAAAAAATCCTGTATTGCTACAGGATTGATAAAGTTAATGTTGTTATTATTTAGTATTTAATAATAGTCATACTATTTTGGTTTTATAGACTTTATAAAAATCCCTATTACCAGGTTTGTGGGTATTATTATACTAAATAGTTAATGAGTAATTTCTTAGGCTTAATAACATTTCTATGGGGGAGATCACTTATAATCACTTTGAAAATCTGTAAAAAAATCATTGAAAAGGTTAATGTTTTTCATAGAATTTAATTTGAGAATTTATATATATTGTGTTTTTATTTGATTTCAGATTTTCAAAGATATTTACCGTGTAGATGTTCCTTCATACGTTTTGTTATTATTGTTACCAGTCTTAATAGTTTATTTATCTGAGAGTATTTTGGTTATTTTTCAATCGTTATGGCCTTCGTTTCATCAAATTCTCTACATCGATGTTGTGGATAATTAGAAATAATATTATCAACACAATTACTAAAAACATAGGCTTGCTGAGGAGAATCCCCATCGTTTGATGTGTAAAAAAAGCCCTTATCCGTAAGAAACCTTTTGGATCCATCAGAAAAATTTAATTTAATTCGTACATTTTCAGGAAGGGTATAGGTTTCAGACATGGTATTCATTACCTTGTAATGAGAGTAGATGAGGTTCTGTCCACTTTCATCAGGGACCCCAAAGGCCATAATATAGCCTAAACATTGTGGTTTATTACAATGAGTTTGATCTTGCGTATCAAGTTGGAATTGAATTTGGAAAACTCCAAAGTTGCCATCTTCCTTGATTAATTTAAATCTTTCCTGAACTGGCTTATCACTTTGTACATATAGCCAATCAGAATAAGTGTCTTTGGGTACTTTGTTTTGTCCATACATCACTGTTATGCTTACAACAAAGAACAGTATATTGAATGTTTTCATGGTTAGTAGTTTCAAGCGAGCTATCCAATGATTTTTATTATAAGCTATAATAAAATCATTATGTTTTTTTTATTAGTTTACCCAAATATATTTTTTTTATAAATACGATAAAATACCTCAAAAAAGGTATTTTTAATAAAATTTTGCTAATTTTAATGTATTAAAATTTACATAATTACATTTTAGTAGAAAAATAATGAATAATAAAAAGGTTCACCCTCTTATTAAAGTTTGGAACGACTATCCTGAGTTTTTGCAGAATACGAGTGATATTTTGCCTTTGCCTTCTATTGAGCGTATTGTTGGAGACGTTTTTGCGCCGGGAGAATCATATTATTATGTTATTAATTTTGCGGATAGTACCATTTGTAAGCATCATCCGAATATTTTGAAAATGCATGGTTTAAAGGTGTACCCATCTCATCTTAAAGATATTATAGATCTCATTCATCCGGCGGATATACCTTTTGTGATGGAGGCGGAAAGAATGTGTATAGAAAAAGTAAAAGAGATTGGTTTTGTTTATCAGCAAGAGCTAAAGTCTAGTTATTGTTTTAGGATGAAAACAGGGAAAGGCAATTATGAGATGTTTTATCATCAAGCTTTGCATATCCATCAAGATAAATTGGGGAGGCTTATGCAAGCAGTTAATATTCATAGTAACATTCAGCATATTACTCAAAATAACTCATATATTGCTCTTATTTCAGGCATTAGAGATAGAAACGATTTCCATCAAATGTCTTATAAGCCTGTAGAAGAAATAGAAATTTCTAATGTTAAACTTACAGATAGAGAATTAGAAGTTCTTTCACTTTTAGCTCGTGGCTATTCGGCAAAAGAGATCGCTGATCAATTGATTATTTCATATCATACAGTGACTACCCACAGAAAAAATATATTGAAGAAATTAGAATGCAATAAAGTGTCTGAACTTATTAAAAAGGCGTTAGATTATGGATTAATATAAATTAGGTGATATAATAAAAAAAAGCATTGTTAGATTATTTCTGAGTATCTACAATGCTTTTTAATTATCATTAAAAATTAGTAAGAAGTTTGATGAATCTTAACGGCTCTTCCGCTTGGGTCATTCATTTTTTTGAACGCTTCATCCCATTCTAAAGCAATAGGGGTTGAACAAGCAACTGATGGTACGGAAGGAACTGTTGCTGCTGCTGTTTCACTTGGGAAATGTTCTTCAAAAATACTTCTATAGCGATATTCTTCTTTATTTTGAGGAGTATTTAAAGGAAATCTAAATTTAGCATTCGTCATCATTTCATCAGTTACCTCTTTTTCTGCGACTTCTTTTAAGGTATCTATCCAAGAATATCCTACACCATCAGAAAATTGTTCTTTTTGTCTCCAAGTAATAGAATCCGGAAGAAGATCTTCAAACGCTTTTCTTAACACCCATTTCTCTATTTTTCCTTCAGATGTATTTATCATTTTATCCTTAGGATTTAAATTCATAGCAATATCCATAAATTCTTTGTCTAAGAAGGGTACCCGTCCTTCAATTCCCCAGCTCATTAATGCTTTATTGGCACGTAAGCAATCATATAGGTGAAGTTTTCCAAGTTTTCTTACAGTCTCTTCATGGAATTCTTGTGCATTCGGAGCCTTATGAAAGTAGAGATATCCTCCAAATAGCTCATCCGATCCTTCACCCGATAAAACCATTTTTATTCCCATTGATTTGATTACCCTAGCTAAAAGATACATGGGAGTGGAGGCTCTTATGGTGGTTACGTCATATGTTTCTAAATGATAGATTACATCACGAATGGCATCCAGTCCTTCTTGAACTGTGAAGTGGACTTCATGATGAACAGAACCTATATGATCTGCGGCTTTTTGCGCAGCTGCCAAATCCGGAGAACCCACTAACCCTACTGCAAAACTATGCAACCTTGGATACCAAGCTTCTTGAGTATCATTACTTTCTACCCTTTGTCTGGCAAATTTTGCGGTAATAGCAGAAATAACAGAGGAGTCTAATCCTCCGGAAAGGAGTACACCATAAGGGACGTCGCTCATTAGCTGACGGTGGACTGCATCTTCCAATCCTTTTTTTAATTTCGAAATATCTGTTGGGTTATCTTTTACATTATCAAAATTCTCCCATTCTCTAATGTACCATTGTTGAAATTCATTTCCTTCTATACTATATATTAAATGTCCTGGTAAAAAAGTTTCAATAGTTTTACAAACACCTTCAAGGGCTTTCAATTCGGAGGCAACATAGTAATTTCCATTTCTATCCCACCCATGATATAGCGGACAAATACCCATATGATCTCGTGAAATCAAATAAATATCATTTTCGGTATCGTATAATGCAAATGCAAATATACCATTCAGTTTCTCAATGAAGTTTTTACCATATTTTTGATATAATGCTAAAATTACTTCACAATCAGATTGTGTTTGAAATTCATAGTCCGGAAACTCCTCTTTTAATTGTTGATGATTATAAATTTCGCCATTTACAGCTAAAACAATTTTATTATCTTTTGTAAATAAGGGTTGTTTTCCGGAAGTAGGATCTACGATAGCAAGGCGTTCATGAGAAAAAATTACTTTTTCATGTTGAAATACTCCACTCCAATCTGGGCCTCTATGACGTATTTTCTTTGACATTTCTAGCACTTGAGGTCTCAGTATTTCCGTATTCTGTTTGGCATCAAACAAGCATATAATTCCACACATTATCTTTTTTTTAATTTTAATTTAAACAAAAATATAATTATGGTGTATAAATAACAATTAAAAATAATTAAATATTAAAAATTTTAACTTTAAAATGTTTTTCAGAAAAAATATTTAACTAATTTCAATAAAAATGTCTGTTTTTAATTGATTTTTTTCACTGAAATAAAAAAGTTTCTACATACAAAATAAAAATGACATATTTATTAATCTATGTTAATTAATTATAGGAAAATTTGACATTACTTTGTCGCTCGAAATAATTTTTTTTCATCATTTGTGTTTTTACCTTCTCGTAATTTAGTTTACGAGAAGGTTTTTTTTTATTCAGATCCTACTAATACCCCCGAAATATTCCACGAACTGAAGCTTGTTCCTTCAGAATCTCCTTGAGGAATTTTTATTTGTATGGTATGTGTTCCTGCCTTTAAATTTCCCAGCGGTATAAAATTGGGATTTGTTGTTGTTCCTGGACACCAATTTGATCTGCTTAAGTCTGATGATGAAAGTCCATCCGCAAAGTTTCCAGAAGCAGGATTATATAAACGATAAGAACCACAATCAGTTCTCCAAGGTAAAAAAGAAAATACTCTAGTATGATCTAAAAAAATCGAATTAATTTTAGGAATAAATTCATCGCCATTACTCCAACCCCCATGCCCTGTGGTGATATACCGTAATTGGGCATCTTTTAAATCTTTTCTTAATGTAAATTCCATAAAAAGGCCTTTATCATTATTAAACATAGTGGAATAATCTTGTCCGGCCATTTCCATTATATTTAAGGTATTAAACAATGGAATAACTTTATTAGGTTTATTGAACGGATCACTTTTATGAATAGTAATTTCTAGACTTACTTTATGTCCTCCTTTGTCGTAATTGGCAATGAAAGTACCTATCCAAAGTTCTTTTTCTGAAAGAGAAGAAGCTAATTCTGTAATCTCCTGACGATAAGGAGTAAGCGTTTGCCAATCTTTTCCTTTTATTTGGATATGATTGAATTTATCAATACCAAATGGAGTAAAAAATCTCATGATCTCTACCGGAGGAGTATAGTTTTCAGTAGATATATTACCATAATATGGTTTACCATTACCATTTTCATAGTAAGGAAGAGTTTTAATTCCTTTTTCTAATCCATCAAAAAACGATAGGGATTTATCTTGAGGTATAAAGAATACAGTTCCGGTTCTATCATAGGCATCACCATTAGATTTTTGTTTCAGGTCAACAAAAACCTGATCACTATCTGTAATTTTTGGGAATTTTATTTTCTTGAGTATAATAGTACCATTCGCAAACCTTTTTATATTTTCATCCGATTTTGACTCCTCAGAGAAATTAATGGTCTCATTGTCAAAAATTTTTAAAATAGTAAATCTACTTTTCCAAAGTAAATCTTTGTAGCTAAGTGGATCAATAGGGTTTACTGATCCTTTTATTATATTATCTATAGTAGTATGTTTAACTTTTTTGATAGTAGTAGCCGAAATAATAGAATTTTTATTTTTTTCAATTTCAAGAACCAGTCCAAGATTTTGACCAATACTGGAAGGACCTCCTTTTATTTTTAAATCCTGAGTATACCAAACTTCAATAGTATTGGAATTAATTATAGTTATTGCTTTTTTACAACGGTATCCTAATATTTTTTTTGTTTCATCAGTATATTGAAAAGTTTGTGTATTGATAGATTCTATATCTGAAGTTGAAACGATCTCTCCTGATTGTAAGAAGGCATAAGAAGTAATAATGTTAGATGGTTTTTCAACTTTTGTTATTTCAAAAGGATAGTCATTCTTTTGCTCTTTAATTTTATGAGTGAGAATGAAATTTTCCTTTTCGCTCACCCAAACCAAGGTAGGAGATTGTTCGGTCAACGTTTTTCCATTATATGAATTGATATATTGGATCTCATAAGTTTGAGCGATTGAGAAAGAAAATATTAAAAAGAATAAACAGAATAGAGTTTTTATATGCATATTAAAATTATTTGGGAGAAATATAATATAGTTACTGTGAATTGATGATCTACGACGTTTTAATAATAAAAATAGAGTATAAGAGCACTCATTTTAAACGGGGAATTATATTAAAAAACTACTCCTATAGGGGAGTAGTTATGCACTTTTATTTTAAATTAACTTTATTAATTATTATGATACTCTTTCGATCATAGCCATATAAAATCCATCATATCCTTCACTAGGCATTACCTTTTCATCTTTGATCATTTTGAAATTAGGATTGTTTTGTAGGAATTCTTCAATCTGTTTATTATTTTCAGAGGGTAGGATAGAGCAGGTAGCATACACCATTTTCCCTCCTTTTTTAAGAATTTTTGAATAATCCTGAAGGATCTGTTGCTGCTCTTTTTTAATTCTATCTATAAATTCCTGATCAATTTTCCATTTACTATCTGGGTTTCTCTTTAAAACACCTAAACCAGAGCATGGAGCATCAATTAATAATCGGTCTGCTTTTTCATACAGGCGTTTAATTGTTTTATTATCAGATATTAATCGAGTTTCAATATTATGAGCTCCGGCTCTTTTAGCACGACGCTTTAATTCTGCGAGTTTCCAGTCAAAGATATCCAAAGCAATAATTTGCCCTTTATTACCCATCAATGCAGCAAGATGCAATGTTTTTCCGCCGGCCCCTGCACAAGCATCTACCACTCTCTGTCCTTCTTTTACATCAAGAAAGTACCCGATTTTTTGAGAAGATGCATCCTGTACTTCAAATAATCCATCTTTAAAGGAAGTAGTAAGGAAAACATTCTTCTTTTCTTCCAGCTGAACAGCATCTGGATAATTTTTTATAGTATAAGAAACAATATTTTCATCGGAAAGGTCAGAAATAAGTTCTTTTGCTGAAGTTTTTAGAGAATTTGCTCTTAATACAGTGGGAGCTTGTTCATTTAATGCTTGCATTTCCTTTTCCCAATCAGTCCCTAATTCTTTTTCTAAGGTTTCGGCAAGCCAATCTGGAATAGAATGTTCAATCGCTTTAGTAGGGACAGTATTCTTTTTAAGCTTGGTAATGATATCGGCTGTTTTTATGCCATCAAATTCATCAAATTTTTTAAATTTTGTTTGGCTCCAAAGTAAATAAGCCAGAATAAGTTTATAAATATTGGAGGGCTTTACGCCTTCCCCCATATAATATTCTAGACGTTTTTTCCAGCGAATGATATTATAGAAAATCTCAGAAACAACTGCTCTGTCCTGGCTTCCCCATTTTTTATTTGCCTTTAAAAGCCTTTCGATCACTTTGTCTGCATACTTGTTTTTCTCAAAAAATGTTTCTTGTAAAGCATCGTGAATGCCGATCAATAAGTTTCTGTGAATAAGTTCCATAAATTTGCTTCTGCTATTTTGAAGCTGCAAAAATACGAATTAAAGTTGAGAGTTGTAAAGAACACTTATATGGGTGTATAATGGGAGTATTTTCTTTTAATTTTAATAAAGTAGAGATATGGTTTATAGGATAAACGTATTAAAGTTTTAATTTTTAAAATTACCTTTGTTAAAAATTAAAAAAATGAGTGATACGGTATTTTGCCCTAAATGCAATTCTGAGTTTACATATCCAAGTGATACTATGATGGTATGTTCTCAATGTTTTTATGAATGGAATCAAGAAGAAATTGCTTCTCATGTAACAGATGATGGGAAAATTTTTGACTCAAATGGAAATGAATTACAAAATGGAGACTCTGTTGTGGTGATAAAAGATTTGCCTGTAAAAGGAGCACCTAAACCGGTTAAAGCTGGAACAAAAGTGAAAAATATACGTTTAAGACCTGAAAGTGATCATAATATTGATTGTAAAATCGATGGGTTTGGATCTATGGCTCTGAAGTCAGAATTTGTAAAGAAAGCATAATGTAGGTCTTATATGAAAGCTATACTTTGCCGTAGATCTTCAGAGTAAAAAATAAAAAAAGGAAAAGATTGGGCAGGGTAATCTTTCATAAAGACTGGATTGCAGAAATGCTAATTCGCGTCTTGGAGGCAGAAAGAGTATTAACCAAAAATTTCCTTATGCTGTGTTACGTGCAAAAATAAAAAAAAGTTTTAAAATAGGTTCTGGGATTTTTATTTTTTATCGATAAATTAACATTTAATATAATGGGATGAATAATGAATCTCAATTATAGCTATAAACTCTATTTATAGGGTAATTTAAAAGAAATTTTAATTGTATTTTCTAATTTTTGATCCGAGTAGAGAATGATCTCTTTATTTTTAGCTTTTATTTTATTCCAATAATGATTACCTGCAAATCGACTTTCTAAAACCTCAGCTTCTAAACCATTTTCAGTAACCTTAATTTCTTTTGGATAATAGGAAAATTTAGAAATTTGAAAATCTTCCATTTCATTTTTACTAAAAGTATTTACTTCTCCAAAAAGCTTAGCAACATATAAATTATAAGGATGGTTATAAATTTCTTCCGGAGTATCATTTTGGATCAATTTTCCATCCTGTAAAATAACAATTTGATCTAGCCAAGGGATTATATCTTGTAGTTCATGGGTGGAAATAAGTAATGAAATATTATTTTGCTTTACATACTTAAATAGTTTTTCGCGCAGTTCAATTTTTCGAGGAAAATCTAAATGACTAAAAGGTTCATCCAAGATTAACAACTTCGGAAGTTGAGAAAGAGCTCTTGCGATGGCTACTCTTTGCTGTTGACCCCCACTTAAGTGTTTTGGTAAAATATGGGCATATTCTTCTAGGCCGACGAGAGTGAGAAGTTCATTAACCGTCTCTTTTTTCTTTTTTAGATCAATATTTGAAATGAATTTTCCTACATTTTCAGCAACTGTGGCATAGGGCATTAAATCGAAATGTTGAGCAACAAATTTCATTTCAGATTCGCCTGGGACAAGATTTCCTTTAGGACCAAGAAGGCGCTCTCCATCAAATATAATTTCTCCTTGTTCCCAATCCAACAGTCCATATATTAAACTGAGTAAAGTTGATTTTCCACATCCACTTTCTCCAGCCAACGCTATAATCTTATTTTTCTCAAAATGAAAATTGAGATGTTGGAATAATTGTTTTTCTCTGGAATATGAAAAATTTAGATTATTTATTTCTAATAACATGCTACAAATGTAGTAAAATGAAACGTTTTTAAGAAAATCGTTTTTTTTTATTATATTAGCAATAGTTATAGAAATTTATTAATTATGAGAAAAAAATTGTTTTCATTAACAATTCCAGCACTTCTTGTTGTCGCCGTTATGACTTCATGTAAGAAAGAAAAACCATTAACAAATGAGAGCAGTGAAGTCGTGACAACAAAAGAAGGAAATCAATATACTTTAGATACTTTGAATAGTAAAGTAGAATGGAAAGGATATAAGATTTTCAAATCTGAGAATACCAGTCATTTTGGAGATATTAAATTCGAAAGTGGAGATGTTACTATAAAAGACGGAAAGCTTGAAAGTGGTAAATTTGTTGCTGATATGAATTCCTTAACATCCATGGATTTGAAAGATGATGCCGAGAAATTGGATAAACTAAATAATCATTTGAAAAGTGGAGACTTTTTTGAAGTAGAAAAGTTTCCGACTGCCTCTTATGAAATTACAAAAGTAACATCTGTTTCGGAAGGGGATTATAATACTCTTTTAGATGGAAATTTAACAATTAAAGGAATTACAAAACCTGTTCAATTTAAGGCGAATGTTTCTGTAAAAGAAGGTGAAGTGGGTATTGCTACAGAGCCTAAAGATATAAAAAGAGAAGATTTTGGTGTTAAATTTCAGGCACCTGCACAAAACGGAGTGATCAAGGATGAGGTAACTCTTCAGGTTAATATCAAAGCTCTTGAAAAGAAATAATTTTTTTATTCACATAAATAAATGATTAAAAATCTGCCTGTTATAAGTGCAGATTTTTCTTTAAATTTAAAGAAGGTATTCCACCAAAAAACTGTATTTTTGCAAATACATTTGAAAGGGTACAACAATGATAGAAAAGATAGAAGAACTACTTGTTGAAGTAAACAGCTTCAATGCTACATCAAAAGAGGATATTGAAAATTTCCGAATCAAATATAATGGAAAGAAAGGAGTCTTGAATGATTTTTATGAAACATTGAAGGTTATACCTAATGACCAGAAGAAGGAATTTGGACAAAAGATTAATAACTTGAAGCAGGCTGTTAATGTAAAACTGGAAGATTTAAAAAATACTTCCTCATCTTCTGTTGTACTAGAAAAAGAGGATCTAACGAAACCTGCATTTCCTTTAGATCTAGGATCGAGACATCCTATTAATCTCGTGAAAAATAGAATTATCGAGATTTTTAAATCAATTGGTTTTGCGGTAGCTGATGGACCTGAAATTGAGGACGATTGGCATAACTTTACCGCTTTAAATTTACCGGAATATCATCCCGCTCGAGATATGCAGGATACCTTCTTTATTGAGCAAAATCCAGATATTCTGTTAAGAACGCATACTTCTTCGGTACAGATTCGCTATATGGAAGAAAATCAACCTCCTATCAGAATCTTATCTCCAGGAAGAGTATTTAGAAATGAAGCAGTTTCTTCAAGATCACATTGTATATTTCATCAAATAGAAGGGCTATATATAGATGAAAACGTAAGTTTTGCAGATTTAAAACAAACGATTCAGTTTTTTACAACTGAACTTTTTGGAAAGTCTAAGATTAGATTAAGACCATCTTATTTCCCTTTCACTGAACCTAGTGCTGAAATTGATGTATATTGGGGGTTGAACTCTGAAACAGATTATAGAATTACTAAAGGAACGGGATGGCTGGAAATTATGGGATGTGGAATGGTAGATCCAGCGGTTCTTAAAAATGTAAATATAGATCCGGAGAAATATTCAGGATATGCCTTTGGAATGGGTATTGAAAGAATTGTAATGCTTCTTTATCAAATGAGCGATATTAGAATGTTCTTTGAAAATGATATCAGAACTTTAGAACAGTTTAAAACATTATAAAATCAAACCTCCGAAAATTTCCGGAGGTTTTTTGTTTTTAATTACTGACCATAGAAACAAAACGTAATTAAAAACTGGATCTATAATGTAAACAACTTAGATGTTTAGATTGTTACATGAAAACAAGGACATACTATAAATAAAAATGTCTGGAAGGCTTTCCCAGACATTTTAGTTTATAAGAGGATACTCGAGTATAAAATATATAATTACTTTGAGAACTTTAAAGGATATTTTATATTTTTAAACTCATCAATACTTGCTTTTAAAGATCCTACTGCTAATTCTGCTTTTAGTAACATAGGAATATGATTAGCATCATTGGATACCCACATAGTTACTCCTTCTTTCTCTTTGAATACTCTACCACTTTTAACAGAAGGTATGATTTTTAAACAGTTAATAGTCCCGAACTTCGTTTTTAAATTTTCTGTTCCTACTACTTTCAACTGAAATGGAAACATTTCATCGTCAATCCATACATTCATATTAATGATAGCTCCTTCTTTTAGCTCACTTTGGTTTCTACTTCTCAAATAGTAAAAACAAGAAAGCATATCTTGAATACCTTTCACTGATTTTATCACTTTTGAACCATTAGCAGGCGTTTTTTTGTCAGTTAAAATTAACGTGTTATTATCATGATTAAAAGCTGTTTCGTAATGTTGACGATAGCTGCCTTCTTTTACATTTCTCACATAAAAGCTAGGTAAGCCAGTTTCTATATTAATGAAACTTTCATAAAGATCATCTACTTTAAAAAAAGCTTTTACAGCTCCAGTTGTTTGCCCGGTTCCTTTCACATAAAGATGAGGAGTTCCTTTATAATTGGTTTTTTGTGTTATTAGTGTAGCGTTTCCAGCATTGATAAATCCATAATGGATCCGGAATGTAATGGATTCGTTGTCTGCAATATTATCTATTTGGCCAAAGCCTAAAAAGAATAAAAATACAGTAATAAGATTTAATAGTTTTTTCATAATTAGAATTTTACAAAAACATTGCCAAATTTAAAATCTTTTTTTTTAGGATATTTGATAAATCTCAGGTTTTATTTAGACTCAATTAAATCAGCTTCATTTTAAAATTAGTAAATTTGCATCCATACATATAATTTATTACTTATTATGATAACTACCGATATATTGATTATAGGAGCGGGACCTACTGGACTTTTTGCTGTATTTGAAGCAGGACTACTAAAAATGAAGTGCCATATTATTGATGCACTTCCTCAGCCGGGAGGGCAATTAGCGGAATTATATCCTAAAAAACCTATTTTTGATATTCCTGGGTATCCCTCGGTAAATGCAGGAGAATTAATTGATAATTTAATGGAGCAAATTAAGCAGTTCCAACCTGGGTTTACGTTAGGTGAAACGGCAGTCTCTTATACAAAAGTAGATGATGAATGGTTTGAGGTAATCACCAATAAAGGTACTGTACATAGAGCTAAGGCTATTGCGATTGCAGGAGGCTTGGGTACTTTTGAACCTAGAAAACCTACTATTGAAAATATTACAGATTATGAAGAAAAAGGTCTTGAATATTTTGTTAAAGAACCAGAACATTTTAGAAATAAAAAAGTGGTTATTGCCGGAGGAGGAGATTCTGCACTTGATTGGAGTATCTTTTTATCCAACGTAGCGAGTGAAGTTACCTTAATCCATAGAAGAAATGAGTTTAGAGGAGCTTTGGATTCTGTTGAAAAAGTCCAGGACTTAAAGAATGAGGGTAAAATTAAATTAATTACTCCGGCTGAAGTTACTGCTATCAAAGGAGATGGTAAGGTGGAAGCAATTACTGTAGAAGTTGAAGGAGAGGAGGCTTATGATCTTGAGACGGATTATTTTATTCCTTTGTTCGGCTTGACTCCCAAATTAGGTGAAATTGGTAATTGGGGATTAAATATTGAAAAAAATGCCATTGTTGTCAACAATGCATTAGATTATCAAACCAATATTGAAGGGATCTATGCAATAGGAGATATTAACACTTATCCAGGTAAACTAAAGTTAATTCTTTGTGGTTTTCATGAGGCTACCTTGATGTGTCAAAGTGTTTATAATAGATTGAATCCAGGTAAGAAATTTGTATTAAAATATACAACCGTAAGTGGAGTAGATGGGTTTGATGGAAGTCGAAAGGAGGCGGAAAAAGCAGTAGTGAAAAAAATCGACTAAATTAGCGGTTAATTAACCATTGCTGATAACTGATGAGGGTTGTTGCCTTCATCAATTCTTAACACTCAATGAACTATTATGTCAGATATTAATATAAAAATTACCGATAGAGAAGGGGTTAGTCATGATATTATAGCCCCAACGGATATGTCCATGAATTTAATGGAAGTTATCCGATCGTATGAATTGGCTGAAGAGGGAACCGTCGGTGTTTGTGGAGGAATGGCTATGTGTGCCTCGTGTCAGGTATATGTAATAAATGATCCAGGACTTGAACCTATGGGGGATGAAGAAGATGCAATGCTAGGAGAGGCTTTCCATGTAAAGGATAATAGCCGACTGGGTTGCCAATTACATATCATTCCTGAAATGGAAGGACTTGAAGTAGAAATTGCTCCTTATCCTTAAGAAATTGATTTAAAATATATAAAATGAAACTCCTGAAAGATTGCTTTCAGGAGTTTTTATTCTTATCTGTATAGCTAAACTTTTAATTATTTTTTAGGGATATTTGCTAAAATCTCTTTTAGAAAACTCCAAAACTTCTGTGTTGAAGGGATATTTGCCTTCTCATCAGGAGAATGGGCCCCTCTGATAGTAGGTCCGAAACTTACCATTTCCATTTCAGGATAATTAGCACCGATAATTCCACATTCTAGCCCTGCATGACAAGCTACTACATGAGGCTTTTCTCCAAATTTTTCAGTGTAAATTTTTTCCATCAACTGAACGATTTCAGAACCGGGTTTCGGTTTCCATCCAGGATAAGAGCCACTGAATTCAGTATTCATTCCAGCTAATTCAGCTACTGACTTTAATTGCTCGGCTACAGAATATTTGGAAGATTCAACAGATGATCTTGAGAGATTTAAGATTTTCAAACTTCCGTTTTTTAATTCGACCCTTGCCACGTTGTTTGAAGATTCAACAAGGTCTTTTACATCAGGACTCATTCTGTAAACTCCATTGTGGAGTGATTTCAAAGTCAGAATAATCTTTTTTGAATTTTCCTCAGACAGAGCCTTTTCGGAAGTGGTAGTATTCTCAATATTGATTTGAAGATGAGGTTCTATGGTGGCGAATTCTTCTAATATTTCTTTTTTAAGTCCTGCTGTTATTTCCTCAATGAATTCATGGGCATTTCTTACTGAAATAATAGAAACAGCCTCTCTAGGAATTGCATTTCTCAGTCCTCCTCCATCAATGGAAATCAACTGAATATTTTCTTTTGCTAATGCAGTATAAAGCAATCTACCTAAAATAATATTTGCATTTCCGAAACCTTTGTGTATGTCCATTCCTGAATGTCCTCCTTGTAAGCCTTTTATTTCTATTCTTACAGCTTGTCCATGAGAAGCTTCAGTTTCATAGTCTTGGGTAATGGTTACATCAATTCCTCCTGCACAACCTATATCAATTTCATCATCTTCTTCGGTATCAAGGTTCAACAAAATGTCTCCTGTAAGTTGGTTAGGCTGTAAACCTAATGCACCTGTCATTCCTGTTTCTTCGTCAATGGTAAATAATGCTTCTAGACTTGGGTGTGAAATATCAGAGCTTTCTAAAATGGACATGATGGTGGCTACTCCCAAACCATTATCTGCCCCTAATGTGGTACCTTGGGCCTTAACCCAATCTCCATCAATCTCCATTTTAATTCCTTCCGTTTCAAAATCGAAATTAATATCATTATTTTTTTGGCATACCATATCTAAATGAGATTGTAGTACAATGGATTTACGATTTTCCATGCCTGCACTTGCCGGCTTTTTTATAATGACATTTCCTACTTCATCTACAAGTGTTTCTAGCCCTAAATTTTCACCAAACTCTTTAATAAAGGCTATTACTTTTTCTTCTTTTTTTGATGGTCTTGGAACCGCATTTAACTTAGAAAAGTTTTTCCAAATTATTTGTGGTTCTATGTTAGATAGTTCCATGAAATTTTATTTTTCCCAAAATTACGAAATAAAAAATGCTCCCGTAAAATTAGGAGCAGTCTTTTTATTTTTTAAAGTAAGTCAGAAAAACTTTAAAATGAAAGATTATTAGAGGGAGTTAGTGGTAACTAGCATCCACATTCACCATAGATAGGCATAGTAATACTGGCACCATCCGATTTTTCGATCGTTAATGTGCCTTCAAATAATAATGCTTCTTCATTTTTTACTTTTTTTCCTTTCACGGAAATTTTATAATTTTCACTTTCTATTTCTTTGTTTAGATCTTCATCTACTTCCATATCACTAGATGAAAGGAGGTTCATAGAAAGTCTTTTACCGTCTAGTTTCATATAGGCAGTTTTACCTACATCGTCTGCATAAATAAATTTTTCTGCCTCAAAGTCTGATTTACTTTTAGCAAAATAGCATGAACATTCTTTTATTTCTTTTGGAAAAGTAAAATTTTCAACTAAAATATTTCCCGAAGAAATTTCTGTTTTAGAAGAATCCTGACCTATTTTTAATGTATCTGCAGGTTTTACATTGAGCGAAGTTTCTTTATTTTTTTGACAAGCAATCAATGAGAATGCTGAAAAGAAGATGATTAAATGTTTCATCGTTTGTGGTTTTTATATCTTACCCTCGTGCTCTTTCTAAAAGAACCATCATTAATAATGAAAGAATTACCAAACTTTCATCCTCGTCATCAATATCAATTATTCTGTCTAATTGAAATCTTCTTCCGAAAAATGAGGGCATTTTTTTTAATTTAAAATATACTTTCCCGTCAACTCCTGTAACTGAATATGTTGGATTGAGGAAATAACCCGTGAACATTCCAATAATAGGAATTTCACCTACAACCCCGTCGAAAAATCTTACCCAAGCATTATCTTCTTGAATTTTAAATTTAGACTGGTCGTTGGCGTCTAAAATATCGTAGCTAGCTTTCCAGATAGATCGCATTCCTTTTCTGGCAAGTCTCCCAAAGTTTTTATTCTGTAATATGTCATTGAGGGAATAGGAAGAGTTGAAGTCAATCCATTTATTGGCTTGTATTCTAAAAAGTTCTTTTGATTTACTTTCATCATTAAAAACGATAACGTCTTCCTTAAGTTTAAACATTTTTTGACGAACATACGCGACATAATTTCCATTTTTGTCGGTAATATTGAAATCACTTGCTAATGTACTTATTTTAAATTTAAAGTCAAGTGGATAATTTAAATTGTTGAGTGCCATTTACTTTATTTTTTTTCAAATTATTATGTTGCCCCAAAGATAAATTTTTATTACGAAAATGAAAATATTTTCTTATAGATAAAAACTTAAATACTCATCTTTTTATATTAATTTTGTAATTATGGATTATCCTAGTAAAGTTTTAGCAAAGGCGGTAGATGAAATTTCAGGATTGCCGGGAATTGGTAGAAAGACGGCTTTACGCTTAGCGTTACACTTATTAAAGCAACCCAATTCAAGGGCTATAAATCTTGGGAGTTCTCTTATTAATTTGGTGAATGATATCAAATATTGTAAAGAGTGTCATAATTTTTCAGATTTTGATATTTGTGAGATTTGTAATAATGAAAAGAGAAATGACGAACTTGTATGTATTGTTGAGGATGTTCGTGATGTGATAGCTATTGAAAATACAGGAAAGTATACCGGGAAGTATTTAATTTTAGGGGGCAAGATTTCTCCAATAGAAGGGATGGGGCCACATCAACTGAATATACCAAGTATTGAAAGGAAATTGAATGAAGGGAAAGTTAAAGAATTTATTTTTGCTTTAAGTGCAACAATGGAAGGCGATACTACGGCCTATTATATTTATAAAAAATTTAAAAATGCAAGGGTAACTTTTTCAAGTATTGCAAGAGGAATTTCCGTGGGTGATGAGTTGGAGTATGCGGATGAAATTTCTTTGGGAAGGTCTATTATCAATAGATTACCTTATAATGAAAGTAACTCTTAATTTTGATTATAGCTATTTATTCTTTTAAAAATACATGATTTCTGTTATTATTCCAATTTTTAATGCTGAAAAAACAATTATTAGAACTTTAGATTCTGTTAAAGCACAGACAATTGGAGTAGATATCTTTGAAATTATCATTATTAATGATGGTTCTACCGATGAAAGTAAAAATGTCATTGAAAAATATATCATAGAAAACCCTACGATGGCCATTCAGCTTATTCATCAATTCAATAAAGGGGTTTCATATGCTAGAAATGTAGGATTGAAAATAGCTAAAGGAGATTATATAGCATTATTAGATGCGGATGATGAGTGGTTGCCTGAAAAAATAGAAAAACAGTTAACATATTTTCAGGATATAAATTTACATATTGATTTTCTTGCTACAAGAAGAAATAATAATAAAATTCTTTTTCCTTATTGTGTTATGAATCATCTTGCGGAAATTACGTTTAAAAAACTCTTGATAAGAAATGAAACACAACCTTCAACTGTACTCTTTAAAAGAAAAGTTTTAGAAAATACGGGCTATTTTAACCCCGATCAAAGATATGCTGAGGACTTAAATTATTGGATGAAAGTATCAAAGAACAATAGGATGTATATTCTGGATGAAAGCTTAGTAATAGCTGATGGAGGAAAACGAACATTTGGAGCTTCAGGTCTTTCGGCTAATCTTTCGGCTATGGAGCAAGGTTTTCAGAGGAACTTAAAAGAGATGTATAGTGTAAAAAGAATAAACTTTATTCAATATATTTTACTTATGCTCTTTTATAAAGCTAAATATATACTCTTGCTAATAAGGACCTATTATTATAACTGGAAAGATAGAAAGGGAAAAAAATACCTATAAAAATATTTTATAACACAGAAGGAAATGAATACAAAGCTATCGATTGTTATTGTTCATTATAATGTAGCTCAATTGCTTAAAAGCTGTCTTTTATCTATTGAAAAATATGTAACGGAAATAAGCTATGAGGTTATTGTTATTGATAATCATTCTACAGATACGTCATGGAAAGATCTTATTGTCGAATTTCCCAAAGTAAATTTTATTTTCTCTGAACATAACGAAGGGTTTGCTAAAGCAAATAATGAAGCCATAAATCAAGCAAAGGGTGAATATATCCTTATTCTGAATCCAGATACTGAAATTGAAGGATTTTACATGGAGGATGTTGTTGATTTTGCTGATACCCAGTCTAACTTTGGATGTTTAGGGGTAAGGATGCATGATGCCAAAGGAAATTTTTTACCTGAAAGTAAGCGTTCCATACCCGATATGTTTAATTCGTTTGAAAAGCTATTTGTTAATTTTAAAGAGAATAGTTCTAAATCCTATTATAGGAATGATATTGGTGAATATGATATTGCTGAAGTAGAGGTAGTAACAGGGGCATTTTTATTAGTAAAACAAGAAGTCTATAAAAAAGTAGGAGGATTAGATGAATCTTATTTTATGTATGGTGAAGACATTGATTTGTGTTATACATTATTAAGAGAAGGGTATACCAATTATTATTATGGTAAATCTTCCATTCTTCATCATAAAGGAGAGAGTACGGTAAAAGATAAAATATACCTTAGTCGGTTTTATGGTGCCATGCAGATTTTCATTAATAAGTATTATAAAAATTCAAAACCATTGCAATATTCCTTTATGAAAGCAGGATTAAGCCTTCGCTATCAAATAGAGAAAATCAAATTAAAATAAAAAAGCAACCCCAAAAATAGAGTTGCTTAACTATTGTATATAAAATTATTATTTGCTTATTTAGTTGGAGCTTCTTTTACCGGTGTTGTTTGTTTAGCCGGGGCTTCTTTTTTTACTGGTTGTTGGGCTGGAGCTTTTTGAGAAGGTTTTCCAGTAATTACAACACTTAAAAGGATCAACACAATAATGGTTCCTCCTAAAGTCCAAGTTGCTTTTTCCATAAAGTCATTGGTTCTCTGTACTCCAAATTGTGCAGATGATGCACCTCCAAAAGTACTGGAAAGACCTCCACCTTTTGGATTTTGAGCCATAACAATAATTACCAGTAAAACGCTAGCAATCATAACAAGAACCATCAAGAGTGTAAATATAGTATCCATTAATTCTGATATCTTTTTGAATGGGCAAATTTAATCTTTTTTTACTGAATAACAAAAAAGATGAAGGTAAATATTATTAAAAATAAAAATGACAACACAAAGTTGCCATTTTCATATGAAATTAAGATAATTCTTATTTAAAATCGGTATCTTTAGCTTGATTGAGCTGATAGGATTGTACGGCTAAATTGATATCCATTCCACCCATATTTTGAATAATGGTGAATGGGAATTTTACTCCTGAAACCTCTTTATAATCAGCATAGCTTGTTGGGATAGATCCTCCTTCTCCTGCTTTTACATCTCCGGTTTTTAATCCGGTTTTTACGCTATAGTAGTACGTTGTTTTTTCTCCTTTTATCACATAAGAATCCTCATTGTTATATTTCTCAATCCCTGAAAGTTTATATTCTGAAGATTTTGCAAAATTCAATTCAGGGAAAAGTTCAGTTTCTTTTGCCATTTCTGCTTTCTGATCGTTACTTAAAGGAGCTTTTTTTCCTTGCGCTTCCATATATCCATCTTTTCCATCAAATACAATCTTTTGAACAGTATTTCCCATCATGCTGATATTCATAGACATTTTTCCTCCTTTTGCTTGTATCATTTTCATGCTCATATCCATTCCTTGAACTTTAGTAGTCGCATCGGTAGTGATGGACGTGATTTTTTGTAAGGCTGCACTACCTCCAATAGCATTGATGTATTGATCAGCAATAGATCCTATGGTAACATTTGCATCGACTTTTTGTGCAGTTGGTTTTGTTACGGGATTAGCATTCGGGTCAAAATATTTTACAGGATATCCAAGCTTTTCAAGTCCTTCTGAAATATCTGATGCCTTTCCCGCAATAAAAATTCTACTTTGATTAGGTAAAATAGTTGTTTTTACTGCATTTGATACATCTGAAGCGGTTACTTTATCGATTGCTTTTAAATAGTTTGTATAGAAATCTCCCGGAAGATCCTGCACTTTTTGATTTAAAGCAAATCGAGCAATAGTTTCAGGTTTTTCTAAAGACATAATAAATGAACCTTTCAACTTTGCTTTAGCGTTTTCCAACTCTTCTGGTTTAACGGTAGAAATAGCGTTCAGTTCATTCATAAACTCTTTAACCGCTTTGTCTGTAACTTCATTTCTTACACTGGCCTCTGCAGAGAATTCCGGTGAATATTTGCTAGCACTCATACTGGAATAGGCTCCATAGGTAAAACCATTTTTTTCACGAAGATTCATGAAGAGTCGAGCTTCACCACCGCCTCCTAGGATATAGTTTGCAATGGTAGCGGGAAAGTAGTTAGAATCCTTCATTTTTAGACTGTTGATGTTATTTAGAGAAACAACAGACTGAACAGCAGAAGGAACATCTACGATATTAATTTCAGTTTTTTCAACATTAGATGCAGGTTCAATAGGCGTAAATTTTGTATTGGATTTTTTCCAATTTCCAAATAATTTTTCAACTAAAGGCTTAACCTGATCTAATTTCACATCTCCTACAATAACTAAATATGCATTATCTGGAGTGTAATATTTATTATACACATTCTGAACATCAGATAATTGTATTTTATTGATAGACTCAACTGTTTCAAATTCTCCCCTTGATGTATTCTTTCCATACATTAAAGCTCGGGAAACTCTTTCTGCTATTGAAGAAGCATTTTTTTCGTCGGCTTTTAATCCTTCTATCGTTCTTTCCTTAGAATTTTGAACTTCACTGCCGGAGAATTTAGGATTTATTATTGCATCAGACATTAGTCCCAGTACTTCCGGAAAATATTTGGAAAGAGTATTGGCAAAAGCTCCGTTGGATGAAAAACTTAAATTAGCTCCTAGAAAATCAACTTTCTTATTAAAGTCATCTTTGCTTAATGTGGTTGTTCCATTACCCAACTGATCTGCCATAATACTGCTTACCCCTACAATATCCCCCTCATAATAAGGAGGCCTATCCATAGTAAGGTTGGCATTTACTCTAGGGAGCTTATTATTTTCTACGATCATTACGGTAAGCCCGTTGTTCAGTTGGAATGTTTTTGGTTTAGCAATGTTGATGGCAGGGGTAGGACCTGGTTTTGGCATTGCATTAAGATCAATTTTTTGTGCAGAAAGCATTCCTGCAAATAAAAACGCTGCTGCTATATATGTTAATTGCTTTTTCATTTGTAAATAATTGTTATTTATAATCATTTTTTACCTCAAGTGTTTTATTTTTTTTCAGGCATGTAATTAATGATTATTCTTTGATTAGGATTAAGGTATTTTTTAGCAGCATTTTGTATATCTTGTCTGGTAATGGATCTATAAATATCGATTTCCTTATTAATAAGATTAGTGTCACCATTCAAAACATGATAAGTAGCCAATGAGGCTGCAATTCCTTGAATACTTGAATTTTGATTTACAAATTGATTTTCATATTGGTTTTGAATCTTTTGATAATCTTCTTCTGAGATTAAAGATGTTTGTAGTTTTTTGATTTCCGCATCAATATCAGTCTGTAATGTTTGTTTAGTTGTTTGTCCCATTGGGATAGCAAAGAAAGCAAAGATCCCATAGTCTTCAAGACCTTGGTTGAATGCTGCCACTTGAAGTGCTTTTTTCTCTTGATCCACTAATTTTTTGTATAAAACAGAAGATTTTCCACTGCTTAGATAAGACGAAAGCATATCTAATATATAGGCATCTTTTTCTTTATTACCTGGAGTTCTGTATGCGAAGACATAAGCTGGAAGCTGAATATTGGGGTCTGTAGCAGTAACTTCTTTCTCCTGAGTAATAGGTGCGTCTTTAGGGAAATCTTTTGGAGATACTGTGCCTTTAGGAATTCCTCCATAATATTCTTGAATCCATTTTTTGGTTTCCTCTGTTTTTATATCTCCTGCTACTACTAGGGTGGCATTGTTAGGGACATAATATTTTTTATAAAATGCTTGAAACTCTTCTAGTTTAGCGGCATTTAAATCCTCCATAGAGCCAATGGTAGGCCAATTGTATGGGTGATGGGTAAATAAGTTTTTTTGTACAGTTGTGAAAAGATTACCATAGGGTTGATTATCCATTCTTAGTCTTTTTTCCTCTTTTACAACTTCTCGTTGTGTATCTACACCCACTTGATTAATCACAGCATGACGCATTCTCTCAGCTTCCATCCAAAGACCTAATTGTTCATTATTTGAAGGAAATGTTTCATAGTAATATGTTCTATCGTTGGTCGTATTGGCATTATTTTGACCTCCGTTAGAAGAAACTATTTTGAACCATTCTCCTCTTTTAATGTTAGGTGTTCCTTCAAATAAAAGATGTTCAAAGAAATGTGCAAAACCTGTTCTTCCTTTTACTTCATCTTTAGCACCTACGTGATACATTACTCCTGTAGTCACTACCGGCGCAGAATTATCTTGATGAAGAATTACGTGGAGTCCATTGGATAAGTCATATTCTTCAAATTTAATTTGTTGTGCATTCAGAACTGCTCCGAAGAAAGCTGCTGCAGCAACAGAAAGAAGTCGTTTTTTCATAAAAAGTAGAAATTGTTTTGGGAATTAGTGCTAAAAATTCCTAAAATGTTACAAATGAAATGATGTAATTTTCAGACCCTATTATATTAAAAGCCCATAATCTTATTAAGTATTATGGGCTAAGCGTCAAATAAATTTCAAATCGAAATGCGGTCAAACTTTTATCTTATATCTATATTTTGCAAAAGTATCGTAAAAATAATCTGTCAATTTCCTTGGGAAGACTCTAAATGTAGATAGTATTTTCCAAGGAAGGGGGATGAGTTTCATTATTTCAAATACAGCTTCTGATTTTGTAAATACCTTTTTATCCATTATAAAATAAATGGTATTAAGATTAATAAAAACTACATCTAATTCCTTAAGGCTTGCTTTTGCCTGTTTGTCTCTCACAGGAATCATTTGAAGCGTGTTATTTTTGAACGTGCACCAGTGAGCAAATTTGCTGCAAAACTTGCATTTTGAATCATATATAATAAGAGGTTGAGATGTCATTGAAAGTATAAATTAAATTATTAATAAGAATTTGAAACTTCTTTATTTTCATATTTTACTGATGGATTTTTTGAAAATGAAAATAATGTACGGTTCTGAATTTTCTTTTTTAAAGCTCTATATTTGGGAAGCCAGAAGCTATCTTTATAGAAGAACCCTTGTACTAGAATAAATATAAATTGGAAGTCATACAACATCATAAAAATTGCGATTCCTGCATGTAGGCTTATCATACAAAGGACAACTACTGTTCTAGTTTTTTTAAACCAGACCAAAACAGGATAGTATAGTTCTAGAATCAACGTGAAATAAGTAGAAAAAACCACAAAGTAACTGTTTTGTGCCAATACACTATTTAGACTGGTTCCGGAAAACCTTTCCAATTGAAAAGTATAATAGGTTGCAACCCCATGAAACCAAACAGTTGCATTGGTTTTATGCAAAGCTGATAAGAAATAAATCATACACAGGTGGATGCATATTGAAAGTACAGATAGGTTAGAAAATACATTCGAAAGCGAATCTTTTTTTACTTTACTCTTATGGATAGCAAAATGAGTGAAAGAATTGGCAAATACCATATATAAAAGTAGGAATTTTAATAGATTATCTCCCCCATTTAATAAATATGGATTTAATTTCTGTAAAATGTCAGTCATTACAAATACCACAAAAGCAGTAACATTTTTACCGATACCAAATAGGTATAAGATAATAAAGAATAAATACATATAAATATAGGCATACATATTATCCTTAAGTATTTGTGTGTTGAATTTTATAAATTCAACAATCGTAGAAGGACTTGTTAAAAATTCATCCCCTTTATAGGTTAAAGATAACAGAGGAAAGATTTGAAAAACCTGCTTGATAAGCAGTAAGCATATTATAACTCTAAAAAAGCTTAAATAAAAGCTATTGTTGTTTGATGTTTTCAAACTTGTTATTAAATTTTTCATTTTGTAGTCTTTAAAGGGTGTAGGTTACTGGAAATAACAGTTTTTTCTTCTCTCCTAGTTTGGGAACTTTTATTTACATATTTCGGGATATCAATATTGGTAATTGTGATCTTATATTGAGTATCATTTTTTGGGATACCATTTTTTTCGGCGACTATTTTAGCATAGTTTTGAAGATTATGAAAGCTTTCTGTCTTTTCGATTTCCTCGATTACTTTTTTATTTTTTTCTTCAATCGAGGACGATTTTTGACTTCTTTTTTCTTCAACCTTAATAATATCATACACCTCTTTAATTTTATTTTGTACTTCATGCACAGAACCACAAATAACATAATCTAGTACATCTTGTTTACGGTTAAAGGGTGCTTTTTTTTTCTTTTCTTGTGTAATAGGAACTAAGGTCTCGAATGTTCTAACTTTTTTAGTATTAGTAATAAGATCATTATAAATGTATGAAAAATAGAGTCTCTCATTAAAAGTAGCGGGAGGAGCAAAGAATGACCAATTTTGATAAAAATGAGCTTCAAAATATTGACGATATTTTAAATCTCTCACATTCATAGGGTTTTCCGGAAATGTAAAAAAAAGAGTTAAAGACCAGTAGGCTATAAAAAGACAAAATGCTATAAATACTGCAATATTTTTCATGAGGTAAGGTTTTAGGTTATTAAGACTTAATTCAATTGTTTTCTGATTATAGGGGTGTGGGCATAAGACTAGTATATTACGAAGAAAATTATTTTGAATGGAGTTATGTAATTGATATAATAATCATTTTGAGTCCAATTTTTTTAATTCGTATGTTGTATCTAGGATTAGGTATAATACAATCAATTCTTTAAGTGTTTTTATAGAACCAGATCTTTATTAGATCTGGTTCGTTATGGTTTAGACTATTAATCAAACTGAGATGTTTTAGCTTGCTCAGAATTAATAAGCTCTTTTTCATTTGTGTTATTATCTATAGCTTTTCCTCCTCCAAAAAAGTAGTTTGTGGCAAAATTAGCTACTTGATATACTGCACTTGCAACGGCAAACCCCGCTCCTGCAACAGCAACGGGCCATTTCGATGTGGCTGTTTCCTTGAGCTGCATTTTTTCAATGGAAGCCGTTTCGGTTGAGCACGCTTCGATTTTTTCTTGAGATTTAAAACTCATTGAGATCGTAATTACGGCAGCCAATGCTGCGGTAGCAAGGATTTTTGTATTTTTATTAATTACATTTTTCATAATAATAGTAGCTATAAGGTGGCAACCCTTTTTGAGATTGGTTTTGGTGTAGATAGAGCCATGCTTAATAAAGACGTGGCTCTTTAAAAAATGTAAGTGAGCTGATTAGTCAAACTGGCTTGCTTTGATCTGTTCAGAATTGATAAGATCTTTTTCGTTTGCTGAGTCATTCATGGCTTTTCCTCCTCCGAAAAAGTAGTTTGTTGCGAAGTTAGCTACTTGTACGAAAGCACCTACTGCTGCTGCACTAGCTCCAATTGCTGCTACAGGCCATTTTGCTTCATTCATGTTTTTTATTTGAGCGTTTTGGATGGAAGCGGCTGTTTCGTTAGCACTCACTTCAATTTTCTCCTGAGATTTGAAGCTCATTGAGATCGTAATAACAGCAGCTAATGCTGTAGTAGCGATTACTTTTGCGTTTTTGTTGAATACATTTTTCATAATAATAATAGCTATAAGGTGGCAACCCTTTTTTTGAGATTGTTGTGGTGTTTATAAAACCAGTTTTAATAGAGA
>NZ_CACVBR010000012.1 GCF_902728265.1 Chryseobacterium potabilaquae
GCATAGCTTTTTCTATTTTACGCGACGAATAAATATTGTTCATGTAAGCAAAAACCATTACTTTGAGCATCATCACCGGATGATAGCTGGGATTTCCCTCTCTACTGTAGACTTTTAGCAGCGGGGCTATGTTTACCTTATCCAAAATATCATTCACAATTCGAACGGGATGATTTTCAGGAATCAAATCCTCAAAACTGTAGGGAAACAAAACCAGCTGATTTTGGTTATAATGCTTGAAATTCATAAGCAAATATCTGATTATCAAATATAAATATACGAAATCCTATTGAGGTATCCAAAAAAATATCCGCCTCAGTTGTGAGACGGATACCATATTTTTTATAAGACTAAAAATTATACTTTCATAATTTCAGCATCCTTTATCTTAAGATGCTCATCACAAAGCTTAACGTATTTATCTGTAAGAGTTTGAATATCTTCCTCTGTTCCTTTCACTACATCTTCAGAAACACCTTCTAGCTTTTTAAGTTCCTTCAAACCATCTTGTCTAGCATTTCTTACGGTTACTTTAGTTTGCTCCGCTTCAGCTTTAGCTTGTTTCGCTAATTCTTTTCTTCTTTCTTCTGTTAAAGGAGGTACATTAAGAATAATATTCTCTCCATTATTAGAAGGGGCAAATCCT
The DNA here is from genome assembly GCF_902728265.1 of Chryseobacterium potabilaquae. GTDB lineage: Bacteria > Bacteroidota > Bacteroidia > Flavobacteriales > Weeksellaceae > Chryseobacterium > Chryseobacterium potabilaquae. The sequence continues at coordinate 647 of NZ_CACVBR010000012.1, forward strand.
AAATTTGAATTAATGATAGCTTTTTCAATAGCATTGATGGCTGTTTTATCCCAAGGTTGAATAGAGATTGTCATTGCATCTGGTACAGAAACATTCGCAACTTGATTAATAGGAGTTGGAGCTCCATAATATTCTACCATTACATCTTGAACCATAGCTGTAGAAGCACGTCCCGCTCTAATCCTTTGAAAAGCGTGATCCAAATGTTTAACAGCAGCATCCATGTCGTGTTTTACAGATTCTAATATAAGATCTAATTCTTCCATTATATATTTAAAATTTGATAGATTACACATTAAATTATTATTAATGAATTGGTCGTGAAAATAAGCTTGCCAGGGATTATAAAACCTTATTTTAATTTCTATCATCTTTACAATAGAAATAAATGCAAAATCTTATGACCTAATTTTTTTCTTATAGGTCCACCAAAGTACCTATATTTTCTCCTTCTACAATTTTCTCCAGATTTCCCTCCTTATTCATATCAAAAACAATAATTGGAAGCTTATTCTCATGACTTAACGTGAAAGCCGTCATATCCATTACTTTAAGGTTCTTTTCATACACTTCATTAAAAGATAATGAGTTATATTTTACTGCATCTGCATTTTTTTCAGGATCACTATCATAAATACCATCAACTCTTGTTCCTTTTAAAATAACATCTGCTCCAATTTCAATGGCTCTCAGTGTAGCCGCTGTATCAGTGGTAAAATAAGGATTACCTGTTCCGGCACCAAAAATAACAACTCTTCCCTTTTCTAAATGTCTTACAGCCCTTCTCTTGATAAAAGGTTCCGCCACCTTATCCATTTCAATAGCAGACTGAAGCCTTGTTTTAATTCCAACATCCTCTAAAGCACCTTGCAAGGCCATTCCATTGATAACTGTGGCTAGCATCCCCATATAATCTCCCTGTACTCTATCCATGCCTTTTGCCGCACCGGCCACACCACGGAAAATATTTCCTCCTCCAATCACAATAGCAACTTCACAACCTTTATTAACTGCTTTTTTTATTTCTTCAGCATATTCATGTAGCCTTTCATTATCAATACCATATTGCCTATTCCCCATTAAAGCTTCTCCACTAAGTTTCAGAAGGATTCTTTTATATTTCATGTTTTATTTATATTAACTTTTGGGTTGAATTATTTTCTTCAAAATTTAACTTTGCAAATATAATCATTAATAATATTGAAAAAAGAAAAATATTTAAGGAGAAATAATATGAGAAATATTTTGAAAAGTACGAAAAAGGATTATTTTTGCATTAATTATAAATTGAATTGAAGAAAATTGTCATTTTTTCATTATTCCTATCAGGAATTGTTTCTTATGCACAAACAGGAACAAATGTGTATCCTTTCTTAAATGTTCCCGTATCCGCAAGACAAGCTGCTCTCGGGGGCGATGCAATGTCCATCAGAGATCATGATGTTTCCTTTGCTATTGTCAATCCATCTTTATTGAATAAAGACTCTGATAATCAGCTTGCGGTAAATGCAACTGCCTATTTGGCAGATTCTAAATATGGGACCATCGCCTTTGCCAAAGATTTTGACAATGGTCATATGGCGACAATCAATGCAAGATATATGAGCTATGGAGATATTCCCAGAACAGACGAAAGTGGTTTTGAAAATGGAACATTTTCAGCATCCGATGTAGCAATTGGTGGAGGATATGCCTATCAATTTGAAGAGGATTGGACGATTGGCGGAGGAATTAATTTTATTACTTCAAAAATTGACAATTATACTTCCTCAGCGATTTCCGGAAATGCAGGAGTTACCTATCATAATAAAAAAAATAAAGAGGTTCTTTCCGTAGTTTTCAGAAACTTTGGTTATCAATTCAAGTCATTCAATGGGACGAGAGAAAATCTTCCCTTTAGAGTTGATTTAGGGTATACTAAAATTCTAAAAGCTATTCCACTCGCTGTAACTATTACCGCTCATGATCTTCAAAAACTGGATATTTCTTCAGAGTACAATGTCAATGGACAAGAAGTAAACATCGGGCGAAAAATTGCAGACCACTTTTCAATTGGGGCAGAGCTTTTTCCAGAAAAAAGCTTTAATATTAGATTAGGTTATAATGCGAAAAGAGGAAATGAACTGGCGGTAGCAGACCAAAGAAATTTTTCCGGACTTTCCGCAGGATTTGGAATTAAACTTTCAAAGTTTCGTATAGATTATGCCCACGTAAGATATCATAATGCTTCAAATGTCAACCAGATAGGTGTTTCTATAGATCTTAGTAGTCATAGAGGAGAATAAATTTTAACCAATTAATTATTCCTTTATTCTTGGTTTATTAAAAAAAATCTTGAAATTTGCGTTATGAAAAAACCTGTAATCGCTATTGATGGATATTCGTCTACCGGAAAAAGTTCAATTTCTAAAATCATTGCTAAAAAACTAGGATTAGTCCACTTGGACACGGGTGCTCTTTATAGAGGCATTACTTGGTTTGCATTACAAAATTGTATTTTTGAAGATTCTTCCATAGATTTAAAAAAGCTTTTTTTATCGTTAGACCAAATCGAGTTGGAATTCAAAAATGATCAGGGTGAACTTGTGCTTTACCTTAACCATATTGATATCTCTAGGCAAATTCGAACTAATGAGGTTTCTGAGAATGTGAGCTTAGTAGCAAAACAGAAAGAAGTAAGGGACTTTTTACTACAATCCCAACGTAATTTGGCAGAAAAAGGAGGTATAATAATGGATGGTCGTGACATAGGAACCGTCGTATTACCCGATGCTGATTTCAAATTTTTCCTTACGGCAAGTATTGAGGAAAGAACTACCCGCAGATACAATGAGCTTTTAGAGCTAGGAATTACTGCTGATAAAGAAAAAGTCAAAGAAAACCTTATTGCAAGAGACAAAATTGACAGTGAAAGAGAAATTGCTCCTTTGAAACAAGCGGATGATGCTATTGTTATTGATAATACATTTCTATCCAAAGAAGGGACAATTGAAACAATTTTATCCTACCTACAAAATATTTAGCACTTTTTCCTTATATAGAGCTTCTTTGGTATATTAATTGTTGTAATTATACCAAGGAAAAACTAATATTATTAACTATTAAAAAACAAGAAATGTCTAGAAAAGGAAAAAATACAGCGGGTATATTGGCAGGACTTCTTGCAGGTGCTGCAGCAGGTGTTATTTTAGGAATGCTTTATGCTCCAGAAGAAGGTAAGGAAACAAGGAAGAAAATAAAAAATAAAGCGAATGATCTTAAAGATCAAGCTAAAAGCAAGTATGGAGAAGTTTCTGAAAAAGTAAAAGATCAATACGGTAATATTTCTTCTACCTTTAAAGAAACCGCAAGTAATGTAGCTCATACAGTAAAAGATGGTTATGATAAATACAAAGATCAAATCGTTGCTCGTACTACGGATGTAGTAAAAGATATAGAAGCAGAATTGAATGATCTAAAAAAATAAATAATTTATTTTTTAGTAAATTATGAAAAGGAACTTTGCATATAAAAAGTTCCTTTTTTTGTAACTTTAACGAAAAACAATGATTGAAACTATTAAAGAATATGCTTCTAAGAGAATAGACTTGTTGAAAATTGAAGCTACAGAAAAGACTTCTTTATCAGCAGGAATAATCACTTATTTTGTCGTATTACTTATAGCCTTTATATTTTTTATTATTCTGTTTAATTTTGGAATAGCATTTCTTATAGGTAAAGCGTTTAATAATACTTCATATGGATTTTTAGCTGTTGCAGGGCTTTATCTTGTGATCATGATCTTGGTTATCGTTTTCAAAAAGAAAATTATAAATTCCGTAGCAGATACAGTTATTAAATTTTTAAATCATTAATAGATATGAGTAGAAATTATAACAGCTTAGAAGAGTTGAGAAGAAAGAAAAATTTATTACAACAAGAAGTTGTCGATTTAGAAAATCTTCTGACCTTTAAAAATACAAAAGAAAGCCTAAGCGCTTTTACCAATGGCTTAACAGATCAATATCTTCAAGAAAAAGTAGATGAAGATGGGGAAGAAAAAGTCGTTATTAGAAAAGATGTTATTGCTAAACAAATTACAACTGAGGTAAAAGATTTACTCATTAATAAAAATACGGCTATAGGAATTGCCAATTCTGCACTTACAGGAAATGCAGCTGATATGCTTATCAAACTAGGTTTAGCAGCGTTGGTTGGTAATTTTGCAAAGAAAAACATGAAAAGTTCCAGTTGGAAGAAAAAACTTCTGGGAGCAGCATTAATATATATAGCTCCTGTTGCTTTAAAGCTTGTCAGAGAAAAATTAGAAAATTATCAGAAAAATAAAAGTGTTTCTAGCATGGAACAATTAATATAGTAACTAGAAACTAGAGCCCTTTTTTACCCTCTAGTTTCTATTATTTATTTTGAAAACAACTGGCCTAAAATAATGCCAGCAGCCATGGAAACATTCAAGCTTTCTGTAGATTGCGAATTGCCAAATCTAGGAATACTAATACTTTTTTGAAGAAGTTTTTCTGTTTCCTTCCTCATACCATTCCCTTCATTTCCTAGAATTAAGTTTAATTTTTCAGGTTTTTTAAATGTATAGATATTCTCTCCTTCCATATCTGTACCTATATTTATATGATCTGTTTTAGAAAGATATTCTACAAGATTTGTATATACCATATTAACTCTAGTAAAAGAGCCCATAGTGGCTTGAATTACTTTAGGATTATAAAAATCTACGGTATCTTCACTGCAGATAATTTGTTCAATACCAAACCAATCTGCTAACCGAATAATCGTTCCTAAATTACCTGGATCTTGAATTCCATCTAAAACCAATTGAATGTTTGGAGATGTAATTTCTTGTTGTGCATTTAAAAAACAAATGGCCACAGAATCTTTAGGATTTTTAAGAAAGCTTATTCTTTTTAACTCATTTTCAGCAATATGAGAAACAGGTATATCGTTAGAATCTAATTTTTGTGAATCAGTAGATAATATTTCCTTAATTTTAAAGTTAGAATTGAAAAGTTCCTGGATAATTTTATTCCCTTCAACCAAAAACAAATTGTATTTTTGTCTGAATTTTTTTTTATCCAAAGATTGTAAAATTTTTATTGTATGAGCTGTAAGCATTATATGAATTCTCCTCAAAAGTATTATAAAATTATCTCATTTGCAACATTTGTGGGTCTACTTTATGCTTGTAGTACAACGAAAAAAGTTCCCAAAGGTGAATATCTCCTTACCAGTAATAATTTCGAATTTAAAGATAAAAAAGAGCCTTTTGATAATGAATTAAAAGGTTACGTTCAGCAAAAGCCAAATAAAAAGCAGTTTCTTTTTATGCCGTTAAGTCTTTGGTTTTATAATGCTGCAAATCCTAAATATGATACCATTCTTAATGAATATATGACGTATCCTAATGAAATGAGAAATCAAAAACTAAGAGATTCTCTTTTTATTAAATACAATATGAAAAGTAGTATTGGAAAAGGATTAGTGATGGATCGATTATACCATAACTGGGGTTCTCCTCCTGTTATTTTAGACCAAACAAAAACAGGGAAAAGTGCTGAATCTATTCAAAAAAGGCTTATTTATAGAGGCTTTTGGGATGCAGAAGTAAATTTTAAACACCAACTCGATTCCACCAAGAATAAAGCAGCTGTAACTTACTTTATTGAGCATAAAGAACCTACATTAATCAAAGATTATTATTACAATATTCCGGACTTAAGCATAAAAGGATATTATAAACCCAATATTAATAAAAGTCTTGTAAGAGCCGGGCAAGTTCTTGATCAAACCATTCTTGAAAAAGAAGTAACTCGAATTACAGAACTCATGAGAGGCTTTGGGTTTTATAAATTTAATAGTCTTAATGATCAAATTTATTTTATTGCCGATTCTTTAAAAAGTAAGAAAAAAGTTCCGCTTACTCTGGAAATTCATAAAGACTCTTTGGATACACCCTACAAAATATCGACTATTGGGAATATAGATGTTGCCATTGTGGATGAAATGGGAGATTTTCCCAAGAATACCACTAAAGATAGCTTAAGAGGAATTAGATTTCATAAAATTAATGATCAATATCAATCCAGATCATTATGGCGTGCTATTACAATTGGACCTAAACAGATCTATGATCAAAAAAAATTAGACCTTACTAAAAGAAACCTTTTGGCTATGAATAATTTCAGTATTCTTAAAGCCAAAGATTCTTTACGGAGAGGCGGAGGAACAGCTCCTAACGATAGTATTATCGATGTAACCTATATATTAAAACCTTTACCTAAATATGAGCTAAAAGTAGGTACAGATATCAATTACTCTCAGCTATTAAACCTAGGTATTTCTCCTTCAATTGATTTGACAACTAGAAATGTTTTTAACGGTGCTGAAAACCTTTCAACCAGTCTTTCCGGAACTTTTGGTTCGATTAGAAGTACAAAAGATATTAGTAAGAGGATTTTAGCTTATGAAATCTCAGCACAGACTTCTCTTAACTTTCCTAGATTGTTATTACCTTTTAATTATTATAAAGTAATTCCAAAAAGATATAGCCCTACATCATCAATTGTTTTAGGAGCTTCTATCCAAAATAATATTGGCTTAGGAAGAGTAAACTTTAATACCGGACTTAATTATCTTGCTACTGTAAGTGACAGAGTATCTCATAGGCTCACCCTTTTTAATACCCAGCTGAGTTTAACGAAAAATAAAGCGGCGTATTATGATTTCTTTGTTAATGATAATGAAATCAGAAAAGAAGTTTTCGACGATTATTTTGCAACAAACCCTAATGTAAAACAGGAATTTGACAATGGGCAGCTCAGTATAGATCAAGTATCTGAAATAATTACTCAAGATAACTCCTATATCAATGGACTCAATCAACAAGGGAGTGAACGTTACACGGCCTTTAGAGGAACATTGGTCAATAAAGATAGACAAACACAAGATGTTATTATTTCTTCCTTAATTTATAATTTCCTTTATAATGAAATTGGGAATAAAGATTATCCAAACGCTTTCTATTTTAATGGAAAAGTAGAATTAGCCGGAAATATATTAAGTGTCTTTAATCAAAAAAGAGATGATGGAGGTGGAATCGTTACCAGTCCTCAAAGGACTATCTTAGGAATTCCTTATGCTCAGTTTATAAAATTTGATTTTGATATTAGAAAGTATTTTAAGTTTGATAGAAATACGTTGGTCTTTCGTCAGTTTATTGGAGTTGGAATTCCTTATGGAAACTCCAAAACAATGCCTGTTATTCGATCTTACTTTAATGGAGGATCCAATGATATTAGAGCATGGGTTGCATTTGGAGGGCTTGGACCAGCAGATTCTCAAGTAGATGAAAGAGTTCGTACTTATATGACCGAAAATTTAAAACTTACTACCAATATTGAGTTTAGGGTTCCTTTCAACGATATGTATGAAGGTGCGTTATTTACGGATATTGGTAATACGTGGAGCCTCCGTCATTCTGATGAAAGCAATGGGGATGAATTTAAATTTAATAAATTTTTAAAGCAAGTCGGTGTTGGAAGTGGATTTGGTATAAGAGTAAATATTGCTTATATCACGTTAAGGCTTGATCTAGCTTATAAAATTTATGATCCTAATAAGCCTGACGGAAGCAAATGGAGGCTAAATCATTTTCAACCATTTAAACCTACATTGAATATTGCATTTGGATATCCTTTCTAGTTATTATTAGTCTGGGGAAATCCCTAAAATATAAGACATCACGGCTGCCATTCTTGCAAGAATTTCTCTAAACTGATTGCGATAGTAGCTTTCCGGCTTAGTAACATCCTGGGCATCAAATCCTAATGCGTTCATCTTATTGTTTCTGGCAAAAAATAATGCGCGTAAGTTATGAAACCCTTGTGAAACAATTATAACATTATTTTTCTTATAAATGTCTTTACATCGTAAAATGCTTTTATAGGTATTAAATCCTTTAGGATCTTCGGAAATTATTTCTTCCGGAACACCTTCTTGATAGATCAGATAATTTTTCATAGCAGCAGGTTCATCATATCCTTTACTTTTCTCGCCACTGACAATTATTTTTTTAATTTTCCCATGATGATATAGTAAAGCTGTAGCATCCATTCTTTTGGTAAAATAAGGATTTGAAAGACCTGATTTCATTTTAGGTGAAGTTCCTAAAACAAGAGCTACTTCCCGTGGTGGGATTTTAGAAATTTTAGTATATGTTCGTCCATCAGTAAGAGCAAAAACCCATGCATTGGCCAAACAGATCAAAAGAATTCCCATTTCTATTGATAAAAAAAATAGAGCTAATATGTTCTTAATGAATCTCAAGTAAGATCAAAATTAAGTTTTAATTTTTTACTTTTAATAATAGACATACATGCTAAAATATGCCCCTTCGCTTCTTCCTTTTCAGTTAAATATTCGTTTTCCAATAGATCTACCTCTCCTTCTTCCAAAATACATTCACAACTTCCACAAATTCCGGATTTACATGAATAAGGCACCGGAAATTTTTGAATAAGCAATTGTTGCAAGATCTTTTCTTTATTATTAGGAATTACAGTTTGATATTCTCTCCCTAACATGGTAAAGTCTATGGCTATATCTTCAATGAGAGGAAATTCTTTTTCAATAGGGTAAATATCGTCATTAAATTCTTCAAAAAGTTCAAAATGAATATTTTTTTTGGGAATTCCATGATGATAGCATGCGTTTGCCAGAGTTTTGATCATATCCCCTTTTCCACATATTAATACATCATCCACTGCATCCCAAATAGTTGATTCTTCATCAGTATCATCTAAATGCAGAATTTGATTAATGATTAAATTGAGCTTCTTTTCGTCCAATCTTCCGGAAAAAAACTTATTATCCGTTTTTTCCTGAGAAAAAAAATAAAAAACTTGTAGTCTCTCTCCACATTTCCTAGCAAGGTTATCCAATAATTCTCTATATGCCAAATCTTCAGAACTTTTATTTCCATAAAATAAAAATAATCTAGTTCTGGGTTCGTTATAAAGGATATTTTTAAAATGACTCAAAATCGGGGTAATTCCTATTCCTGCTGCGAAAGCAATAATAGTTCTGAATTCGCTGGGTTTGGATATCAAAGTAAATCTTCCATTAGGTTCGCTTACCAATAATTTATCTCCTACATTATAATTTTTAAATAATTGTGCTGTAGCTCCCTCCTCAGAGTTTATTTTTATCCCTAAAGCAATCTTGTCTTCATAGGGAGCTGATGTCATTGAATAATCATTAATGACCTCCTTATGATGAGATTTAAATTGTATACTTACAAACTGTCCCGCTTCAAACCTGAATTCATCTTTTAATTCTTCCGGGATCTCTAACTCCAAAGAAAAAGTATTTTTGGTCAGTTCTTTCTTTTTCGTTATTTTTAGCCAGTGAAACCGAATTCGTTTCCCTTTATAGATTTGTGTTTCCATACTTCAATTCAAAAATAGATAAAAAAATAATTATGAAGAAGATAATTTTATCCTTGCTTATTCTATTTTCCCTTTCAAGTTGTAAAAAAGAAGAGCAAAAAACCATTGATGATAAAAATAGTTCAGATTCAACTTCTATAACCACTACTGAATCTGAAAATACAGCGTATATTTCTAAGGAAGTTGTCCCAGATAAAATTGGAGATTATTTGGCTAAAAAAAATGACACCTTATATGTGACTAATTTCTTTGCAACGTGGTGTGGACCCTGTATGAAAGAAATACCTCATTTTAAAAATAAAATAGAAGAGTTAAAAGGAAAACCTGTAAAATTCACTTTTGTTAACTTAGATCAGAAGTCCGAATGGAACGGAGCTGTGAAAAAATTTGCACAAGAAAGTGGACTTGCTGATCATATCATCTTACTAGATGCCCAAAAGCTTGATGAAAATTTCTTTCCAAAAAATTTCCAAAAATGGGATGGAGGTTCAATTCCATTTACCTATATGAGAAAGGGTGATAAAACTGATGAATATTTAGGAATGATGACAGAAGATGTTTTAAATTCTAAAATTCAAGATCTTTTAAAATAAAATTACAGAATCTTTTCTGATAATGTCAAAAAAATTCAAAATCCTGTGTTTATGTTTATTGATCGCAATTATATCAAGCGCGATTCTTAATCTGAATACAGGGTTTTTACATTTAGATTTAGAAGATTTTCTTTCAACTTCATCCAACAATCAAATTGCTGAAATCCGTATCAATCGTGTTTTAGTAATGTGCTTAGCCGGAATTTCTATTCCAACCTCTGGTTTTCTGATGCAGGAATATTTTCAAAATCCTCTAGCCGGACCCGATATCCTAGGTATTACTTCTGTAGCCAGTTTATCCGTAGCCTTTTATATTTTTTTATCTTTTAATCTCTCTCTTCCCGATTTTCTTCAAAATAGTTTTCTAAGTTTATCTGCAATTGGAGGTAGTTTATTGCTCATGTTATTTTTACTATCGTTATCCAATAGATTTCAGGATAAATCATATCTCATTATTTTTGGATTCCTCATTTCTGCTTTTGCAGGAGCTATTGTTTCCTTGCTGCAATTCTATGCCGAGAATCAAAGTTTAAAAAACTACATTCTATGGTCTTTTGGAGCCAATAATATGGTCACCAAAACTCAAATTTATGTGCTAACTATTTTAGTTTTTATTGGTTTATTAATCAGCTTTAAAACAATAAAACCCTTAATTGGGAATTCACTGGGTACTTCATACGCACAAAGTTTAGGAGTCAATATTAATTATTTAAAAGCTTTAATAATTGCTGCCTCTTCCCTACTTTCTGCTTCAATCACTGCATTTTTAGGACCTATCCTTTTTATTGGCATTATTATACCCCACTTTTGTAGATTGATTTATAATCCAGCAAAGCTTTGGCAACAATGGATTTTAAATATGTTATTAGGAGCTTTTATTATGCTTTTGTTTTCAATAGCCGCAGAAAAATCTCATATTCCATTGAATGTAATCAGTTCTATTTTTGGAATTCCTGTCATTCTAGCCATGTTATTAAAGCAAAATAAAATATAGTTTTCAAACGGAAAAAATCAAAGAACCATTATCCCATTACAATCATTAGAAAATAGAATTTTAGAGAGATAAAACCTCCTATCTTTTTTGAAAACAGTATTTTTGTAAGATAACCTCCTTTTTTTGATTAAAAATGCAGCTACTCATCAACCAAGCAAATATTGGCTATCGCGTTCCTTTAGTTACAAATATAAACACCCATGTAAATGTAGGCGATGTATGTTTGTTGATTGGGAATAACGGTGTAGGTAAAACCACTTTAATTAAATCTATTTTGCATCAAATTCCTTTGTTGGATGGGGAAATTTTAATCAATAATACAAATATAAAAAACCTTTCCATCAAGGAAATTGCAGAAAAAATTGCAATTGTTTTTTCAAAGTCAATTATTCCTCAGAATTACACAGTAGAAGACCTTATTTCTCTGGGAAAATACATCCATTATCCCTACTATTTTGAGTTAAAAAAAGAGGATAAAGAAGAAATTTCATCCATTATTGATGAACTAGATTTAAATCAATACCGACATACTTTCCTTAAAAATCTTTCAGACGGTAATCTGCAAAAAGCCTTTATTGGAAGGGCTCTTGCGCAAAATTCATCAATAATCATTCTCGACGAGCCTACCACCCACTTGGATGAGAAAAACAAGATTATCATCCTTAAGACACTGAGAAAACTAGCCAAAGAAAGAAAGAAAATGATTTTGTTTTCTTCTCATGATTGGCGTTTGGCAAAAGAGTTTTCAGATAGAATTTGGTATATAAAAGAGAACCAATTATCCTCCGGAATTGTTGAAGATATTTTATTCCAGCATGAAGAATTAACTGATGTTTCCCTCTTTCAGATTAATGAAAATTTCGTTGCCCCTAAGATTTTCGCTCCTACTTTTCATAAAGAAATGCTATACTCTTTGCTCCAAAAGAACTTTCAGCAGGACTTTTCGGGATTAAATTTTGAATTTAATCACAATATGTGGATAATTTCCGACAAAAATAAAACAATAGCATGTAAATCTTTTGACGAAATACTAAATTACATAAAAACAATTCGTTAATACTAATATTCTACTATATATTTCACATATTATGCATGCATAACACTATGCTTATCATACCTTTTAACACATTTCATATCAACTTATTAACAAATTTTAACGTCAATAAATATTATGCATGCATAATATTTATTACATTTGGATAAAATCATTACAACCAAAATGACGAATAATAGTAAGGAAAAAATAGAAAATGTAGATTTAGTTTTAAAACAAACTTGGTTAGCGGTTTCAAAAATGTATACAGAGCTTGCTCAAGAGCATGACTCTACTGCTGTTCAAGCTCTCACTCTTCTCAAAATCGATCCTAAAGAAGGAACAAGAAGTACAAATTTAGGTCCTAAGATGGCTATAGAACCGACTTCTTTAACACGAATCATTAAACTTCTTGAAGATAATGGATATATATACAAAGAAAAGACGACAACCGATAAGAGAGAGGTTATTATTAAGCTTACCAATAAAGGACTAAATTCTAGAAATCTTTCCAAAGAAGTTGTTGTGAACTTTAACAAAAAAGTTATGGAGAGAATAGCTCCGGAAAAAATGGACACATTTAAAGAAGTAATGTGTGAAATTATGAAAATCGCAAACGATCTAAACAACAGAAAATAAATTTAAAATGAAAAGAAGAATCAAACATGTAACGGTTCTAGGTTCAGGAATTATGGGTAGCGGTATTGCTGCTCACTTTGCCAATATTGGTGTAGAAGTCTTGTTTCTAGATATCGTTCCATTTGAATTGACTGAGGCTGAAAAGAAAAAAGGTTTAACTAGGGATGATAAAACTGTAAGAAACAGAATTGTTACTGAGAACTTTGAAAAACTTAAGAAATCGAGCCCAGCACTGCTCTACTCACAAAAGTTTGCGGAGAGAATTAAAATCGGAAATTTCGATGATGATCTATCCAAAATAAAAGACACCGACTGGATTATTGAAGTGGTTGTTGAAAGACTAGACATCAAAAAATCAGTATACGAAAAAATTGAACAGTTCAGAAAACCTGGAACATTAATTTCTTCTAATACATCCGGAATTCCTATCCATTTATTAACGGAAGGAAGAAGTGATGATTTCAAAAAATATTTTGCAGGAACCCACTTTTTCAACCCAGTAAGATATCTTCCTTTATTAGAGATAATACCTACCCCTGATACTCTTCCTGAAATTGTAGACTTCTATATGAATTATGGAGCTAAGTTTTTAGGAAAAACAACTGTTTTAGCAAAAGAGACTCCTGCATTTATTGCCAATAGAATTGGGGTATTTTCTATGATGGATCTCCTTCACAATGTGAAGAAGTTAGATTTAACAGTTTCTGAAGTTGATAAATTAACCGGGCCTGTAATTGGACGTCCAAAATCAGCTACTTTCAGAACTGCAGATGTAGTTGGTTTAGATACCTTGGTAATGGTTGCTAATGGTGTTCGCCAAAGTGGTGCCGAAACTAATGACTTCAATACTATTTTTGCACTTCCAGAATATATTCAGAAAATGGTGGACAATAAGTGGTTAGGGTCCAAAACAGAACAAGGTTTCTATAAAAAAGTTAAGAATGCTGCCGGAAAATCTGAAATCCACGGATTGAATCTTGACACATTAGAATACGAACCGCAAGGAAAAGTTAGCTTTCCAACTTTAGAATTAACTAAAAGTATTGACAAACCAATTGATCGATTTAAAGTATTAATTGGAGGTAAAGATAAAGCCGGAGAATTATATAGAAAGTCTCTAGGAGCATTATTTGCTTATGTTTCACATAAAGTTCCTGAAATATCTGATGACATCTACAAAATTGATGATGCTATGAGAGCTGGTTTCGGATGGGAAAATGGTCCATTTGAAATTTGGGATGCTGTAGGGATTGCAAAAGGTGTTGAGCTTGCAAAAGATGCAGGTTATGAAATCTCAGAATGGGCAAAATCTTTAGCCGAAAAAGGAGGTACTTTCTATAAAGTAAATGACGAAGGACAAAGTATCTATTATGACAAGAATTCCGGAAATTATAATAGTATCCCGGGACAAGATTCTTTCATTATTTTAGATAATATCAGAAAAAACAAAACGCTTTGGAGTAATTCGGGTTCTGCTATTGAAGATTTAGGAGATGGGATTATCAACTTTGAGATTCGTTCAAAAATGAACTCTCTTGGAGGAGAAGTTCTAGACGGATTAAACAGAGCTATTGATTTGGCTGAAAAAGAATATGATGGATTAGTAATTGGAAATCAAGCTTCTAATTTCTCTGTAGGTGCTAATTTAGCAATGATTCTAATGATGGCCATCGAACAGGATTGGGACGATTTGAATATGGCTATTGCTTATTTCCAAAAATCAATGATGAGAGTTCGCTATTCTTCTATTCCTGTCGTTGTCGCTCCACATGGAATGACTCTTGGCGGAGGTTGTGAAATGACAATGCATGCGGATAGAGTTGTTGCAGCAGCGGAAACATATATTGGATTGGTTGAAACTGGAGTGGGTGTCATTCCTGGTGGTGGTGGAACGAAAGAGTTTGCCCTAAGAACTTCAAGAGAATTCCATAGCGATGATGTAAAAAACAACAGACTTCGTGATGTCTTTATGAATATTGCCATGGGGAAAGTAGCAACTTCTGCTTATGAAGCATATGATATGGGAATCCTTGAAAAAGGTAAAGACATGGTTGTCGTAAGCAAAAACAGACAGATTGCTGAAGCTAAAAAAGTAGCAAAACTAATGGCAGAACAAGGATATACTCAACCGATCCAACAGACTGTTAAGGTTCTTGGTAAAGATGCTTTAGGTATGTTTTATGTAGGAACGGATCAAATGTTGACAGGAAACTATATTTCTGAACATGATAAGAAAATTGCCGATAAACTAGCTAACGTAATGGTGGGTGGAAATCTTTCTGAACCAACTGTAGTAACTGAACAATATTTATTGAATCTTGAAAGAGAAACCTTCCTTCAACTTTGTGGAGAAAGAAAAACTTTAGAAAGAATTCAGTATATGTTGCAAACTGGAAAACCATTAAGAAACTAGTAACTACCAAAATTAACACACATTTTGTCATTTTAAGAAATGATCTTGATATCAACAAGGCTATTCTATAAAGACAAAGTATATGTTTAAAATAAATAATTAATAAAAAAATGTCAAAGACAGCATATATAGTAAAGGGTTTCAGAACTGCCGTTGGAAAAGCACCAAAAGGAAGTTTAAGATTTACAAGACCCGATGTAATGGCGGCTACAGTTATTGAAAAATTAATGGCTGAAGTTCCCCAATTAGATAAAGATAGAATTGACGACCTGATTGTAGGAAACGCAATGCCTGAAGCAGAACAAGGACTTAATGTCGCTCGATTAATTTCATTAATGGGATTAAATACAGATAAAGTTCCAGGTGTTACTGTAAACAGATATTGTGCGTCCGGAAGTGAAGCTATTGCGATCGCTTCTGCAAAAATTCAAGCAGGAATGGCCGATTGTATTATTGCAGGAGGTACAGAATCCATGTCTTATATTCCTATGGGAGGTTATAAGCCGGTTCCTGAAACAGATATTGCAAAAACAAACCCTGATTATTATTGGGGAATGGGATATACTGCAGAAGAAGTTGCTAAACAATACAAAATAACAAGAGAAGAACAAGACCAATTTGCTTTTGAATCACATCAAAAAGCAATGAAAGCTATTGCGGAAAATAAATTCGCCAACCAGATTGTTCCTATTCCTGTTGAATATAACTTCTTGGATGAAAATCAAAAAATACAAACTAAGAAATTTGATTTTTCAATCGATGAAGGACCAAGAAAAGATACTTCTTTAGAAGGTTTGGGCAAACTTAGACCTGTATTCGCTAACGGAGGAAGTGTAACGGCCGGAAATTCTTCTCAAATGAGTGATGGTGCTGCCTTTGTTATCGTAATGAGTGAAGAAATGGTAAAAGAACTGGGACTTCAACCAGAGGCAAGATTAGTATCGTATGCTGCAGCCGGACTTGAACCTAGAATTATGGGAATGGGTCCTGTATATGCTATTCCAAAAGCATTAAAACAAGCAGGTCTAGAGCTAAAAGATATTGATTTGATTGAATTAAATGAAGCATTTGCTTCTCAATCAGTTGCTATTAAAAAAGAATTGAACCTTAATCCTGAAATTTTAAATGTGAACGGAGGAGCTATTGCATTAGGCCACCCACTTGGATGTACAGGAACTAAATTGACCGTTCAGCTTTTAGATGAAATGAGAAAACGTGGAAATAAGTATGGTATGGTTTCCATGTGCGTAGGAACTGGGCAAGGAGCAGCTAGTATCTTTGAATTATTATAAGTAAAAATAAAAACCATAGAATTACAGAAAATCTTGAAGATTATAAATCTTTAATTTTTTTTCTTCATCCTTTTAATCTAAAAAAATAAAAATAATGATCGACACCCTTAACAAAACATTAAAAGGCGGGGAATTCTTAGTAAAAGAAATCCCGGCAAACGAAATCTTTAGCCTTGAAGAATTAACAGAAGAGCAAAAAATGCTTCGTGATTCGGCAAAGGAATTTATCGATAGAGAAGTTGTTCCTCAAAAAGAACGTTTTGAAAAGAAAGATTATGCATTTACTGAAGAAGTAATGCGTAAGCTTGGAGAAATGGGAATGCTTGGAATTTCAGTACCTGAAGAATATGGTGGTCTTGGAATGGGCTTTGTAACAACCATGTTAGCTTGCGATTATATTTCAGGAGTGACGGGATCTCTAGCTACAGCGTATGGTGCTCATACAGGAATCGGTACTCTTCCTATCGTTCTTTATGGAACTGAAGAACAAAAGAAAAAATATCTTCCGGATTTGGCTGCAGGAACAAAATTTGGAGCATATTGCTTGACTGAACCTGATGCGGGTTCTGATGCAAACTCAGGAAAGACAAAAGCAAAGCTATCGGAAGATGGTAAACATTACATCATTAATGGACAAAAAATGTGGATTTCAAATGCAGGTTTTGCAGATACTTTCACATTGTTTGCTAAAATTGAAGATGATAAAAATATTACAGGTTTTGTTATTAACAGATCTGAGCTTGAAAATCCTGAAAGTTTAACTTTCGGGGAAGAAGAACATAAATTAGGTATTCGTGCTTCTTCTACTCGTCAGGTTTTCTTTAATGATATGAAAGTTCCGGTTGAAAATCTATTAGGAGAAAGAAATAATGGTTTCAAGATTGCATTAAACGCCTTGAATGTTGGACGTATCAAATTAGCTGGAGCTTGTTTAGATGCACAAAGAAGAATTTTAAATCATTCTATCCAATATTCCAATGAAAGAAAACAATTCGGAGTTTCTATCGCAACTTTTGGAGCAATCAGAAAGAAGATTGCAGAAATGGCAACAGGTCTTTTTGTAAGTGAAGCCGGATGTTTTAGAGCTGCAAAAAATATTGAAGATAAAATCCATGAATTAGTTGATGGAGGTTTAGATCATCAAGCTGCAGAATTGAAAGGTGTGGAAGAATTTGCTGTTGAATGTTCAATTCTTAAAGTTTTTGTTTCTGATTTAGCACAAAATACAGCTGATGAAGGAATCCAAGTATATGGAGGGATGGGATTCTCTGAAGACACCCCAATGGAAGCAGCTTGGAGAGATTCCAGAATCTCAAGGATCTATGAAGGTACGAATGAAATTAACAGACTTTTAGCAGTAGGAATGCTGATCAAGAGAGCTATGAAAGGAGAATTAGATTTATTATCTCCGGCTATGGCAATCAGTAAAGAACTTATGGGTATTCCTTCTTTTGAAGTTCCTGATTACTCTTCATTCATGAGCGAAGAAAAAGCAATTATTGCTAATCTTAAGAAAGTTTTCTTAATGGTTTCAGGAGCTGCACTTCAAAAATATATGACAGAAATTGAGAAGCAACAACACTTATTATTGAACGCTTCTGAAATTCTGAATCAAATCTATATGGCAGAATCTACGATATTAAGAGTAGAAAAACATTTCTCTGCAGATTCAGTAGAAGCTGCAATGGCTCAGTTGAACCTATATAAAGCAGTGGAAAAAACGATTGTTGCTGCTAAAGAAGGAATCATTTCTTTCGCTGAAGGAGATGAACAAAGAATGATGCTTTCAGGATTAAGAAGATTTACTAAATATGCAAATAATCCAAATGTAGTGGCTCTTACAGAAAAAGTAGCTGCTCATTACCTTGAGAAAGGAGCATATTAGTCTTTTATTGATAAATTTGATTTCAAAAGCGTCTCAAAATTGAGACGCTTTTATTTTTAGTAGAGAATAATTTCTCACTTACTTTTAAAGAAGTTAAATAGACTATTTTAGAATGTCAATATACATTTTTCCATCTTTCATGTAGGCATCAATCTGAGCATTAATACTTTTCCCATCAATACCATCTTTATCTAAAGTTCCATATATATACCCATTATCAAAGTCAATGAGGGTAGGTATATAAAAATTATCCGCCTGATAAGTGACATTCCCTATAGTATAACTACCAAAATTAAGATCATCATAGTATGCTCCGTTGTTTAAGCTTATTTGTGTAACAGAGTTTCCTCCATATGTAAAACTTTTTCCTCCAGAATATTGTACTCTGATTATTTGATCTAAAGTTGGATTTGGATACGGTGGCAACGCAATAAGGCCCGGATTAAAGCAAATTGTACATCCTAATCTAATTAGAATTTGACCTAATCTATCATAACTAAGATTTCTGATGTATAATTCTGTAGGTACATTTTTATTAAAAGTATGGCTTTTTCCATCAGTATTAATTGTGGATCCCCATTTTTTGATATTAATATATGTTAATTTATCATTTTGCTTACGAGCTTCAATTATAGCGTTTTTGCTCCCTCCATTTATACCCTTAGGATCTGTAAAGAAATAGTTTTTAGTAGTAGCCGTATTAGTATAATTTCCTATTAAAGTTTTTACATCTGATTTTAAATATACATACGGCTCTGAAGGATCTGTTACCGTTTGAGAGTTATCGTAAAAAATATTATTATCCTTGAAAAGAATATCATTTCTTTCTGAAGTTCCATTAAGACTTATATAATCTACAACGTATGATTTTTGATTGAATGTATAAGTATATTTTTTCTTCTTCATATTATATATGAGTTGAATTTCCTCATTTTGATTTAGGTTACGCATAATGGAAATTCCATCAACAAATTGTATTTGTAAACTCAAGGTATTATAATCAATATTTTTCAAGACCAGTTTTTTGGAATAATGATAGGAAAGCCAATCAATATCTTTATCACTTAATCCTATCGTGGGTCTTGTAACTTCACTTCCATCTTTTTTGGTATAAAAAGGAAGGTTTCGACTTTTCAAATCATTTGCCAAAGCAACAGCATTTCTAGGGTATCCGGCATATAGCATTACTGATGTTAGGTCAAATGCAAAAGGGTCATTTAATGTTGAACTCTCCATCTGAAGATTATAAATTACAGTATTATAGAGGCTCGCATAGCTGGTTTTTATGTAATTGAATGTTTCAGGTTTAAATTTTAGGGCATCATTTCTATTTAAACGTTGATGCTCATGTATCATTCCTAAAACGTGACCTATTTCATGGATAACACTTATTTTATCGCAGGTTTCAGATAGATTAACTGTATTCACTCTACCAGACTTATATCCCATATCAGCGTTACAACCTGAAATTGCTTTTTTAAAGAAAATATCATTATTGTTACCTGCAGTCTCGGTAAAAGTAATAATACTGTTTGTTTTGGTAATATATTCGGCGACAGCTTGCTGTATAAAAGTTTTTAATTGAGCAGGCATAGAAGGATCAATCTTATAATTGAAGTTTGTTTTTGGCCATACGGCATAATTACCTACAGTTACTTGGTCCCAATCTACAACGGCTTTTGAACTCAAGGTATTTGCAAGCGTAGAATTTAATTCTTTAACACTTTCTTTATCCAGTAGTATATCATCATTGACCACATAGTCGCCCTCATCTGTTCTCCAAGCTTGAATTTGCTGTCCTTGATATTCAATTGATACCAATCCAGGTTTTCCCATGATTGTTTGAGATGAATTTTTTGAGTCTGTAGAATTAGTTTCAAGATCATTTTCTCTACAAGAAAGAGGAATAAGCACTATAAATAGTGTCGAAATTAAAAATCTTTTCATATTTTATTGGTTTAGGTTGCAAAGCTAATTCTTATACATAACATACATTTGCTGAAAAATCCTAATCACTTCATCTATATTGATTATTTTATTATAACATTTTAGTAACTTATTCAAAAAAATCAAATAAAATAATGAAATAAAAATAATTCTATGAAACATCTATTTTCTCTACTTGTTTTCTTAACAGGTATTTTTATGACAACAGCACAAACTAAGGAAGAAACAATTACTTGGCTAAAAGAAAAATTAAAAGCATATGGGCAAAATGCCGTTAGAGCTACAAATGTTACGTTAAAGAGTATTGACGAATGTAACATCGTAGTTAATTATACGTCAAGCTCGAAAGATAAGATGGGAAAAATACAGAATATACGATTTCAAGAGATATTACCTACCAATATAGATAGGATTGTTCGTTCTGATGAAAGCTTTCCTGGTCATTTTGTATATCGTGAAGAAGCAGTTGTTACCACCTTAGTAGAAGATGGATACTTCATCAATAAAAGCCGTACCAGTAGTTTAAGACTTAATGAAGAAAGCGTATCTATCCCGGAGGTAGAAAAAGCAATAAAGCATTTAGCTACTTTTTGTAGAAAAAAATAAGAAATATTATCTTATTCATTGAATTAATTTGAAAATGATCATAAAAAATGTCTCAAGTTTTTGGGACATTTTTTATTTTTGTATTCTATTTTTTACTATTAAAAATGACAAAGGAAGAGTTATTAAACAGAGCTATAAAAATTGCTGATAAAGCGCATAAAGGTCAAACCGACAAATATCATGCTCCTTATATTGCTCATGTAATGAGGGTAATGGAATATGGAAAAACATTGGATGAAAAAATAGTAGGTGTTTTGCATGATGTAGTTGAAGATCATCCCCTAGAATTTAGTCTTGATTATTTAAGAACTGAAGGCTTTCCTGAATATATTATTTTTGCGATTAGCTGTCTAACAAAATTTGATCCTGAGGAAGAGTATGATGATTTTGTGAAAAGAACAGAAAGATCACCCCTTGCTGTTGCTGTCAAATTGAACGATCTTCGAGATAATATGGATCTTAGAAGGGTCAATAGAGAACTTACATCTAAAGATATAAAAAGATTTAATAAATACCTAAAAGCATATCGATATTTAATAGATAAATATTAATCTGCACCAGGAAACTCATATGTTTTCTTATGATGATTGGTATCATCAATATTAACATTTAGAGCCAAGTAGATAAAATGTAAATTTCTATTTCCAGCAGCTTCAAACTCTCTTTGCCAAAGATAGCCACATAGGACTCCAAAATACTCATCAATTTGATATCCGAATCCACCATATATTCTATTTCTGGCAAAAGTGGGCTTCATAGGACTTACAAAAAAGACTTCATCATAAACATTCGCAAAAACAGTTCCTTTTTTTACTTCCTTCGCGTTTAGCGGAACACTGATATTCAAACGATAACGATAACGCATTCTTTGAGAACTTTTTTCTGTTTTAGGTTCATAAAACCAACTTTTTTCTGCTCTCAATCGGTTTTCAAATTTTACAATTCCTTTTTTAAAGTCAATCACATCCTGAAGCCAAAATCTTAATTCTTCTCTACTGAGACTATGATTTTTATAATTAACATATCTTCCCAATCCCACAAAAGGTTTATGATTCTTGGTAAGATTGTATCCTAGTCCTCCTTTAATTTCATAATAATCAGGATAGGAATAATCTTCATTTCCACGTAATTGTCCTTCTCCATAAAGAAAAAACTTGGGATGAAACTTATAGGTCAAAGTTACCGCATTAAAACTGGAAATATGATCCTGTCCCCTGCACAAAACAATACAAAAAAGTAAACTTAGACTAAAAAATAGTTTCATAAAAAATTTTTGCAAAAGTAAAGTATTTAACAAATTCTTAATATTAACTTTACGTAATGTGCAATTAACATTTATTTAATGTTTATCTGATAGGTAAAGCCAATGTGAAACCATCTTTGAGGCATTTTCACGCCAAATGTTTCAGTATATTTTGTATTGGTAACATTATTTATTAAAACATACACTGAAAGATCATTTTTTGTATAGCTTACTTTCTGATCGAGTAGATTATAGCTTCCTAAATTTACCCTTTCATTATATCGGTATACAAATTCATTGGTGAAATTTTTTCTAAATTTTGTTTCCAACCGCGCAATAAACTGATGCTTTAAATTATCTAAAACATATCTGGATACCAAATCATTCGATTGCTTAAAAGAAGTATCTAAATAGCTATATCCGATAGCATATTTTAACCAACGAAACATTCTATGATTTAATTCTGTTTCAATCCCTTTAGTATTAATCTTACCTACATTTTGAGCATACCATATAGGATCATTTAATGATTTTTTCACCCAATCAATGGAGTTATTGGAATCTCGTAAAAAAACACTTATTTTGGCTAAAATATTTTTATTTTGAAATTGATATCCTAATTCGGAAGAAATAGCGTTTTCCGGAATCAGATCAGCGTTTCCTTGTTCTGTTTTACTTGCATAATAAAGATCTGTAAAAGTGGGAACTCTATATACTCTTGCAATATTCCCATAGACTTTGTTATTGGGAGTAAAATGGTATCCAATATCTAATCCGGGATAAAAGAAATTACCTTCTTTAGAATAGTTGGCCCAAGAAATTCCTGGAGAGATATTCAATTTTTTGTCTAATAAAGAAAAATAATGTTCAAAGAAAACTTGTGAAACAAAACGATTTCTGTTTCCTAGATTGTTACTTGCTAAATATTCTTTTCTTAATTCAACACCCAAACCAGTTGTCCCTAATCCCCATTCATAACTAGAATTCACCTCTCCTCCCACATTATTTCCAATATGCATATTTCTATATCCATCTGGTTTTTGCCTGTCATACAAATACATATCCTGCCCTCTTCTCCAATAGATATCTGAATTAATCCTTAATTTACCAAAACTTTGTTGATGCGCTAAACTTACCACCGATGCTTGTGTTTCTTCATATTGCTCAGTGGCTAACGGGGATGAATAAAACCCATTGGCTCCAAATTTTTTCTCAGAAAATCCGGCTTGCAATCTAATATTTCCATCTTTTATAGTATATCTGCTTTGGTAAAAAACATTTCTGATTTCATAATCTGTATTATGCATATACCCTTGGGAAGAATTGGAGTTTGTTTGTAATGAATTTGAAAATATTTCATTTCCAAACTGAGCATTCACTCCCATACTGTAGGTCTCATAATCTCCTCCGTCGGCACTTATTTTCACTTTCTTTCCGAGATACGTTTTTGTAATTATATTGATGACCCCTGCATATGCATTTTGTCCGAACCTTCTGGCAGCCGGTCCTTTAATTACCTCAATTCTTTCCACATCATCAAGATCAACTGGTAAATTCAAAGAATTATGTCCCGTTTGTGAATCATTCATTCTGATACCGTTAAGAAGTAAGAGCACCTGCTCAAATGAACTTCCACGAAAACCAATATCACTTTGTACCCCATTAGCTCCTCTCCTTCTAATATCCATTCCAGGAATTTGCTGAAGGATCTCATCGATACTTTTCGCCGGAGAATTGGCAATATCTTCTTTTGTTAAGACTGTAATATTTTGATTTGCAATTTTATAGGGTGTAGAAATAAATTTTCCTTGAATGTTTATGGTTTCAATATCCACTGATTTTTCTTGCGCATTCATGTATATCACACATCCTACACAAAAAACCGGAAGTATTTTTTTAATCATAAAGTTATCTGATTATTATTTTTTTTTGAAAGTTCAAAAGTAATATTGTTCATCAATAGATACAAATGATAGTTATCATAAAAAAAGAAAGATGCGGGATTGCCGCATCTTTCTGGAGGAAATCTTTAGTAATTTATTACCTTTTTCTCATTAAATGTGTAACTAAATCTCTGAATAGTTTTTTCATTTTTATAATTACATATTTATTAGTACAATGTTACCAGTTTTTATAACACAAAACAATATTTTGATTAATTTTTTTTATAAAAATTAAAACAAAAAAGTATTTAATCAATTATAGCATAACAACTTATACTTATTATTTTTTTTACAATTTTAATTTTGGAATAGTATACATAAAGAATATCGGATAAATTAATTGTTTATGCAGAAATCCCTAAAATTTCGTAAATTTGTTAGTCTTAAATTTACTATGGCTTCAACTACAGATATAGATATAAAAAAACAGATTTTTGTTAAAAATGCACATCTTAACAATCTGAAAAACATAGATGTACTCATTCCTAAAAATAAGTTAATTGTCATTACCGGAGTTTCTGGAAGTGGTAAATCATCATTAGCTTTTGACACCATATATGCAGAAGGCCAAAGAAGATATGTGGAAAGTTTGAGTTCTTATGCCCGACAATTTTTAGGGAAATTAGAAAAACCAAAAATTGATGATATTAAAGGACTTGCTCCTTCCATTGCTATTCAACAAAAGGTTATATCTTCAAATCCACGTTCTACCGTTGGAACATCTACTGAAATTTATGATTATTTAAAATTATTGTTTGCTAGAATAGGAAAAACATATTCTCCTGTATCAGGGGAAGAAGTTAAAAAAGACTCTGTATCCGATGTGATAGATTATATTAAAGCATCTAAAAAAGGTTCTTCTTTCCAACTATCCACTCCTTTGGAATATAACATTGATAATTTTACTGAAACATTAAACGTCTTGAAACTTGCAGGTTTCACAAGACTTGAGGTTAATGGAAATGTAGTGGGTATTGAAGATTTAGAAAGTTTTGGCTTTACTCCGGAAAAAGGAATGGTTATTAACTTAGTTATTGATCGTTTCTCTTATGAAGAAAATGAAAATTTTCTCCAAAGGCTAGCTGATTCTATTCAAATGGCTTTTTATGAAGGCCATGGATATTGTTCATTAAAGAATTTGGAGACGGGGAAAATTAAAGAATTTTCTAATAAATTTGAACTTGATGGAATAGAATTTCTTGAACCCAATGTACATTTTTTCAGTTTTAATAATCCTTACGGTGCATGTCCAACTTGTGAAGGATACGGAAAAGTAATAGGGATAGACGAAGATTTGGTCATTCCAAATAAGGCTTTATCTATTTTTGAAGATGCTGTAGCTTCGTGGAAAGGAGAAAGCATGAGTGAATGGAAAAAAGATTTTATTAAGAAAGCAAAAGATTTTCCCATTCACAAACCTTATCATCAACTCAGCAAAGAACAGAAAAATATTCTTTGGAAAGGAGACAATACAAAAAGCTTTCCTTCTATCAATAACTTTTTCAACATGCTTGAAGAAAATTTGTATAAAATCCAATATAGAGTCATGCTGTCAAGATATCGGGGTAAAACACTTTGCTCAACTTGTGAAGGGTTGAGACTCCGTGAAGAGACAAGTTGGGTAAAAGTTGGCGGATATAATATTCAATCGATGATTGAACTCCCTTTGGATGAACTTTTTCCTTTAATCAACAGCTTAAAACTATCTAAACACGACCAAGAAGTAGCCAAAAGGCTTTTGTATGAAATAACAACTCGTCTTGAGTTTTTATTAAAAGTAGGATTAGGATACTTAACATTAAATAGAACCTCCAATACTCTTTCCGGAGGAGAAAGTCAGAGAATTAATTTAGCGACAAGTTTAGGAAGTTCATTAGTGGGTTCTATCTATATTCTAGACGAACCATCAATAGGGTTACACTCTAGAGATACAGAAAACTTAATTGATGTTCTAAAAAATCTTCGAGATTTAGGAAATACCGTAATCGTTGTAGAGCATGATGAAGACGTTATGAGAGCAGCGGATTACATTATAGATATTGGTCCTGAAGCAGGATATCTTGGAGGAGAATTAGTATTTGCCGGGAATTATGAAGATTTAAAAAATGGTGATACATTAACTTCAAAATATCTTACCGGTAGATTAGAGATCGAAGTTCCCAAGAAAAGACGAACAGCCAAAGAATGGATCCATATCAAAGGGGCTCGCCAAAATAATCTTAAAAATATTGATGTAGATGTCCCTCTAGAAAATTTAGTGGTGATTTCAGGAGTTTCAGGAAGTGGAAAATCAACTTTAATGAAAGAAATTCTCACGAACGATATTCAGATTCAATTGGGGATGGGTGGAAAAAAAGGAGATTATGATTCGGTAGATTTCCCTCAAAAGTTAATAAAAAATATAGAGCTTATTGATCAGAACCCTATTGGAAAATCCTCTCGTTCCAATCCTGTAACCTATCTGAAGGCTTATGATGATATTCGAGACCTTTTTGCAAAACAAAAAATAGCAAAGATGATGGGGTATAAGCCAAAACATTTTTCTTTCAATGTAGATGGAGGAAGATGTGATGAATGTAAAGGAGAAGGGATCATCAATGTTTCCATGCAGTTTATGGCTGATATTGAATTGGAATGCGAAGTATGCAAAGGAACCCGTTTCAAAAACGAAATTCTTGATGTAAGGTACGATGAAAAAAATATTTCAGATATTCTTCACATGACGGTTGATGAAGCTTTAGAGTTCTTTAAAGACAATCATGAAGATAAAATTGTTACCAAACTAAGACCACTACAGGACGTTGGTTTGGGATATTTACAACTGGGGCAAAGCTCTTCTACTCTATCAGGTGGTGAAGCACAACGTGTAAAATTAGCTTCATTTCTTGTAAAAGGAATAACGACAGATAAAACCTTATTTATTTTTGATGAACCTTCTACGGGATTGCATTTTCATGATATTCAAAAGCTATTGAAATCTCTCCAGGCTTTAATTGATCTAGGACATTCTGTGATTGTTATTGAACATCAGCCGGATATTATCAAATGTGCAGATTATATTATTGATATAGGTCCCGAAGCCGGAAAACATGGTGGAGAAGTTATTTTTGCAGGAACACCGGAAAATTTAATTAAAAATAAGAAGTCCCATACTGCAAAATACATTAAAGAGAAACTTTAAAATGAATAAAGATAGAGAGCCCAATTGGACTCTCTATTTTTTATTATAATATATTATATAAAAAAGGACTCTGTTTTCTGAACCTTTGATCCTCAATCTGAGAAACTAAGAATTCTGCAAGATCAGTAGCACTGATGCTCTCTCCTACACAATCTCTTACATTTTCTTCCATAGAAAACCGCTCTATTGTTTCATGAATCAAAGGAAGTCGTACTAATGTCCAATCTAAACTACTTTTCAACAAAAGTTCATATTCTTTTTGTTTATCGATAGTAGTTTCAGGATAATTTTTATACATCCACTCCGTCGCCATTTTTACTCTATCGCTTTTTTGATCCAAAAAAGTATTCACACTTAAACCCGTTGTCACAATATATCTTTTGATTTGATAATATTCCATGGCTTTAATAACATTGTGAGTAGCCTCACTAAAAATTGAACTTTCTCCTCTTGGCTGACCTAACGTACTCAGGACGACATTACAATCTTTGATTAAATGATCAATATCACATTCGTTTCTTGCATCCCCTTTTATGATTTCTACTAAAGAGTTCTGAATATTAAGATTTTCAGGATTTCTAGCCAATAACTTGATTGAATATTTTTTATTTAAAAGAGAATCTACAAGATATCTACCTGATTTTCCTGTTCCCCCTATGACAGCAATTGTATGTGTTTTCATAATGATTTTATTTGATTTTTGAACAATAAGTAAAAAGATAAAAACAGATTTTGTTTTTACATTCTTATTCATTTTTTAGACAATAGGATAATACAGTTCAGACTATTTGAACTGTGCATTTTTCAAGCAAGAGTAAATGCTTGAACATTGGTAATATTTATAACTCAATTTTAATGATATAAAAATAACATTTTCCCTGTACCTACCAAAAGATATTTCTGTAAATGTCTTCTAAATTACTGTTATCCACATTTAATGAAAATTTAGAGGGTATAATTTATAGAATATAACATAAGGTAAATATCCGCTCAATACTGTACAGCAGATAAATAGGAATAATTCTATGAATCAAAAATTATCCACATTCAATTGTGGATAAAATATTAATTTTAACATCTATTTTATACTTTGTATTGTAAATATCACTATATTTACTATGTAATATCACTGAAGTGGAAACCTATTTTGCATTTTTCAGCTTTGAAATCGCAATTAAATTTATAAAAATTTAAGCATAGCATTGTCGGCTATGCTTTTTTATTGTTGTCTAATAAAAAAAATGAGATGTTTTTATCTACTGAATCCGTTCCTAAAGAACGGGTTCTTTGTATTTTAGATATTCAGAGGTAGTTAAAGAAATTCAACCTTATTTTAATAATAAAAAACCTCTTGAAATAAATTCAAGAGGCACCAATCACACATATATCTAAATTAATAACCATTTGACATATGTCTTACAATTAAACCTTTCCCATATAATTAGTTTTTTAATTATTATACAACTAGAGCTCCAAAACATATAATATATTAATTTACAGATACTTAAAACAATCCTTATCAGCATTAAAATCCAAAAAATGGACTTTTGTCTTTTTTTTGGAAAACGATATAATGAAAGTCTAGCCCCATTCTTTTTTCTATCCTCCTTTACCTATAGAAAAAACCTCTTGAATTAAATTCAAGAGGTACCAATCACACATATATCCTAAATCAAATAACCATTTACATTCTTACCATCATTTTTTTAGAGTATGTTTTTCCTTCAGAGTCTGTTACTTTTAGTAAATAAACTCCTTTTATTTCAGCAGGCAAATCAATTTTAAGTTCTTCTACAGATTTAGCTTCTTTATTTAAAACATTATGCCCTTGATAATCAAATATTTCAGCTTTATTTATTTTTTTATTAGTAAACTCACTTCCCAATCGATGTTTTAGAAGAATATAGGCAACATCAGTCATTGGATTAGGATAAAGCACTACTTCAATCATTTTTTGTTCATCTTCTTTAGACTGTATTGTATTCATCACAGTATTCGTATCTAAAGAGCTTTCATTATCAAACTGAATAGTTGCCTTATTAAGAATGACAGTATTAGGCTGTATATTCTTTTTAGGAGAGACTGAAAAAGTTATATATCCTTGAGATCTCTCTGAATCCTGGCTAGTAGGTGGTAAAAATACATTCTCAATTTTGAAAATAATTTTATTATCAGAAATCTCAGTACTCACATTACCATGACTCGTAGACATAATTTTAAATGTTTCAAGATCTAATTCCTCTGGTAATCTGTCTATAATTGTTACATTTTGAGTAGCAAAGTTTCCAACATTTTCAAATCTTATGGTATAAGTGAGCTCTTGATTCGGTAAAATATACCCTTTATCTCCATATCCTTTAGGAGACACAAATATGTCATTAGGATCTATGGCTCCATACACTGTATATTTTTGAGTCACTTTATTATTTCCAAGAACACAATCATTTGAAGAATTAATTACTTCTCCGCTAAAATCCAACTCATCTCCAATGGAAACTGAAACATCTGTTCCTGTCATAAAAGTAATGACTTTATTGTCAAAAGGGTTAATAGGGCCCATATTCCAGCTATATCGGATATAGTTTTTACCATTTTCTGTAAAATTAACTTTCTGAGCAATTGGCATGGAAGGATTCGTAATGCTTACAGTAGCAGGGGTAACAAAATTAACGACACTAGCATTAGAGATATTTCGAGATATATTACTTACTACCATTTTAAACTGATTATTAGTATACCCTTTTCTAATGGCAGTCCCCCCCATACTCATTTTTAAATCTGTTCCTGCACAAGTTGCATTCGCTGCAATATAAATATTTTGAGTAGGCAAATAATTACTTAGATCATAGTGAACTAAAGAACCTGCTGACAATCCATTCTCCTCTAGTATCTTCAAGTCCACACTGTTTTGTGTAACAAAAAAGTTAAATACACCATTATCATTTGCATATACTTTTACATTATTTGGTGATACTTTTAGCCCTGCTCTAGCTACTACAGGCTCATTATCTTGTTTTTGTCCATCATTATTACTATCAAAATATACAATACCGGTAACTTTTGTTTGAACAGGCTCCGTTATCTCAAGAATTTGATTAATAGCAATATTATTAAGTGTTTGTGTAATTCCACTTGGCCATTTTACCGTAATGGTTTTAACAATAGTAGCATTTCCTAAACCAAAATGTTGGGTATAACTACTCTGCCCTCCAAAACCACTTTGACTGTTCACCTCTCTCATTTGAACCTTAGTTCCTGTTTCTACATATACTTTTGCTCCAATTGCAGACCCGTTACTTACAGTAGCTTTTAAATTAATTTCTATCCATTTATTACTATTCCCATTATTAATAAAAATATGATTTTTCTGATTAGAATGAGTCGCTACAGCTAAATCCAAATCTCCATCGTGATCAAAATCACTCCACGCATGCCCAAAGGAAAGTCCAAAATTATAAGTAATTGCTTCATCTCTATTTTCAGTAAAGTTGCCATTTCCATCATTAAAATATAAAAACTTTCTAATTCTATCATTGGTAACAAACAAATCTAGATCACCATCATTATCGATATCAGCGAAGCTACATCCATGAGAACTTCCTCCTTGATTTACAATAGAATTTGTAATTTTTTCAAAATTGCCATTTCCAAGATTTTTGTATAAAAAATTGCTTGTAGTATTGGAATTGGTAACAAATAAATCTAAATCGCCATCATTATCAATATCTCCCCAACAGCTTCCTACCGATTTACCACCTTCTTGATTTATAATAATATTTTTCTTAGAAAAAGTACCATTCCCATCATTATGAAATAAAGAGTTTTTACTACCAGATCCATTAGGGACAAACAAATCCATCAATCCATCTTGATCATAATCTGCCCATGTCGGCCCAAGCGACGAATTGGCTTCTAAAGGAATAGCATCAGCAGTTTCTTTTGCGAAAGCACCATTACTGGTATTTTTATGTAATTCATTATATTTCGTAGGAAAATAATTACACATGAATAAGTCTACTTTATTATCATTATTATAATCTGCAAAAGCTCCACCGTGATAATAAGAAACATCTTGAGTAAAGGATTTTGTGTTATCTGCCACTAAAACTCCATTGTCATTTCTATAAAAACGATTAGGTTTTTGAGTATTATTGAGTACTAATAAATCTTCATCTCCATCATTATCTATATCTGCCCAAGTATTACTCATAGAAATTCCATCCTCAGGCATTACTTGGCCTGCCGTAAAACCTCCATGTTTATTGTTCATAAATATTAAATTAGGAGCTGCAGTTCCCATATCGGTAACATATATATCATCATAACCATCGTTATTAATATCAATCCAACTAATCGTCCATGAATTGGTGCTTACCGCATTAAAAACAGGATCTTCCAAATGTGAGAAAATTAATTTAGATGTATTATTAGTTTCCACAGATACTGATTTTGTACTCGTAGATTGTTGCGTCTCTCCATTCACTTTTCCTGTTACTACAGTTTCTACAGTCGAGTTGAGTACAGTACCAATCAGCTCTCCGTTATTAGCGCCTACTGTAGCCATTACTTTTGTTTCTACTTGATAGGTTGAATTAGGCTGAAGAGTAGGTAAGTTATTATATTCTACTTTAGTTTTATCCGCAAGTTCTGTAATAGTGCCTGGTCTTTGTGTTTGGTTTGGATTAATTATTTTAGATTCAATAACTTTAAGCCCATCTTGTACAATCACTTCCACAGTGGGCGATGTTACCTCCGCGCTCGTTTTAATTTGAGAGACGATAGTTGCTTGTTCTTTCGGGATAAGGGTATCATCATTTATAGTACTCACTTGGCTAAAAGAATGTCCTAATGAACTCCCTGTATAACACATCCAGTTATCATTAAAATTACTATTCATAACCGCAATATCATTATTACTAGTCACTAATAAATAAGGTCTTTCTACACCGGAATTAGTTCCTGTTCCATTATAAAATGCTTTCCACTCTGCTAAACTTATTGAGCAGTCAACATATTTTTCTGGAGCTATTGTAAAAGTTTTACTAAATTTCGTACCATTTGTAAGAGCATCTTTTACGGTAACCGTGGCTCCTATTTTTGAAAATAAATATAAATGAGAGAAAGATCCATTATATTTTGAACCGGTTAAAGGATTAGTAACATTAATTTCATTTCCGGGAGGGGCAATATAGGTTAAGAAATTTTTGCCGGCGGTCGTTCCGTTTTCTGAAGAAACCATAGTAGCCATATCTGAAGTTCCCGGTTGGCCTGTTTCAAACCAATTGCCTTCAAAAACAGAAACTTTTTTTCCTGCGGAACAAGTAATTCTGAAAACATTAGGATAAGAAACATTTCCATTGGTTTTTCCTACCCAATCTCCCGCAGCTAACCGATTAAGAGAAAAGCTTTTCACAGCAACCCAATTACCATTTACAAAGCGATCTAGTTGTACTGTATTAGAGTTATCCCAACTTACTATTCTAATTTCTTGCTCTCCACCCGATTGGTATGGAACAGCAAAATACATCAATTCTCCTGAAGAGCTTCCATTGGAAGTCGGAACATAGCCCCCACCGTCTCGTTCGTTTCCATAGAGAGCCCCGTATTGCATTGTGACAGGTTTATTTGCAATCAACATGTAGGTTTCTCCAGAAATCATCACATCTCTTCCGAGTGTCGAATTGTAAATTAAATCTTGGCCTCTGTTGATGGTTTTAGAAAAAACTTTAACCGGATTCTCCATATTAACATCAGTAAACCCAGTATTAGTTTTAGGTTGAGTAGAAATTTTATAAAAATCTATTACTGTATTATCTTGATAAGCAAATACATTAATATCTCTATTAGAAGAAGTAATCATAGGCGCATACACCATAAATTTTTGCCCGATTGAACTTTTATCAACACTGGGAACCCAATCATGTTGCCAATCACTATTGGTACTTTGAGAAGTATATACTAATTTATTTGATTTTACAATAAAATAATCCCCATCCCATTTTAAGGTCCCTCCAGAAGCATAACGCGCATCATCATTAATTCCATTGTCTTTAATATATAAAATGTAACTTTGTCCTGCCTTTAAGATTCCCGATTTAGAATCATCAGTATCTCCATCTGCACCATCATCAATGATATTAAATTCTGTATCATCATATATTGCAGTGACTATCAGACAAACATTCCTTTGTACCGCATCAGCGTTTGGTGGAACATATATTTGAAAATAGGTTGATGGTTCTCCGGTTGCTTGTATTTTACTTATTCCTATGAGTATAATAAGTAAAGTGATAAATCTTTTTAACATAGTATTTAATTTTCTAATTATTATACAATTAGAATTCCCAAACAAATAAAACAATGATTATCAATAACTTAAATATTGTAGCATAGTTGATAAAAATCCATTTTTTGGACTTTTATCTTTTTTTTGGAATGATAACGGAGAGGAGTAATGGAATATCTATAAATCTAATACAATCTAAAAACTGGAGATAAAAAAAGTCCCAACAATATTTAATATTAAATTCATATTTCATATTAAAAATATCACTATATTTACTATGTAATATCACTGAAGTGGAAACATATTTTGCATTTTTCAGCTTTGAAATCGCAATTAAATTTATAAAAATTTAAGCATAGCATTGTCGGCTATGCTTTTTTTATTGTTGTCTAATTAAAAAAATGAGATGTTTTATCTACTGAATCCGTTCCTAAAGAACGGGTTCTTTATATTTTTATATTTAAAAAGTTTTTAGGAAATTTAATGGTACAATTACTAAGGCCTCATAGTTCAACGGATAGAATAGAAGTTTCCTAAACTTTAGATCCAGGTTCGATTCCTGGTGAGGCTACAAAAAACCTCTACAAATACTATCGAAAAGATGCTCCTAAATTATCTCCATTATGTGAATTATGAAAGAATTCTCTCTTTAAGAACTATTTTGAAACAACATACTTAAGTGTTGAGAATTGATGATAATGACGATCATCATAAATTATCAGCAACGGATAAGAGTCACTAATTTAGTCGATTTTTTTCACTACTGCTTTTTCCGCCTCCTTTCGACTTCCATCAAACCCATCTACTCCACTTACGGTTGTATATTTTAATACAAATTTCTTACCTGGATTCAATCTATTATAAACACTTTGACACATCAAGGTAGCCTCATGAAAACCACAAAGAATTAACTTTAGTTTACCTGGATAAGTGTTAATATCTCCTATTGCATAGATCCCTTCAATATTGGTTTGATAATCTAATGCATTGTTGACAACAATGGCATTTTTTTCAATATTTAATCCCCAATTACCAATTTCACCTAATTTGGGAGTCAAGCCGAACAAAGGAATAAAATAATCCGTCTCAAGATCATAAGCCTCCTCTCCTTCAACTTCTACAGTAATTGCTTCCACCTTACCATCTCCTTTGATAGCAGTAACTTCAGCCGGAGTAATTAATTTAATTTTACCCTCATTCTTTAAGTCCTGGACTTTTTCAACAGAATCCAAAGCTCCTCTAAACTCATTTCTTCTATGGATTAAGGTAACTTCACTCGCTACGTTGGATAAAAAGATGCTCCAATCAAGTGCAGAATCTCCTCCTCCGGCAATAACCACTTTTTTATTTCTAAAATGTTCT
This sequence comes from Chryseobacterium potabilaquae, assembly GCF_902728265.1. Lineage (GTDB taxonomy): Bacteria > Bacteroidota > Bacteroidia > Flavobacteriales > Weeksellaceae > Chryseobacterium > Chryseobacterium potabilaquae. The sequence goes on from NZ_CACVBR010000012.1 coordinate 35,522, forward strand.
GGTTCTTTAACAAAATATTCAAGACCTTTTTCTTCATAATCTGTAATATTTTCAATAGTAGGTTTTCTAGGTTCAAAAGTACCCAAGCCTCCTGCAATCGCAATAGCCTTAGCTCTATGTACAGTACCTTTATTGGTGATTACTTCAAACCATTCATCATCTACTTTTGTATAAGAGACTGCCGTTTCACCTAATGTAAACCCAGGTTGGAACTGCTTAATTTGCTCCATTAAATTATCAATTAATTCTCCTGCATTTACCGAGGGATACCCAGGAATATCAAAAATAGGTTTTTTAGGATATAATTCCGCTAATTGCCCTCCCGGCTGAGGAAGTGCATCAATAATATGGCACTTCATTTTTAGTAGTCCTGCTTCAAATACAGCAAAAAGTCCAGTAGGTCCCGCTCCTATAATCAATATATCGGTAGTTATCATAAAATTCATAAGTATAAGTAAAGTTATCTCTTTTTTAAATTCAAAATAGGCCAGGTTATATCTCGCAAAGATCTATAAGATCTCTTGTAAATAGTAATATTAAATGGCCTCACTCCCATTCCATAATTATCTAAAATTAAATCCTATAACTTCTTATATTAAATGATAATTAATTTAATAATAATCAGTATAAAAATAATCAAACATACAGGAGTATAATACTTTCCATCCAGCCTTGCAAATTCGGTTCCGTTAATTTTCTTGAAGAACCCTACATATTTGAAATCACCGATAGCCCTCATAAGAAAAATGATCGCTACAATGGTTTTTGAATATAGAGAGACTTTGGGAGATATGAAATCCAAATTTTCATTATTCATCAATAAAATAAAACTCAGCAGAATTATTCCCACTCCAAAACACGAAAAAAAACTTGGGGTAAAGAGAGGAGTACCTTCTGGCGTAGTTGGTACAGCTTGTTGTTTCCCCCAATTACCTCCAAAAGCCCAATATATATGTATACCTCCTATACATAAAAAAATTAAGCTTAATGCTATATTACAAAATAGATTCATATTGGTAAATATCTAACATTTTCTTAGTATCTCTATAAGCAAAATTGGACGGAATAGCACTCATGATTGTATTTCTTAGCCATATCCCTATCGTATGATTAAGTTGTGACATATTACCAATTTTTCTGCTTCTTTCAACAATCCATGAAGCTTTATCTCTTCTAATTTCATTGAATTTTGCAAATGCTTGTTCGCCATCATATCTTTTTAAAGATTCAGAGAGGATATATGCATCTTCTATTGCTTGGCAGGCTCCTTGTCCTAAATTAGGTGTCATAGCATGCGCAGCATCACCCACTAAACAAACTCTAGACTTGTACCATTTATGAAGTGTTTTGAAATCATAGATTTTTCTGGTAATAATTGTCCTTTCTTCAGTACTATTGATTATATCTAAAACATCTGGATGAAAATCTTTAAATATATAAGTAAGTCTAGATAGAGTAATAGGATCATTATAAGGAGTATTAACCAAGGCATACCAATATATTTGATGACTATTGATTTTTACAAAACCAAAACGTTTTCCCTTCCCCCAAAGCTCATTAAGCTCATCTGTATATTTGGACATCTCAATATTAGCAATCCCCCTCCAGCACAATTGTCCTGCATCAAGCATTTCGACCTCTGAAAAATAACTATTTCTCACTTGAGAGTGTATACCATCCGCTCCAATAATAATATCAGCATTACTCTCTGTCGAGTCTTTGAAAATCATGCTTAACTGATCACTTACTAGATTGATCTTCTCTAATCTTTTTCCAAGGAATTCCTCACACTTGATCTTAGAATTGAGAATATGATACAATTTTTCTCTATGAATAGCTACCATATTAACGTTATATAATGTAGAGAAAGGTTCCATATTGATACATGACAAAACTTTTAAATTTTCATTGGTGATATTCATCCTTTTTAAAATATTCCCCTCACTAGTCAATTCCTCATGTAATCCTAGTTTTTTCATTATCTGCATAGCATTACATGCTAACATTATTCCAGCCCCTTTAGTTGATTGTTCTATCGTATCGGATTGCTCATACAATTTAATATTCTTATATCCTGACTGTTCCAAAGCCAAAGCGAGTGTAAGGCCTCCAATGCCTTTACCTACAATGCCTATCGAAATTTCATTATTTTTCATCATTATAGCATTAGGAAATTTTAATTTATAATTCCAACCAATTTTGGATTATTTTTTTGCCATCCAAAGTAAGAAAACTTTCAGGATGATATTGCACCCCAGTAATATCATATTGATCATGTCTCAGAGACATAATAATATCTGAATCATCTGTAGAGGTAATGATTAAATCTTTAGGAAGATCTTTTTTTTCTACAATCCAACTATGATATCTTGCTACATGTATTGTATCTGGTAATTGTGAATATAACCTTTCATTATTATTAATATTAATAGAAGTAGAAACACCATGATAAACCTGTGAAGTATTCTTAAGCTGCGCCCCAAATGCCACTCCAATAGCTTGATGCCCTAAACATATACCTAATATTTTTTTAGTAGCTTTATAATAATTAATCAAAGGAATACATTGCCCTGCATCTTGTGGAATGCCCGGTCCTGGAGATAATATGATATAGTCATAACCCGCTACTTCTTCTAATTCAAAAGCATCATTTCGCCATACGCTGACAGAATAATTGCTACATTCTGATACCAATTGTTTTAAATTGTATGTAAAAGAGTCATAATTATCAATGATTAGAATTTTTTTCATAGCATTAAGATAAATTTTCGAATTTCTTCAAAGTACTTAAAATTAGAGCAACCTTATTATTCACTTCTTCCCATTCTTTTTGAGGTTCGGAGGAAATTACCACTCCAGCCCCTGCACGATAAATCATTGTATTATTTTCAAATAAAGCACTTCTTATCAGTATACAAGTATTGATATCATTATTAAAACCAATCCATCCTAATAATCCACCGTAATAAGATCTATAACTATTTTCTATTTCATCAATGAGCTGTACAGCCTTATATTTTGGTGCACCACATAATGTCCCTGCCGGTAAAAATTCTTTTAGGAGACGTATAGGATTATGTTGAGTATCCATCTCACCCTGTACCTGACTTACAAGATGAATTACATTATTATAATGTTCTATTATTTTCAACTTACTGATATCTACATTTCTTGCATGCTTGCTTAGATCATTTCTAGCTAAATCAATAAGCATGTTATGTTCTGAATTTTCTTTAGGATCCTTCAATAGTTTTTCTTCTAATAAAGCATCTTCCTCGACATTCATTGTCTTTTTATAAGTTCCTGCTATTGGCTTTACAATTCCTACGCCTTTTGAACAACTAAAATGTGTCTCCGGAGAAGCTCCTGTTATGATATAATTTTCTTCGTCTAGAAAAAAATAGTATTGAGCATTATTCTTTTTTAATTCAAGAAAAAATGACCAAGGGTCTCCTGTAAATTCTCTGGAGAACCTTCTGGAAATTACTAGCTGAAAAACATCTCCTACTTGGCAATGATATTGGGCCTGTTTGATTTTTTCCAAGAACTCTTCATCACTACAATCTATATTTTCTTGATCAGCAACATGGAATTTTTTTATATCAACCTCTTTACTATTTGTCAGCCACTCTTCCATGATATCCAGTTCATCCTCTTGTTCATAGAAATTATTAATTAATGTAATAGTAGAAAGAGTTTCATTGAATACATAAGTATATCTGTATAATGAAAACTGGAACATAGGAAGGTTACTATCTTTATGCCCTTGTATATACTTATTCAATCTGATATTTTCCACCAATTGAATTGAATCATAAGTGCTGAATCCTAATATTCCATTATAGGGATGAGAATCTTCTTTTGGAAGAATTTTATTCTGCCACTCTTCTACATAATGCCAAACTTTTTCATTTGTTATTTCATTTATATATTCTTCTTGATCTCCTATAAAATAGTAAAGCTCAGCCTCATTCTTTACTTGTAAGGAAGCTATAGGATCTATTCCTATAAAAATAAGTTTCTGGTGTTCACTATTAACTGTTTCTGCAACTTCAAACCAAATGCTTTTTAATTTTTTTTGTCTTAAAAAGTGGTAAAGATGTTCAATTTTGAAAGGGCTTGAACGAGCCAATGGAATATCTATATATCTTGAAGATGTAATTACCTCTTTCATAATATTAGTTTAATATATTATTAATAACCTGGGTTAATATTCTTGCCACTTTTTCGGGATATTGAATGGAAAATAGATGGCCCCCTTCTATAGAAATATAATCCGTTTTATTAGAAGTATGTAATTTCCAATCTTCATAATATTCTATCGTAGGAAATAATTCATCTTGCTCTCCCCTCATGACCGCTAGAGGTTGTGTTATCATCAAAGGTAGTGTCTCACTAACTGTGTAAGTTAAAAAGTTATTCTGGAAAATTTAGAGCTCTTACAGCTCAAGAAATTTTTCGGAACTCACTTTTTATTATTTTTAACCATTACATAGTTATGATTGACAAAGAAGATTTACTAAACAACAAGGACTTCTACAAGTCCTTCAAAAATGGAGAAGATTTAACCTCATTCTTTAAAGAGCTGCACAAGCGAGCTGTAGAACATATGCTTGATGCCGAGTTGGACTCTCACCTGGATAATGAGAAACACCAGAAGTCCCCCACTGGAAATTACCGAAACGGACACGGCAGTAAGAAAATAAAATCGTCTTTTGGAGAGTCTGAAATTAAAGTTCCAAGGGATCGTGAAGGGAGTTTTGAGCCTGCATTAGTTCCCAAAAGGCACAACATTATTGATGGTTTGGAAAACATCATCATCTCATTTTATGCCAAGGGAATGAGTGTATCAGACATTGAACAACAGATCCATGAGATGTATGATTTTGAGGTTTCTACTTCTACCATATCACGAATAACCAATGCGGTTACAAGTGAAGTGGTGAGTTGGCAGAATCGTCCCCTTGAAGATCTATATCTCATTGTTTGGATGGATGGGATTGTTTTCAAAGTAAGGGAAAACTCCAAAGTCATTAATAAAACTATTTATCTGGCTGTTGGACTAAAGCGTGACGGAAGGAAAGAAGTCTTGGGAATGTGGCTTGGAAAAAATGAAAGCTCAGCCTTCTGGATGAGTGTTCTAACGGATTTAAAAGCCCGAGGTGTAGAAGATATTCTCATTACCGCCACTGATAATTTAAACGGATTTACCCAGACTATACGTTCTGTGTTTCCTGAATCTCAAACTCAAATTTGTGTGGTACATCAAATCAGAAATGCCTGTAAATATGTAGTGTGGAAGGACAGAAAAGAGTTCTCTGCAGATATGAAGCATATTTATACTGCTCCAACAAAACAAGCCGCAGAAGCAGCTCTAAATGATTTTGCAGGAAAATGGGAAAGCAAATATTCGTATGCTATTGCATCTTGGAGGAATAATTGGGATGAGCTGACTATATTTTTTGAATTTCCTTTAGAGATACGTAAGATCATTTATACCACTAATTTAATTGAAAATCTCAACGGAAAAATAAGAAAATACACCAAAAACAAGATGTCTTTCCCTACAGATGATGCAGTAATGAAATCAGTGTATCTCGCTTTAAAAGAAGCTACTAAAAAATGGACCATGCCTATTCGAAATTGGGGTATTGTTCTCAACCAATTTATGCTTATTTTTGAAAAAAGGCTCAGATTATAAAATCCAAGCCTAACTTTTTAACTTACACACTTTACGAGATAGTGTCAGAAACTTTAAAGTAATTCTTCAAATCAATCAATTTGTGGAGGATATTTATCAATTACTTTACCGTCTTTGTAACGTATGTATTCTTCCATCTTAAATATACCACCCCCTCTTAAAAGAACTTATTCAAATGTTTTGATATTTTTATAAAGTTGATTATCGATAAGAAAAAGAATATTATGATTTAGACATCTTTTTTTTAATCTTCTCTCTGATATACTTTTAAAATCATATATGATTTCCTTTTCATTATATTTTCTCTCAATAGGTGTTACTCTATAACGATTAATTAGTACTTCTTTATTATGCTTATTTTTAGCTGGAATAAGTAGCAGATATTCTCCATAAAAATCATTTTCTATTTTTTCCAATTTTATTGAATCTGTTTTAGGTATCCTGACAATACAATTTTGAGAATAGGCAAAGCTCATGCAAAAGCAGAATGTTACTATTGTAATTTTTTTTAAAGTTCCCATAGCCAGTAATTAGAATTCCAAGTATTGATATATAAGTCTTTTTCAGATTGAGGGAGCAAGTTCCATGCCTTTGTTCCTTTCAAACTACTCATCCAAACTACAGTTTTATATTCCACCTCTGTAAATTTTGTACCATAGACTTGCTTTAAAAAGGAAGTTATTGTTATAATGAATTTCTTTGCCATATATTCATGCTGAAATTCAGAATCATTTGTTTTTGCTTTTACAAATGTATTGAATAACTCTATATGTTTATGTTTTTTAGCATAATCTAAAAGCTCCATCTTATTTATGCTCCCGTTGGAATTTGCCACAGTTAATAGTTGCCTAAGTATCTCTGCATGAATTAACTCATGCATAAAAGTCCCTGCGACTACAACTCTGGGAATACTACTCCAGTCTTTATTTTTGTTGAATACAATTTTTATCCAATAATTTATTGGTTCTGTGGTTTCAGCTTGAGCTTCAGATATCGTGAGTGCACCTATATCGAAAGTTAAATGAGCCAAAGATCCTTCTGGAATAAAGTTCTTTAAATACTGATTAAAATTTGCTGCTGTTTTAATTTGGTTGTAAATACTATTTAGTTTAGTGTGGTTCTTAAATGTGATGGTAGGCTTTACCCTATTGGGATCCGTCCAGTCTTCCGTTATTTCGTCTCGCTGACTTTCATCTATATAATTTTGTAAGAGCCAATCGGAAAATTGGTTCCATTTAATATTTGGATTAGTTTGTTTAATCTGTAATGCCCATTTTATAATATTTTTAGCTTCTAAACTTGTATAGGTACCATCATAATAACTTAGCAAACCTTCGTAAAAGTCTTGATTTTCTGGGTTATTAAGAATATTTTGTAAATTAATAGGTAAATTTTTTACAAATACAAAAAATGTACTTAACGATATAGTGGGAGATGTAGGAATTCCTGTACATCCCCCATCTCCTATTTCTTCTTTAGGGTCAAAAGGCCCAGTAGCAATTCCATTTCCATTGCAAGGGATTGAGGAACCCCCACCAGGAACATACGTTCCAGCACCAGTATCCACACCACCTCCATCTCCTCCACCTGTTCCGGGGCTATTGGTATCACTGATAAAATCACATCGATAGGTCATCGTCATATGTACACCAGGTTTTCTATCAGCTTTACAGTTTTCCCATTCGGAAGTATTGTTTTCATTGTGAGTTGATACTCCATTATGAATATCACTACAACCTCTAATAGTATACGTTTCCACAAATCCACAAGTTGTCATACCTGCTCCTTTAAAAATCGGATTAAAGACCCCTTTTGAAAGTTCTGTTATAGTAACCTTATCTTTTATGTTCACATATCCCCCTGCTTTTAATGTTAGTTTTTCTTGTTGGGTGAGATTGTAAGATACAAGTACCCCCTTATAGGTACCATCAGAGAGCGGTGTTAATACGATATTTTCTAAGGGTGAATTACCTGATGAATTTTCCCGTATAAGATTAAGAGTATAGGTATGATAGTTAGGGCCATTCTCAATATAAGTGATATTATCCGTATCAATATAAACCTCTCCGTCTGTTGTTTTGCTAAGTATGTTGGAGGTTCTTTGCATTTTTTCTAATTCTAAAGCAAGGGACGCTTTATGTCTACTTTCACCTAACCGTATGGTTTTGGAGCTCAATCGAAATTTAGTATCCGTGTTATATGTTTCGTTCTCGGTAAGAAGAAGATCATTATTCCTACAGGAATTAAAAAAAAAGATACTTGTCACTAGTAAAAGTAAAAATGTATTAGAATTATCCTTCATTAATTATTTTTTATGTATAAATCTTTGCTCATCTAAATTTACGTTTATAATTTCACTGATTGGTGAAATTATAAACGACTGCAATAATACATAAAAAGAAGGAAACTCAAATAATAATTCCATATTCTAACATTTATTTTATAAGCAAAATAATCTTTAAATATGTCAAGCCCCGAAGCATCACAAAACTTTTATGGAGAAGGTGAATTTTATCGTTTTTGAGAATTATTTTGTATATTAAAAATGATGTTAATTTAAGTAGATTAGAATGGTAAAATCATGAACTTTACAATTCTATATGAATCAAATTAAGTTTTAATTTTTTGATTTCTTTTAACACAAATAATTTCCGCAAATTTATTTATTATAACTTATAACTATGACAAAGAAAAATGAACAAACAAGTAAAAAGGCTGGAACGACTGCCTCCAAAATATTAAAAGATAAACGTTCATCAAAAAATGCTAAAACAGCTGCACGATCTGCGCTGACCCAAAGACCAGACGGTAAAAAGAAGAAAAAATAATAAAATTTTCATAACTAGATAATTAGGAATTTTATATTCTTTCCAGTATTGTTTTATGAGATCATTTAATCGGTTTCTCACAAACATTTTCACGAATACTGTCAGCTATTGAATCTGGTATTATTGGTTTAGGAGTTTCTGTGTATTCTTCAGATACTTTTACAAATCCTTGAGCTGAATAATCTGTTGCAGAAAAGATCACCAGTTCGTTTGAATTACAATAAATTTTCCAATGTTCAATAGAGTATTCATTTGATTTTGAGATAATTTTAACCCAAAAATCAGAAATATTTGAATTATGTATTAGTCGCTTTATATAGTATTTATTAGCGCTAACAGATGATGATATGTAATCCCAATCATCAGATTGATGATGACCATATTTCAATTTAAAATTAGCTATCACCACTCTAATGTTATCATCCGTTTCATTTTTGCGGACCATACTCATAACAATACTATCTAATTTTTTTCTATCCGGTTCTGGCAAAATTAAACTTAAGGATTGATTATATAAAAAAGCTGATAACAAAGTACAAAGAAAGGTAAAAATAGTTTTAATCATTTTTTGAGATTTAGTGTTATCTATTGTAAGCTGACAGAGAATCTAATTCTTCTAAAAGCAATTGGTAATCAATATTTTTTTTGAAATATCTTTATTGTCAGAACTTTCAATAAATTTAAATTTTTGATATTTTAAATTATAACAAACACATATATTCATATATATATTCTGACAATATATTAGTTACAACTTCTTTAAATTATTTTATTTTTTCTATATGAATTCAGGATTATCAAAATATTAGTTCTTAATTGTCAGCTCATATATTTGAATTATGGTTTATCAATTATTAAATTTGTTAACGAAACATATCCAGATTTATATTTTCCAATCAAGATATTTCCATTATAAATATAGAGATTATCTCCTTCGAGCTGAGACCATTGAAGACCTAAATATGATAATTTTTCAAGTAGTATTTTTTGCATGTTTATTTTTTCATAAGATTCAGTATAAGGAAATGAAATTTTAATGTCATTTGAATCAAGCAAAACAACAGAATTTTTAATATTTTTTTCTAAAATTGATTTGAATACAATTTGTTGTTCGGTTGGTTTAGAATTTCCAATCTCTTCAGGATTATACTCGTAAAGAAATAAATTTCTACGATTTAGCCTATTTTCTGCAACAGTGAAAATTTTTATAGGATCAACATCATTCCACTTATTGTTTTTATTAACTGCTGTTGTAGCAAAATCAGAAAATATCTTATTAAAAGTTACTTTTTGAGTGTTTGTCAAAAACATTCTTGCATCATAACTTTTTCCAACAAAATATTTTGATTCTTTGTTTTGAGAATATGCTAATGTCACAAGAAACATCAAAAATAAAAAATATAATTTTCTTTTCATATAGATAGTTTAAAATGACATACAATGTCCTAATGTACGTATTGCGATAGTACAAGACATATATAATTATGCTTATATACAAGAGTTTGTAAAATAGTTAATCTTTTCTATCCATATAAACGCATAGATTAGATATTGTTGAAAGATACTTGCTTATTTTATAATATGTAGCTTTAATTCAAATATTAAAAGCTTTCATAATTCTAATATTCTTTAAAATATTAGTTTGTAAATCTACAATTTTATTCAAACCTGTTAACACTTGCATATGCAATTTTAATATTAAATCATACTACATAAATTTAGGAAATTTTGTTTAATGATATAATTTTTTAATAAAAAAAAACCAAAAAATTAAAATACCAGTATAAATACTTACAAAATATTATAAAACAGCCCTATTTTTTTCATAATTCAAACCTCTAAAAAAATAAACCGGCAATTAAATTACCGGTTTTAAAAATAAAAATTGATACGGATATGATTAGTTATGTGTTTTTCACTTTTGTTGAGACAAATTTATAACTATTTAGAATTAATAAAAATAACAACAGTGTGATTTTTGTCATTTTTTCTAATTAAAATAGAATAATAATCATATCCTTGTCAATTTTTATATAATATTTTATAATCAAGAAAGTTTATAAAATTCTCCAAAATGCCATAACACACCTGAAGGATCATGTACAAAACACTCTTTCCCCCAATTCAAATTTCTCACAGGAATCAATCTTACATGCCTATATTTTTCTGTTAAATTTAGAGATGAAAGTTCATTCCAAAATTCATCTACATTTTCTACTTCAACAAATATCATTGTATTATCAATCCAATCTTTTACATAAGCTCTTTGAAGATAAAAGGCAATATCTTGTCTTTTAAATAATGATAAATTATCTTCTAATATTACTTCTTCAAAACCTAAATCTTGATAGAAATTCCTACTTATATCAAAGTTTTCAGCGCCAATAAATGGTCTTATTGATCGTATAGATTGTTTCATAGCTTATTTGTTTTTCCAATTATGATAGGTCATTTCAAATTTAATCTCTCCTTTTCCATGAGTTCCTATTTCTGTCCAACCCGATTTTCTATAAAATATTTCTGCTCTGGTAGTGGGAGCCGTCCCAAGCCAAACAGTTTGATGTGTTTGAGCAAAATACCAATCAAGCATAATAGTATGTAATTTTCTTCCAATGCCCTGCTTTTCAAAATCAGGATGGATAAATAATGCCCAAATATTATTCTCTTTCCTATCAACAATCGAAAAGCCAACAATATTTTTTTCAATTTCACAAACCCATCCCTTGCCTCTTATAAATAAGAATTCTTCACAATCTTTATCGGTGATCAACCCCGGATCAGATAATATATTTTCTTTCACCAAATTCCTTATTATTTGAATTTGAGAAATATCTTCTAATCTAGCTTCACGAATTACCACTTCTTTTTTTAATTTTTATCAACAACAATACGCTCATTTCTATTCGCTAATTCCCATGCTGTTGTGAATATTAATTGTGTTCTTTTTTCCAATAATACATAATCTATTTTTTCTACATCATCTGTTGGTTTGTGATAGTCTTCATGAATACCATCAAAGAAAAAAGCTACGGGAACATTATTTTTAGCAAAATTATAATGGTCTGATCTATAATACAATCTTTGAGGATCATTAGGATCATCATATTTATAATTCAATTCTAGATTATTTGTTTTTTTATTGGAAGCTTCATTAATGATCCTTAGTTGAGAACTCAGCATATCCGAACCTATAACATATACATATTGCTTTCCTCTATTTTCAGGATCATCGCGGCCAATCATATCAATATTAAGATCCGCTACTGTATTAGCAAGAGGAAAAACGGGATAATCAGTATAATATTCTGACCCAAATAATCCGTGTTCCTCCCCTGTTACATGTAAAAATAAAATAGATCTTTTAGGACCTTTTCCCTCATGTTTAGCTTTTTGGAAAGCTTTTGCGATTTCCATTACAGCAACTGTTCCACTTCCATCGTCATCAGCTCCGTTATAGATCATCCCTTTTTTTATTCCTACATGGTCATAATGTGCAGAAATAACAACAATTTCCTCGGGTTTTTCACTTCCTTCTATAAATGCCAAAATATTTTCGGAATCAGGAAGAGTTTCTCCTCCTCTTTTTTTCATATACTCTGATGGAACTTTTTGATAATAGGAGCCTAATTCTTTTGGATATGAAACTTTTAGATTTTTGTAATAATTGATAATATATTCACCTGCTTCTTTCTGACCTTTACTTCCTGTATCCCGTCCCTCCATTTCATCCGAAGCAATCACATATAGATTTTTCTTAAGCTCATCAGCATTAATCATCTTATACGCAGCTAAAAAGGCTTTATCACCTTTTACATTAGACTCAGTCGGATGAGAGGTTTGCAGCGTATTTGAAACATTTCTTGTTTCACAACTCAATAATAAGAAAATAGAAAATACGGGAATCAAATGTTTTTTCATTGTTAGAATAATTTGATTAAAAATAACAAAATTTAATTAATCAAAAACCAATCTCTATTTTTATTATATTTGATAGAAATGCATTAGAGATGCAAAATATTTACAAATTCAATCGTTATGAGCTCTTTACAGAAATGTCTCAACTGGCAGCAACCCACGGAAGCTTTGACCTCTCCTTAGGACTTCCCGATTTTGATATTGATGAAAGATTAAAACTTTTTTTAAAAGAGGCTGTTGATTCAAATACGCATAACTACGCTCCCTTAGAAGGTAATCCTCTATTAATTGAGAATATTATACACTTTAATAAGAATCGGAAAAACAGTATTCAACATACAAAAGAAGAGATTACAGTAGTTCCCTGTGCTACTTTTGCATTATTCACAGCTCTTAAATGTATTGTAAATCTAGGAGATGAAGTCATCATCATTGAACCCGCTTATTATACCTATGGCCCCTCAGTTACATTAAATGGTGCAGTTCCCGTATATTGTACTCTAAATAATGATTTTACCATAGACTGGGAAAATGTTCAACATTCTATTTCTCCCAAAACAAAAGCTATTATTGTCAACTCTCCTCAAAATCCAACGGGAAAAATATTTTCTCAAGCCGATTGGAATCAGCTTTATAAAATTATTAAAGATCAAGAAATCTATGTGATTTCTGAAGAAATTTATGACCTATATTGTTATGATAATAGGGAACATTTCAGCTCTTTCATTCATCCTGAACTGAAAAAAAGGACTTTTTGTATTTTCTCTTTTGGAAAAATGCTCCACATTAGCGGATGGAAAGTAAGCTATATGCTCGCATCTGAAGAGCTCACCTCTAAATTCAGATTTCATCAACAATACATTTCTTATGGAGTGAACGCACCTGCTCAATATGCATTAGCAAAATTTTTAGAAGTCTTTGTCCCTTCAGAAATGCAACAAATCATGCAAAAGAAAAGAGATCTCCTCCATGAATTAATTAAAGATACACCTTTAATGATTGAACAAAAATCAAATGGTAGTATCTTTCAAATTATTAATTTTAGAAATATTTCTAATAAAATGACGGATATTCAATTTGCAAAATGGTTGACAGTAGACAAAAAAGTAGCTTGCCTCCCACTTTCTGCATTCTATAATTCAAAGCAAGACTCTAATTATATCCGAGTGAGCTTTGCTAAAAAGGATAGTTTGATTATTGAAGCATTAGAACATCTAAGAAAAGCTTTATAAACTTTGGACAGAATTCATAAACTCCTATAAAAATAAAAAAAACACTGTAAAAATACAGTGCTCTATGTCTTTAATTAAATAGTAAGTACTCTTACATCAATCCTTCTATTTTTAGCTTTACATTCATCCGTATCATTCGCTTTACAAACCGGATAATCAGATCCATACCCTTCCACTTCTATCCTATCTGCTGGAATTCCTAATTCTAATAACTTAAGTTTCGCAGTTTGAGCTCTTAAATTAGAGAGCTTTTGATTACCTTCTTCACTCCCTGTATTATCGGTATACCCTCCTAATTTTATTTTTACTTGAGGATAAGTATTTAAAACCTCTGCCAAATTCAATAATTGAATTTCTGATCCTTGTTTTAGGTCACTAGATCCTTTTTGGAAATAAAGATTCTCAATAGTATACCATCTATCAGGTTCTAAAATAGCGTTACTTTTCTGTTCCAAAGCACTATACATTCTATATAGCTGACTTTCTTCACCTAAAGAAATAGTTTTCCCATTAGTAAGCTTTATTTCTCTTATTTTTCCTGTATCATAGACAAAATCTCCATTTCTATCTAAATGTCCTTTAATTTCCCCCACAGAGTGATGAGATACAGCACCAGAAACACCTACTAAGGCTTCTAACCTTGCCTTTCGGCTATTTTCAATCTTATCTTTATGTAAAACAGCCAAAGTGGGCGCTATAACCAATGAAACAATGGACATTAATTTAATCAAAATATTCATTGATGGCCCCGAAGTATCTTTAAAAGGATCTCCAACCGTATCTCCAGTTACAGATGCCTTATGAGGCTCTGAACCTTTATAATAAACTTGTCCATTAATATTTACTCCTTTTTCAAAAGATTTTTTGGCATTATCCCAAGCGCCTCCGGCATTATTCTGGAACATACCCATAAGTACTCCACTTACGGTAGCTCCGGCGAGAAAGCCACCTAGCACTTCTGGCCCAAATATAAATCCTACAAGTAATGGTGAAATAATAGCTATGGCTCCCGGAAGCATCATTTTCTTAATGGAAGCATCTGTAGAAATAGCAATACATTTTTCATATTCAGGTTGAGCTTTTCCTTCAAGGATTCCCGGAATTTCACGGAATTGTCTTCTCACTTCTTCTACCATGGCCATTGCTGCCTGTCCAACTGCAGTGATAGCTAAGGAAGAAAAAATAAAAGGAATCATACCTCCTATAAATAATCCTGCCAAAACATCTGCTTTATATATATCAATCCCGTCTATGCCTGCAATTCCAACAAATGCTGCGAATAAAGCCAACGCAGTTAATGCTGCTGAAGCAATGGCAAAACCTTTTCCTGTTGCCGCTGTTGTGTTTCCAACCGCATCCAAAATATCAGTTTTTTCTCGAACCTCTTTCGGAAGTTCACTCATTTCAGCAATACCTCCTGCATTATCTGCAATGGGCCCAAAAGCATCAATAGCTAATTGCATAGCCGTTGTGGCCATCATACCTGCCGCAGCAATGGCAACACCATAAAGCCCTGCACAAAGATAAGATCCATATATCCCACCTGCCAGCACAATAATAGGCAATAAAGTAGACTCCATCCCAACAGAAAGTCCACCAATAATATTAGTAGCATGCCCCGTAGAAGATTGTCTTACAATACTAGAAACAGGTCTTTTACCCATTGCTGTATAATATTCTGTGATAATACTCATTAAAGTTCCTACCACTAATCCCACCATAATAGCTCCAAAAACTCCCATTTTAGAAAACTCATGACCTCTTAAAGTCATCGTTTCAGGCAATATATAAGTAACTAAAAAATAGGACGCAACTGCTGTAATAACAATACTTCCCCAATTTCCTAGATTTAAAGCATTTTGAACATTTGAAGGAGACGACTCCTCATTATCATTAATCCGTACAAATAAGGTTCCAATTATTGAAAAAATAATTCCTGTTCCAGCAATAAGCATAGGTAAAAGAATAGGAGCAAAACCTCCAAAAGAATCATGAGAAATCGTTTCTCTACCTAGAACCATTGTTGCCAAAACAGTAGCCACATATGATCCAAACAAATCTGCCCCCATACCAGCAACATCCCCTACATTATCTCCCACATTATCTGCAATAGTAGCTGGATTACGAGGATCATCTTCTGGAATTCCGGCCTCCACTTTTCCAACCAAATCAGCTCCTACGTCCGCTGCTTTTGTATATATTCCTCCTCCCACTCTAGCAAATAATGCTATAGATTCTGCTCCTAACGAAAAACCTGTGAGAATTTCAATTGTACGTTCCATTTCATGGGAGTTTACCATAGCATCAGGAGCAAAAATTTGTTTAATAATTAAAAAAAGACTACCTAAGCCTAAAACAGCTAATCCTGCAACTCCCATTCCCATTACTGAACCTCCTGTAAATGAAACTTTAAGAGCCTTTGAAAGTGATGTTTTTGCAGCCTCCGCCGTTCTTACATTTGATTTTGTGGCAATCTTCATCCCTATAAATCCTGCTAATGCCGAAAAAATAGCTCCCACAATAAAAGCTACCCCAATACTCCAATGAGAGTTTGAATTACTAGCTCCCATTATAGCTAACAAAATAGCGACAACCGCTACGAAATAAGTTAAAATTTTATACTCAGCTTTGAGAAAAGCCATAGCACCGTCAGCAATGTGTCCGCTGATAATTTTCATTTTTTCATTCCCTGCATTCTGCTTGTTTACCCAATTACTTTGAAAAAAAGTATAAAGTAAGGCAATTACACCAAATATAGGGACTAGTACAAATAGATCCATAGTTTAATATTTTTTTGGTAATAGAAAACTAAATATAATAAATAATAGCCATCAAAAACCGAAAAATATTCTAAACATCAATAAATAAAAATAAATTATAAAATATAATTCAATTTTATAATTAAAAAATACCATATTTAAAAAATTATAACCCCATAAAAAAAGGATAAATGAATTCATTCCATTTATCCTTAATGTTTATTTTTTAATACGAGAGTTTATCCTCCGTATTTATTAATATAATCTTGTTGTGAAGCTTTAATTACTTGTCGTGCATGCTCTGCTCCATATACTTCCTGAATTCTACATTTTGCGACTTCATCCGGTAAGTTTTTATATGTTAAGAAATAGTGCATTAATCGCTTCACTTCAGCCTCAGGTAATTCTGAAATATCTCTAAAATGTCCGAAGGCATGATCACCTATCATTACCGCTACAATTTTATCATCAGCTTCCCCTCCGTCGATCATTTTAAAACCACCAATAGGAATAGCTTCCATCAAAAGACCTCCTGCATGGATATTATGAGAGCTTAACACACAAATATCAAGTGGATCATGGTCTCCCATCGTAACATCAGTTGCCCCACTTTCAACAGCTAACTTCATCACTTCTTCATTACAGTAAGTTCTTGGAACAAAACCATATAAAGCAGGAATAATATTAGAAAACTTTTGAGGTCTATCCACTTTCAAAAATCCTGTTTCTTTGTCTATTTCATATTTAATAGTATCTGAGGGAACAATCTCAACAAAAACGTTTACAACGTTTGGCGCATCTTCTCCTGCAGAAATTCCATGCCATGGATGTGCTTTAAAATTTGGAATCATTATTTAAATTTTTATTTTTAGTTTAAGCTTGAATCAAGCTATTATTATAATTTCTTTTCTTAAACTTTCTATGGTAGATGAAATATAGTCTTCTCCATTCATATAGCTCATAATAAAGACAGTTTTAAACTCATCCAAATTCGGGCCATTATTAAATCCTTTATATGTGGTATGAAGCAGATCTATTACAGCCAATTTTGAGTCAACAATATGCTGCCATGAATTTTTTGTTATATATAATTGCTGGGAAGAATTATATTCAAACTCTTCATTAATTGTTTTTTCTGTAAGAAAGATAAATTCATGTGTTTCTAAATCTTTGTCAAACTTTTGAATAAGATTAGATGGCTTTATTCTTTCCAGAAAAAGAGTCATCCTTTCATAAGAATGGGTCTTATTTTCAGAATTTGATTTTATAGAAAGAATCTTTATCTCTTGGTTTTTTAGGGTTATATACGAGTGTACAAACTGCCGTAGCAATACCAAAAATGGAATTGCTATAATCAATGCAAACGCATAGGGTAAATATCCTGATAAACTTGCCATAATCTAGACGGCAAAATTACTAATATTTTATGAAATTATAACTCAAATAAAGCAGGTCTTTGTGTGACCTCATGATAGCAAATACTATTTTCATCAAAAAAATGGTAAACAAGGCTCTTTCTTGTTCTATTTTTATCCAAATGAGGTTCTCCTCCATGTAAAATATTAGCATGCCAAATAAGAAGATCTCCTTTTTGAGCTTTAAATATTTCCTTTTTCAATCCCAACTCTTTTATCTTATTTTCAAGAAACTCTTCATACGCTTTGTAGCTTTTCTTTCCTATTTTTAATCGATCTCCTTCATTATCATAATCTGAATTTAGGAAATAGGGTAATTTATGCGTTTGAGGAATATAATGTAATGCTCCATTATTTTCATCCACATCTTCTAAAGCAATCCAAACTCCCAAAAGTCCCCCTAGTGGATAAGTAGTCATATGAATACTATCAGAATGGGTTTTTTGTTGACTGCCTTTAATAAAATTAATACTTTGAAATAATTTTGCTTGCCCATCGAGTAGAATAGAAAGAAAATCAATCAAATTTTTGTCATTTCCTATATTTTTAATGATCTCAGAATAATGAATGGCAAACATAAGCTTATTTCCATAACGAAACTTGAGAGTCCCTTCTTTCATTAGATTATTTATCTCATTATTTATTTGATCCACAACATCCGAGCTTAGATAATTTTTAAGGATCAGATATCCATTAACATCATAGTTATCAACACTGACTTTATTTTCTTCCGAAAGGTTTTTATAAAAAAGAGTCGCCATCAATTTCTCATGATCAATTTTTCTTTCTACAGGAGGAAGATGAGAAAAATCTTTACTTGAAATACTTGAAAAATAGGATTTCCTTATACCATATTTTTTATAAAGAGAGATATTATGTCTTAATTTTCTCTTGTTGAAAAAATTATATAACACATAAGGTAATTTATAATTGCGAACTTGTTTAAACATAGTAAAATTATGTTTTGGAAATAACTTTATAAAGTTAGGGAATAATATTTGGAATAAATCTAAACAACTAGTGCATTATGTAAATTTTTTTAAAATTTTATTTTCAATAAAACTATATTCATGAAGTTCCGCTCCAAAACTTTTAAAAAAAACTTCTATTCCACGAATATTACTTCCCATAAAATTAAATTTCTTTTCGTGAATATAGTGTTGTAGAATGCGATCAATAATAAAGGATGATCCATTTTCAACTTTATATTCTTCATCGTTGAAAAGAGCCAGTAATGATAATTCTTTATTTTCGGTGATTAATAAAGCAAGACTAATTAATTGATCCCCCAAATAAGCCCCACATATTGTAACAAATTTATTGGTGATAAGAAAGTCGAGATATTTCTTAAATATTTCAAAATCAGCTTGAGTAGGAATTCCTTTAGAATTCTTCTCAATAAACATCATACATTCTTTATTGATACTGAGCTCTTTATAAATGAGATGTCTTGTACTTTTTGTTGTTGACTTTCTTCCTTTAAAATATTTTTTTCTTCTTAAAATTTCATAATCAGAAATAGGAATTATATAATTTTTCTTTTTCTCTAAAACAGAGGGAAAATTATTATATTGATTAAAAGAATACAAGAATACCCAATACTCTTTTTTCAAAAAAGCTAAAAAAAGATGGTTGATTTCACTATCATCTTTTTTTGAGAAAATTCCTAATTGTTGACAAAAAAGAGGCATATGAACAAAGTTAAATCCAAATTTCTTGGTTAAATGTATGGGCATTACAGCTTCATAATCACCATATACCAATATATGCCATTTTCCTGAAAGTTTATCTAAAACATTTTTCCTAGCATACCAATTTTTCTGACAAGATTCATCTAAACATCTAGAATATTTTTCAAAATCAATTTCCTGATATCGTAATTTTCTAATCATAATAATCCTTCGTCTGAAAAGCTGAAATAAGAGTTTTGTGTAATAATTAAATGATCCAAAAGCTGGATACTTAATGTCTTTCCTCCTCCTAATATTTTTTGAGTAATCTGCATATCATCTTTACTAGGATCTAAACTTCCCGACGGATGATTATGGGCGATAATCACTGCAGTGGCAAAATGATCCAAAGCGGTTTTAAATAATATCCTCACATCAACAATAGATTGGCTAATTCCTCCATGAGTTAATTGAGCCACATGAATGACTTTATTACTCTGATTCAAAAAAATAGCCCAAAATTCTTCGGTTCTTAAATCTGATAAATAGTTTTTTAAGACATTATAGGCATCTCTACTATTGGAAATTGTTATTTTTTCAGGAATATCCTGGCTTGCCCTTCTTCTTCCAATCTCCAATGCCGTCGCTATGGAAATCGCTTTAACTTCTCCTATTCCTTTAAACTTCACTAAATCTTTCACAGAAAGTAAACTTAATTGGTTCCAATTATTATCTACTGAGGTTAAAATTCGTCTTGCTAACTCTACCGCTGATTCATCTTTATTTCCACTTCCCATAATAATAGCTAATAATTCGGAGTCGGAAAGTGAGTTCTTGCCCTTAAGTAAAAACTTTTCTCTAGGCCTATCATCTTCTGCAAGAAACTTTATGGACATTTTTAATAATTAAGTAAATTGTTTGTAAATAATTTAATAGAAAGCATATAAAATAATGGGTTGTTTTGAGCCATCTATATATTTTGCTGATTGATTGAAAGCATATTGTGAAAGCATAGGACATCCAAGACTTAAACATGTGGGATTTGTCGATTCTTTATCGGGAACACAATGGTAGGAATGTAGAACAATGGCTCTTTCCATAGCATTATTATTGGTAGAATCTAAACCTTTTAAACGGTATGCTTTTCCAAATTTACCGATATAACTTTCGCCAACTTCAAATTTCCCTAAAGAAGACTGATAAGACCCATTAATATTGCTAAATGTTAAGGAAGTAGTCTTTGTATTTTCAGAACCGGATCCATGAGACACAATGGCCCTCTGTAAAATACTGTCCTTTTTCAAATCATAGAAAAAATATCTATATTTTCCCGAATGAATTTTAAAATTAATAAAGATCGCCACATTTTGATTATAATCTTTTCCTTTAATATAATTTTTAACCTCTGAAATCGCCTCTTGGGGCAACCCTTCTAGGTGTTGAGCCTTAATCGTTCCATGCGAAATAAGAAGAAAAAATATGAAAAGAAAATGTTTCATCATTGAGCGATATTATTACTTATTCTATGATCATTCCGTCTTTCATAACTAATTTCCTGTCTGTAACATCTGCCAAATTAGGATTATGTGTTACAATTACAAATGTCTGATTGTATTTATCTCTTAAATCAAAAAATAATTGATGAAGGTCATCTGCATTTTTTGAATCTAAATTTCCTGTAGGTTCATCTGCAAAAATAATTTTAGGAGAATTTATAAGAGCTCTAGCAACCGCTACTCTTTGTGCCTCTCCTCCTGAAAGTTGATTAGGTTTATGGTGTCCTCTTTGTTCTATATTTAAGTCCTCAAATAAGGCATACGCTTTTTCTATTGCTTCTTTTTCATTGGTCCCTGCAATTTTTGTAGGAAGTAACACGTTTTCCAATGCCGTAAATTCTGGAAGTAATTGGTGAAACTGAAATACAAAACCAATATTTTGATTTCTAAATTTAGAAAGTTGCTTATCATTCATATTAATGAAGGATTCCCCTGCAATAGATATTTCAGTATCGTATTTACTAGAATTCGTAGGTACATCAAGCGTTCCTAAAATTTGCAAAAGCGTAGACTTTCCTGCTCCGGATTCTCCCACAATTGAAACCACCTCTCCTGTTTTGATATGGATATCAACCCCTTTTAACACTTCTAAATTTCCATACGATTTATGGATATTTCTTGCTTTAATCATATTTCAAAAATAGTAATTTGATTTTAAAATTCAAGTAAGAATAGTAAGGATAATTTTTATAAATCTACAATTTGTTTAAATAAAAAACCTCTCAAATTGAGAGGTTTTAATATTTTAAAGACTAGAATATTACAATAACAAAGTTAAAGGGTTTTCTAGATACATTTTTAATGTTTGTAAGAATTGAGCACCCGTAGCACCATCTACTACTCTATGATCACATGCCAATGAAAGTTTCATAATATTCCCCACAACAATTTGTCCTTCTTTTACAATTGGCTTCTCAATAATGGCGCCTACTGAAAGAATGGCAGAATTGGGTTGGTTAATGATACTGGTAAAGGTTTCGATTCCGAACATACCTAAATTTGAAATAGAGAATGTAGAACCTTCCATTTCATTTGCTTTCAGACCTTTATTCTTTGCTCTCGAAGCCATATCTTTTACGACAACTGAAATTTGAGTATAGTTCATTTGATCTGTATTCTTAAGTACAGGAACTACCAATCCATCAGGAATTGCTACCGCTACCCCTACATTAATATTTCCTCTATGAATAATTTTATCACCTGCCCAACTTGAATTCACTTGAGGATGTTTTCTTAAAGCAATTGCGGTTGCCTTAATAATCATATCATTGAAAGAAATTTTTGTATCTGGTAAAGAATTGATTTCCTTTCTAGCCTCGATGGCTTTGTCCATGTTAATCTCCACCATTAGGTAATAATGAGGTGCAGAAAATTTACTCTCGGAAAGACGTTTTGCAATCACGTTTCTTACCTGTGAGTTTTGAGTTTCCGTATCCTCTCCTTGAACAAAACTTGGCGCTACCGGAGCAGCTTGACTTGCAGAAGACGCCACTGAAGATGGTTGATAATTTTCAATATCTTTCTTCACGATTCTTCCATTTTCTCCGGAACCTTTAACACTGTTGATGTTAACACCCTTATCTTGAGCCATTTTCTTTGCTAGAGGTGATATAGCAACTCTATCAGAAGAAGAATTCGAAGTAGATATTGATTTTTCTTCAATTTTCTTTTCTACTTTTTGTTCAGTGGTTTTTTCAGAAGATGGGACAGCTTGTTTTTTAGAACCAATATTAGATACATCAGTTCCTGCAGGCCCAATAATCGCCAAAACAGAATCCACAGGAGAAGCTCCTCCTTCTTCAACACCTTGCTTTAATAAAACCCCATCAAATTCAGATTCAAAGTCCTGAACTGCTTTATCTGTTTCAATCTCCGCAAGAAGATCACCTTCTTTTACTGTATCTCCTACATTCTTATGCCACTTTGCTACTTTACCTTCTGTCATTGTATCAGAAAGTCGAGGCATTGTAATAATTTCTACTCCTTTTGGAATATCTGCTGACACTTGTTCAACAGGAGTTGCGTTATTTTCTGTTTTAGATTCTTCTTCAGATTTCTTTTCTTCAGAACTTGGTGATGCAGAAGTATTTCCCTCTGTCAATCCTGAAATATCTTCTCCTTCATTTCCGATAATCGCTAACACAGAATCTACAGCAGCTGCATTACCTTCTTCTACACCAATGTATAAAAGAGTACCCTCTATTTCAGACTCAAAATCTTGAACAGCCTTATCGGTTTCAATTTCAGCTAAAATATCACCTTCCTTTACTTTATCTCCTACTTTTTTATGCCATTTTGCCACCTTTCCTTCCGTCATCGTATCGGAAAGTCGGGGCATTGTAATTACTTCTGCCATAATTTTATTTGGTTAATTCGTTAATGTGATGATGTAATGATAAGAACAGTGACATATAAATTATCACATTAACATATCATCGTATCAGCAAATTATTTTTAGTTTTCTAATTTATCTATGAACGGATAATCTTCTTGAGCATATACATACTCATAGATTTTTTCAGCATCAGGATATGGAGAATTTTCCATAAACTCTATACACTCATCTACAAAATCTCTTGATTTATTATCCATAGCCTCCAGCTCTTGTTCAGTGGCCCAATTATTTGATAAAATTCTATGTTTTATCAATTCTATAGGATCATCATTTTTATGAATAGCTACTTCTTCTTTAGATCTATAAGGTTCAGCATCAGACATTGAATGTCCTCTATAACGATATGTTCTTGCTTCAATAAAAGTAGGACCGTCGCCTCTTCGTGCTCTTTCAATAGCTTCATAAGCTACTTCAGCCACTTTTTCAGGATCCATTGCATCTACGGCAAGACAAGGCATTTCATATCCAAGTCCTAGTTTATAGATATCTTCATGGTTGGCTGTTCTCTTTACAGAAGTTCCCATGGCATATTGGTTATTTTCCACTACAAATACTACCGGTAGCTTCCAATTCATCGCCATATTAAATGTTTCATGTAATGATCCTTGTCTAGCTGCACCATCTCCAAAAAAGCAAATATTTACTGCTTTTCTGTCAAAATATTGATCTGCAAATGCTATCCCGGCTCCTAAAGGAATCTGTCCTCCAACAATTCCGTGACCACCATAAAAACGATGCTCTTTACTAAAAATGTGCATAGATCCACCCATACCACCTGATGTCCCTGTAGCTTTACCGCAAAGTTCAGCCATGATTCTTTTTGGATCTACTCCCATTGCCATTGGATGGATATGACATCTATAAGCAGTAATCATACTATCTTTAGTTAAATCCATTGCATGAGTAAAACCGGCAGGTATAGCTTCCTGACCATTATACAAATGTAAAAAACCTCTGATTTTTTGTTTTAGATAAAGAGAACGGCACTTGTCTTCAAACCTTCTCCACATTGTCATATCTTCATACCATTTAAGGTATACCTCTTTAGAAAATTCTTTCATGTGTTAGCCTTTGCTTGTTTATGATGAAAATAGTTCAGCAAAATTATGAAAAAAACTTTGTTTTTATTGCATATCTCTCAATTGTTTTTTTAGTTATAATATTATATTTACATTCTTAAACTTGAATATGGAAGGAAAACAATATTTATTTGTGCATACAATTTCAAAAATCATATCAGATTTTTTTAATCCGCTAGTTTCGTTATTTATATTTTTCTTATATATGAGTGTTCAGAAATATTCTTTTAAAGATTCACTTATATATTTTTCACCTATCCTACTGATCATCATACTTCCCGTAATTATTTGGTTAGTTTGGAACGTAAAAACAGGAAGATATACTAATATGGATGTTTCCAATCGCAATCAAAGAAAAACATTATATATATTCATTGGAATCTGTGTTATTACTTATCTCATTTTTCACTACATACAAAATAGACATCTAGATTTTGTTATGTTGTTTATATTAATTTTGTTAATTACTTTACAAATTAGCAATTTTTATATTAAAAGTTCAATGCATACCGCATTTAATATATTTGTTGCGGCGTTATTTTTCTCATTAAATCCTCAAGCAGGACTGATTTGGTTGGGAATTGCAGTACTCGTTGGAATTACGAGAATCATATTAAAAAGACATACTGTAAAAGAAGTATTTATGGGTGCCGGAATCGCATTTGTGATATCTTTTATTTATCTTTATTGCAATATACAATTTCAATATTAATTATACTATATGAAAATAAACCACCTCACATCAGCAGAAGAAAACTTAATGATGTTATTTTGGAAATTGGATTCTTTTTATTTAAAAGATATTATGGAAAAACATCCTGAGCCTAAACCTCACCAAAATACAGTTTCCACTTATTTAAAAATATTAGTTGAAAAAGGATTTCTATCAACTGAAAAAGAAGGCAGAATTTTCAAATATACCACACTGATTCCTCAAGAAGATTATAAAGAATTTTTATTAAAAGAACTTTCCCATAAATTTTTCAATAATTCTGGAAAAGAAATCTTGGACTTTTTACTCAATATAAAAATGATTTCACAAGATGATTTGAAAGAGTATTTCAAGCTTAAATGGGAACTAAGACCCCTCAAAATAAAAGAACCTACTTTGGAATATGCAGAGGCTATTTTAAATCCTAAAAAGAAGAAAAAAAATAAAGAGAAAAAGAAGAAGAAAAAAAGTTAAATCAATATAACACCTTTACAAATATGAAAAAAAAGATCCAGGAAACCCTAAGTAGAACCACTGAGGTTGTTTCCATCTATCCTATGGTTCTATTAATGGCATTATTAGCTTCAATTGGAACCATTTTTATGTTTGAAAACAACCACGATCGTGAACAATTTTTCCCCTATTCAAAGTTTACTATTTGTTGTTGTTTAGGAATTTCCCTTATGTTTGCGCTAAAAATGCTTTCTCAAAGAATCGGGAAAAGTATACTATTGCAAGTAGTGGGAATTATTTTCTTAATCGGATTTTATTTTATTTTCCCAAAAAAAGAAAAAGATTTTACAGAGATTTATGGATACATTATCGCCGTTACGATTCTCTTGGCACATTTATCAGTCTCTTTTTTTCCATTTCTTGATAAAAATAAAGAGCTCAGCTTTTGGCAGTATAATAAAAATCTATTTGTCAATATTTTTCTCACCGCTATTTTTACCGGAGTCCTTACCATCGGTGTTGAGCTAGCCATCCTAGCAATTGATAAGCTTTTTGATTTTAAATTTCATGATAACCTTTATACCAATACCTTTTACATTCTTTCCATTTTTGGAAGTTGCTTTATATTTCTACTATTTGATGAGAAAGGATTAAGTACCCTTGAAAAAGAAGGGAATTATCCAAATATCTTAAAGTTTTTCACTCAATTTATTCTTATTCCGTTGCTTCTCATATATGTCGTGATTCTCTATTTTTATTCGATTAAAATAGTAATCAATTGGGAGTTACCACGAGGTTGGGTTTCTTACTTAGTATTAGCTTATAGTATAATAGGGATTTTAGCATTACTTCTGGTCCATCCGCTAAAAGAAGAAAATGCAAAATCTTGGGTTAAAATATTTTCAAAAGCTTTCTACTATACTATTATCCCCTTAATCGTTTTACTTTTTGTTGCTATTTTTACGAGAATTTTAGAATATGGCTATACTGAACCTAGATATTTTATATTAATTCTTGCAATATGGCTTCTAAGCATTCTTTCATATTTTATTCTAAATAAAAAATCCAATATTAAATTTATTCCTATTAGTTTATTTGTTTTCGGAATATTTTCTTTAGTTTTTCCTTATTTAAATGCTTTTAGTGTAACAAAAAGAAGTCAAAAATCCGAACTTCAAAAGATTTTAAATGAAAATAAACTGGTAAAGGAGGGCAAAATTAATTTTCAAAAGAACATTACAGATGCGGTTGCGAATGAAATTGCCAATAAATTTGAATTTTTAGCCCAAAGAAAACAGCAAGATTTTTTATCAAACTTATTAGAAAAAGAAGACCAAAATAGTTTGGCTAAAAATATAGCTTCAGGGAATTTTTGGAATATACAATATGATATTCAGAATAAATTTATCCACAAAAGTGACACTCAAAAAGCATCTCAATATGAAAGATTGATTATCAATTCTGAAAAGCAAGCCCTAGAAATTGAAACCTATCGATACTTTATCGAGTTTCCACGGTATGACTTGGAAGCCAAAAGTATTAATACAAATGATCAATTTAAAATTATAGATGACTTAAGTGGACACTTATCTTTAAAGGTAATTCTCAATTCTACAAAAGAAGTAGACTTAGGTCCTAGGATAGAGCAGCTATTAAAGAAATATGAAGGTAAAACAGGAACTATTACTGTCCCGGAAATATCTATGGAATCAGATTTAGGTAATTATCATATTAAGCTTATTTTCAAGAATATTATAAAGGAAAAAAATCCTTATGATAAAAATGCCAATATTTACTATGACAATGTTTATTTATTGATAAAATAAAAAAAGCGGCTCTACAGCCGCTTATATTTTACCAACGTTTTCCTCCGCCGTTGCCTCCACCACGGTTATTTCCGTAGCTTCCGCCACCTCCTCTGTTGTTTCCATAACTACCACCACCGCGGTTGTTATCAAAACTTCTTCTAGGTTTTTCTTCTCTTGGTTTAGCCTCAGAAACGTTAAGTTCTTTTCCGTTAAATTCTCTTCCGTTTAAAGCTTCTATAGCTTGTTGGCCTTCATCGTCATTCATTTCGATGAAACCAAAACCTCTGGAACGGCCAGTTTCTTTGTCTGTAATGATTTTAGCAGACGAAACTTCTCCAAATTCTGAAAATAGATCTTGCAACTCATACTCTTTGGTTGCATAATTGATGTTAGAAACAAAAATGTTCATTTTAAAAAAAATTAAAAAATTAATTAATGATTTGGTTTATAAAAGAAAAACAACATAATGAATGAACAAATATTGATTCCAAATATAGACTAGCGCAAGATACAATTAATAATTTTAAATCAAAACTTTTTAATAAAGTATTTTTTTCACCAACTATTGAATTTTAAATTCATGTATTAAAAAAAATAATAAGTTTTGTAAAATAACATCAGCTTTGCATATATTCAACATAATACTATGTAAAAATTTAGTAACAAAATTACATATGATGAAAAAGAAAACTATAAAAAAAATTTAAATAATTAATTTTTTAAAAAAAGCACTCCTCATTCTTTATCTAAGGGTTTGAATTTTAAAATATTACCTCTAAACACAAAAAAACATTCAAAACATTTAATATAACATTCAAGTCTTTAAAAGAAAGACAATCGTAAAAATAATAATTAAAAGTATCAATAATTAGTTTTGAATAATAAAGTCAAATTAATTCAAAGAAAAAGACTTTTAAGAATTAAATTTGTAATGAAAAATAATCGAAAATGAACTATCACACAAGAAAATGGGTAAAACCTGAAGATTTAAATCCTAATCATTCTCTTTTTGGAGGAAGATTACTTCAATGGATTGATGAAGAAGCGGCTTTATATGCTATTATTCAACTTGAAAATACCAAAGTGGTCACAAAATTTATCTCCGAAATTAATTTCGTGAGCTCCGCAAAACAGGGAGATATTGTAGAAATTGGTATTGAAGTAATGAAATTTGGTGCTACATCTCTCACTTTAGCTTGTGAAGTAAGGAATAAAATGACCCATCAAACTATTATTACTGTTGATAAAATTGTAATGGTTAATCTTGATGAAGAAGGAAACCCTGCTCCACACGGAAAAACAAAAGTTGAGTTCGTAAAAGATAGATTAAATAACAAACCATGAAAATTTTCATCAAAAATATGGTTTGTAATAGATGCATTACTGCTGTTTCAACTATTTTTAGAGAGGAAAATATTGCCATTAAATCGATACATCTAGGAGAAGTAGAAACAGAATTTGCCGTTTCTGAAAAACATATACAAAGAATAGAAAACCATCTTTTGGAAATAGGCTTTGAAAGAATAAAAGATTCAGCAATTCAACTTATTGAGAAAATCAAAAAAACAATTATCGTTAAAGTCAGCGAACTGGATATTTCAGAAGATTTTCTTTTATCCGAATTTCTAAGCATACAACTTCACAAAGATTATAGTTCATTATCCAAATTATTTTCTCAAAAGGAAGGCATTACGCTGGAGCAGTTTTTTATTCTTCAAAAAATTGAAAAAACCAAAGAACTTCTTTTGTATAATGAATATAATGTAACAGAAATTGCTGGTAAATTAGGGTATAAAAGCGTTCAATATTTATCTTCACAATTCCGAAATATTACAGGCTTCTCTCCCACCGAATTCAAAAAACAAAAAGTCTATCATAGAAAACCATTAGATTCTTTATTGTAAAATTGTATTTTAATGAATTTACAATAAAGAAATTTTGCATTCTTCTTTTCTCAATTTTATAACCATTTTCCTTAAATTTATAACTTTCCTACCCATACATTTTGGAACTTTGTATTATAAATTAAAAGGACCATGGAGCAAAAGTATATTATACAAGGAATGAGCTGTTCGGGATGTCAGAAAAAGATTTCCGAAAAACTAAATAGTCTCAAAAACATACAAGCCAGTGTTGATTTAGAAAATAATATCGCAACCCTTATTTCAGATAAAAAAATTGAATTAGAGAGTATAAATAATTCTTTACAAGAAATAGGAAACTATAGGCTTGAAGACCTCAATCATATTGAAAAAGAATTCATAAAACCCCAAGATAGGATTTCTCCTTCTTCTGTATATTATTGCCCTATGGAATGTGAGGGTGATAAAGTCTATTTTCAACAAGGAAAAAGATGTACAGTTTGTAATATGTACTTAGTTCCTATTGAAGAAAAACAAGCCAAAAACCCTAATCATAAACCTTCTTATTCGTTAACAAACTTACCTGAAAGCTTTCATAAAAACATGGGTCACTATTTTTGTCCTATGTTTTGCGAAGGAGAAAAAATCTATGATAAAAAAGGCGATTGTCCCGTTTGCCATATGCATTTGGAAGAGATTTCAGAAAGTCTTTTTCAAAACATACCATTCCATTCCCCTAACCATCATCATGAACTTCCTAAAGTTACCGATGAAATGGCCGGTAAATATTATTGTCCAATGTATTGTGAAGGAGATAAAGTGTATGATAGCAATATCGGATGTCCGGTTTGTGGGATGGATTTAGTGAAGTATCCCGAAAAAAAGATCGTAAAATATACTTGTCCGATGCACTCTGAAATTATTCAGGAAGAACCCGGAAATTGTCCTATTTGTGGAATGGATTTGATAAAAATAGAGGATACAAATACTGATGATGATGAAACGTATCATATTTTAAAGAGAAAATTCATTATTTCTTTACTCTTTACGATCCCTGTATTTCTTCTTTCAATGGGAGGAATGTTTTATAGTTTCCCGATTTCTCAATCTACACAAGGAATCATTGAATTAGTTTTATCAATTCCTGTTTTATTTTACTCAGGTTGGTTCCTAATGAAAAGAGGCTGGATATCGTTTAAAACATGGAATTTAAATATGTTTAGCTTAATTACATTAGGATCTGCAGCTGCATTTATATTTAGTGCCATAGCTCTATTTTTCCCTGCGATAATTCCTCATGAAATCCGCGACCATAATCATACTATTCCTTTATATTTTGAAGCGGTATGTGTGATTGTAACACTTGTTATTTTAGGTCAGTTAATGGAAGCCGCTGCTCATAAAAAAACAGGAAATGCTATAAGAGAATTAATGAATTTATCTCCGGACGAGGCTAATCTGATTGTAAATGGAGAAGAAAAAAGAGTTTCTCTTTCTCAAGTTAAAATAGGAGATTTACTAAAAGTAAAACCGGGTGACAAAATTCCTGTTGATGGAAAAGTCATAGAAGGTCATTCTTTTATTGATGAGAGCATGATTACCGGTGAACCTATTCCTGTTGAAAAAAATCAGTATAATCAAGTATCTTCCGGAACCATTAACGGAAATAATATATTTATTATGAAAGCAGAAAAAATTGGTGACGATACCTTGCTTTCTCAAATTATTAAAATGGTTAACGAAGCTAGCAGAAGTAAAGCTCCCATTCAAAAACTAACGGATAAAGTATCTAAAATATTTGTTCCTACTGTTATTCTTATTTCTGTTCTTACATTTATTGCATGGCAATTTTTCGGTCCGGAAGGCAAAAAGAGCATATTTGCCTTTGTAAATGCTGTTGCTGTTTTAATTGTCGCTTGTCCCTGTGCATTAGGCTTAGCTACTCCCATGTCTCTTATGGTAGGAATTGGCAAGGGTGCTCACCATGGAATTCTAATAAAAAATGCAGAAGCTCTAGAGCAAATGAATCGAATAAATGTTTTACTAACAGATAAAACAGGAACATTGACAGAAGGGAAACCCTCTATAGAGTACATTGAAGGAATGGGTCAGGAAAATGCAGATCAAATTTTAAGTCTTGCTTATTCATTAAGTCAAAATTCTGAGCACCCCTTATCCAGCGCCATAATAAAGGAGGCTAAAAACCGGCGTTTTCCTTATGAAAAAGTAGAAAATTTTGAAAATATATCTGGGAAAGGGGTTAAAGGAAAAGTTAATGATAAAATAATATTGTTAGGAAACGAAAATTTATTGAATATCCATCAAATTTCTGTTCCAGAATCCATGAAGCAGAAAGCTATGAAAATCCAATCAAAAGCGCATACTATTTCTTATATTGCCCAAAATAATGAAGTATTAGGATTTATTAGTTTTACTGATAAAATTAAAAAAAGTTCAAAAGCAGCTATTGAATTTTTAATACAAGAAGGTATCGATATTATCATGCTAACTGGGGATAATGAAAACACGGCAAAAGCTGTTGCTAATGAACTTGGTATTCGCCATTTTAAAGCCAACTGCCTTCCGAAAGATAAATTAAATAAGGTAAAAGAACTTCAACAAGAGGGTAAAATCGTAGCTGTAGCTGGTGACGGAATTAATGATTCTCCTGCTTTAGCTCAAGCCAATGTCGGTATCGCAATGGGAACGGGAACAGATGTAGCCATAGAAAGTTCCGAAATAACTTTATTAAGAGGAGATATATTAGGGATTGCCCAAGCCAAAAGATTAAGTAGAAAACTCATAAAGAATATCCAAGAAAATCTTTTTTTTGCATTTATTTATAACATATTAGGAATTCCTATTGCTGCAGGATTATTATATCCTTTTTTCGGAATATTATTATCTCCTATGATTGCTGCTGCTGCGATGAGTTTTAGTTCATTATCTGTTATACTCAATTCATTACGTTTAAATTCTATAGAACTAAATCTAAAATAAATGCGATATAAAGTGAAAGCCACAAAAATATTTTTATAAAAATAAAATATCATAACTAAAGGATATTTATCATTCTCAATATTTCAAAAAAAAACCTTTCCCAAAAAAATTATCAAACTAAAACAATATTTCAATTAAAATACACTGAAAATAAAATACTTAAAATAATCTTAAAATAAAATACTTCCAACAATATGGTATATGTTTTGTACATCTCCTTATGTGAAAATTAACTTTTTTTAACAATTTAACTCTTATTTTATTATATGAGATATATTTTTGCAGAAAAGTCAAAAAATAGGACTTTTCTTGGGATTTTTACCATATTGTGTGCCGCTTCAACTCTACTTAATGGTTGTGATCAGAAATCAGAATGGAAAGCATCCGAACAGATCATTACACAAAAAGACCCCATCGTAGAAATACCTCAGGAGCCAGAGGAGGAAGAATTACCTTCCGACAAAAGAGTTATATATCTTACTTTTGATGATGGTCCTAACCAAGGAACGGAAAATCTCATTAAGATTTTAAATAAGAGAAAAGTTTGTGCAACTGCTTTTATTGTGGGAAGACATCGATATGGAAGCTTACAACAAAAAGATGATTTTGAAAAACTAAAAAAAGATACTCTTATTGAGTTGGCTAATCACAGTTTTAGTCATGCTCATGGTAAGTATGTTAATTTTTACAGTAATTCTATTAACGTTATTCATGATTTTGACAGAGCAAGTGATAGTTTAAAACTATATAACAAAATTGCACGAACACCCGGAAGAAATATATGGAGATTAAATAATATCAATTTTACAGATATAAAAAAATCCACTAAAGCAGCTGATGATCTAAGAAAAGCAGGTTATAAATTAGTGGGTTGGGATTTGGAATGGAGACCTACTAGTAGAATGACTTTGAAAGGAAACCACCAGATCATGCTAAAAAAAGTTGACAGTATT
The DNA here is from genome assembly GCF_902728265.1 of Chryseobacterium potabilaquae. Taxonomy (GTDB): domain Bacteria; phylum Bacteroidota; class Bacteroidia; order Flavobacteriales; family Weeksellaceae; genus Chryseobacterium; species Chryseobacterium potabilaquae. The sequence goes on from NZ_CACVBR010000012.1 coordinate 68,860, forward strand.
TTCTTTAATGATCTAGAAAAAACATCAAAACATCTTGTATTACTTACTCATGATCAATATTTAACAGATCCTAATTCTCTTAATGAATTAGAAATGTTTATTGAAGAATTACAGAAAAGCAATCGATTTATTTTCAAAAAAATTTCGGCATATCCTAGAATTAATGAGGTTTTAAATTAATTGGATTAAAAGAGATAGGACTGTCTAAAAATATAAATTCTATAGATAGGCCATACCTTTAATTCGGAAATTTTATTAATTCATTAATTTATTGCTTTAAAATTCGGAAATTTGCAGGTATGAGTATTCAAGAAAACTATCATAACATAAAAAAACAACTTCCTGCCCATGTTCAATTGGTAGCAGTATCCAAAACACATCCTATTCCTGCGATTCAAGAGGTATATAATCTGGGACAGAAAGTATTCGGCGAGAATAAAGTCCAAGAACTGATGGAAAAGCAACCATACCTCCCTCAAGATATTCAATGGCATTTAATTGGACACTTACAAACCAATAAAGTAAAATATATTGCTGGGTTTATTGATACTATTCAAAGTGTTGATTCTGCAAAATTACTTTCTGAAATTAATAAAGAAGCACTTAAACATAATCGTACGATCAATGTTTTGCTTCAGGTAAAAATTGCAGAAGAAGATAGTAAATTTGGACTTAGTATTCAAGAGGCTAAAGACATTTTCGATCTGTATATCAATGGGATATATCCTAATGTTGTCATAAAAGGTCTTATGGGAATGGCTACATTCACAACCTATGAAAATCAGATTAAAAAGGAATTTTTGATACTAAAAAACACTTTTAACGAATTAAATACATTAAAAAAACTAGAAACCTTATCAATGGGTATGAGTGATGATTTTCCCATTGCCATCGAATGCGGAGCAAATTCCATAAGAGTCGGATCTGCAATTTTTGGAAGAAGAGACTATTCAAAATAGAATAATTAGGTACGATTTTTGTTAATTATTCAATCAAAAACTCTAAATTTGCAACTATGCAAAAAATCCTTATTGTAGAAGACGAAAAAGCGATCTCAGGAGTACTTCATAGCATTCTTTCCGATGAATTATCAAATTATGAATTTATTATTGCTGAAGATGGTCTTGAAGGTTACAAACAAATCGAAAAAGAAGATTTCGCATTAGTGATTTCTGATATTAAGATGCCTAAGCTTTCCGGTACGGAACTTTTAAAACAAAGTTTAGTCTTGAAACCTGAAACCACTTTCATCATGATATCAGGGCATGCTGATATTGATTCGGCAGTTTCCTGTTTAAAAGATGGTGCTTATGATTTCATTTCTAAGCCTATAGATATCAATAGACTGATAACGAGTGTTAAAAATGCATTAGCTAAAGAAACATTAAAGAAGGAAAATAAAAACCTTCAAAATGAGAATAAAACACTCAAGAAGAAAGTAAACAAAAAGTATCAGATGATCGGTGAATCTCCTGCCTTAAAGAAGATTCAGGATATGATTGATAAAGTAGCGGCTTCTGATGCAAGGGTTCTTATTACTGGACCTAATGGTGCCGGGAAAGAACTTGTTGCCCATGCCATCCACAATCAAAGTGATCGTGCAAAAGGTCCAATGATTGAGGTAAACTGTGCTGCTATCCCATCTGAATTAATTGAGTCTGAATTATTTGGACATGTTAAAGGGTCTTTTACAGGTGCCATAAAAGATAAACAAGGAAAGTTTGAACAAGCATCTGATGGTACTATCTTTCTTGATGAGATTGGAGATATGAGCTTAATTGCTCAAGCAAAGGTTTTGAGAGCATTACAAGAAAGTAAAGTTTCACCTGTAGGAAGCGATAAGGAAATAAAAGTAGATGTAAGAGTTCTTGCTGCTACCAATAAAAATATGCAGAAAGAAATAGAAGCAGGTAGATTCCGAGAAGACCTTTATCATAGACTTTCTGTAATAGAAATATATGTTCCTCCTTTGGATGAAAGAAAAGAAGATATACAATTATTAGTCGAGCATTTTTCAGGAATGATAGCAGATGAACATGGTACTGCTATGAAAAAGTTTGATGAAGATGCGATAGAAGCGCTTAAGGTGCTTTCTTGGACTGGAAATATAAGAGAGCTGAGAAATGTCGTAGAACGATTGATCATTTTAGGTGGAAATTCTGTATCTAAGGAAGACGTTGCAAATTTTGTTAGAAAATAACTTATAAAATATAAATATTTATAAAATTTGCAGTAATCATACTGCAAATTTTTTTTGAAATTACTATGAACTTTTTACATAAAAAATACACAAGTGAATGTCTAAAATTGGCTTTTCCTGTTATGTTAACACAGGTGGGACAAGTTTCAGTGAATCTATTCGACAATATTATCGTGGGAAAACTTTTAGGTGCTGAAGCATTAGCTTCGGTATCTTTAGGAAATGCGGTATTTTTCTCCATGTTTGTACTGGCATTGGGGTTTTCCTTTGCCATTCCTCCATTGGTTTCGGAGGCTCAGTCTCAAAATGATCATAAAGTAATCAATTCGGTTTTCAGCCACGGATTTATTATCAATATTTCTGTAGGTGCAATTCTTATGGGGATTTTATTTTTAGGAATGCCTTTGCTTCATCATTCGGGGCAGCCTACCAAAATTCTTCCTAATACGATAGACTTTCTAAGTATTATGGCGATAAGTATGATTCCGTTTATGGCCTTTCAAACACTCCGAGAAGTTTCAGAAGGATTATCCTATACCATTGGAGTTACAAAAGCAACCATAATCGCTAATGTCATCAATATAATCCTTAATTATGTCTTCATTAAAGGCCTCTTCGGAATTCCACCTATGGGAGTAAAAGGATCTGCATTAGCAACCTTAATCTCCAGGATATTTATGGTGGTTTTTCTTTATTTTGTTCTTTTAAAAGAAGAGAAAACCCGAAGATATATCAAAGACTTTTCTTTAAAAATACATGTCTTTTCAAAGAAAATGTTTAATAAAATGATAAGATTAGGCTTACCTACTGCTTTACAAATGTTTTTTGAAGTAACTGCTTTTGCGGGTGCAGCATTTATATGTGGACTCATTTCTGCCCATGATATAGCCTCTCATCAGATCGCACTAAGTATGGCTTCATTTACTTTTAATTTATGTGTAGGCTTTAGTGTTGCCTCTACTGTAATGATTGGAAGGAAGCTGGGAGAGCAAAATTATGTTGAATTAAGAGAAGTAGGAATCAATAACCTTAAAATAACTTTTATTTTCATGTGTATTTGTGGAACTATATTTATTTTAGGTAAAAATATTTTCCCTACATTTTTCACGAAAAAAGAAGAGCTAGAGGTGATTGCGCTAGCTTCAAAATTAATGATTATAGGAGCTTTATTTCAACTTTCTGATGGAATCCAAGTGACAGCCTTAGGAATGCTAAGAGGTTTACAAGATGTGAAAATCCCTTCCATTTATACTTTTATAGCCTATTGGGTTATTACAATACCTTTAGGATATATACTTTGTGTGTCTTTGGAAATGGGAGCTTTTGGAATGTGGATTGCCTTAGGATTGGGATTAACAGTTTCCGCTGTTTTTCTAGTAAAAAGGTTTCTGAACATGTCCTTAAAGAAAATTAAACAAAATATATAAATGGTAAGAACAGTCTTTTTTAAGACTGTTTTTTTATTCTATTAAAGAATCAGAACCATTCATATTAATTGATTTTTTTTCCTACAATTTTAAGAGTTCTCTCTACTCCGTCCAGAATAGCTACATCAGGTAATGTTCCCCAATCTTCAAATCCGAAATGTCTAAATAAATGTAAACTAGGTTCATTATGTGAAAAGATAAAGCCTAATAAAGTTTTAATGCCATACTTTCCCGCATTATCAATACAATATTGAAGAGCCTTTTTACCAATTCCTTGCCCTCTTGAACGTGGATCAAGATAGATACTTACTTCTACCGTTGTGTGATATGCTGGCCTTCCATAAAATGAAGAAAAGCTTACCCATCCCAAGATAGTATGCTTACTATCTTCAATCATCCAAAGTGGTCTTGTTTCCAAATTATGCTCATTAAACCATTCTTTCCGACTTTCTACGGATATATTTTGCGTATCTGCTGTTACCATTCTTGAAGGGATCGTTGAATTATAGATTTCTACTATTTTTTCTAAATCTTCAAGAATAGCATCTCTGAAAATAATTTCTCTCATTATTCAAAAATTCAATGCCATTCGTGACTAAAATATTTTATTAAATAAAAAAACCATCACAAGGACAGTTTTAAAGTTATTTTTTAATTATTTATTTCAGAATTAAGTGGTTTCCATAGAAATTAAAAATATAATCATAAAGTTTATGGTTGCCTACTATAAAAATAAGTATTTCTGTGATCTTATTACCATCCTGACGTTGCCTTTCTTTTTTCTATCATATGATCTACGGAAGCTCTTCCTGCTCCAAATGCAATAATGAGTAAATATACTGATAGGTAAAGTAAACTCATCTCTCTTTTATCAAAAGGATCTACCTCATGAACTACAAAAGCCGCAATTGACATCGTAAAAATGAGAAATAGTAAGGATATCCTTGTAAAAAGGCCTAAAATAAGAAGTATAGAACATACAAACTCTGCAAATACTGTAAGACCTAGAGATATTTGAGGACCCAATCCAAGAAAGTCAAAAAACTCTACTTTTCCGCCTTGTAAAAGCATCTCAAGCTTTGGATAGCCATGTGAGAGCATAGCAAAACCGATAAAGACTCTTACGACAAACAAAATGATATCCCTTAATATTATACTAGAATTTTTACTCGAATAGTTCATTTTAATGAAAGTTTACATAAAAATAATAAAAAACTTTAATACAAACGTATGTTCATCGATTTTGTTTTACCTATATCCAAAATTTTTAAGATCTCTGTCGTTTTTCCTCCAATCTTTCTTCACTTTTACAAACAAATTCAAGTGTATTTTTTTACTGAAAAACTTTTCAAGATCCAACCTCGCTTCTGTTCCTACTTTTTTAATTGCCTCTCCTTTATGACCAATAACAATTCCCTTTTGAGTATCTCTTTCAACATAAATAATAGAATCAATAAAAATAATTCCTTCCTTTTCTTTAAACTGCTCAGTAACGACTTCTACGGAATAAGGAATTTCTTTTTCGTAATTCAATAAAATTTTCTCTCGAATAGCCTCATTTACAAAAAATCGCTCTGGTTTATCTGTAAATTGATCTTTATCATAATAAGCCGGACTTTCAGGGAGTAAAGATTTTATTTTAGGTAAAATAATTTCAGTATTAAAAGCATTTAAGGCTGATATAGGAAGAATTTCTGCTTTAGGAATCCTATTATGCCAGTCTTCTACAAGTTTTTCAAGACCTTCTTGATTCGTTTGGTCTACTTTATTTAATAAAAGTAAAACAGGAACAGGAATTTTATTTAATTTTTCAATCAAAAAAGAAGAAGGCTCCTCTTTATCGGTTACATCCACTATAAATAAAAAAACATCTGCATCTTGTAAAGAATCTTTCACAAAATCCATCATCTTTTCCTGTAATCCGTATTTAGGATCTAAAACGCCAGGAGTATCTGAAAATACAATTTGTAAGTCATCCTCATTATAAATTCCAAAAATTCTATGGCGTGTTGTTTGCGCCTTTTGTGTTACAATGGCTAACTTCTCTCCCATCAACTGATTAAGTAGAGTAGATTTTCCGGCATTGGGTTTCCCAACTATATTTACAAATCCTGCTTTATGCATAAAAACTATTTTACAGCTGCAAAGTTAGTAAAACAAAATCGCTATAACGAATCTCCTCCTCTTTTTAATTCAGTATAGGGATGAAAACAGATAAAATCACTCACTCTTAGATTTCCTTCTTTTCATAATTACTGTTGCGGAAATCTTCAAATTCTTGATAATCATATTCGGGACACGCCCCTGACTTTGAAGTAATAAATGCTCCTAAAGCAATCGCTTCTTTCATTATTTCTTTCTGTGATTTTCCTTGAATTCTTTTTGAAATAAACCCTGAAAGAAAAGAATCTCCACTTCCTACAGTATCTGAAATAACAATAGGTAATGCCTCGAAATTATAATTTCTATTATTGATAAAATATCGAGCACCTTGACTTCCTTTTGTTAATACTATTTCTTTAATATTAAAATATTCCATTATAGCAAGAGCACAATTTTCTTCATCCGTATACTCTTTTTCTAAAAATTGTATTATTTGTTTCATTTCGGCCTTATTCATTTTAACAATATCAGCCTTATGTAAAAGAAACTTAATACATTCTACATCCATATAGGGAGGTCTGAAATTCACATCAAATATTTTAAGCTTTGCATGCTCTATAAGGCTAAAGAGGGTTTCCCTAGTTTTTTCATTTCTAGCTGAAAGGCTTCCAAAAATAAAAGCCTCTGCCTTAGAAACCAATTCTTCATGAATAGGTAAAATATTGATATAATCCCAGGCTACATGATTGACAATATCATAACTTGCTTCATTATCTTCATTAATTGTTGCAATAACAGTACTCGTAGGATGTTCATTATCTGTTTGAATATAATCTGTAGCTAGTCCCCAGTTTTTAATCTGATCTAATAATTTTTGCCCTAAATTATCATTTCCCACTCGACTTAGCATTTTAACATCAATTCCGGATTTATGAATATGATAAGCCGCATTGAACGGAGCTCCTCCCGCTCTTGAACCTTCCGGAAAAATATCCCATAAAATTTCACCAAAACACACTACATATGGATTATTAAAAATCATACTATTAAACGTTAAATTATTAGACTGTAAATATATTCTATATTGCACTTCTTGTAGCCTTTTTAATCGAGAATATTATATTTTTGCCAAATAACATGTAGTCTTAATCTCATAATCAAAGAGTTTTATTTTTCTAAATATCTTCTAATCTATATAATTATGATTAATTTTACTCTATCTTACCGATAATTATGGAAATAGATCAAGTCATCGATACGATATACAATATTCCCGAAGTTTCTAAAGTTAATCTGAAAAAATTCATAACTGAAGTTTCTTATACTAAAGGACATTTATTAATGGAGGCACATAAAGTGATTCCTCACATGTACTTTATAAAAAAAGGAATTGTTCGTGCCTACTCTTCGGGTATAAATAATGAAATCACATTTTGGTTTGGAAGTGAAGGTGAGCCCGTGGTTTCAATGAATAGCTATGTAAATAATCAACCTGGTTATGAAAATATTGAACTCTTAGAAGATTGCCAATTATATAAACTGGAAATGGAAAGGCTAAAAAAGCTTTTTAGTGAAGATATCCATATTGCTAACTGGGGCAGAAAATTTGCTGAGAAAGAGTTGATTAAAACAGAAGAACTCATTATATCCAGACAGTTCAAGCACTCATTAGAGCGTTATAAAGATTTAATTAAGGATAAACCTGATCTTTTGAAAAGAGTTCAACTTGGTCACATAGCCTCCTATTTAGGAATTACACAGGTAAGCTTAAGCAGAGTTCGTGCAGAAATAAAATAATCTATATTTTTTAACAATTGTAAAATTATATTTCCCTTAAAATTCAGAATTTTGCCTCTAAAAAAATGAATTGGATAATTTTAATTATTGCAGGCTTGTTTGAAGTGGCTTTTGCAGCTTGTTTGGGAAAGGTTAAAGAAACCTCCGGATCAGAAATGTATTGGTGGTTTACAGCATTCTTAGTTTCACTTTCTATAAGTATGTTATTACTTATTAAAGCTACACAAACACTTCCCATTGGAACGGCTTATGCGGTTTGGACAGGAATTGGGGCTGTCGGTACAGCTATAATGGGTATTTTCTTTTTCAAAGATCCTGTCAATTTTTGGAGAATATTTTTTATCATCACTTTAATTGGCTCTGTCGTAGGATTAAAGTTTGTTTCTCATTCATAAATAATATCATTTTCTCCTTCTCTATACAAGAGTGAAAAAAGAATATATAAAAAACGTTTCCTATTTTGGAAACGTTTTATTTTTTTGAAACTATAGGTAGGATTTCATTTTTATTTAATCCATATTTTTTCACTTCTTCATCCGTAAACTTTTGAGAATAAAAATTAGGATTTACTTCAAAACCTACTTTTTTCAACCGGTCGAAATAGTCCATACCATACCATCTGACATGATCATATTGTCCAAAATGTTTTTGACGTTCTTTAGGATCTTTAATAGAAAAATCTTCATATGTCACCTCTAAAGAATTTTTCATAGGAACTTGGAAGATTCCCCATCCTTTAGGCTTCATCACTCTATATAGCTCACTGATTGCTTTAGCATCATCCTCAATATGTTCTAAAACATGATTACAAAAAATGATATCAAAGCTTTCATCAGCAAAGGGGAGGTCTAAAATATCTGCTTTTACATCTACTATAGGCGAAAATAAGTCTGCTGAAATATAATTCAGATTTCTCATTCTTCTGAATCTTTTTAAAAATTCCTGCTCGGGTGCAATATGTAAAACTTTATAATTTTTACGAAAAAAATCAGTTTCATTTTGAAGATATAACCACATTTGACGATGCCTTTCTAAACTTAATGTACCTGGAGACAGCGCATTTTCTCTTTGCTTTCCATATCCATAAGGTAAAAACTTACGATATGACCTTCCATCTATAGGATCATAAAATTGATCTCCTTTAAAAAATTGATAAATAACAGGCCTAGCCCAAATACTCATTTTAATAAGCAGGGGCCTTGGAATCTTATTCAGTAAAAATTTAGTGATTTGCTTCATTAAAACTCCATTTGGAAAGGCTTTTCTTCATCATTTTCTATCCCCAATGCCTCATAAATATATTTAAAAGTAGACAGTAATACCGGTTTTCCATTCACTACGGCTACATCATGTTCAAAGTGTGCTGAAGGTTTGTTATCTAAAGTCGTCACTGTCCAGCCATCATTATGAAATTTCACTTTTTCAGTTCCTAAATTGATCATAGGTTCAATAGCAATTGCTAAACCATCTTTAATCACCTTACCACTTCCTTGTCTTCCATAATTCGGAACTTGTGGATCTTCATGCATCTTACGTCCTACCCCGTGACCAACCAACTCTTTTACAACACCATATCCTTCTTTTTCACAATGTGCCTGAATCGCATAAGAAATATCTCCTATCCTTTTCCCTCTAATACATTGTTCTATTCCTTTATAAAGAGACTCTTTGGTAACTTTTAATAATTTCTTTACTTCCGGTGCTACTTCTCCTATCTCAAAAGTATAGGCATGATCTCCAACAAAACCATTGAGAAAAACACCACAATCAATAGAAAGAATATCTCCTTCTTTTATTTCTTCTTTATTGGGAATTCCATGAACGACCTGATCATTTGGAGAAATACATAAAGAATTAGGAAAGCCTCCATATCCTAAAAATGCAGGTTCTGCACCATGATCTTTAATAAATTCATACGCCATTTTATCTAAGTGCAAAGTCGTGATTCCGGGTTTAATTTCTTTTGCTAATAACCCTAATGTTTTTGAAACCAACTGTGCACTTTGCTTCATTAAACGAAGCTCTTCTATCGTTTTTAACTGAATCATATTATATAATTTATCATCTAAATCATTAATTTTATATACTAAAGAAGTTAGTACATTTAATAAGGTTTAGATGCTAGATTATTCTTACCAGAATAATCCTCTTTTCTTTTCTTTTTTAAGTTTAGAGTAAGCCAACACTTCTTTGCCTTCTACTCGAAATTCTATTCTATCCTGAATGATATTATAGATTTCTCCCCAACCTGGAAATCCTCCTAAATTTCTATCATCAATAAACCAATCTGCATCCAATTTTCTCGATTGTGTTTCAGAGTCAAAAACTTCTCCTTCAAAGCTTGAATTCACTGCATAAAACTCAATACCGTTTTTTTTGCAGAATTCAACAGCTTCTTCTAAAGATCTTCCATGCCTGTATGTCCAAAGAATGAGTCTATATCCTTCACTTTGTAATCTTTTCAATGTTTCAAAAGCAAAAATCTTAGGCTTTCCTATTGCCGGATAAGCATCATCCACGATAGTCCCGTCAAAATCAACCGCAATTTTTTTACTATTTATCATATCGAATCCATTTTAGAATTGCAAAGATACAAATAAAAAGAGTGCCAAAATAATTAGCACTCTTACTTTTATAATTTTATGATAGCCCTTAATTAACTTTTAACCCAGTTGAATTGAAACTGTAGATCCGGAGTAGAAACTCTATCTGTAATCTTTTGTAATCTTCCCGGTAATTTCATCAAATATTCCTGAGCTTTTTCCGCTTTTTCTGTCAGTCCTTTAATATGTTCTATTTTCCAATCGTCTAATAAATCTTTCAGAATATTAATATAATCCTGCCCCGTATATACCATACATCTTTGAGCAGCATCCGAAAAATGTCCCCAAAGCTCTCCTGCTTTTTGGCCGGACTGTCTCATTAAATGAGCTGGCATCACAATTTTTTTACGCATCATATCCTCAAAAGCAAGAATCATTTCAGAAGGATCTATTTCAAGAATTTTTGTAACAAAATGTTTGTATGCTTTAGCATGTCTCGCTTCATCAGCAGCAATCACACCACACATTTTAGCAAGCTTTCCATTTCCGCATTGCTTGGCCAATGTTCCTACTCTTCTATGCGATATATTGGTTGCGGTTTCTTGGAAACTAGTATAAATAAAATTTCTGTAAGGATCCATACTGGTTCCTAAATCAAAACCATCGTTTATCAAATATTGGGTAGTAATTTCTACTTCCCTCATATTCACTCTACCACATAGATAAAGATATTTATTGAGGAGGTCTCCATGCCTATTTTCTTCTGCGGTCCAAGCTCTTACCCAGTTTGCCCAGCCTACTTTTTCTTCTTGATTGACTCCATCCACGCCCATAAGCCAGGATTCATACGACGGTAAGGCTTCTTCTGTAATACAATCTCCGATTAATGTTACAAATAAATCATAAGGCATCTCGCGGGCAAAGGTCTGAATTTCTTCTAAATCATATCTAAAACTTTCGTTTGAAGGATCTGGTAACATATCAGAAGGTTGCCAAATTTTTTCAATTGGTGTTAAAAACTTATCTAGAAAAGAACTTACTTCTTTTTCCAGAATTCCCATGACTTCTTTCCTAACGAGTTTTTGATACATTTTATATTTTTAAATTTTAATATTTAACAAATATATAACTAATTTATTATTTTAAACATAATATAGCCTTGTAATTTTTTTATGACAAGTGATTAAAAAATACCGTTACTAAGTATAATAACGGTATTTTTTTAACAATATTATGTATTTTTCTAACTCGTCAGTATATCCCCTGTCATGATCTCCGGAATCATAATTTCCATTACTTTCAAAATAGTAGGAGCCACATCTCCCAGCTTACCTGGAGTAAGATTCCAGGTATGTTCTTTATCCATCACAATAAATGGAACTAAATTGGTAGAGTGTTGAGTATTGGGAGTCCCATCAGGATTAATCATCACATCAGAATTTCCATGATCTGCTAAGATGAAAACGGCATACCCATAATCATAGGCAGTCATTGCCACTTTTTCTATACATTTATCAACTGTTTCTGCTGCTTTTACCGCTGCGCCAAAAACACCGGTATGCCCTACCATATCTGTATTGGCAAAATTTAGGCAAATAAAATCGGCTGTTTCATTTTCTAATTCGGGAACAATAGCATTCACTATATCATATGCTGACATTTCTGGTTTTAAATCGTAGGTAGGAACATCCTTCGGACTTGGGCATAACAACCTCTTTTCTCCTTTAAACTCTTCTTCCCTACCTCCTGAAAAGAAAAATGTAACATGAGGATATTTTTCTGTTTCGGCAATTCTTATCTGTGTTTTGCCATTCCTTTCCAATACTTCTCCCATTGTATTTTGAAGAACTTCTTCATCAAAAACTACATGTACCTTCTGAAATGTTTTATCATAATTTGTTAAAGTAACATAATAAAGATCTAATTTTCTCATGAAAAACTCCGGGAAATCTTGCTGAGAAAGAACTTCTGTAATTTCTCTTCCTCTATCTGTACGGAAGTTAAAGCAAATGACCACATCTTGATCTGTGATTTTTGCTACCGGGACTACATTTCCTGTTTCCGTGGTGTTAACCAAAACAATGGGCTTAATAAACTCATCTGTAACACTCTCATTATATGATGATTTAATAGCGGATAAAGAATCTGTGGTTTGAAGTCCTACTCCCTCTACTAAAGCATCATAAACCAGCTTTACACGTTCCCATCTTTTATCTCTATCCATCGCATAATATCTTCCTACAATCGTTGCCAATTTCCCTGTAGTTCTCAACATATGTTGCTGAAGATCTTCGATAAAATCAATTGCCGAATGTGGATCACAATCTCTACCATCTGTAAAAGCATGAACAAAAACATTTTCATGAAGTCCAAATTCACCGGCCGCAGTCAGTAATCCCTTTAAGTGATTAATATGTGAATGTACTCCCCCATTAGAAACCAACCCTATAAAATGTACTTTTTTGTTTTCTCTTTTAGCATATTCGAAGGCATCTTGAATCACTTTTTCTTGACCTAACGTACCATTTTCAACGGCCATATTCAGTTTCACAAGATTCTGATAAACGACTCTCCCTGCCCCTAAATTCATATGTCCCACTTCTGAGTTCCCCATTTGCCCGGCAGGAAGTCCAACCGCCAAACCACTTGCCTCAAGCGTTGTATGGGGAAATTTTTTATAACAACTATCTATAAATGGTGTATTGGCTTTATCAATTGCTGAAACGTCCGGATTCATACCCAATCCCCATCCATCAAGGATCGCCAATATTGCTTTTTTTGACATTTTGTAAAACTTTTGTATTACAAATTTATTTAATTTGAAATGAATTGAAGAATTTGAAAGAATTAAATTTCTCTTAAATTTCTTTGTAAAAATCAATTGAGTATACTCTTTAATAATTCAATAGGAGTACTAGTTTTTATACCAATCCTTAATTTCATAATAAAGCTTTTTTGATTTAATATTTTCGATTCTAATATTTTGTCCCTTTTCTCCATCTTTTATATCAGCTTCTTTATCCCAAGTCCCCTGCGTAAATTTCAGCTGAGCCGGGAGATGTATTTTTAATGTAATGCTTCTCTCTTTATTTCCTTTTCTATTCATCTTAATGGAAGACGGATTCCAATTGCCAAGTTCTGGTTGATTTCCTGTAATATAAACCTCATCATTTTTATCAGGCACACTCACGAGAAAAGTTACTTCATGCACCTCATCAGAATATTCCTTAAAAAAATCATCAAATTTTATATTCTTTCCATTCACATATTCCTGAATATAAGAATCAAGAAAACCACTTTCTTTTAAAAATAAAAATGGATTTTGAATATGAAGAATATGATCTATGGCTTGATGTTTATCTGATTGTTTATTAAAATAAGCTTCCACAATCTTATAGCCCATCCAATATCCTAGATCGTTGGGTCTATCATCTTTTTTACTGGTTCCATATAACCAATCTTGATAATCATTTCCTTTCAATTTAGTGATAAACTCTTTACAAAGTTGAGCAGAGTGAGTTTCGCCATACTGAAATGGTTTCGAATTGATCGTTTCTCCGGAAATAAATTCTCCTAAAAAATCAGCCCCTCCTTCTGTTAATGATTGCTTCAATAATGTATCATCACCTTGTATGCCTTGTTGGAAATGAATAAGTTCATGAGTGATAAGGCCTGTAATACCATTAAGATCTGTAAGCATTTCTGTTCCTATAATAATTCCATCTTTAGATACAGTCCCTCCTGAATTAAATCGTCCATATACAAAATATACAGGTGGAAATGTTGCTTTTGGATACCAATACTTTAATGCACTGTAAATCGCTTTGATTCTTTTTTCCTTTAACGAAACTTCCGATAATACATTCCTGCTTTTTATATAGTCTTCTTTTCTTCTTTTTACTGTTGTATATAAAGAATCAGCATTCATTATTCTAAAAGGCACAAAGCCTTGGACTCCCAGACTTCCATTTTTAATATACTCGTTAAAAGGGTTTTCTTTAGAGGTTTCTATCCTATCGAAAGCTCTCCAAAAACTTTCCGTATCTTTTGTTTCAAACACAGCATGTAAAGGATTATCAGAAAAGTTGGTTTGCCCACTCATTAGCCCACAAGCTAACATGGCTACAATCATGAAGTTATTAGTTTTTAGTTTCATATTTCAAATATATCACATCTTTCCTTGTAACGAATTAAAAGTATAAAATGTTGTTTATTTTTGTTTTTTAGGTATTGATTATTATTTTAATTTTGTAATATGGATTTACGAGATCAACTAAAAAATCTTTTTCCTGAACATGAAGAGCAGGATTTTGAAATGCCTCAAGATGAATTTAAACAGAAAGAACCTTTGGTTTGTAAGTTTGAAAAAAAAGGGCGAAATGGAAAACCTGTAACGATTGTTGAAGGTTGGGAAGGGAGTGAAGAAGAATTAAAAAAAATCTCAAAAAAAATTAAAACCACCCTGGGAATTGGTGGTTCTGAGAAAGATGGAACTATTATCATTCAGGGAGATAATCGTGATAAAATAATGGATATCCTTAAGGAAATGGGATATAAAACTAAAAGAGTCGGCGGATAAATTAAAAATAAATTTGCGTTTGAGGAATTAATAATTTTAGTTTTTCAATCGTTGTATTTTCCATCGGATTTCCGGTAAGAATTAATGTTTTAAGATTTTTCAATTGCGAAATTTCTCTGGGAAGATCTTTCAGTTTATTATGAGCTAAATTCATACTGACTATATTTTTCAGCTTCTTTACGTTAGGAGACACTTCTTTAATCCCATTCTGACTGACATTTAAAAACTCTAATTTTCTTAATCGAAATATATTATCTGGTAGTTTTACAATGGTATTTTGTTGTAATTCAAGATATTTTAACTGATTGGGAAATCGTACATTTTCAATATCATGCATTTGATTCGAGGATAAATTCAACGATTTCAACTGAGTAATTTGGTCCAACTCATCCGATATGAAACTAATTTGATTTCCTTGTAAGTTAATTTCTTCCAAACTCGGAATTAACATGAGTGCTTTAGGAAAAATACTCAAATTATTAGCGTCGAGGTGAATTACTTTTAGTTTTTGGAGCTGCACAAGATTAGAATTAATGCTCGTCAAACTATTTAAATTGATGGACAGGCTTTCTAGTTTTTTAAGTTTGCCAATATTATCGGGAATAAACTTAATACTATTTTCATTGAGATTTAAAATCTCCAATTCTTTCAACGAAAATATAACCTCATCAATTTTTTCCAATTTATTGCCCATAAGATTTAAAAAGAAAATAGCATTTAACTTTTCAATCTGAGGCGGAACGTTAAATAATCCTTTATCTCTAAAACTCATACTATAGACTGTTTCCCTACTTTTCAAGGCATCATCAATAGAAGTATAAGTAGGATATTTTACAGGGTCTATCTGTGCTTGTACATAGCAGAGAAATAAAAGGAAAAGGCTAGAATATAATTTTTTCATATCAAGAAAAAAGCTACCGATACCCAACATCGGTAGCTCACTATATTATCAATTATTTTTTTAAAAGTTTTATTGTTTTTTGGAACCCTCCTTCCGCTTCAATATTCAGCACTAATATACGTGAAGCTTCAAGCTGCGAAGTAAAATCTACATCTAAAGAGGTGCTAAGCCCCGAGAATGTTTTTGTATAAACAATTTTCCCATCAAGACTATAAGCCGTTACTGAAATGTTTTTTAGTCCTTTCGGTGAATTGATTTTTACCATTCCTGAAGTGGGATTCGGAGCAACCATCACTGTGTTTTCAATGCTTTGGTTTTCAATCGTACCTAATGATCCCGAACTTCCCAAGTTATTTTTTAGGGCAATGACTATCGTCGCAGATTTACCTCTATAATCTATGGTATTTCCCGTGGCATCCACATCTGTCATAATCGTAGAATCAGGATGCTGAATAGAGAAGAAACCAAATTTATGATCAGGTGTAAATGTAAGCCCTGTTGGTTCAGCTCCGGCTGGCATGGAAGCAAAAAGCTTTACTTTAGGATTAGCTTGTGTATGATCCGGAGCAATTACCCAGATATAGTTTTTCCCTCCATCTTGTAATACCCAAAGATTTCCCAATTCATCAAAAGTAAGATTATCATTTCCATCTCCCCAAGCTTCAGATTTAGTACCTTGTGGTGTTTCGAATGAATATACCGTAGAAAGTCCTCCTACGAAAGTTTCCACCTGAGAAGCAGTAGATCCATCATCTTTTAAACGGTATACTTTATTTAGACCTTTAGCGGTAAAATATACTTTTCCATCAATTGGGCTGATCTCGACATCTTCCACTCCATTAAAAGATGTTCCTCCTAATGAAGCTGCTAAAGATGATGTATTATTTTGATCTGCTTTTGTTTTATTCGGAACCTGAATCCAAGTTGCTGTTGTTCCTACCGGATCTCCTCCACTTAATCCCTGATCTAATTTTAATACATACAAATTTCCTGAAGAAAGATTATTGGGAGTATCCATAACATATTTATATACCATATGAGTTCCTCCATCTTCTCCGTAATAGGCTGTTGTTCCTAAGTTATTGACAACTACATTTTCATGATTCATAATACCCATTTGCCAAAGCTTTCCTTTAGAGCCGTCTGTGTTTTGAGTAATTACCTGAGCCGTTACAGGGTCAATTTCCACTAGCCAACCATAATCTTTATAGCCATCTGCATTGACATCACTCGACGTTGTTTGTTCTTCTGCTGTTACTATAGTACCCCAAGGAGTAACACCTCCCGAACAGTTTCTTATAGTTTGTACTAAACTTGGTGCTGAAAAGCTAACTGCCCTAGATTTCGTTAACTGCCAAAGTTTCGTAGAAGTATTATAATTAATTTCTGCCATAGTAACACCTCCTGGATTCGTTTCATGATTTACAGAAAGATATCCATCCGTACTACTTGCATTTTTAGCCACATATCCTGTAAAATCATTCTGTCCTCCTACTAAACCTCCCCCTTCTGTATAATTATCTCCTTCTTTAAGAATCAATTGATACCGGTGCTCTTCAGGAATAATTAACTTACCGGTTTGTACAGTGGGAACAATTGAGGTAAAACAGCTAATATGATTTGCATTACAAGGCACTGGAGTGGCTGTATTATTTACTGTTTTAAGATAAGCATCCACTCTTAAGTCAGAGCTCGTTCCGTTTCTATTATGTAACTCAATAGAAAGTCTATTAGATCCATTGACAAACTTTGATTTTGGAATAGTAAAAATAGTATATACACTTTCTGCTGCTCCATCTATAATTGTGCTTGATGGCGTATTAAATGTAATAGTACCAGCCGGTAAATTATCTCTTACAATTTCTTCTCCATTAAGATATACGACAATACCGTCATCTCTCATGATACCTAATTCCATTGTATCGGTAAGATCAGCAAGGTTAACATTGATATCTTTGGCAAAATAAGCAGCTAAAAGTCCGGTATTAATGGTTGTATTTACAGGATCTCCATAGCCTAAAGGTCCATTTCCCACAGACCATGACGAAATATCATAGGTCTTTTCTTTCCATTGATCGGGTTGAGCCTGATTATTGTCTTTGTAGCTCCAAGAAGAGTTTTTATTAAAAATAAAAGTCTGTGCTTGAAATACAGAATTCGAGATCAGCATAAGAGCTGCAACTGATAGTAATTTTTTCTTCATGTCTAGTATAGTTTATTATACGTTGCAAAACTATTTTTTTGTCATGAACCATCTATTAATAGTATTTTAAATAAATATTTGGAAATATTAATTAATCTAAAATTCAATGTTAAGAGGATTAACTTATTGTTAAGAGTACATTTTAATTTTATACAACAGCTACTTCTCCTTATTTTCTAATTCTCTTTTGTTTTACTAATATCAGTCAATGAATTCAAGAATGCGATAATCTGTTTAATCTCTAGGCTCGTTAGATTCAATTTATCTGGTGGTAATGTTTGGTTTTTCATTGGTAAGCCGATCCCTTCACCTCCCCCTTCATTATAAAACTCCAGTACTTCTTCTAGGGTATTGAATGCCCCATTATGAAAATAGGGCCTTGTAAGGGCAATATTTCGAACTGTCATGGTCTTAAATGAATTTTCGTAGATCCAAGAATTTTCTTTTTTTACCGGACTATTCACTCTTCCCAAATCTGCATCGAGTTCAATTGGTTTTTGATTAAGAGGTTTTTTGGTTACTCCTAACACTTCAGATTCATTCTCATTAAAAAACGGGGGAACCAAGCCCGAAAAGTGAGGCGCAAAATGACAAGTAGCACAGTTGGCTTTCCCCATAAATAAATTAAATCCTTTTTTAACATCTTCAGAGACCTCTTTCTCATTTCTCATAAATTGATCAAAATCGCTTTCAAAAGAATACAATGATGCTACATATGAACTAAGTGCTTTAGAAAAATTTTCTCTATTAATTTTACCATTGGAAAAATTGGATTTAAATGCCTTTTTATATTCGGGGATAACTTTTAGTTTTTTAATAATATTTTCATAGCTCGTATTAAATTCCTGCTCATTATAGATCACATGTTCTACTTGTTGTTCTAAATAAAATGCACGCATATCATAAAAAAATCGTTTAGCAAAAACAGCATTATACAATGATGGAGAATTTCTTATTACCGTTTTTCCTTGTATATTACTTTGTGACTTCATCTTCAGATCCGTAAACGCATTTTCAGGTAAGTGGCATGTTGCACAGCTCATTTTTTGATTATCACTTATATTTTGATCATAAAAAATTTTCTTTCCTAAACTTCTCATTTCCGGTGTATTGTCACCTGATTGCAATAAAGTATAGAAATAAGGATCAAGGAAATCACTACTAAAAAAATTTTTATTCGTTACATTCCAACCGGAAAATTCTCTTAAGTCATCCGGCCTCCCATCCCAATTTCCGAATTCTTCATATAAAGGCTGAATATATTTTTTATAAAACTCTATTCTATCGAACGTCTCAAAGTTTGTATTTTTGGATAGATATAATATACTTTCGGATAAGATGACATTGGCTTTTTGTATATTATAATTTTTAAAATAGAGATCATCATTTATATATTTTTTAATGCCTAAAAGCGCGTGGCTTGCCTCTTCCGAAATATGTAATGATCCAGGTGTGTCAAAACCTGTTATCCCTAATGTATATATTCTTATTAACTCAATGCGGAGAGGTAATGTCTTATTATTTCCTTTACTTAATCCATTTTTTGTTGAGTGTAAATAAAAACTAGCATAGCTGTTATACAAAAAGGCTGTTATTTCTTTTATCTTTTCCTTATTATTAGAGGCTTCTTCAGAAAATATCAATTCATCCAATACCTGTAATCCTTCTGGAGGTAATGTATATGCGGAAGTACCTGCTGCCTCCAAATGAAATAAAGGAGCTGCATTAAGATGGGTTTTGGCAAACTCAGGATAATAATAGGCAATATAAAACTCTATTTCTTTATAGGATCTTCTAGTTGTACTTAATGAATTTTGTAAATCTTCAAGTGAAATTTTGTCTTCTGAAAATTGATAAGCATCTCTTTTTAATTGATCAAGCTTCATTTTAAAATCACTTAAACCACTATTAATCAAAACACTCCTATCTTTAATTCCTTTATAAGGAGGATTAAATGACATGACGGCCAATGCGATCAATACAACCACTATACATAACGAATATAATCTCATGATTTTTTTGTAGCAAAACTATCATTAACATATTATTTTAACTTTAAGTTTTAATTAAGTTATGTTTATATTTTATTTAAGGTAATTTTTATTAATTTTAGCCCTCAAAACTAAATTCATTATACCAGAAAATTCTAAAAACTATTTTAATTAAGATGAGGAGAGGTATTTGGGTAGAATTAAAATGATACACAATCAACGATTTCATATTAATAGGAAGTCTAAATTATTACCATTCATTATGGTAATCAGTTTTTTATTGGCTTTTTTTCAGCAATATACGTCAATACACAAACCTCTTTTCCCAATAGAGAAAGAAAATATTCTAAATTCATTAAATTATAAAAATATATTATGCTCAATAAACTTGCAGATTCAGAACTTGTTCTGAACGATGACGGAAGTGTATATCACTTAAATCTTCTACCTGAAGATATTGCTAACAAAATCATTCTTGTGGGTGACCCGGACAGAGTCCCTAAGGTTTCAAAATACTTCGATAAGGTTGAAATCAAAAAAAATAAAAGAGAATTTTATACCCATACGGGAACATTGCGTGGCGAAAGAATCACCGTAATGTCTACCGGAATTGGAACAGAAAATATTGACATCGTAATGAATGAACTTGATGCGTTGGTCAATATTGATCTGAAAAATAAGGAGTTTAAAACAAAGCATACTTCCTTAGAACTTTTCAGAATGGGTACATGTGGTAGTGTAAATCCTGATATACAAGTAGATAATATGCTTGTAACCCAAAATGTTGTGGGATTGGATGGGCTGATGCATTTTTATCAGGATTACAAATTTGAAAATGAATTTTCTAAACATTTCCTTGCCAATTCACCGTATGAAAAGATTAAGCCTATGCTTTATTTCTCAGATTGGGCAGAAGATATATCTCATTATTATAAAGATGCTACGTATCTTGGAAATACAGCAACTTTTCCGGGGTTCTATGCTCCACAGGGACGACAACTTCGTCTAAAAGCCATCGATGATAAGTTCTTGGAAACATTAAATGATCTTGGCGTTACTAATTTTGAAATGGAAACGTCTGCCATTTATGCACTCTCAAAACTATTAGGTCATAAAGCCATTACGGTAAATAATGTGATTGCCAATAGAAGAAGAGGAGAATTTTCTGCAGATCACCATGCGTCTGAAAAGAACCTCATCAACTGGGTATTAGAAAGAATCATTCCATAATATAAAAAAGGGGTTTCAACATTGGAATCCCTTTTTCATTATTTATATACTCTTATCTATATTAGTCTACACTCGGGTCAGACAATTTTCAAGGTGATCATTCACCATTCCTGTTGCTTGCATATGAGCATACACTACCGTTGATCCCATAAATTTAAATCCTCTTTTCTTAAGATCTTTTGATAATTTATCTGAAATTTCAGTCGTAGCAGGAACGTCACTTAACATCTTAGGCATATTATCTATAGGACTTCCATTGACAAAACTCCAAATATATTGAGAGAAACTTCCAAATTCTTTTTGAACTTCTATAAACTTTTGCGCATTATTAACAGTTGCTAAAATCTTGAGTTTATTTCTAATTATTCCTGAATCTTGCATCAATTCCTGAATTTTTCTATCTGAATATTGAGCTATTTTATTATAATCAAACTGATCAAATGCTTTTCTAAAATTTTCTCTTTTAGTAAGAATAGTATACCAACTCAACCCTGCTTGGAAACTTTCAAGAACTAAAAACTCAAAAATCATTTTATCCTCATAAATAGGCTTACCCCATTCTTCATCATGATATTTTCGATAAAGATCATCTTTCTCACACCATCCACACCTTATTTTTTCCATACTATATGATTTTATATTATTATAAAGATAAAATTGTTTTCGGATATTTCTAACAAAAGTTTATGAAAAGATTAACAACACATAAGAAATTTAGGAATGGTTATTGTTGATTATTTAATAACCATAAAATATTAATATTATGAATAATTCAGAGTATAATAAGGCGAACGATGCTGTAAATAAGACAGAAAACTCTTTAAAAAATGCAGCTGATAATGTCAAATGGAAAATTAATGATCTCGCCGATAAAGCAAGAGACTATATCAATGAGAAAAAAGAAAAAGATCAAGAAGCCAAGCGAGAAGACTGGTTCGACAAAGTAAAAGCGAATGCTGCTGAAACTTGGGAGGATATAAAAGATAAAGCCAATGATGCTTGGGAAAAAACTAAAGATGCCGCAGAAGATGTAAAAGCAGAATGGAACAAAAAAACTAATTAAAAATACCGTTATATAAATATTTTCACAAAAATGGAGCCTTACATAAAATGGCTCCGTTTTTTATTATGTGGTAAACACAAATATTGCTACATTTGTATAATAATAAACATTAAAAGAATATGTCATACGGTTTACTTAAAGGCAAAAAGGGAATTATTTTTGGTGCCCTTAATGAACAATCAATCGCATGGAAAGTGGCAGAAAGATGTCATGAAGAAGGCGCTGAATTTATCTTATCAAACGCTCCTATTGCCATGAGAATGGGAGAACTTAATTCTTTAGCTGAAAAAACAGGGTCCGAAGTTGTAGGTGCTGATGCCACTTCAATTGAAGATCTTGAAAAACTTTTTGATGCCGCTGTGGCAAAATTCGGAAAAATTGATTTCATTCTTCATTCTATAGGAATGTCTATAAATGTAAGAAAAGGAAAACATTATACTGACATGAACTATGACTGGTTAGAAAAAGGTTGGGATGTTTCTGCCGTTTCTTTCCATAAAGTAATGCGTGTAGCTTGGGAAAAAAATTGCATGAATGAATGGGGAAGTATTTTAGCGCTTACCTATATTGCAGCTCAAAGAACATTCCCTGACTATAATGATATGGCAGATAATAAAGCTTATTTGGAAAGTATTGCAAGAACATTCGGAAATTATTGGGGAGAAAGAAAAGTACGTGTTAATACTATTTCTCAATCACCTACTCCTACCACTGCAGGAAGTGGTGTAAAAGGATTCGGAGGGTTCTTAGGATATGCTGAAGATATGTCTCCATTAGGAAATGCTACTGCCCTTGACTGTGCCAACTATTGTATCACTCTTTTCTCTGATCTTACTAAAAAAGTAACGATGCAAAATCTTTTCCATGATGGAGGTTTCAGCAGTTCTGGTGTTACTCAAAAAGTAGTCAGTAAGTATGATACTGAATAATTAATAAAAGTCCAATCTGGCGTAAGAATTCATTGTTGCGGTTAGATGTATATAAGGTAGTGTCTCACTAACTGTGTAAGTTAAAAAGTTATTCTGGAAAATTTAGAGCTCTTACAGCTCAAGAAATTTTTCGGAACTCACTTTTTATTATTTTTAACCATTACATAGTTATGATTG
>NZ_CACVBR010000013.1 GCF_902728265.1 Chryseobacterium potabilaquae
AATTTATAATTTAAATTAATGTGTTTGTTTGCTTTTTATTCATAAATGAAAATTTTCTATTATTATATAATGTATATATCAAATTCTTTCTCAAATATTTTTTTATACTTTAAAAAATGTAATGTATTTGGAAGGTGCTTTTTTAATAAGTATTTCAAAGCTTTGAAATACTTATTAAAAAAAATATTTTTGCAGAGTAAAAAAACATTTAATGATAAAAACAATTGTAAGAACTTTTGTCTTGAGTTCTCTTATGTTATCTATTTCTTGTAGAGAGGATTTGCTAGTTGATAATGCAGATAGAAGCAATCCCATTATTTCTGAAGGGATAGTTAATAATGGTAGATTATATTTTCCAAATAAAGAATCGCTTCAGCTTACTTATGATAAGTTTAAAGATGCGGAAGATGAAGTAATTGCTGGTTATATTGATGAAAAAGATATTATTTCTCTTAGACCAATAATAACACAGAAAAATGAAAAAAAAATTGCGTCTAAAGTTGCTCAAAGGATTCAACTTTTAAGACTTAACAAAAGATTTATGGCTTCAAAAAGTGCCAATGCTAAAATAGATAGTAATGATATGATTGAAGAGGATATTGATGATTTAGAAGAATTAGTGGGAGATGATGCTTATGGTGCATTTTTAAATAGTGATGCTGAGATTCAAGTTGCAAATAAAATTTATAAATATACTGATGTAGGTTTGTTTATTGTAGATATTCAAAACTATCAGCTTTTAGAACAGTATTTAGAAGTAAAACAAATATCAGATAATCTATTATATCCTACTAGTGATAATATTAAAATCTCCTATATTCAAAGCTTGCCTGCGGGAGAAAAAATTTCGTTAGGAAATAATAGTTCCATTGAGTATTTTAGAGGAACAAACACTTATAGTGGTGGGTTTGGCAATACGGGTGGAAGCAGCGGTGGCTCAGGGCAAACAGGAAATACTTATAGCGGAGGATTTGAGAGTGCAGGAGGGACCTCAAGTACCCAAATGCTAAATTTTATAAACAATCTTCAAAACTGTACCACCTATAACACTTGGTTACAAAGTTTATTCGGAGATTCAAATATGTGTGTTGATAGATATGAAGAAAATCGTAGAGTTAAAACCAAGGCTTATAATTATAACTACTATTTAGTATATAATTTGGGGGTAAAGGTTAAGCATCAATATAAAGGATGGACTGGATTATGGAGAAAAGAAAAAGCTGATGAAATTAGATTAGGTGTAATAGGAGCAACTTTTTATTATGATTACTCATCATATTTTAATCCCCCTCCTGCAAGCAACAGAATAACCACTATTTATAACAATAATAATAGATATCAATTTGATGCAAATGTTTTTTGGATGCAAGATTATCTTAATCCGGGGCTTTCTTCAATGAAAGGTTTTAGTACTTCGGGGTATCCTAAAATATTTCAAGATAACTATTATATAGAAGATATTATACCACTTAATTTTTCTTCAAGTAATCCTATTGTTGATAAAGGAATTTATTCTGCACTTAAAGAAGGGAATCGGCAACTCTCCTATAATTATCTTAATAAAATGTTTTGGGAAAACGTGGTGAAAAAGGTTGAAAGTTTTGCTACTTCAACAGGGCAGCCAAAACCAGATAATAATATTACTTATTCCTATAATGCTGTTCCATTAGGTAAGTTATTAGTACAGAAGACATATTATGAAAATAAGTATAATGTAAATAATGTTGAGAAAACTTTTGATTGGGGATTCCAAATAGGATTTTCAATAGGTGATGATGGTCACGTTAGCCCAAATGCATCTCCGAGTGCATTAAAGAAACCTCAAGAATTTAAAGTTTTGATGTATGGTATTGTGAAGAAAAATGGAAAGTGGCATGGTAGCAAAATAAATACAATTCAATGATAAAAAAAATTAACATTATATTTTTAATGATAACTATGTTGTCTCCAATGTTTTCATGTAGCTATATAGTTGACGAAATGTATCTTTATGATGCCCAAAATAACTATATTTCTCCATATCAAGGGAAATGGGTGGGTAGCTATATAGGAGGTATGAATGGAACAATCATCTTAAATGTTTCCAAAAGTGGAAACATAGAGGTTATCAGATTGGTAAATGGCAATATAGAAGAAACCTATTTTACGAGTCTTTTAGGAGGAGGGAGTGGTGCTTTAAATCCATCTCCGTCACCTATTTCAGGGTTTAGATTATATGGTAGCTTAGAAACTAAGTCAGGAACTTGGAAACAGCAAAATATTGGTGGAAGCTGGACGGTTACAAAACAATAATTCTAAAACCACAGGAAAAAAACGCTTAAAAATCTAACTCATAGGGTATGAATATGAAAGATTTTAAATAAAAATAGTTCGGTTTATGCCGAACTATTTTTATTAAGTATCATTATCATCCAATAAATGACCGAAATAGTCCTTTTTGGTTTTTAAATAATCGCGGCTAATATCATTAGGAGGAATTTGTAATGGAACTCTTGAATTCAAATGAATATTACTTTCCGTTACATACTTTACTTTTTCAGGATTATTGGTAAGAAGATTAATTTCTTTTACCTCTAATAAGTTAAGGATGTCAATAGCTACCCCAAAGTTTCTATCATCTGCTGGAAGTCCTAGTTGTAGATTGGCTTCTACAGTATCGAGGCCTTTTTCCTGTAAAGAGTATGCTTTTAATTTATTGATAATACCAATATTTCTCCCTTCCTGTCGAAGATAAATTATTATCCCTCCATTTTCATGGATATATTTCATGGCAGCATCTAGCTGCTGACCGCATTCGCATTTTTTTGAATGGAAAACCTCTCCTGTAATACACTCTGAATGAAAACGTACATTCACTGGCTTTGAAAAATCTGTATTTTCTGCAATAATAGCCATGTGAGGCATCCAATCGTTTTCGTTTTCAGAAAAGGCAATCATTCGGAAAGTGCCGTGTTCTGTGGGAACATTAGCTTCCGCCTGAGTTTTAATCATGAATAATCGAATTTTTAATTTCTTTTTATAGAGCTTTCGATAACAGAGATGTTGGTTTTTAACCGGACTAAATATCTATTTAATATTTCATCATCATCCTTATCTAGGTTTCGTCTTAGCTTTTGAATTTTTCTATATGAATTTTCGAAGTCTTTAATGGATCTGTCTTTTCCTGCAATATTACTAGCTTCGATAGCATACAAATAGTTTTGAAGACTGTATTTCAAGTTTGTTACTTCATTATTTAAGCTATTATTTTCGAATTTTGGAAAAGTGGCTATTAGATTTGATATTTCAGAAGCGGTTACATTCTCTTTTATGTTAATTTCAATACTTTTTTTTAATCCTTTATCTGTATTAGGACCCTTGGTTTCAGTATAAAAGCTAGTGGACAACGGAGAAAAATTAAGTTTTTCCGTTGCACAAGAAAATGTTATTACGAGAAGTACTCCAAAAAAAAGTAGTCTTTTCATTTCTGTTGCTCCTTTTGATATAGGATTGGGTTAAGACTTTCATCATTGTACATTTTCATTTGTTTGTACATTTTCATCTTAACAGCACCGTTCTCAATATCAGTAAGCAACTGATTAATGGAAGTAAATAAATCCTCTTTTTGCATGAGAAGTACATCTAATTTTGCTTTACAATTTGCACGATGTTCTTCTGAAGCAGATTCTCTATTAGCTTCTAATGACATATGGTAAACCTTTAACGCAAGAATTGACAACCTATCTACTGCCCAAGCGGGAGTTTCGGTGTTGATTTTTGCATCAGGCTTAGGAGTTATATTTTCAAACTTTTTAAAAAACCAACTGTCTATAAATTCTACTAAATCTGTTCGTTGTTGATTAGATGAATCTATTCTTCTTTTCAGTTGAAGAGCTTCAGTTGGGTTAATATTTTCATCTCTAATTATATCTTCCAAATGCCATTGAACAGTATCAATCCAGTTCTTTGCATACAAAATCCGTTCCAAACTTTCTTTTTCAAACGGGTTATTAATTAGAGTATCGACATTATCGAGCATATGATAATCCTCAATTGATTGATTGAAGATTTTCCATGCAGTTTCAGTAAAGTTCATTAATTCTAAAGAAATTTAGTTACTTGAAGAATTATTATTAGTCTTGTTTTCAGAACCTTTTTCGTCTTCTTTTACCGCGTCTTTAAATTCTTTAATTCCAGAACCTACTCCTCTCATTAATTCCGGAATTTTTTTGCCTCCGAAAAGTAATACCAGTAGTATTGCTACGATGAGTATATGTTGCCAAGATAAGGCAAGTATTGTGATTGCATTCATTTCTTTCTAATATTTATTGCAAAGTTAAGCTTTTTTTAATAAGAAACCCAACCTAATGGATCAACCGGTGTACTGCCATTCCATACTTGAAAATCAAGAGTATATGATCCATCAAAATCTTGGGCTACGGTCCCGATTGGGGTACCTGCAGATACTTGTTGACCTTTAGAAACATTTACATTTCCTAAGTTAGAATAAATAGTGAAATAATCTCCATGTTTTACAATAACTGTTTTTGTACCATCATTATTTGCTAATACTGAAGAAACGGATCCTGGAAACACACATTTTGTACGAGTACCTGCAGGAACTGAGATTTTTATTCCATTATTTTCTTCGACAATATGTTTAAATACAGGGTGAGGTTGCCTTCCAAAACGGTGGGTTATTTGGCCTTTATCTACAGGGAATCCGAGTCGTCCTCTATTTTCAGCAAAATTGCTTCCCGCAACTGTTGAAACGCCGAAATTAGTCATAGCTTTAGATTCGGCTGCTTTTTTCTCTTCTTCCTTTCTTTTAGTCAATGCTGATTCCGCTTCTCTTGCAGCAGCCAATTTATTAGCTGCTTCTTTTGCCTTAGCTGCTGCCTCGTCGGCTGCTTTTTTTGCTGCTAATTTTCTTGCTTCATCTCGGGAATTAGCTTCTGCTTTTGCGGCTTCTTCGGTACGTTTTTTTTCTTCCTCAGCCCTTTTAGCTGCAAGTTCTGCTGCTCTTTTAGCTTCCGCTTCCGCAGCTATTCTTTCTCTTTCTAATGCTTCTGCTCTTGCTTTATTTTCGGCTTCAATTCTTGCCTTTTCTCTTTCAGCAGCAAGTTTTGCTAAACGTATCTTTTCTGCTTCCGCTTTTTTTCTCGCTTCCGCTTCCGCTTTGGCAATTCTGATTTCTTCAGCAATGATAGATCTAATTTGCCCTTCCAATGCTTTCGATTGAGATTGCTTTTGTTTGAGTTCTACTGTGAGCTTAGCTTCGTTTTTCTTGAACTCAGTAACGAGTTGTTCTTTTTGTGCTCTTTCTGCGTTGATGGTAGTCAAGTCTTTTTGTTGATTAACTAAGAGAACATCTTTTTCTTGAACTGATTTTTTTCTTTGTTCAATCGTTCTTTTAATTTGTGCAGCGGCATCTGTGATTTCTGCTGCTTTTTTATCTTGATAATCAGAATATTCTTTTAAGTATTGAACTCTTCTTATGGCTTCTCCCAAATTTTTAGAAGATAGAATAAATGTAACTTTATTTTGTACTCCTTTGTTTTTGTATACATTGATCAAAACATTCGCATAGTTTTTTCTTAGAACTACTAGCTCTCTGTTCTGACGATTTATTTCGAGCTGTCGAAGATAAATTTCATCTTCAATAAATCTTTTTTCTTTTTGAGTATTATTGTATACTTTTTCTCTTAACGTTAATTTTTTATTGACGTTGGAAAGATATGCTATAGAGAGCTTAGACTCATTTCTTGTCTTAGCTAAGTCAGAATTTATTTGTGCAATTTGTTTTTTAAGTTCGGCATTTTGTTTTTGTAATTGTTCTTTTTTCTGCCCATACTGCAATCCAAACAATAAAATGCCTATTAAAAAGCTAATTTTTTTAATCATTTAATCTCAATTTTCTTGTAACTAGATGGTACAGAATACGGTGTTTCCATCCTCGAAAAGTCAAATTTCGTATTTTCCAGTAAAATTTGACTGGTTTTTGAACCTTTTATAATTATTTTAACATTTTTTGGTAGACGAATTTCGTTAAACTCTGCCCAGTTGCTATAAGAAATTTCCAATTCATCAGATGATAAAATATCTTTTAAATTAACCATTAGTAAATCGTAATTGTCATCATATTGAAGAGAGATTTTATATTCCCTGATTTTATCATGGGTTACAATTTTTTGATTGGCATTTGACACGACTTTATATCCTTGGGCATTTTTCGTGAGTATAAAATCAGAATCAGTAATCTTGACAAAAGTTCTACCCATTAAAATTTTTTCTACAGATTTATAGTCGATAAAGTTCACATTGAGAAGATTGTTCAGGTATTCAAAATCAGAATCGATATAAGTTTTACTTGTTTTGTCCTGCCCTTTAATCCCTTCGGGTGTAGCAATTCCTCGTGCTACATTGAATATGATTGCTTGCAAATTCATCCATACTTTTTTATCCTTTTCAATATAGATCGTAGCGTCCAGTGTCGGAATAAAATTACCGGTTTCTACATTAACTTTACTATTGATTTTTATTTGTTCAAAAGGAGGAGGGATAAGTACATGTTCATAAAATGCAAGTTTATCTCTTACAGGCTGATTGGCATCTTTCGGAGTTTGATCATTGCCTAATACTGTATTGCTGTCAATTTTAGTATTATCATCTTTTTTTTCAACGATATTTCTTGTTTTACAAGATGTAACAATAAAAAGCAGTATAAGTACTGAGATCCATTTTTTCATGTATTTATCTTTTAGAATGTTAAAAAATAGGTACAATATTAACGCCAAACCACACAAAACATTTTGTGTGGTTTGAATATATTTTATTTATAGAGAATAATTTCCTAAATTTTATTTAGATTGGAAATCTAAAACGGAATAATCTCCCAAAGAAATTTCTCTTGCAATTCCATAATATTGAGCAGAGTTACCTATCATTGAATTGGAAAGGTTACCATGATTTATTTTTGTGTTTTCTTGAATCAAAGAGTTTTCAATATTTGAATTCACAATTACGGTGTTATTTCCTAAAGAAACACCAGGTCCTATTTTGGAATTTGAGACTTTTACATTTTCACCAATAAAGCACGGAGGGATTATTAATGAATTTTCTATTACAGCTGAAGCCGGATATTCGTTCATTGCTTCTTTTTCGTAGCCTAGGATTTTACTATTAGTTTCTACAGTTGCATTTTTGTTTCCGCAGTCCATCCAATCATTAACTTTTCCTAAAGTAAACTTAGCTCCTTTAGTTCTTAGATTTTCTAGTGCTGTTGTTAATTGATATTCTCCTCCATTTTTAATATTATTATCCATAATATAATTGATTTCGTGCATCAATTTTTCGGCACTATTAAAATAATAAATCCCAATAATGGCCAAATCTGATACAAAAGTCTCGGGCTTTTCTACAAAATCTGTAATGAAACCATAATTATCTAATTTTACTACTCCAAAAGAGGAAGGATCTTCCACACTTTTTACCCAAATAACGCCATCTGAATTTTTATCTAGTTGAAAATCGGCTCGGAATAAAGTGTCTGCAAAAGCAATTACTACATCTCCTTGCATAGATGCATCGGCACATTTTATAGCATGGGCGGTTCCTAGTGGATCAGTTTGGTGATAAATACTTCCTTTTGCGCCTAGTTTTTCTGCAATTTTAAGTAATGATTTTTCAATTTCAGAACCAAAATCTCCAATAATAAAAGCAACCTCTTCAATATTTTCCCCTGCAACCTTAGCAATGTCTTCTACCAATCTCTGTACGATAGGTTTTCCTGCAATGGGAATTAATGGTTTAGGAACAGTTAAAGTATGGGGACGTAATCTCGAACCACGGCCCGCCATCGGAACAATAATTTTCATGAATTATATTAATGATTGTTTGTTAATTTTAGTTTGTGGGTTAAAGATAATAATTAAAACCATTAATATAGTATCAATTTATAATCTTTTAATATTTGTTTAATTTTAAAATAGGATTGGTTAATATCAAATTAAAGACCAAAAATTATTTTTTGCCAATTTTTGATAGGAACATCTCTTTTTCAGAGTATATTAAAATTCCGGAGTAAACTAAAAATAATAAGTTTCCCATCCAAAAATTGTAATCGAAGAAAAAGACTGTTATAAAGCTAAATAGGATTAAGAGTCCTATGAAAAATGCTATTTTATTTATTCTATAGGGAATGGGATAATATTTTTGTCCTAATAAATAGGAGGTAATCATCATGATGAAATAGGCGAGTAAGGTTACCCATGCAGAAATCATAAATCCGTACTGTCTTAAAAGAACAAGATTCAGAACAATGGTGATGATGGCTCCTGTCCAGGAAATATAGGTTCCGATTCTAGTTCTATCGGTTACTTTATACCATGTTGAAAGATTGTAATAAATTCCAAAAAATAAATTGGCTATGACAATAATAGGGACGATATTTAATGCTATCCAATAAGAGCTATTGGGTACAAGTAAAAGTTTAAGCCAAGAAACATTGGCTATAATTCCCAAAGAAACTGCTGAGGCAAAAAAAGAAAAATATTCTGTTACTTTTGCGTAAGTTACTTTTGCATTTTCGCTTTGCATCTGCTTGAAAAAAAATGGTTCAATTCCCATTCTGTACGCTGTTACGAAAAGAGTCATAAGAACGGCCATTTTGTAACAACCCCCATAAGCACCCGCATCTGCATCATCTATAATGAATTTTTGAATGAATTTATCAAAATTTTCATTAAACATAAAGGCTAAGCCTGCAATCATAATCGGCCAAGAATATTTGATCATTTGCAAGAAAAGATCTTTTGAAAACTGAAATTTTACTTTTAAAATAATAGGTAAAACTAGGAGAAACCCTAAAAAACTTGCTGCTAAATTACTATAAAAGGGATAAGAAACTTTTTCTTTTAAGCCTAATTTTAATGAAAACTCCTGAGGAACATACAGGAATAGTGCTATGGCAAAAATAGTTTGAAATACCGCTTGAGTGACTCTGATAGCAGTGTATTTTATGGGCTTATTATGAAATCTAAACCACGCTAATGGAATCACTAAAAGATTATCAAAAAATGCAATCCATGCAAACCATCTTATAAATTCAGGAGTGTTAGAATAGCCAAAAAGATTAGCGATAGGTTGATTAAATAATAAAACGAGTATTAAAAAAATAGTAGATAATCCTGCCAAAAACCAAAAAGAGGTATTAAATACTTTTTGTTCATTATTTTTATCTGAAGAAAATCTAAAATAGGCTGTTTCAAAACCAAAAGACAAAACTATATTAATAAATGAAATGAGTGCATATAAGTTGGTGAAAATGGCAAAGTCACTATTGTTGATATTTTTAATGAATAAATAATTTAATAATACAACAATAATTCTCGGCATAATAGCCCCAATCCCATAGATAATAGTTTCGTTTAAAAGTTTTTTCATCCGTAGTTATTTTTTATCGTTCAGATGTAATCTTTGATTTTAAAAAAGTGAAATTTTTATGCAAATGTAAATATTTAGAAATTGATTTTTTATGAGTAATAATTAAATTCATTCATAAACGTTAATTTTGCTAAAAATGAAAATATCAGAGAGTGGAGTCTCAATCTGATACCTAAATCTAATATCTAAAAAGTAAATGAAGACCTTAATCAAAAATGTAAAAATCGTTAATGAAGGACAAATTGTAGAAAGCGATATTTTAATTCAAGATGATATAATTTTTAAAATAGATTCTCCTATTTCTGAAGAGGCAGATCGCATTATCGATGGCTCCGGGAAGTTTCTTTTACCCGGTATAATTGATGATCAAGTGCACTTTCGTGAACCGGGATTAACTCATAAAGGAGATATTGAAAGTGAGTCTCGAGCTGCAATTGCAGGAGGAATTACGAGTTTTATTGATCAGCCTAATACGGTTCCTAATGCTGTGACCCAGGAGTTGTTGGCTAATAAATATGAAATAGGGGCTCAAAAAGCTTATGCCAACTATGGCTTTATGATGGGAGGAACCAATGATAATTTGGAAGAAGTTTTAAAAACCAACCCAAGGAATGTTCCTGGAATTAAGTTGTTTTTGGGATCTTCTACAGGGAATATGTTAGTGGATAACCCTGAAACATTGGAAAATATTTTCAGTAATACAAAAATGTTGATTGCGGTTCATTGTGAAGATGAAGCCACCATTAAAGCCAATACTCAAAAATATATGGATGAGTATGGTGAAGATATTCCTGTGAAATTTCATCATTTGATCAGAAGTGAAGAAGCATGTTATAAATCTTCCTCAAAAGCTATTGAATTAGCTCAAAAAACAGGAGCAAGGCTTCATGTTTTCCATTTATCAACCGCAAAGGAAACAGAACTCTTTAGGAATGATATTCCTTTAAAAGATAAAAAAATTACGGCAGAAGTTTGTGTGCATCATTTGACATTTACGAATGACGACTACGAAACAAAGGGTGGATTAATTAAATGGAATCCTGCTGTAAAAACTCAAAAAGATAAAGACGGACTTTGGCAGGCTCTTTTAGATGACCGAATTGATGTAATTGCTACCGATCATGCTCCTCACACTTGGGAAGAAAAGCAGAATGTGTATACAAAATGCCCTTCTGGAGCTCCTTTAGTTCAGCATTCGTTGGTTGTTATGCTTGAAAATTATAGAAATGGAAAAATTTCTTTAGAAAAAATCGTTGAAAAAATGTCTCATAATCCGGCTATTCTTTTTAGAATTGAGAAAAGAGGCTTTGTAAGAGAAGGATATAAGGCGGATTTAGTATTGGTTGATTTAAATGAAAATTGGACGGTTGCTAAAGAAAATATCCTTTACAAATGTGGCTGGAGTCCTCTTGAAGGAACGGATTTTCATGCTAAAGTAACCCATACTTTTGTTAATGGACATTTGGCTTATGAAAATGGAATGATTCATGACGAAAAATTTGGCGAACGACTGCTTTTTGAAATTGAGAAGTAAAAATTATGAGGCTGCATTTTTGCAGCCTTTTTTATTTAGGGCTAAAGTTGAACACGAAATTGAATATGGTAACAAGAGAAAAGTAAAGTACTTCAAACTTGTATTTTTATAAAATTTAGTTAAAAATAAAAATAATTATTTATGGCATTGTATAATTTGAATGGAGTACCGTCAATATTTATTACTTTTAGGCAAAATTAGAATGTATGAATTTGTATACACAACCGATGTTACGTGAAGGAGCGCTAAAGGATAAAGTGGCAATTGTAACAGGTGGAGGAAGTGGTCTTGGAAAAGCGATGACCAAATATTTTCTTGAATTGGGAGCGAAAGTAGTAATCACTTCCAGAAATATTGAAAAATTACAGGCAACAGCTAAAGAATTAGAAGATGAAACAGGAGGGAAAGTTCTTTGTGTGGCTTGCGATGTGAGAAATTGGGATGAAGTGGAAGCAATGAAAGAGGCTACACTAAAAGAATTCGGTAAAATTGATATATTATTAAATAATGCTGCCGGCAATTTTATTTCTCCAACGGAGAGATTGACACATTCTGCTTTTGATTCTATCTTGGATATTGTTCTAAAAGGAACAAAAAACTGTACCCTATCTATAGGAAAACATTGGATTGATTCAAAAACATCAGGAACTGTCCTCAATATTGTAACGACTTATTCGTGGACAGGATCTGCCTATGTTGTTCCATCTGCTTGTGCAAAAGCCGGAGTTTTGGCAATGACCAGATCTCTAGCCGTAGAGTGGGCAAAGTATGGAATTCGTTTTAATGCTATTGCTCCAGGACCTTTCCCTACAAAAGGAGCATGGGAAAGACTTCTTCCGGGAGATCTTCAGGAAAAATTTGATATGAGAAAAAAAGTTCCATTGAGAAGAGTAGGAGAACATCAAGAGCTTGCTAATTTAGCAGCTTATTTGGTTTCTGATTATTCTGCTTATATGAATGGTGAAGTGGTAACCATTGATGGTGGTGAGTGGCTTCAGGGTGCAGGAGAATTTAATATGCTTGAGGATATTCCAAAAGAAATGTGGGATGCTTTAGAAACGATGATTAAAGCAAAAAAATCAAATTAAAATTTTTATATTTTAAGTATCTGTGTTTTATTAAGTGATTTTACGGTTCAAGTTTAGTGATTTTACGGACGTACTTCAAGTTTCAGTGATATAGATTTGCAGTATAAAGTTTTAACAATAACAAAAAACAAAAACCAAAAAACATGGAAACATTAAAATCAGTGTTGGATGCAAACCACACAAAAAAAACAAAGAACGAATTAGTTGACTTTTTAACAGGGTTAGAAAAAACAATTACACCGTCAGTGTATGAAAAAATTTCAGGAATTGAAATATCTGAGCTGGCGGGTTTAAGTAACAAAGACTTACTAACTATTATTGATGATTTCAAGAAAGGGTATGATGCAAAATGGGAAAAATCATTTTCATCTGCTTCTTCGGAAATTATGAAAATGATTGCAGGTAAAATGGCTGCAGACGATGAGGTGTTTAAAACTTCTGATGCTGCGAGTGCAGACTTTGCTGCAGAATTGGGAAGTATAGATTTCGCAAAAATTATTGGAGGGCCTTTAGATGCGTGTGTTAAAGCACAGTCTAATGCTTCAGTAAGTACTGTAAACTTTATTAAAGAAGTGGGATTTGAGCAAGATGGAAATGAAAGTAAGCTTCGTATGGCAGAGTTTAAGTATAAGAAAAATGTACCAAACCCCGAGTATAAAAATGAGACTGATACCCCTAATGAGGATCCAACTATTGAAGAGGATGTAGAAATTTCTGTTCCTTTCATAGCACTGTTAAATGTTCCTAGTTTCAGAGTAGAGACTTGTGAAGTTGATTTTAACGTAAAATTGAACTCAACATATACAAAAGATGTAAGTGATGAATTTGGAATTAAAGCGGGTGTTTCAGGAGGTTTTGGCCCCGTGAAATTCAATGTGGATGTTTCATATAAAAGAACTTCTAGTACAGGTATCAAAGTAGAAAAAGAGTATTCTCTTGGCGTAAAAGTACGTGCTACGAATGATGAGATGCCTGCGGGATTAGAAAAAGTTCTTGGATTACTTGCTCAATAAACTTTTGCGAGATATGATAAAATTATCAGATTACCTGAATTATCTCAACAACGAGATAATTCAGGCTCGTAAAAAGGCGGATGAAAATGCGATTCTTATTGCTAAAGAATATGCACAACATGAGTATTTAAAGTACTTTAAAGTTCCAAGGTATTCTTTACCAAGTGTCAAAATGGATATTCCTATCAAAATCACGGATATTGATGCGGATTCAAATTATGATTTTAAGTTGGATGAAACTAAGTTTGTTCAGGATGTGAACGAAAGAATTCTTTTGGTTAATAAGGAAAAGCAATTAAATATTCAGCCTATTACAACAAAAAATATTCAGACTGAAGATTTTAAAACTGTATTAAGCTCCGTAAGAGCGGTAGGAGGTACATCAATTAGTAGACTCCCGGCAGCTGAAGCTATAAATACAGATATAAAAAAAACTTCTTCCAATGGAAATGGCGCAAGTACAATGACTGTGGCGAGACCTGTTGAAGGAACATCCAATGAAACTGAATCTACGGAGTTAAAAGAAATTTATACGACCGTTTTGAATAGATATAGTCTTATAAATTCCAAATTGAATAATATTTATATTGATCCGAATACAAACTCTTCGGAAGACAAAGAAAAATTATTCATTAATCTACATGTAGAAATGGAAGAAGAAGGAATAAGAATTGTGTCGTACAGAGATAAGGATGGTAAAGAAATAGAACAGATAACTTTTGAATAATGCAGGAACTTGTCCATCATACGATACAGAAAATCGAAGTTCTTCTAGGTAATTTTAATAAAGTTCAGGAGCTTTACTTGTCGAAATCATTTGATTTTGATGCTAAGTTTGAGACATTTCTTCATGAACTTCTGGAATATTTTCGAGCGAAAGGAAACACCACTCATGAGTCTGAAGTATTGAAAATAATGAATATGATCTCTACTGTAAAAAGAGGCTTCAATCCTGTGCAAATGGAGAAAATTGCGACAGGGAAGCGTGAGCTAGTTTGGGGGTTTTCATTTAATGGTATGGAAAGTATTCATCAATTTTTAGTTGAGATGTATACTAAAGAACAGAAAAAACTGGATGATGGTGAAGAAATTATATCAGGTCTCATGGTTTCATTGTATCAGAATGGAATTTTAGATGATGATAAAGTAAAGCAATTAGATTCTATTGCTAAAATTGAAATTTTCTGGACTTCGCTTGTATCTCAGAATACGACGATTGTAGGAATTAATAAAAAACTAAAATTGACCATGATTTCAGAAGATATTTTCCTTATTTTGGAAAAGGTCCTTGTGAAACTGACTTAAAAACTAATGCCATGAAAAAAGATCGATATATTGTTTTACTTGAGGATCAACAAACCAATTCGCTAAAAAAAATTGAAAAAGAATTGGAGGTAAGTATTACTTCATCCGAATATCTTTCAAAAGAAAATCGCTCATACGAAGTCATTGATGAGGATAATGGTGTTCTTTATAAAAATCTGGGTGTGTTGGTGGTGGAAAATATGGATGAGGCACAATTGAAAAGTGCGGTGAAGAATGATTCTAATCCCATCGTTTATTTTGAAAAAGAAAAAGAATTTTTTCCAGCTGATGAATTGGCTCTTATTAATGAGCTTAAAAAACAATCTGTTGAACTGGCTGATAAAATTACTGAACTGGAAAAGTATATTATAAATAAACCATTGCCTCAAAAACCCTTAGTAGAAATGGAATGGGGATTGAAGGCTATTGGCTTAGGAAACACTTTGTACACAGGAAAAGGAGTCGATATCTGTGTTCTTGATACGGGGTTAGAAATCTCTCATCCCGATTTCTTGTCAAGAGATATTGAAGGGAAATCTTTCATAGATGGAGAAGATTGGAATCGTGATCCCAATGGTCATGG
This sequence comes from Chryseobacterium potabilaquae, assembly GCF_902728265.1. GTDB lineage: Bacteria > Bacteroidota > Bacteroidia > Flavobacteriales > Weeksellaceae > Chryseobacterium > Chryseobacterium potabilaquae. Next base: position 14,947 of record NZ_CACVBR010000013.1, read on the forward strand.
GACCCATTGTGCGGGTGTGGTTTCAGGGAATATTAGATCAGATAATGGAAAGCGTTATGGGATTGCAAAAGATTGTAATTTGAAAATTGCCAAAGTTCTTTCTGATAATGGAAAAGGAACGACCAGTAGTGTGATCGATGCTATAGATTGGGCAATCACCAAGAAATTCAGAATTTTGTCTCTTTCGCTAGCATCTCCTGTGAAATTAAATGAAACGCCCTCACTGCTTTTTGAAACGGTAGGAGCTAGAGCGTTGGAAAATAATTGTTTAATTATCGCAGCAGCAGGAAATGATAGCAGTAGACCGTCAATACCACTTCCTGTATCATCGCCAGCAAATGCACAATCTATAATGGCTGTAGCTGCTATTGATGGACAGATGAAAATTGCTAAGTTTTCTAATGCAGGTCTGAACCCAACCACAGGAGGAAGTGTGAATGTTTGTGCTCCCGGAGTGGATATTATAAGTGCCTATCCAAAAAATACTAAGAATAAGACTAGTAATTATTATGCGATGAGTGGAACCAGTATGGCTACACCTCATGTTTCAGCACTTGCAGCATTATATGTGGAACAGTTCCCCAATAAATCTGCGAAAGAAATCTGGGAATTGATCGAAACTAAAGCTAAGCCTATTGAAGGTATAAAATATAGAGATATAGGGAGTGGATTAATACAAGTATAATTATGAAAGTATATTTAGCCATTTTAAAAACAGATATTGATATTAAAGAACTAAAAGAACAGCTTAAAAAGAAAAAAATAACATTAAAGGCTCATTACAAAACTATAGGTGTAGCCAAATTAGAGAGTGAGCTCCCGGTTTTAAAAGATAATTTTAATGATTATTTTATATCTGTAGAGGAAGATAAAGATAATTTAACAATATAATTTAAAAATATAACTTTTCTTTTGTGGGGAAGTTATATTTTTGTTGATGATTAATTAAAAAATATCATCATGAATATCAGATTTTCTATTCTTATGCTAGTATGTTTTGTACTAGGATTTTCACAAGGCTTTACCGTAATGAGTTTCAATATTCGCCTCAATCTAGAATCGGATAAAGAAAATGCGTGGCCGAATAGAAAACAAGAGGTTACAGACCTATTAACCTATTATCATCCGGATTATTTTGGCGTTCAGGAGGCTCTTCCTGATCAAATGAAAGATATAAAAAATGGTTTGAAAGATTATGATTATGTAGGAGTGGGGAGAGATGATGGTAAGGAAAAAGGAGAATTTTCAGCTATTTTTTATAATAAAAATAGACTTGAGGTAGTACTATCTGATACATTCTGGCTTTCTGAAACGCCTGAAAAACCATCTAAAGGGTGGGATGCAGCATACAATAGAGTATGTACCTATGCTATTTTTAAAGATAAAAAGTCTAAAAAAGAATTTTTAGCAATGAATCTTCATTTTGACCATGTTGGTAATGTGGCTAGAGTACAATCTGCGAATTTAATTTTAAAAAAGATTAAAGAAATTAATCCTCGAAACTTACCATTGACATTAAGCGGTGATTTTAATTTGACAGATGATACAGAACCTATTAAGATTCTTTCCCAATATTTGAAAGATACTTTTTATCATTCTGCCACTAAACACTATGGTCCAATTGGAACTTTTACGGCTTTTAATGTAAATGAAATTCCCAAAGATCGTATCGATTATATTTTTGTAAAGGACTTCACAATAAATTCGCATAGACATATTAATGATAGAAGGGAAAATTTATTGTATCCATCGGATCATTTCCCCGTAATTATTACGCTTACTTTATAGAAATTAGTTAATTGGAAAATCAATTTCAAATCCGACTCCCCTTAAAGATTGAATTTTAATTTTGGGATCATGTTGGAAGTATTTTCTTAGTCTGCTGATAAAAACATCGAGGCTTCTTCCTGAGAAATAATCGTTTGTTTCCCAAAGGCTGTCTAATATGTCATTTCGTTTGATAGTTTTTTTGTTGTAATCTAATAGATAAAGCAAAAGTTTTTGTTCACGTATTGTTAAACGAATACTTTCTTTTTCATGGAATAGCATAAGTTTTTCAGTATCCAGAAAGTATTCTCCAATTTTCACATTTTTTTCGAGAGTTGTCGATAATGTTCTTTTCAGAATGTTTTTTATTCTTAATACCAGCTCTTCCGGATCACATGGTTTGTTAATGTAATCATCAGCCCCTATTTTCAGCCCAGTTAATCTATCAATTTTCTGGTTTTTAGCGGTTAAAAAAAGTAATGGGAAATTAGATTTTTCTTTTAAAATTATTTTGGCCAGGGAAAATCCATCAATATTGGGCATCATAATATCTAAAATGCCCAGATGAAAAGGAAAATCAGAAACTTCTAAATGATCAAGAATATCTTGAGGGTTCTGAAACCAGCTTACCTCAAAATCTTCTAATTCAAGATATTGTTTTAGTATCATTCCAAAATCAGGATCATCTTCTGCTAAAAGAATTTTAACTTTCATAAGGCAAATGAATTTTAAAAGTTGTACCTTTTTTAATTATACTGTCCACTTCTATGATACCCTTGTAGCTCTGAATTATCTTTTTTACAAAGTAGAGCCCAAGTCCTAAACCTTTAGTATTATGAATGTTATTTGATTGTATTCTATAAAATTTTTCAAATATATTCTTCCATTCTTTTTTATCAATGCCTTGTCCGTTGTCTGAGATCTCTATAGATAAATGATGTTGTGTATTTTCAACAATTATTTTTATTGTACTCGCACCATATTTTACACTGTTTTCGCACAGATTTTTAATAATAGTTTCTATTAAATTTTTATCAAAAGGTAGCTGTTGTGCGATTTTATTTTCTAAATTAAATTGAGTTTCCGGATAAGTAAATGCGAGATCCTGAATGAAAAAATCCCAGTCTTCCGAATCTATTTCATTTATATTTCCTTCTGTTTCATCCTCATGAAGTTGATGCATTAATTTTTCCAGGCGAATAATTTGACGATCTATAAGAAGCAATGTATCTGTATTAAAACCTTTTTTTAATGCTTTTGATGCAACTTTTAAAGTTGCAATAGGGGTTTTAAATTCGTGTGAAATAGTATCAACTATACTATGAAGAAATTCTATTTGCTTTTGATGCTTCATTAAGTTTTTTACAGTAATAATGTACAGTATCAATACACTTATTAGGAGTATGATGCAACAAGTGAAAAGAAGAATAAGTTCTTTAAATATAATACTTTTGATATTTAAAATTTCAAAATCTGTCTTACTTTTTATTAAGAATGAATTGTCTTTTTTTATTGTACTGTTTTCAAGTGAGGTGACAGAGGAGGAAGTAATCCATTTTCCAGAACTTGAGATTCCGGGAGTCTCGACTTTGTTTTTTGTTTCATATAAAACAATAGGTTTATCAATCAATCGAGTACTATCAGGAATAAAAACAATAGAATAATATTCAATTTTTGCAGCGATTTTATATCCTTCTTTTTTAAAACGAGAATCTACATAGTTACTTAATGGAGTTTGGGTGTTTTTCCTGTTTTTTTCAAAATAGTCAAGAAAATCTTTTTTACTGATCTCTTTATTGTGATAGCTTATAAAAAGTTTTTGGAGAAGATCATCCATATCATTTTTATTTACCCGGGTCACTTCTTCTAATTTATCCGTGTAGTTTGTCAGTCCTTGATGAACGGTTCTATAGATTTCTCTCTCTTTTACTTGATACGTTTTATACATAAAGTATACCTGAATCCCTAAGAGAAGGAAAAAAAGAGTTGCAAATAGCAAGACCAGATATTTACTTTTTAAAATCATTAAAACAAAGATAAAGCTTTAGTCTTTTCCTAATAGGTATTAACCTGTCATTAACCTTCCGTTAACCCAAAATTTACATATTAATATAGAATTTTGCTTCATCAATTATCTTAAACTATTTATCATGTATAAAATTCTTCTTTTTTTAATTTTTCCCATAATGATGTTTACCCAACAATACAGACTTGAAGGGAAAGTATTGGATATTCATAATGAGAAGCTTGGCTCCATTAGTATCGAGGTGTATACTACCGATGATAAGTTAATCAGCTCATTGGCTACAAGTGAGAGTGGGGACTTTCAAATAGATAATATTTTTGAAAGGATGGTGAAATTAAGTATTAAGGCTCGCGGATATGAACATGTTGAAAAAACACTTGATTTGGAGAATATACAAGGAAGTTTAAATATTGTTCTAAAAAAAGATCATCAAGATATTGAAGAGGTAAAGTTGGTGAAAAAGAAACCTTTAGTGAAAAGAAAGGTAGATCGATTAGAGTTCAATGTAGAAGATAGTAATATTTCGTCTCTTAATGCTTGGGAAATCTTGAAGAAAACACCTAATGTTACGGTTGTTAATGATGTCTTATCTATCAAAGGAAGCACTGGTATTGTAGTTACTATTAATGACAAAAAAGTGATGCTAACGGGAGATGAGCTAAAAAATCTTTTAGAAAATACCCAAGGAGATGATATTAAATCTGTTGAGGTTATCACCAATCCCCCTGCAAAATATGAAGCATCCGGAAGTTCAGTACTTAATATTGTGATGAAGAAAAATAAAATAGAAGGATATCGTGGAGTTATTTCTTCTAAATATATTCAGACACAGTACGCTAAAGGTAATATAGGTATTTCTCAATATTATAAAAAAAATAAATTATCAGTAATGGCAAGTTATTATAAAGGCGCTGGGAGCTATTTTCGAGAAGGGACCGATTATGTCAACTATCAAGAAGATCAAACGAAATGGATTAGTACGATGAATAGAAAAGATAAAAATATGAATCAGAATACAATAAATGTAAATGTGGAATATGAGACAGATAGCCTAACTAATATAAGCTTTAATTATTCAGGATATTATAGCCCTAATTCTCAGGGAGTTTATAATGTACCTACTTTAATTTTTAATAATGAAAATAGACTGGAGTCAGATTATACTACCATCAATGATCATCATTCACGCAGTATAAATAATTCATTGAGCTTTCAGATAGATAAAAAATTGAATAAGAAAAGTAGCTTGAGCTGGATTAATTATTTTGCAGGAAATGATTTCCAAAAATATCAGAATGTACTTACATATTTAAATTTTATAGGGCAATCTCCTACACAAAATAATTTTCAGACGAATAATAAAAATAATATTGTTCTTTATTCTACACAGGCTGATTATCAATGGAAAAATGAAAAAATTGAATTAGAATCCGGTGCAAAATATAGTTTTGTAAAAACAAATAGCCAATTAGATTTCTCGGATAATGAAAATGGATTACTTCAATATAGGGAAGATAAAAGCAGTATTTTTGATTATAAAGAGCATAATCTAGCATTCTATACTTCACTTGCTTACCATTTGAATAAGTGGAATTTTAAAGCTGGGTTGCGTGCTGAAATGACAGACCTTGAAGGAATTGTTTCCATGCCCTATGAGGTTAATAAAAATAATTATTGGAATTTATTTCCAACATTTTATATTCAATATTCCACAGAAAATAAACAAGAATTTGGTTTTTCTTACGGAAAGCGCATTAGTCGGCCAACTTATTCATGGTTAAATCCTGCGAAGTCCTATTTTAATCTTTTTTCTTATTTCCAGGGTGATCCTAAACTTAAAGCAACAATTGTTCATAATCTTAATTTTACCTATTCATGGAAAGCGTGGAGTTTGGATTTTTATTATCGAAAAGAGATTGATCCTTCCATGGAAATATCCTTTCAAGAACCTACTAAAAATCAGGTGATTTATTATTTCACCAATATTGAGAAAGGGCAAGCCTATGGAGTGAATTTATATAAAAATTTTGAAATCAAACCTTGGTGGAATTTAATTGTTTCGGAAAATCTTGAACATAACGAAAATTACTTTATGGGGATTGATGATATGGTATATAAGAATAGTGTTTGGAACTGGGTTTCCGACATTTCCACGTCTTTTACTTTGGATAAAGCAAGTGATTGGAAAATGGAGCTGGGACATCGCTACTATTCACCGGGAATTCAAGGGACATTTAGAATATCAAGTAATTGGTCTGCTTATTTTGTCATGAATAGAAAGTTTTTTAATAAAAAACTAGAAGCCAGTTTCATTTTTAATGATATTTTTAGAACAACACAACAAAAAGTGAGTACAAAGTATGCTAATCAGGATAATTATTTCTTGGATTATCACGATACGCAGGGCTTTACTCTTTCCTTAAAATTTAATTTTGGAAATCAATCAGTTAAGAATGCTAAAACTATTAAAAAAATAGATGAGCAGAGTCGGCTTTAAAAAAACAAATTAAAAACTAATTTTAGGAAACATTATAATGAAATAAATTGCATTTCTCTATTACATTTTCGCTAATTTTGGCGACAATCTTAAAAGCTGGAGTTATGAAGAAATTTTTTATTGGATTATTAATGATTGTTTCACTGCCGAAGATTGCCGCTCAGGAATTATATATGCCGAGAAATATTAAGAAAGCATACGAAAATGGCACTCGTGATATATCTGGAACACCTGGAAAAAATTATTGGCAAAACAGAGGTATTTATAATATTAATGTAAAAGTGGATGCTAATAGTAAGACAGTTTCAGGAAAAGAAACCATATTCTATTTCAATAATAGTTCCAATGATCTTTCTGAATTGGCGATTAGATTTGTCAATAATCTTCACAAGCCACAAGCGCCTAGGTCTGGATTTGCTTCCAAAGATTTTTTGTCTTCAGGATTAGAAATAAAATCTTTTATTGTGAATGGAGAAAAATACAATATCAATAGTGACGATTGGGGAACTGTTGAAAAAATAAAATTAAATTCAGTTTTAAAATCAAAATCTAAAACCGAAATCAAAATCGAATGGGAATATCCATTGTCTGTACAAAGTGGGAGAGAAGGACAAATTGATCCTGAAACATTTTTTGTAGCTTATTCTTATCCGAGAATTTCGGTGTATGATGACTATAATGGATGGGATATGTTGCCTCATTCGGACAGACAAGAATTTTACAATGATTTTAATGACTATACAGTTGCAATAACGGCTCCACGAAATTATGTTGTTTGGGCGACTGGAGATTTCTTAAACCCTGAAGATGTTCTTCAATCTACTTATTTAAAAAAATATAAAGCTTCTTTAAAAAGTGATAAGATCATACATGTGGCTAATGAGAGTGAAATGAAATCAGGAAAAGTAACAAAGCAAAATAAATGGAATGTTTGGAAATTTAAAGCAAACCATATTTCGGACTTTTGCTTTGCATTAAGTAATCATTACGTTTGGGATGCGGCAAGTGTACAGTTGAAAACGAAAAGAGCGAGTGTACAAGCAGGTTATAAGGCGGGAGCTAAAGATTTTGAGCAATATATAGGATGGATGCAATATAATCTGGATTGGTTTTCAAAAAATTGGCCGGGAATAGAATATCCTTATAATGTAATGACTGCTATTCAGGGATATGCAGATATGGAGTATCCGATGATGATTAATGATACCAGTATTCCGGATGATTTTAAAGATGCAAGACTTACAGCTGATCATGAAATAGCACATACTTATTTCCCTTTTTATATGGGAATTAATGAAACGCGTTATGCTTTTATGGATGAAGGTTGGGCTACCACTTTAGAATACTTAATTGGGATTGATGAAAATGGAGAAGCTGCTGCAAAAGATTTTTACCGAAATTTTAGAGTAAAAAAGTGGATAAATGATCCTTCTGCCGAACAAGATCAGCCTATTATTACCATGAGTACTCAGGTAAGTGGGGCGGGATATAGTAATAATTCTTATGTGAAAGCATCTTTATCTTACCTGGCTTTGAAAGACTATTTAGGAGATGAATTATTCAAAAAAGCATTACATCATTACATGGATAGTTGGAATGGAAAGCATCCAACACCTTGGGATTATTTTAATTCTATGAATAAAGGATCTGGTAAAAACTTAAACTGGTTTTTTAATAACTGGTTTTTTACCAATAGCTATATTGATTTAAAGATTACCGATGTTTTACAAAGGAATGATCTTCTTATAGCCAATATAGATAATGTAGGAGGGTTTGTGATTCCTTTTGATACCATCCTTAATTATGAAGATGGTACGACAGAAAAGCTTCATTTTTCACCTTCTCTATGGGAAAAAGATCAAAAGCAACTCATGTTAACCATACCTACTAGAAAAAAAGTAAAGTCAATCGGTTTGGATGGTGGTATTTTTATGGATTATACTCCCAAGGATAATATGAAAATAATCCCCTAAAAGTTGAGATTATTTGAGTTGATAATCTTGGCTCAAATTATTAATTAATATAAAGAAGCCATTTTCCTAATAAATGAAAATGGCTTCTTTGTTATTTTAGATGTTAAATTAATTTCTTAATCCGGCTCTGATTCCGTCTGCTGCAACTACAGCTTGAGCTCTTGTTTTTTGTCCTTTTGTAAACATGTACATGGAGCTGTCATCCACATAATCCATGAAGTTCATAAACATCACGGAGGTATCGTCTCCGTCACATGATGCCATTAATGGATAAGAGGGTGTCCCATAGTTAGGGCTTGGTTGTGTAGGGGTATCACTAACTTGATCATTTCCACAGTTTGCATCTCCCCAAATATGTCTAAGGTTAAGGTAATGTCCTACTTCATGCGTAGTTGTTCTTCCTAGATTGAAGGGAGCGCTGGCGCCTGTTTTACCAAAGCACATGGATGAAATCACGACTCCATCGTTCCATTGGCCTGCAGATTCAGGAAAAGTGGCGTATCCTAGTATTCCACCAGAAATTTCACCCACTACCCAAATATTCAAGTAACTATTAGGGTCAGTTGCATCAATTCCATCAGTAGAAGATTTTTTCATATCGTCATTAGTTCCCCAACTGGATTGTGAAGAATTTTTTCTTTTAACATCTGCCAGTTTAAACTTTATTTTTGTGTTTCCTGCTTTTACTGCATCAAATTCTGAAGGAATATTACTAGCATCACTGTTGGTACCTGCAAAATCGGCATTTAGTATATTGATTTGTTGTTCAATTCTTGTGTTAGAAATGTCTCCTGTTTCAGAGTTGTAGATTATATTTACTACCACGGGAATTTCAATAGTTCCATCAGAAAGTACCTTTCCTAAACTCATATTATTAGCAAATTGTTTTGTTTGCATTTCTAATAATTCGTATTTTTGCATAAGCGCAGGATTACTTCTTAAGGCTGCTTGTCGGAGTTCTTCAGAAGGGCAGGTTCTCTTGAATGAATGGGATTTTGATTTTTCATGTAAATCATCATTTTGAGTGAAAGAAATGTTGTCATTATCCTTGCAGGATGTAAAAAGCCCTAATAAAAGAGCCCCTAATAATAGGTTTTTCATAATATTACATTTATAATTTGGTAATCGCAATTTATCGGGTCTGAATGTAAGATCCAATAAGGAAATACGTTTTATAGCAAGAATCAATGTTTTTTAACAAAAAACCCGTATATTTTTTTTAATAATTCAATTATTGGTGAATTATTTACGTTGAATTAACTTTATTTGGAAAAGTGATGGCGAATATGTTAAATTCTTAATTCTTAAAAATATGCAGTAAGTCTTAGCCCTATGGTAAAATATCTTATATTTTCTCTGATTTGTTCTGAATTATATTCATCATTCGTTTCTTCATCAAAATTATTATAATGATAGGTGATTTTTGACTTTGTTTGATTATAATCTGCATATAAAGTAAGACCGAGTTCAGGATTGAGCTTATATGTTAAAGCCGTGCCTATGTTGAATCTGAAGCTATTGGAAGGTCGGTATTCAGCGATCTCAATTTCCTCAGTGGGAGAATCAATAAAATTAGCTTTTATAAATACTTTACCATTAGCTGCTGAAGAATAGCCTGCAGTGGTTTTTAAGGTAAGTTGTAATTTTTCTGATAGATCTTGAGAAAAATAGGGACCAATACCAAAGTTTAAGAAACCTAATGATTGTGTTACAAAATCGAAGCTTCCTAAATCCTGTTCATTAAAAATATTCACCGGTTTTACAGGGAAACTGCTGAAGGTGAAATCGCCACCAATTCCCCATTGTTTTGAAAAAAAATAAGCGCCCTCAAGACCAGCTTCAAAACCTACTTCTTTTTTTTCGCTGAGCTCTGCTTGACTTAAAAAATTGGTTGTTGCTAATGCAGTACCTAATTTGATAGATAAGAAAGAAGGATTTTCATTCCCTTCAATACGAGATAGGATTCCTAGGTTATCTCCTTTGTTCTTGTAAATCTTATCAATAAAGAAATACCCCAATTCTGTGGAAAGAATTCCAATTCCGGCTCCGGCTAAAATATCTGGTACCCAATGTCTATTATTAAAGTTTCTTCCAACCCCTGTGAGGGTAGCGACTGTGTAACCACCAATACTGTAGGCGGGGCTTACAAGGCCATACTCTTTATGAAGAAAGCTGGCGTTGGTAAAAGCCATTGCGGTGTGACCTGATGGAAATGAGTTTTTGCTAGAGCCATCTGGCCTTTCAACTTTTGTAGTATATTTTATAGAGTTCACCAGAATGGCCATAATGGCAAGACTGGCTCCATGAGAAAGGGTAGCCCTTCCGATGTTATTTCTTCCTTTTACTCCGGCTAATTTCAAACCGTATACGGCTACAGCAGGGGTATACTGAAGATAATCATCATAAGGAACCTTAAAATTCGGAATATATCGATTCCTTAGCTCTCTGATGTTTTCTTTTTCTCCCCAAGTAGCAGCAGCAGCAGTAAATAGAATAGTGGGAGCAATTGATTTCTTTACCCATTCTTTTTGAAAAAATGTTTTTTGAGGAGTAGCTTCAGGTAGAACAAGAGAAAGAGGCCGCGTTTGCCGAGTTGTATCTTGGGCATAACTTTCAAAAAATGCCAGTATTGCCATCATTGTCAATATATTTTTTTTCATCTTATTGTATTTAATTGCTAAAATAATAAAAAAAGAGATATTTAAATAAAAAAAATGAAAATTAAAATGTATTGGAATGTAAAATAAATATTAAAAACCGCAGTATAAATTATTACATTAATCTATTAAAATAAAAAAATATGAATTAGCTCGTTAATTTAGCTTTAACGAAATGTAGATTAAAAAAGTAAAGTGTGGTATTTAATTGAATTAGAATTAGTCAGCCCTTAACCTGTTTTAAAAGTTATGTTAATATTTGGTGGTTATGATCAGATTAAGAGCTGACTGGTTATAATGTAATTTATTTAGGCAAAGCCATTTTTCATTGCAAAAACCGCAAGACCCACTCGGGTTTTTAATTCTAGCTTATCACAGAGTTGGTCTCGATAACTTTCCACTGTTCTTGGGCTACAGCACATTTTGTCCGCGATTTCTTTATAACTTAACTCAGTTACAGTATATTTTAGAAATTCTCTTTCACGATCTGAGATTTTTAAATTATTCTCAACCACTGCATCGTTGCCTAGATTGGAAAAGATAATTTTTGAAGCCCATTCAGGATAGAAAAATCCATCATTACTAAGCTTTTTAATCGCATTTTCTAATTCCTTTGGATGGGTGTTTTTTAATAGGTATCCTTTTGCTCCATTTTTAATCATTTTAATGACACTTTTATCATCTCCTTGCATGCTAAGAGCCATTACTTTAATATTAGGATGATTTTCTTTAAGCCAAAGAACAGTTTCAAAGCCATCCATTATAGGCATGCTAATGTCTAGAAGTATAATGTCTGGAATTTTACTATTATTTTCAAATTTTTGTATAAGGTCTTTTCCGTTCTCTGCAACATAAATAACCTCAAAATCTTTAAAATTATCAATGATTCCTTCTAGAGCTTTAGCAATAAGTACATGATCATCAACAATAACGATGGTTTTTTTCATGATTGTTTTTTTAAAGTTATATTGAGTGTAGTTCCCATATTGATCTGACTATCCATACTAAAAATCGCTCCGATAATTTCGGCTCTGTTTCTCATATTTGTCAACCCGATGCCATTGGAAGTGATTTTGGACTTGTCAAACCCTATTCCATCATCTTTGATACTCAATTCCCATAATACCTCATCGGATGTATTGAGATTGATGAAAATATTTTTGCATTGAGAATGTTTTATACTATTCTGAATAAACTCTTGAGTAATTCTGAGGAGAACATTTTTGTGAACGAATTCTAAATCAAGTTGCTGGAAATTATGTTCGAAACTTACTTTACATTTTTTAAACGAATTGGTATTATTTACCTCTTCTTCAATTAAAGTTACAATTCCCTTTTGATTTATATTATCATCCGTTAAAGTCTTTGAAAGGCTTCTTAAATCATGTAACGATTGATTAATAATCTGTGAGACTTGTTCTATTCTTTCATTGACTTCCGGAACTTTATTTTCATATAATAACTGTTGAGTATAGAGACTTACTAGGGTTAACTTCTGTCCAATATTATCATGAAGTTCACGGCCGATTTGTTGCATAGTGGCTTGTTGAATCTCTAATTGGGTTGTTAAAAGTTCTCTTTTATGAATTTCGTTTTTTACTTCAATTTCATTTAAATATTCTCTTTTGCGTTGTTTATATTTTCTGATATATACCATCACGGCAGCAACAAACAACACGAAAAAAACGTTAAATAAAATAATAGTTATTAAGAGTTCTGTTTTCCCCATATAAATGAAATTGAGAATAATAAATACATGATAATTCCAGATATTAAGAAGTAATTGAAATAAATATTCCACAGTTCTTTATATTGGTTGAGGAGACTGAAAAATGTCCAAAAAGGTAATGTTCCAATATAAAATAATGTAACTCCCAAATTAATATAAAACATTTTATTCCTGCTAAAATTTAAGATTTCGGAAGAATTAATCTGCTTATAATATTCCATGATTACAAGGATCATGAGTATGAGACACCCAAATGTATAATTGAATGAGAAAATTATTTTTTTAGTGGTAAAATAAAACTCACTGGGTAGAAAAGATAGTAAATACAGAAAAGATAATAAATAAAACAACTTTGTTTTACCAAAAGACTTTGCAGCATATAGCCAATAAAAAAATATAAATTCAATGGGTATGACAAAGTAATTAAAAAAAATGGGCTTACTATATTCTACCACAAGATGTCCCCACTTTCCGATTACTTCACACAAAAATACAAAGACAAGATAAAAGGAGAAATATTTCCAATAAGAATCTTTTTCTCGATTATAATACAAAATAGATATTATAGCTGTAAGTCCTTCAGCCCAAACTAAAGAATCTTGTAGTATTCTCTGAAAATCCGTCATTGTATTATGGTGTAAAAAATAGTATTATATTAAAATTGTTGAGTTTTTGGGTCAGATGGAGGTGAAAGTGTTCCATGATTTTCTGCAATTGTTTCTTCAGAGGGATCTATTGTTTTTGCAGCTGTATTCATAATCATCCCATTAGCGCAGTTGAAATCATAATTCAATAATTTACCATTTTCATCTTTCATTTTTAAGGTTGGAACTAATACCAAAGTGTGTTTTTCTGCATATTCTTGCGAAATAGGATGTCCATTCATAATCGACCACTCCTCCGCTTTGGGATAAGCTGCGTAATAAAATCTGACTCCCAAATCATTAGTTGTTGCATTTGGATCTACATTTTTAGCTTCATTTTCAATACAGCTAATGAAATTTTTTAATTTGGGAAGATCAAACCAAATGGAAAAAGCATCATTAATGCCTAATTCATTATTTACTGCAATAAGTTGATTGTTTCGATAGTTATTGACTAATTTCTGAACAAGTTCCGAAGCAATTGTGTTTTGGCTAGAAGTGGCTTCTGAAGATTCATTTTGTGGAATTGGTTTTGTTTTCATGATGGTAGTTTTAAGTGAAAAATTAATTAAAGCAAAGTTCGAGAAAAAATGAGGTTCCTATAGGACGTATTTTTCCTGATTCTTTACCGTGATTCTACGGATTGTGAAATCTTAAATAAAGTTATAAAGAATTATTGATCTCTTAAAGAAAAATGCTATAATTTATTCAATTGTTATTTTTAAATGTTTGGGTATGAATGTCTTCCTTGAAAAATCAAATTATTAATGAAGTTCAAATCATTTTTTTTGATAGTTTAAAGGGTAGCGATAAAGTTTTGAATCTCATATTGTGTTAGTTAATAAAATAAATAAGTGCTATAGAAATATCTACAGCACTTACTTACAAAATAATATATATGAAAAAAACTATTTATTTTTCAGTGGGTCTGAATACGAGACCTGTTTCTTCAAAATAATCTAACGTGATTCTATCACCATCATTTACGTTTCCGGCAAGAATTTCTCTAGATAGTTTATTTAAAACTTCTTGTTGGATAACCCTTTTCAATGGTCTTGCTCCGAAGGCAGGATCATACCCTTTATTCATCAAATAATCTACAGCGTCTTGGGTAGCAGTCATAATGATATTTCGTTTGGCTAGCATATCATTGAATCCTCTCAACTGATACGTAACAATTTTTCCAATTTCTTTTTTTCTTAAAGGTTGGAACAATACAATCTCATCAATTCTATTTAAGAATTCTGGACGTAAAGTTTGTTTCAATAAGTCGAAAACTTCACCTTTTGTTTTGTCTACAATTTCATCCTGATTGGCATCGGTGATATTTTCAAAATTCTCCTGAATTAAATGTGAACCTAAATTGGACGTCATAATGATGATCGAGTTTTTGAAATTCACTACCCGTCCTTTATTGTCTGTTAATCTGCCATCATCCAATACTTGGAGTAATGTATTAAAAACGTCAGGATGAGCTTTTTCAATCTCATCTAAAAGAACCACAGAATATGGTCTTCTTCTTACTGCTTCTGTCAATTGTCCCCCTTCATCATATCCAACATATCCTGGAGGAGCCCCTACTAATCTCGATACTGAATGACGTTCTTGGTATTCGCTCATATCAATTCTCGTCATGTTATTTTCGTCATCAAATAAAAACTCGGCTAACGCTTTTGCGAGCTCAGTTTTTCCGACGCCCGTTGTTCCTAAGAATAAGAAAGATCCGATGGGCTTTTTATCATCACTCAATCCGGCTCTGTTTCTTCTGATGGCATCCGCTACTGCTTGAATAGCTTCGTCTTGCCCTACCACTCTGTGATGAAGCTCAGATTCAAGGTTTAATAATTTTTCTTTTTCAGACTGAAGTAATTTCATAACAGGAATTCCTGTCCATTTTGCAATCACTTCAGAAATATTTTCAGAAGTTACTTCTTCTTTAATTAATTCATTCTGATGATTTTGCATTTCAATCTCAAGTTTGGAAAGCTCTTCTTCTTTTTCACGAAGTTTCCCATATTGAATTTCTGCAACTTTGGCATAGTCTCCTGTTCTTGAAGCTCTTTCAGCTTCGAGCTTTAAAGATTCTATATCTTTTTTAATCTGTGTTAAATCCTCAGATTTTTGTTTTTCTTTTAGCCATTTTGCATTGATTTCGTTCCTTTGTTCAGAAATTTTTGCAATGTCCTCTTTTAAATGATCAATCTTTGTTTGATTGCCTTCCCTTGAAATAGCGGCCAATTCAATTTCCAGTTGCATTAATTTTCTGTCTAAAACATCCAGTTCTTCTGGTTTTGAATTGATTTCCATCCTCAATTTGGCGGAAGCCTCATCAATCAAATCAATGGCTTTATCAGGTAAAAATCGGTCTGAAATATATCGTTGAGACATTTCCACTGCTGCAATAATCGCTTCATCTTTGATTCTTACCTTGTGATGAGCTTCATATTTATCTTTAATTCCCCGAAGAATAGAAATGGCTGACTCTGTATCCGGTTCTTCCACCATTACTTTTTGAAAACGTCTTTCTAATGCTTTGTCTTTTTCAAAATATTTTTGATATTCATTCAAAGTGGTAGCACCGATTGCTCTTAATTCTCCTCTTGCCAAAGCTGGCTTCAGAATATTGGCAGCATCCATAGCACCTTCTCCACCGCCTGCTCCAACCAATGTGTGAATTTCATCGATAAAAAGAATAATTTGCCCGTCTGATTTGATAACTTCATTCACAACCGATTTTAGGCGTTCTTCAAATTCTCCTTTATATTTTGCACCGGCAATTAAAGCTCCCATATCCAATGAATACAATGTTTTATCCACTAAGTTTTCAGGAACGTCGCCGCTGATAATTCTATGGGCAATTCCTTCTGCAATTGCAGTTTTACCCACGCCGGGTTCTCCAATCAGAATAGGATTGTTTTTTGTTCTCCTCGAAAGGATCTGTAAGACTCTTCTAATTTCCTCATCGCGGCCGATTACAGGATCCAGTTTACCTTCTGCGGCTAGTTCATTAAAGTTTTTTGCATATTTGTTCAAGGATTGATAAGTTTCTTCTGAACTTGCAGAGGTGGCTTTGCTTCCTTTTCTTAATTCTTTAATCCCTCCTTCTAAAAGGTTTTTAGTAACCCCCATATCTTTCAGCATTTTCGAAACTTCTGAATGAGTATCTAAAAGAGAAAGCCATAGATGTTCAATCGTTACATATTCATCGCCCATTTTTTTTGCAATGTTAGGTGCGTCGAGTAAAACTTTGTTTGCGGATTGTGAAAGATAAATATTTCCTCCTTGTACTTTTGGAAGTTTTTCTAAATTTTCACGGTTGCGCTCTCTTACTAAACTAGCATCTGCTTCTGATTTTTTTAATAAGAAAGGCGATATATTTTCATCTACTTGAAAAATACCTTCGAGGAGATGTTGAGGTTCAATACTTTGATTGCCAAATTCCATGGCTACTTGTTGTGCAGCTTGGATGGCTTCTTGTGATTTTACAGTATATTGGTTTAAGTTCATATTTATATTTTTTAGTTTCAATAATTTTTAGTTTCAATTGTAGACATCAGATTTTAGGCCATTCATCTTAATTTTATTTAAAGTTTAGTTTCTAAAGTCTGATGTCTTTCAAGTGTTTCAATTATTTAATTCGATTACATTATCGCAAAAACTATTCAATTGTTTCATTTTTTAAAATTATAGACAAAATTTCCATATTTCATGTTTTTGCATGAATTTTTACAGACAAAATTTCCGAATATTGAAAAATAATTACTAGAATGAGAAAAAATTACATAAGCTTACATCTTGAAATTTTAAGGTTTAAGGAAAGAGAATAAGGAATGGCTTCTAATTTAGTGATTGGTTTTCTTTACTCGACAGTACGGACTTTAGGCTCACTTTTGTAAATTATAAATATCTTTTCAAGCTTCTACTTAAAATCATATCTTTAAAATAATAATATTAAAACAGAATAATTACTTTTGTATTTTATCAAATGGAGCTTAAGGAAAAACAAAAGAAAATATTAGAAGTAGCTGTTGAGCTCTTCAAGGAGAAAGGATATCTAGGTAGTTCTGTCAGAGACTTGGCCACAAAGTTAAATATCAAGGCGGCTTCTTTATATGCTCATATCCGTTCGAAAGAAGAAATTCTGGAGTGGATTTGTTTCGGTATTGCGCAGGAATTTTTTGATGAACTGCAGAAGGTCAAGAATACAAATATTTCCCCTAAGGAAAAATTAAATTTATTTATTGGCCGCCATTTATCGGTGGTTCTTCAAAACCGTGATGTTACCCACATCTATTCCAATGAGTGGAAACACTTAGAAGATAGGCTTCCCGAATTTATTGAGTTAAGAAAAAATTATCAACAAGAGGTAGAGGAATTGATTTCTCAAATTTATCAGGCTGAAAATTGGGAATTAAAATCACCAACTTTTACCACGAGATTTATTCTTCATACACTCAATAACTCTTATTTCTGGTTCAAAAGAAATATTGAATCTACTTCTGAAATTACTGATGAAATAAGGGATAAAGTTCTCTTTGGATTGTTAGGGAATAATTTACAATAATAGTTACTTTTTTTAGCAATGATTATTTAGAACCATTCAAAATGTGATAAAAATCATAAAAATTTTGTCAGGTATAAAAATCTTTTTAAATTTACACCTAACAAATGTTAGTTAGTTGGGTATGGATTTTTCAATTGAATATATAAGACTTGACCAATTGCGACAGCTTCAATCTGAGCGGCTGGTTAATCTGGTTAATTATCTTGTGGATAAATCGGAATTTTATAAAAATAAATTCAATACATTAGGAGTAAGTTCAGGAGATATACGATCAATTGAAGATATTACTAAACTTCCCATTACTTACAAACAAGATTTGAGAGATCATTACCCGTTCGGATTATTTACTGTTCCTAAAAATCAATTACAGAGAATTCATTGTTCTAGCGGCACGACAGGAAAACCAACGGTGGTAGGATATACAAAGGAAGATGTGGACTTATTCAGTGAGGTAGTAGCCAGATCATTAAATGCGGCTGGTGCAAAACCGGGAATGCAGTTACATAATGCGTATGGATATGGAATTTTTACAGGAGGGCTAGGGCTGCATTATGGAGCAGAAAAACTAGGAATGAGTGTTCTTCCCATTTCTGGAGGTATGACTACAAGACAGGTTGATTTGATTATAGATTTTAAACCGGAAGTTATTTGTTGCTCACCTTCTTATGCTTTGACAATCGCGGATGAATTTGCTCATAGAGGAATTTCCGCAAATGAGATTAGTCTAAAGTATGCTGTTTTAGGATCAGAACCTTGGACTGAAATAATTAGGCATCATATTGAGGAAAGATTAGGAGTGCATGCTACAAATATTTATGGATTAAGCGAAATCATCGGGCCGGGCGTTTCTATGGAAGATTTTGAGGAAAAAGGTGGATCCTATATTTGGGAAGACCATTTTTATCCTGAAATTTTAGATCCAATTACTAAGCAACCAGTTCCTTTTGGAGAAGAAGGAGTTTTAGTAATTACAACTTTGACAAAGAAGGCAATGCCGCTTTTAAGGTATTGGACAAACGATATTACAAGTCTTTATTATGATGAGTCAGGGAAAAGAACGATGGTTAAAATGAGGCCTATTTTGGGAAGAGCTGATGATATGTTGATTGTAAGGGGGGTAAATGTGTACCCAAGTCAGATTGAAGAAGCTTTTTCTCATGTGAATGGTGTAGTTCCCAATTATTACCTAACACCCATTGAAAAAGAGCATATGTGTGTGGCATTGGATATTGATGTAGAAATTGATGATGATTTTGTGAAAGCCCAACAAATTAAAATCAATACAGATGCTTATTTAAATTTTGTGGGGAATTTTGGAAGAAATATAGAAAATGAAATAAAAAAACGAGTAGGAATTACAACGAAAGTGAAAATTCATGCTCAAGACAGTTTACCAAAATGCGAAGGTGGAAAAATTAATAGAATACTAAAAACAAAATGAATTCATTTTATAAATTAAAAACTGTAAAAGTTCAAAAAGATACTAATGATGCCGTTAATGTGGCGGTTGAAATCCCTGAGGAATTGAAGGATAAATTCAGATTCAAGCAGGGGCAGTATCTTAACTTTCGAATGATGATCAATGGAAATGAAGAAAGACGTTCCTATTCGATTTGTAATGCTCCCAGTGAAAAAGGAAATACACTTGAAGTGCTGGTTAAATTATTAGAAGGAGGAAAAGTGTCAGGATATTTCAATGAGCATCTTCATATGGATGAAATTCTGGAAGTAATGCCTCCGATGGGTGGTTTTAATACATCTTATCATCCGACAAACGTGAAAACATATGTGGGTTTGGCAGCTGGCAGTGGAATTAGTCCAGTACTATCGAATATTAAAGAAAGTCTTTATCAAGAACCTAATAGTAATGCTTATCTGTTTTATAGTAACAGAAGCATGAATCATATAATGAAAAAGGCTGAAATTGATAAATTAGTTGAATCCTTTAATGGAAGATTAAAAGTAATTTATCTTGTAAGTCGTGAAAAGCATGAAGATCCTGTATTTGAAGGAAGAATTTCTCCAGAAAAATTGGAACAATTATTTGAAAGATATGTAGATATTGATATTAAGGAATCTACTTATTTTATCTGTGGACCTGCAGAAATGATTAAAGGCATTGCCGATTATTTAAAGAAAGATAAAAAAGTACCTGCCATTCAGGTGCTATTCGAGTACTTCACTGCTCCTGATGAAGAAAATACAGAGGAGATGAGTGAAGAGTTTAAGGCTATTGCCAATATAGAAAGTATGGTAACGGTTATTATCGATGATGATGAATATTCATTCCATTTGAATTCTAAAAAAGAAAGTATTTTAGATAAAGCATTGAAAGATCAACTTCCTGTTCCTTTTGCTTGTAAGGGTGGAGTATGTTGTACATGCAAAGCACAGGTTCTTGAAGGAGACGTTTTTATGGAAAAAAACTTTGCTCTTACTGAGGAAGAAGTGGCAAAAGGCTATGTTTTGACATGTCAATGTCATCCTACTACAAATGTGGTGATGCTTAATTATGATGTGTAATTAATGTAACAATGTGATAGTTTACCAATGTAACAATTATTGCTAAATTGAGCTAAATGTATTGCTAGACTGTTAGATTGATATAGTATTACATTTTAAAATTTTAAAAAATTTTAATTATGGACTTAGAAAAATTTGTGCAATACGTACACGAAGAAAATAAAGTAGAACCAAAAGATATTATGCCTGATGATTATAGGAAATTATTGGTTCGTCAGATTTCGCAACATGCCCATTCTGAAATTGTCGGTATGCTTCCGGAAGCTAACTGGATTTCAAGAGCGCCTTCATTAAGAAGAAAAATGGCTCTTTTGGCTAAAGTTCAGGATGAAGCAGGGCATGGTTTGTATCTGTATGCGGCAACTGAAACATTAGGAAATGGAACAATCAGGGCGGATAGAGATGCTACTTATGATGACATGCTTTCCGGAAAAGCTAAATATTCGAGTATTTTCAATTATCCAACATTAAGCTGGGCGGATATTGGGGCTATTGGTTGGTTAGTGGATGGTGCTGCTATTATGAATCAGGTGATGTTGATGGGGAATTCTTATGGCCCTTATTCTAGAGCGATGGTAAGAATTTGTAAAGAAGAATCATTCCATCAAAGACAAGGCTATGAAATTTTGATGGCTCTTTGTCGGGGAACCAAACAACAAAAGGAAATGGCTCAGGCAGCATTAAATCGTTTTTGGTGGCCTGCTTTAATGATGTTTGGCCCGAATGATGATAGCTCACCCAATTCCAAAATGTCTATGAATTACAGGGTTAAGAGAGAAAGTAATGATAGTCTTCGTCAAAGATTTATTGATGTTACGGTGGCTCAGGCTGAGTTTCTAGGATTGGCTATTCCGGATAAGGATCTAAAATGGAATGAAGAAAGGCAACATTATGATTTTGGAGAACTTCCTTGGGGTGAGTTTATGGAAATTTTAAAAGGAAATGGACCTTGTAACAAGAAAAGGTTACAAACAAAAGTAAAAGCTCAAGAAGAAAATCTTTGGGTAAAAGAAGCAGCAGCGGCTTTTGCAGAAAAACAACAAAAAGAAGTAATTTAAAAAATGTAACAATATGTTAATGTAAAGATGTAACAAATTTTTAATAGGCTTCATTAAAGCTTCTTATTGGTAAACTGTTACATTGATACATTGTTAAATTCATTTGATTATGGCAAATTTAGATATGTGGGAAGTATTTATTCAGACTAAACCGGGATTATCCCACAAACATGCCGGAACAGTTCAGGCACCTACAGCAGAAATGGCGTTACAGAACGCAAGAGATGTATACACAAGAAGAAAAGAAGGAACTTGCGTTTGGGTGGTTCCTAGTAAATATATTATCAGCTCAGAAGGAATGGACCAGGATGCATTTTTTGATCCTGCAGATGACAAATTATACCGCCACCCTACCTTCTACGATATTCCTAACGATGTAAAAAATATGTAATGAACGCATTATTTAACTATTTATTAAAGTTTGCCGATGATAGTTTCATTATGGGGCAACGATTATCCGAATGGTGTGGGGAAGGACCTTATTTGGAGGAAGATATTGCATTGACAAATATTGCATTGGACGAACTTGGACAAGCAAATAATTTATATGTATATGCTTCAAGAATTGCCGATGATGGTAAAAGTGAAGATGATTTGGCCTTTTTAAGATATGAACACGAATATGTCAATGCCCATTGGGTGGAATTGCCCAATGAGGATTATGCACAGACTATTCTTAAAGTATATGTTTTCTCCATATATCAGAAATTAATGTATGAAGCATTATCAAATTCTGCGGATGAAGATCTTTTAGCGATTGCGCAGAAATCTTTAAAAGAAGTAAAATATCATTATACACATTCCTTATCATGGATGAAAATCTTTGCTCAGGGAACAGAAGAAAGTCGTACACGTTTGATCAATGCAATAGATAGAATATGGGAATATACTAAAGGGTTATTCGCAAAAGTGGAAGGTGAGGATGATTTAATGGTTTTAAATATAGCTCCTAATATTGATGAGTTGTACAATGAATTTATAGCGGTTACACAAAAAGATTTTCAAGATTTTGGATTAGACTATCCAACTAATCTCTTTATGCAGCCAAAATCAAGAACAGGTTATCACACAGAATACTTTGGATATATCCTTTGTGAATTACAATATATGCAGAGAGCGTATCCGGGTTGTACTTGGTAAAAATACTAAGATGTTTGTTTAATATTGATATCCGAGACATATATTCTTAAATTATTAGATTAAAAAAGATTGAAAAGTCCTTTAGAAATATTAGAAATGGTTCCTGATCCGGAAATTCCGGTGATCAATATTGTGGAATTAGGGATTGTAAGAGAGGCGAAGATTATCAACGAAAACTCTTGTGAAGTCATCATTACACCCACCTATTCAGCATGTCCTGCCATGTTTACCATTGAGGAAGATATCATAAAAGCTATGAAAGAAAATGGATGGGATGCTAAAGTCGTTACTAAAATGTTTCCGATTTGGACAACGGATTGGCTAACAGATGAAGCTAGGGAAAAGCTTCGAGTTTACGGGATCACACCTCCTGAAAAAGGAGCAGACGAAAATCATATAGGGAAGCCCAAAAAATGCCCACGTTGTGGTTCTATGAATTCAAAACAAATTAGCAGATTTGGTTCTACTTTGTGTAAAGCCTCATACCAATGTTTAGATTGTTTGGAGCCCTTTGATTATTTTAAATGTCATTAAAAAATGTAATGATCTAAGAATGTTTATGTAACAATTTAAAAGATTCATTTATGATAAAGATGCTGAACTATTCAGCTGTTTCATAGATAAATTGTTATACAGGGAACTTGTTAAATTATTATCTTTATAAGATCTAAAAATTGTTTTTTTATGTATACACAACTCGATATCGAAACGCATTTTGAAGGGAAGCTTAAAATTGCATATTTGAATCAACCGGAATCTCTAAATGCTCTTACAAAGCCAGCATTAGCAGAATTAAAAGAATTTGTAAAATTATGCAGTGAAGATGATACTGTAAGGTGCGTAGCCATATCCGGAAGGGGGAGAGCGTTTTGCTCAGGTCAAAATTTGGATGAAGCTTTTGCGGTAGGAAAGGAACACCATGACCAAGATATTATCAGAAAAATTGTAGTAGATTACTATAATCCTTTAGTAACAGAAATTACACATTGTAAAAAGCCTGTAGTAGCATTAGTAAATGGTCCGGCTGTTGGAGCAGGTGCCATGTTAGCTTTAATTTGTGATTTTGTTTTAGCAACTGATAAAGCTTATTTTGCTCAGGCATTTTCAAATATCGGATTAATTCCTGATACAGGAGGAACTTATTTTCTGCCTAAACTTCTTGGAAGACAGTTGGCTAACTATTTGGCATTTACAGGGAAAAAATTATCTGCTGAAGAGTCTAAGTCTTATGGATTAGTTGCAGAAGTATTCAGTGAAGCAGAATTTGCTCTAAAATCAATGGAGATTCTTGGAAAGATGTCCAATATGCCAACAGCAGCTATAAAATTGACTAAAAAAGCTTTTGCTCATTCATACACGAATACATTGAAAGAACAATTGGAGCTAGAAGGCGATTTGCAACAAGAAGCGGCTGAAACAGAAGACTTTTTAGAAGGTGTAAATGCATTTTTACAAAAAAGAAAACCTGATTATAAAGGAAAATAAATAATAATATAACAATTGATCAATGTAACAATTTAGTAGAGAAATGCTTCCTATAGTGAGCATGGCAAAACGTGATTGTTACATTGTTATATTGATAGACTGTTAAAATATGAATGTAGGAATTATTGGTGCAGGAACGATGGGTGTTGGAATAGCTCAAGTGGCAGCAACAGCAGGATGTAAAGTAGTGGTATTTGATGCAAATACTTTACAAATCGATAAGGCACTTTTCGGTTTAGAAAAAACACTTCAAAAGTTAGTGGAGAAGAATAAGCTGTCTCAAGAAAAAGCTAACGAAATCAGGAGTAATATTACCAAAGCAACCGTTTTGCAAGACTTAAAAGATGCTGATTTGGTAATCGAAGCTATTATTGAAAATAAAGAAATTAAAACGAAAGTTTTTACAGAATTAGAAACATATGTTTCTGAAAATTGTATTATAGGTTCCAATACATCTTCTATTTCTATTACCTCTCTTGGAGCAGAATTAAAAAATCCAGAACGTTTTATCGGAATTCACTTTTTTAACCCTGCCCCTTTGATGCCTTTGGTGGAGGTAATTCCATCTTTATTAACAAAAAATTCATTGGCTCAGGAAATCTACGATCTTATGAGAGATTGGGGTAAAATGCCTGTTATTGCCAAAGATATTCCAGGGTTTATTGTCAATAGAATCGCTCGTCCATATTACGGAGAAGCTTTAAGAATAGTTGAAGAAAATATTGCCACTCCTGAACAAGTTGATGATGCTATGAGAACATTGGGAAACTTTAAAATGGGACCTTTTGAATTAATGGACTTAATTGGAGTTGATGTGAATTTTGCTGTAACAACAACCGTTTACAAGGATTATTTTTATGATCCAAAGTATAAACCCTCTCTGCTTCAACAAAGAATGTCTGAAGCTAAACTTCATGGTAGAAAAACGGGAAAAGGATTTTATAATTATAGTGAGGGAGTCGAAAGGCCGATAGCTCACAAAGATGAGCTTCTTTATCAATACATATTTTTAAGAATTATTTCAATGTTGATTAATGAAGCCGTTGAAGCAAAAAGAATAGGTATTGCTACGGATGAAGATATTGAACTTGCCATGCAAAAAGGGGTAAACTATCCCAAAGGATTATTAAGCTGGGGTAAAGAAATTGGATATACAAAAATCTCCGAAACCTTACAAAAACTGTACGAAGAATATCAGGAAGAAAGATATAAGCAAAGTCCATTACTTCGTAAAATGTAACAATATATTAATCTAACAATTCATACTGTTATTGGTAAACTGTTACATTGCTAAATTATTACATTAAAAATGGATATAGATGAATTTAGAGCTGAGTTAGAAACAAGGCTTTTAATAGAAAAACAATACTTAATTCAGGAACTTTCCACCATTGAGGAGTATCAGGAAAGGGTTGAGCTATTAGGGCAGTTTAATGAAAAATATAAAGAACTTATTAAGCGATTGGCGCATGAGACTGGGATTGATTTAAATGCTCCTTATCCAATTGAGAATTCATCAAATTTAGAACTTCTTTCATATGAACAAATAATTCTTGGCAGAACGATGCATATTTATGATAAGCTGATAGAAGAATTATATGATAAAATAACAAAAATACACTAGAATGAACCCAAGACAAGTTGCAGACTATATGTTTAGTCAGGATTATTTTTCCCAATGGATGGATATTAAAATGATTGAGTTTAAAGACAATTATTGTTTAATAGAAATGCCCATAAAAAAGGAAATGCTTAATGGACTTAAAACAGTTCATGGAGGTATCACATTTGCCTTTGCTGATTCTGCATTAGCTTTTTCATCTAATAATTCTGGAAATGCAGCAGTTGCTTTAAACTGTACCATCAATTTTACCAAAGCCGGAAAAGAAGGAGATGTGTTCAGAGCAGAAAGTGTTTTGGTTCATGATACAAGAAAAACGGCTGTTTATGACATTAAAGTTACCAATCAACATAATGAGATGATTGCAAAGTTTGTGGGTACGGTTTATAAAATAGAAAAAAAGGTAATAGAACTATAAACAGATGAAAGGGTATTATTTAAAGGTATCCGAAATTTGAAAGTCAGTATTTAAATCTAATAAAAAATGAAAAACGTTTATATCGTTGACTATATACGTACTCCTATTTCAAAACTACAAGGAGGATTATCAGAAGTTAGGGCCGATGATTTGGCTGCTATTGTGATTAAAGAAATCGTAGCAAAAAACCCTGAAATTCCAGTTGAAAAAATTGAGGATGTGATTTTTGGATGTGCAAATCAAGCGGGTGAGGATAATAGAAATGTAGCAAGAATGGGGCTTCTATTAGCAGGACTTCCTTATAAAATTGGAGGAGAGACGGTAAATAGGCTTTGTGCTTCAGGAATGTCTGCGGTAGCAAATGCTTTTCGATCGATAGCTGCTGGAGAGGGAGAAATTTATATTGCTGGTGGAGTAGAACATATGACACGTTCGCCTTACGTGGTTTCGAAACCAAGTGCAGCATTTGGAAGAGATAGTCAGATGTTTGATACTACTTTTGGATGGAGATTTATCAATCCAAAAATGAAAGAAATGTACGGAGTTGACGGAATGGGGGAAACGGCAGAAAATTTAGCAGATATCCACCAGATCAGTCGTGAAGACCAAGATAAATTTGCACTTTGGTCACAGCAAAAAGCTACAAAGGCTCAGCAAAATGGAAGACTAGCAGAAGAAATTGTACAAGTTGAAATTCCTCAAAGAAAAGGAGGCCCCATTATTTTTGATCAAGATGAGTTTATTAAGCCTACTTCCACAATCGAAGGATTAGGAAAGCTTCGCCCTGCTTTCAGAAAGGAAGGAACAGTAACAGCTGGAAATGCTTCAGGAATGAATGATGGTGCAGCAGCTCTTATTTTAGCAGGGGAAGCAGCTGTTAAAAAATATGGATTAAAACCAAAAGCTAAAATTTTAGGTTCTTCTGTAGCGGGGGTTGAGCCAAGAGTTATGGGTATTGGACCGGTGGAAGCGACCCGAAAACTACTAAAAAGACTAAATCTTACATTAGAGGATATGGATATCATAGAGCTTAATGAAGCATTTGCAGCACAGGCTTTAGCAGTAACAAGAAGTTTAGGATTGAAGGATGATGATTCAAGAATAAATCCAAATGGCGGGGCTATTGCTATTGGACACCCTCTTGGAGTTTCAGGGGCCAGAATTATTGGTTCCGCAGCTATTGAACTTCAAAAACAAAATAAAAAATACGCATTGTGTACACTATGTATTGGTGTGGGACAAGGCTATGCAATGGTAATTGAAAAAATATAATTTTAATTAATAATGTACTCATGTAGCAATGTACTTTAAATTGTTAGATTGGTACACTAATTAAAATACATTGTTATATTAATTAAATTTTTAATAAAAAATTGATGAATATTTACTCATATCATGGAATTCGACCTATTATAAAGCCATCTGCTTATGTACATCCACAGGCTGTAATAATTGGGAATGTGGAAATCGGAGAAGAGGTGTATATTGGTCCGAATGCAGTTGTCCGTGGAGATTGGGGGAAAATTATAATAAAAGATGGTGCAAATGTTCAGGAAAATTGTACACTTCATGTATTCCCTAATATAGAAACGATCTTAGAAGAATCTGCTCATATTGGTCATGGTGCAATTATTCATTCCGGGCATATTGGGAGAAATTGTTTGGTAGGGATGAACTCTGTGGTGATGGATAAAGCCGTTATCGGCGATGAATGTATCATCGGAGCATTAGCTTTTGTCCCTGCAAATTTTAAATGTGAAGCAAGAAAATTACTTGTGGGAAGCCCTGCAAAAATTATCCGTGATGTTTCTGATGAAATGATCCATTGGAAAACAGAAGGAACAAAATTGTATCAGAAATTGGCGAGAGAAGGAAAAGAAGCTATTATACCTTGCGAGCCTTTTACAGAATATGTACAGCAAACACCTACCAAAATTGTTGATTACAGCATTTGGGATGACATTAAATAATCTAATAATTCTAATAATGTAACATATCAATAGATGATAATCTATTAGATCGATACAGTTACATTAAATATTAAATGCTTTATGGAAAAATTAAAAAATTATATCTACGGCGAATGGGTAGAAGGAAATGGAAATGGGATTCCCTTATATAATGCAGTGACAGGAGAGCAGGTTGCTATTTCTGATACGGAAGGCCTGAATTTTGAACAGGCGATGGATTATGGAAGAACAATAGGGTACAAAAATCTTTCTTCAATGACTTTCTATGACCGGGGAGAAATGCTGAAAAAAGTAGCGCTCTACCTTTTAGAAAGAAAGAAAAAGTATTACGAATTATCTTATAAAACAGGAGCAACTCATGTGGATTCTTGGGTGGATATTGAAGGAGGTTTTGGTACATTCTTTACCTACTCAGGGTTGGCGAAGAGAATGCTTCCAAATACACCGTTTTGGGTAGATGGAGATACGCAGAAAATTTCGGCAAATGGAACTTTCTTAGGAACTCATATTTTGACTCCGAGTGAAGGCATTTCTGTACAAATCAATGCTTATAACTTTCCTGTTTGGGGAATGTTGGAGAAGTTATCGACTTCTCTATTGGCGGGTGTTCCTTCTATTGTAAAACCTTCTCCATTCGGATCATATTTGACCAATGCCGTTTTTCAGGATATGATTGAAAGTGGAATTCTTCCGGAAGGGGCAGTTCAATTGGTTTGTGGTGAACCAGGAAATATCTTGGAGTATGTACAGGATGGAGATTCGGTATTGTTTACAGGTTCTGCCAATACAGGTAGAAAATTAAAATCTTTACCTTCAATTGCAGGGAATGCTGTACGTTTCAATATGGAAGCAGATTCTCTAAACTGCTCAATTCTTGGATTAGATGCTAAACCAGGAACTCCTGAATTTGATTTATTTATCAAAGAAGTTCGTAATGAAATGACCACTAAGGCAGGGCAAAAATGTACAGCGATCAGAAGAATTATTGTTCCTGAAAATTTAGTTGGAGATGTTCAAAATGCTTTATCTAAAGCATTAGATCAAACAACAATCGGTAATCCTTTAAGTAGAGAAACGAGGATGGGTTCTTTGGTTGGAAAACAGCAGTATGATGAGGTGGTAAGAAAAGTAAATTTACTAAAAGCCGAAACAGAATTAGTATATGATGGACAACATGAACTGGTAGATGCAAACTATGAGAAGGGTGCCTTTATGAGTCCTAAATTATTCTTAAATAATAAACCTTTTGAGAAAAACATCTCTCATGATGTGGAGGCCTTCGGGCCTGTTTCTACACTGATGCCTTACAAAGAGGCAGAGGAAGCAGCAGCATTGGCAAAAAAAGGAAAAGGAAGTTTGGTGGGATCCATTGTATCTTATGATGACCAATTTGTAGCCGAAACTTCTTGGAAAATGGCTTCTCAGCATGGTCGAATTTTTGTGCTAAACAGAGACAATGCGAAAGAAAGTACAGGCCATGGTTCACCACTTCCGACATTGATGCATGGAGGTCCTGGAAGAGCAGGAGGAGGTGAAGAAATGGGAGGATTAAGTGGTCTTCATTTTTTCCTTCAAAAAACGGCTATTCAGGGTTCTCCCGATACTTTGACCGCAATTACTAAAATGTATCAGCAAGGAGCGGAAAAGAAATTTTCAGATAAACACCCTTTCCAAAAATATTTTGAAGAAGTAGAAGTGGGGGATTCTTTAGAAACTGCAGGACGAACGGTGACAGAAGCAGATATTGTTAATTTTTCTAATGTTTCTTGGGATCATTTTTATGCCCATACAGATGCAACGAGCTTGACAGGAACGATCTTTGATAAAACAGTTGCTCACGGATATTTTATTCTTTCTGCAGCTGCTGGATTATTTGTTTCTGGGAAAAAAGGGCCAGTTATTGCCAATTATGGACTAGAAAATTGTTCATTCTTTAAGCCTGTCTATGCGGGAGATACAATCACAGTGTATTTAACAGCAAAAGAGAAAATCAACAGAGGAGTAAAAGGACGAAATATTCCTTCTGGTGTTGTAAAATGGTTAGTGGAAGTGGTGAACCAAAGGGATGAGGTTGTTTGTGTAGCTACAATTTTAACGTTGGTGGCAAAACAGTCGCCATTTATTGAATTAAATGTCAAAAATCTTCAGAAAATAGTAAATGGTTTAACAGAAAAGACTCTACCTAATTGGGGGAAAATGTCTCCTCAGCACATGATTGAGCATCTCGATGAATGTGTATTGGTAAGTTTAGGAGAACCGGAAGCTGACCAATGTTTTACCTCTGAGGATCATTTAGAAAAGTATCAAGACTCTCTTTATACTCACAGAAAAATGCCAAAGGATTTCTTGGCACCATTTATGGCAGAAGACGGTTCTTTATCAGCATTAAAACATAAAAATCTGGATATCGCAAAGCAATCTTTTATAGATAATATGAAACGATTTTCGATTTACTACAAAGAAAATCCAGAAGCTGAACACATGAATTATGTTTTTGGAAATTTAAATAAAGAAATGTGGGAATTGATGCATAGAAAGCATTTTACACATCATTTTGAACAGTTTAATTTGATCTAATAATATAAAATCTAGTGGTGTAACAATTAATTGTTACACCGTTTTATTTTTAAACTGTTATATTCGTTTTAATGAAAACTTTTGCAGAACAAATTGTTGAATTTAATGTAAACCTAATATATGATGGAAATCTTCCCGATGAGTTTCAGGTTTTAAACCCTTATTTGCATAATCCTGAGACAATGAAGGTGATGCAGGAATTTTACCATAAATACTATAACGATTCGAAACAAAGAAAGTTCATTATAGGGATTAATCCCAGCCGCCACGGTGCTGGAGTTACGGGGGTTCCCTTTACTGATACAAAACGATTGGAAAGGGTGTGCGGGATTACAATGGAATCAGCATATACCCATGAAATTTCTTCTGTATTTATGTATGATATGATTGCTGAATATGGAGGAGCTGATATCTTCTATGAAAATTTTTATATTAATTCACCATTTCCATTAGCTATTGTTAGGAAATCAAAGAAGGGTTGGTTGAATGCTAACTACTATGACGATAAGAACTTATTTGAATGTGTAAAAGAGTTTATGATTACCTCTTTAAAAAAACATATTAGTTTGAATCTTAATACCTCTGAAGTGTTTGTTTTAGGGAAGAGAAATGCTGAGTTTATTGCTAAGCTCAATAAAGAAGAGAAATTATTTGATAAGATGACTGTTTTGGAACATCCGAGATATATTCAGCAGTACAAATCAAAAGAAAAACAACTTTATATTGATAAATATATTTTGACTTTAAAGGAATAAAAATAGATTATAACTGAAAAATTATTTAAGAACACAAGCCTGGATGAATTCATTTCCTAAGAATTTAAATTTTAAATATAGCTGGCGAAAATACCAGAGTTTTCTTTTAGATAATGCTAATGATTACCTATCCGATAATCATTTACATATAGTAGCGCCCCCTGGGTCAGGAAAAACGGTTATTGGTTTGGAAATTATGATCCGCCTTGATAAACCAACTCTTATTGTCGCTCCAACTTTAGCCATAAGAAATCAATGGATTAATCGATTTTGTGAATTATTCTTACAACAACAAGATATTCCGGAGTGGATTTCAATGGATATTAAAAAGCCCGGATTTGTTACAGTGGTAACCTATCAGGGAATTCATGCTGCATGCAATAATATAAAAGAAAATGAAATTCCTGCTGAAAATGCAAATGAAGAATATTCTCAATCTAATATTTTAAATGTTGTAAAAAATCTCAAGAAGCAAAAAGTAGGAACATTCATTTTGGATGAGGCTCATCATCTGAAAAATGCATGGTGGGAAAGTTTAATTGAACTTAAAAATAAAATTAGTCCGACTCTTGTTGCGCTCACTGCAACTCCACCTTTTGATATCTCCGGTTCAGAATGGCAAAAATATATTCAACTAAATGGTAATATAGATGTTGAAATTTCAGTTCCGGAATTGATGATTGAAGGAGATCTTTGTCCACATCAGGATCTTGTGTATTTTACTTTACCCACTAAGATAGAACAACAAAAAATTGAAAACTATTATCAGCAGGCTAGCCTTTTTTTTGAAGAAATTAAGCATGATGAAATCATTCTTCATGCGATAGAAAACCATCCTGTTTATCAATATCCGGAGCAATATCTTGATTGGATTTATGAAAACCTTTCGTCATACACATCAGGATTGATTTATTTAAACTTAAGAGGGAAGAAAATTGAAAATATTCATTTTGAGATTATAGGCGATCAACAGAAGTTTATTCCTCAATTTGATTATTTCTGGACTGAAGAATTAATTGATTTTTATCTCTTTTTGGATGAAGCTAATTTTAAACAATTTGAAGAACACCGTACCCAACTTGAAAATAGATTAAGACGAAATGGTTTTTTGGAAAAGAAAATGGTGAGCTTCTTTAATAATAAAAACTTAACTCAAATTTTCAATTCGAGTATTGGAAAGCTTCAAGGTATAAAGGAGATTGTTGATTTTGAATATTCAGTACTTAAGGATGAGTTGAAAATGGTAATCCTTACCGATTTTATTAAAAAAGAGTTCTTAACAAGAGATATTCAAAATGATAGTGAACTGGATAAGATGGGAGCTATCCCCATTTTTGAAAAGTTAAGGAGAGAAAATCATGATAAGAAAAAGATAGGAGTACTTACAGGAAGTATTGTAATTATTCCTAAGAGTTCTGAAAATATTTTTAAGGAATTTTGCATTAAAAAAGGAGTTTTTAATATTGCAGTTTTAGAACTTTCTTATGACACAAATTATGTTGTAATACATATTATAGATAGGTTGCGACATGATATTGTTTACATTATTACGGAAATTTTTCAATGTGGTGAAATTCAAATTTTAATTGGAACGAAATCTCTTTTGGGAGAAGGCTGGGATGCGCCCAAAATGAACGCTTTGGTCCTTGCGAGTTTTGTAAGTTCATTTGTTCTTTCCAATCAGATGAGAGGAAGAGTCATTCGAACGGATGTAACTAATCCGCATAAAACAGGAAATATTTGGCATCTTGTCTGTTTTGACGAAAAAAGTGCAAATGGAGGTCAGGATTTAGATATTTTAAAAACAAGATTTAAAACTTTTCTGGGTGTTTCTAATAATGATGATCCTTCTATTGAAAATAATTTTGAAAGATTGAATATTAAATTTAATACAGAAAAAAATGAATTTTCATTGATCAACTTACAAACATTTTCTTTTGCCAAAGATCGAGATAACCTTTCTAAACGTTGGAGAGCAGCTTTGGATAAAGGTAATATCTTGATAGAAGAACTCCAGATTCCAATAGAAACAATGAAAGGAAATGAAGAAATGAAAATGAACTATTTGAAAAATATGATAGGAAACTTTTCAGGAATTATGATTTCTACTTTTTTTACTTTTCTGCAGGATGTTGTAGCTACACTTATGAAATCATGGGATAACATTCATTCGATGGCTAATCTTTTTAAAGTTTCTTTTGTTGCTGGTCTTATAGGGATATTGGTGTATGGTGGAAAATTTTGGAGAGCAACAAGACAGTACTTAAAATATAAAAATACAGTAAAACATCTTAAACTCATAGGAGAGGTCACTTTAAAAAATCTTATCCATGAAAGGATTATCCAAACCCCCGAAGAAAATCTAAGAATAATCACTTCAAGTGATGTATATAAAAACTCAGTCTGTCATTTAGAAGGAGGAACCAACTATGAAAAATCACAATTTATTCAAACATTACAAGAGTTGGTAGCTCCTGTTGACAATCCGAGGTATTTATTAGAACAAAAAAACAAATTCTTTTTCATAAAAAAAAGTTTCTATTTTCCCCTTCCAGAAGTTTTTGCTAAAAATAAAAAAAGTGCAGAATTTTTCCAACGAGTGTGGAGCGAAACCTTCGATAACTCTCGCTTAATTTTTACACGAACAATTGAAGGAAGACGAATTTTGTTAAATCTAAGATTTCATTCATTAATGAAAAGAAATGGGAGAATAGAGCATCTCCATAAATGGACCAGATAAATAAAATTTACAAAGATTTAATTCTTGTTAGAAATAGAGTATTTAGTATTTTTGTGTAAATCCAATATAAATTAAAAATGAACGAATTTGTTGTATCTGAGCTGAAAAATAGTATTGCTGAAATTACATTTGGAACCCCCAAAAGTAATGCTCTTCCGGGAGCTATATTAGAAAAATTGGCACAAACTATTTTAAATGAAGGGTCAAAAGAAGAAGTTAAAGCAATTGTATTAAAAAGCGAAGGAGAAAAAGCTTTTTGTGGTGGTGCTAGTTTTGACGAGCTTTTGGCAATTGAGGAGTTAGAGGCTTCGACTAAGTTTTTTGGTGGTTTTGCTAAAGTTTTAAACGCTATGAGAAACTGTGGGAAAATTGTTGTGGTAAGAGTTCAAGGTAAAACTACCGGAGGGGGAGTAGGCATTGCATGTGGTGCAGACTATTGTTTTGCAACAAAATCTTCAGCATTGGCACTTACAGAAATTAATTTGGGAATTGGGCCATTTGTCATCGGACCTTATGTAGAAAGAAAAATAGGTAAGTCTCAGTTTTCGGCAATGGCTATAGATGCCGACTTTCGCTCTGCAGATTGGGCAGAACAACATAATATCTATCATTCTGTTTCTGAAAGTATTGAAGAAATGGATACTAAACTTGAAAAATTTTTAGAAACGTTAGCATCAAGAAGTAGTGATGCTTTAGCTTTAATTAAAAAAGTATCTTGGGAAGGAACAGATCATTTTAATGAACTCATGCCTGATCGAATTCATATGAGTGCAAGTCTTATTTTGGAAGAGTCTGCAAAGAAAAATATTGAATCAATAAAAGAAAGATTAAGAGTAAAATAAAAATTAGAGCGTTGAATTTTTCAACGCTCTAATTTTATACTTTTAATAGATTAATAGAAACTGTGGCTAAATCAGAATTCGGAAATTTTCGAGAAAGATTTTTATCAATAGTAAGGCCCGTCTCCATGCATATCTTTTTGAATACTTCAAG
Source organism: Chryseobacterium potabilaquae (assembly GCF_902728265.1). Lineage (GTDB taxonomy): Bacteria > Bacteroidota > Bacteroidia > Flavobacteriales > Weeksellaceae > Chryseobacterium > Chryseobacterium potabilaquae. Next base: position 50,084 of record NZ_CACVBR010000013.1, read on the forward strand.
TTCTAAAATGTATTGATCGGAAAATCCATGAGTGGCTTCATATGCTGTAGCGGATGTTTTTCCAATATTGCTACTGGTTAGTTCCGGTTGTAAGGAATGCAATTCGATAAGTAGAAGTCCATTCTTTTTAATATAGGGTAACCATAGTTCAAGATGCTCTTTTAAGCTTTCTTCTACCAGATTATTAGGCAATCTTTTCCCCCTAGAAGCAAAGGCTCCGGTGGATGTACTTACTCTATCAGGTGTCATATTGTTGGGATTTGCCCATATCCTGTTATGATCTAAGAATGTCCTAATATTAAGCAAATCTGAAAGATCTATTTCATAATTATCTTTTAGGTCTTCTGCTAATTTTTGTGGATTTCCAATATCTCCCCAAATTACTTTTGCCCAGATATCACTATTGATGAGATTAGCTCTGGTAGCTTTTAATGCTGCGGGGTTATAATCTGCACCTACTAAGAATAGAGGGTGTTCTTCAAGCATTTTTCCTCGGATAGTATGTCTTTCAATAGTTTCAAAAATATGCTGTATAAAGGCTCCATTGCCACATCCCATATCCAATACTCCTTTGGGCTGTAAATGAATAGGTTGGTTGAAAATCTCAATAATGAAATCATTAGCCACTTTAAAATAGGTAGAATGCGCTCCGCCGCTTCCCCATACATTCATGGCTCTATCCACATGAATTTCGTCTTCTCCTTCATCAATTTCTCTAATTTTAGAAGCGTTTCCGAATAAAAGCTCATCCATTTTATTTAATAAAGGAAGATAAGAAACAGTAACTCCGTAAGAAGTTGCTCTTTTAGCAAAATAAATCCCTGTTTCTGTAAATTTATAGTTATTACCAGATTTAGTGAACCAATTTAAATGCACCAAGAAGTCCAAAATGACTTCGAAATTGGAATGATTTTTATGAAATTCTGCTGCCTGAAATGATGTTTCCATAAAATATTTATGAAACATTCCTGTCATTCCTAAGTATACGATAATAGGGCCAATGATACAGCCCTCAATGTGGTTTAGAATTTGTTCCTGTACACTTTTTTCAATTTCATCTTTAGATAGAGAGAGTCCAAAATTGTTTTTTAAGGAATCAGCAAGTTGAGTAAATTCTTCAATAAACGAGTTTTCCAATATCTGATTTCTTATATCAAGAGATTTTTTTTGAAAAGGAATAACCTTAAGATAGATAGGGGAATATTTTTGTAAGTATTGAGTTTTTGTATTAGAAGATATTATGACTTCATCTTTTTCATTATTAACGTGATATTCTAGAAACCCTTGTGAAGATAATGTTCTTAATGCTACATTCAGATATCCTTCATTAGCTTTAAAAGATTCGGTAAGTTCAGAAAGGGATGCTTCTTTTCTATTGATGATGAAACTGATAATATCCTTTTTTAGTAATGAGGCAATAATTGGGGTGGTTACGATGCCATCTAAATGCTTGAAAATTATCGATCGTAAAATCTCTTTATCCATTTTTTTTATTAGTTTTCCTAAAATTTAAAATTCCTTAATACGGGAAATAAAAATACAAAGAAAATTGTAACAATTTTATTTTGAAATTTAAAAATAAATAATAACTTTGTATTTCAAAGTTCTTTATATGGATTCAAAAAACTATCACGAAGACTTATCCCATATCCGTTCTATGATGGAGCGATCTTCTCGATTTATATCATTAAGCGGTTTATCAGGAGTTTTTGCAGGAATTGCTGCAATAACAGGAGCTATATACGTTTATTTTATCTTGTTGGGAGAAGGTATTAATTATTTTGATGCCGATATGAAAATATATAGTCCTACTGTAATTAAAGAATTAGTAATTGTAGGAGTAGTCGTTTTATTGGTGGCTATCCTTAGTGGATATATTTTTACAGCCCATAAAAGTAAAAAGAAAGGACTTAAAATTTGGGATGCTACTACCGAAAGACTTTTAATCACTTTTTCTCTCCCTTTAGTAGCAGGAGGAATATTTTGTTTGGCTCTTCTTTTCCATAACCTTTTTGTTTGGGTGGCTCCGACGACGTTGATTTTTTATGGAATAGCATTAGTGTGTGCCGAAAGATACACATTAACTGATATAAAATATTTGGGGTATTGCCAAATTTCTTTAGGTCTTATTTCTTCGTTTGTACTAGGGTGGGGATTACTTTTCTGGGCGTTGGGATTTGGATTTTTACATATTGTGTACGGTTTTATTATGCACAAAAAGTATAAATAGGAAAGTTGATAAGATCCAGAGAAGCCTTTCATTATGAAAGAATTTAATGACTCAATAAAAGTAAAGCTAAAGTAAAGAAATAGAAATTTCTGACAATTAAAAGATATGATTAAAATAAATCAACTCAATAAAGAATTTGAAAGTCGTGTAAGATTAGGCATCATGTCTATACTTATGGTAAACGACTGGGTTGATTTTTCGGAAATGAAAAATTTACTGGAAGTAACAGATGGTAATTTAGCAAGTCATAGTAATGCATTAGAAAAAGTAGAATATATAGAAGTAAAAAAAGAATTTGTGGGAAAGAAACCAAAGACTTCTTATCGCGTGACCCAAGTAGGGCGTCTGGCATTCACAGAACATTTAAATGCACTTGAGAAATTATTAGGACGTAAATAAGGATAAATTTTTTTGAATTTAAACTTTGTAATTCAAAGTACTTTAAAATTAAATATTATAATTATGATTACAATTAAACAAAAACACAAGACAAATTACATTTTTGGAGTAGCGGTTATATTATTGGTGATTGCATTTTTTGGAAATCTTTTTATAGAAGGTTGGAATTGGTCTTTTTTTGATTTCCTTCTTGCCGCAATTTTGCTTTTTGGGGTAGCCTTTATCATAAACCTTGTTGTCAAATCAAAGAAATCTTTTATGGCTAAGTTAATTACCTGTACAACAATTCTTTTGATATTTCTTTTAATCTGGATTGAATTGGCGGTTGGATTATTTGGAAGCCCATTTGCGGGAAGTTGATTATAAAAATTTGAATCTAATGATAATAAAAGCGCAATAATATTTTCAATTCGAATAAGTGTAATTGTTTCTAAATCAAAGCTTTAAAGTGTAAAATAAAATTTTTAAAATACAATCAAGTTGTATTGATCTATTAAATATAAATTATGAAAAAAATACGTGTCAAGTTCTTATTGTTTGTATACGATAAAACGCAAAAAATCTATAGAAAATATTTCAAAAAGAAAAAAAGGCAATGGCAGTTTAATGAGAAACAATTACTGGAATTCCATAAAGATTCTCTTGGAAGAAAATTAGGCGAATTTTATGAAAAGCATGGTTTTACCATGATTCCAAAGATGGAAAATCATGACGTTCATCACTTGATTACGGGCTGCGGAACTAATTTTGAAGATGAAATTGCAATGCAATATCTTCTTCTTGGAAATGGAAAATTGAATGCACATCTTTTAGCAGCTATTATTTTAGGAATATTAATCTTACCTGAATATTTGAGTATGTATATCAAAGCATTTAAAAAAGGTAAAACGATGCGGGCTTTTTATTCTTGGGATTTTGAGGAGTTATTAAGGCAGGATTTTCAGCAAGTAAAGGACTTTATAGACACGAAAGATACGGTGGTTCTCTACTAAATATTCTTATCCTATTAAAATAATCAATCATTGTATTATGAAAACACATCAATATATATTTCTTACTACATTTTTATTCGTTATCTTATTCTATAACGAAACCCTAGGGCTTAACTTAGGGATACTCGGAATGCTATATTCATTACTTACGTTCATTAAAACACCGGAAAAGAATAGATCTAAAACATTTTGGGTCTTTTTCATTACCAGTATCCTTTCAAGTGCGGCCTTCGCTTGGTATGGTGACTTTTCATCCTTTCTTGCTTTGATAAGTTCATTATTGCTATTATCTTATAGAGCAAAAAACAGGAGAATGAAAATACTCTTTTTAATTCCTGTTTTTATCATTAACTGTGTTACATCAGTTTGTAGGTTTTTTGATTTTGATGATTGGTTGCCTAAACGAAATATTTCTGGGTTGTGGCAAAAGACATTAGCTTTTGTATTAATACCATTCTTGCTTTTGGCTGTTTTTTTGGGAGTATATTCTTTAGGAAGTGATCATTTTGCTCAACTTTTTATGAATATTCAATGGGACGTCGATTTTTTACAAATTGTATGTTTAAGTGCACTAGGCTTTTTTATTGCCTTTAACTATTGGAATTATGCTATAGAAAGATTGATTTATAAAAATAATAATCTTTTAGACAACCAGTTCCAAGAAAAAGATAAGATCCAAAAACAAACATATGCCTTTTTAGATTTAGGATCTGAGAGAATGAGTGGAGTGATTTCTTTCTTATGTTTGAATATTTTATTGATCTTTTTTATCATAAGTTATAACTATGAACAATGGTATGAAACTGTAAAAACCCCTACTCAGCTCTCAGAAGAAACTCATGAAAGAGTAAATGCGGTAATTATTTCAATTATCATGGCCATTTTAGTGATCATGTTTTATTTTAAGTCTAGTTTTAATTTTGATCCAAAAGCTCTTTTAATGAGATGGTTAGCTAAAATTTGGATTGTACTCAATGTCATTTTAGTCCTTTCTGTAATGATCAAAAATACAGAGTATATCGTTAGCTATGGATTCACTTATAAGAGATTGGGAGTATATGCTTTCTTATTATTATCATTAGTGGGTTTGGTTTTAACCTATATTAAGCTTCATATGAAAAAGAGGAATGCGTATTTGGTAAATACAATGGTTGGGTATTTCTATGCAACAATCCTTATATGTAGTTATATCAATTGGGGTGGAATAATTACATCGCAAAATGTGAATCGTAATAATTTTGACATTGATTTACATACAACAGAGGTTAATTTTAATGAAAAAATACTTCTTGAATATGCATCACATATTCAGGATAAAAAATTAGAAAAAGAAATTGTAGAGAAAATAAAAATGCAGCAAACTAAAAGTATGTTATCCAAGATCCTGTATTACGAAGAAATCAAATAGTTTTAATGTATATTTTAAATATTGTGGAAATTCTTTTTCAAATTTCAGATAAAAAATAGAATGATTAATAATAGTATGGAACAGTTTTAGCTGATAAATCTTTTGTGAGTAAAATTGTACTTAAAAATGTAAAAAAAATGGATATGAAAAAATCATTATTACTAATCCCATTGCTAGTTATAGCTTGTAAAAAAGAGTCAAAAATGCCTGAAACTCCGGCACAAGATTCGGTAGCGACTATGGAACAAATGGCTAAACCAAATGCTGATTCTATGGCATCGCAAAAAAAAGATTCTATGGTCAATAATTCTCCAGTAACGAAAGAAGTGTTAAGTAAAGGAGTGATGAGAAGTGAAAAAGATGGACAAATCACAAGAACTGTCGATGCGGCACAGCTTCCTTTTACTTTCGGTGAAGAATTTACCAAAGATAACCAAGGGTTAGTATTAAAAATAACCAATTTTAATAAACCTGAAGTTAAAGCTAAAATTTCTACCAATGAAAAAGACTTCAATATCCGTTTTAACCAAATAAAATTGGCTAATGGAGATACTGATGGTCCTTTTGGAAAAGATATAAGCTATACAATTCCTCAAAAGGGTGAGATATCTTTGATTATCGGGAAAAGTAATATGGCTTCCGGTACTACAAAAGGGAAATTTACAGTAAGCGTAGAGTAATTTGGTATAATTTCTGCAAAATAAAATGTATATAAATTTTGCGATTATGAATAAAATATTTTCAGCTGTAGTAGGGGCTTCTGTTGCTCTTGTAAGTTGTGGGACTGTTCAGTCTTTAGTTCAAAATACATTTCCTTATACAGCGAATGTGTTAATTTCTACGGGAGTGCCTACTAATAAAGAGGTTTCTTCTACTGCGACGGCTTCAAATGTACAAACTTGGTTTGGAGGAAACAATAATGCGAAGATCAAGGATGTTAGAATATCCGAAGCTAAGATTTCCGTAGTTTCTCCTTCAAAAGGGAATTTAAGTGCTTTGAAATCTATTAAAGTTTATATTTCTTCGGATGGAACTAGTGAAAGATTAGTCGCATCACGTTCAAATATCTCAACAAATGCATCAAATTTAAATCTTGATTTGGAAAATTCAGGTTTTTTAGATGCAGTGGTAAAAAGTACAGGGCTTACCGTAAGAACTGTATATGAATTAAAAAACCAAACAAGTTCAGATATGAATATAAAAGTGGCACTTAATTTTAATAGTGTTCCAGCCAAATAATTTTATAAAAGTTTATTTAAAAATTACGTCTCTCAAAATTTTGAGAGACGTTTTTTGTATTGCGAACACCTTCAATTATTGATCTATTTAACCTGAGTTTGGTTTAAGCGAAGTTTAAAAATAATTGACCGTCATTTACTTTATTCAAGTTGAGTGAAGGTTTTTTTTGTAAAGAAGCAGTAAGCAGTTAATCCTCCCAAAATGGTGATCATAAAATTATTAACACTTCGATGTCTGGTATGTTCCACTTGACAATGGTTTTTCAATTCATCATTTATGGTCTCAATTCCCATGTTTTCTCTTGTAAAAACTTCCTTTTCGAAGAGAAAATATCAATAGGTTTGGAACTTATTTCCCTAGACATAGATAGAGAAGGTCCAGAAATTGAGTTTAATATCCCGGTAACTTAATGAAGTCCAATAATTTATTTTTTAATATGTTATAGTAAAGAAGGCTGTTTAATGCAGGAATCCTTGCCGACCCTCTATAAGACTAAACAAATATACATACTTTTTGGATTTCTCCGAAACTTTACTATCTTTACATCACAAAAAACAAACTAAAAGCCTGTTATTTCCTTTATTGAATTGACAGGCTTTCTTTTTTGGAATAACAAAATAACTCTTATTTGTTTGATTTATATTTTTATATTTGCACAATCTTAAAATTTATATATTTAATAATCATAAATTAGAAGTTATGAAAAAAGGAAATTTAATAGTATTCATTACATTTTTTATTTTATCATTATCTCTTTTCTATTTTTTAGGAGATAGTAATATTAATGTATCTAGTCCTTATAATATTTATATATTAATATTTTCGCTAGTTGCTTTGGTTCCATTAATTAAATTCTTATTTCCAGTGACTAAGAAAATGGGTATTGGAACTCCTCATTTTTTTTCTAATTTATTAAAGAATATTTTTTTTAAAAAATAATGGTAGAATAACAGTATTAATATTAACCTGAGTTCGGTTTAAGCGAAGTTTAAAAATAATTGACCGTCATTTACTTTATTCAAGTTGAGTGACGGTTTTTTGTAAAGAAGCAGTAAGCAGTTAATCCTCCCAGAATGTTGATCATAAAATTATTAACACTTCGATGCTTGGCATGTTCCGCTTGACAAAAAGCATCTCCCAAAGAGCTTTTGAAAGGTATCCGACATTAGCGAGGTTCTATTTCTTCTTTTCTTTCTATCGCCGAGTGCTTGGAGCTTCATCTTTTTAATTTGAGCTTCAAACTCTTTACAAAAATCATCAATTTGTACAAAAATATTTGTAATTGGGTGTTTCAAATCCATAGCAGTAGATCATTTAAATGTTTGAATGTTAAATATGAAAATTATTGCTATTTTACAAAAATTTTATTCCTATTTCTTATCCCGAACTGAGGTTATTTAGGTTTTAGTTATGGAATCCATTACAATAGTAACAGGGCCATCATTGATCAAGGAAACTTTCATATCCGCTCCAAATATCCCACTTTGAATTTTTAATCCTGATAAAGTCAATTGTTCTTTAAAGTAATCAAAAAGTGGAATCGCTATATCGGGTTTTGCGGCTTTGATAAAGGAAGGTCTGTTCCCTTTTTTATAATCTGCAATCAATGTAAATTGGCTGATACAAAGTATTTCTCCCGAAATATCTAAGATAGAGAGATTTAATTTTCCCTCATTGTCTCCGAAGATTCTCAGATTTAAAATCTTTTGAACGAGCCAGTCTGCATCTGTTTTTTGATCATTTTCTTCTATACCGACTAAAAGCATTAAGCCTTTTCCAATTTCCCCAACCATTTCGCGATCTACCTTTACACTAGATTCGGAAACCCTTTGTACGACTATTTTCATGATTTAATTATAAATACTTAAAATATTACTTACAGGATCATAATTATAAGGATATGTTTTGGGCTGAACCCCAGCTACAGCTATAGGTTGTCCTGTTAAAAGAATCCACTTGGCATTATCTTTAGGACATACAATACTTAGGTCTGATACTTCTAATGTTGTATTGGTATCCGGACAAATATGGGGTGCATTTCTATCATATATCATAAATGTAGTACTACTTCTTCTTACGATAATTAATCCTCTTGTTCCCGATTGTTGCTCATTAACATATACCCAACCTCCACTTTGTGTGAGATTGAAATAGGCAGGGAGATTTAAATTTAAGGAAACATTAATAGGGATATTAGGAAAGCAGCTTACAGTATCTTGTCTATTGCTGCATGAGTTGATTGTTAATTGACTGAAAATCAGTATGGTAAAAATAATTAGTATTGTGGTTTTTTTTTTCATTTCAATTTAAATTTTTATATATTTGTAGAAATTAAACGATTATAACACGAAAACATTGTCCGGCAAATGTCGGATTATTTTTTTATACTAAACCTAAATTTTGAAAATTATGGCAAGCTATGTAACAAAGGAGGGACTAGAGAAAATGAAAGCTGAGCTGGAACAGTTGGAAACTGTGGAAAGACCAAAGATTACCCAGCAAATTGCAGAAGCAAGGGACAAAGGGGATTTGTCCGAAAATGCGGAGTACGATGCGGCCAAAGAGGCTCAGGGGATGCTTGAAATGAGAATTTCTAAGCTAAAAGATGTTATATCAGTTTCTAAAATTATAGATGAAAGCCAATTAGATACGTCAAAAGTTTCTATTTTAACCACGGTGAAACTTAAAAATAACGCAACAAAGCAAGAGCAAGTATTTACATTGGTTCCAGACAATGAAAGTGATCTAAAAACCGGGAAAATTTCAGTGAATACACCCATCGCAAAAGGATTGTTAGGTAAAGCAGTAGGTGAAATTGCTGAGATCGTTTTACCCAATGGAAATAAGCTATCATTTGAGGTACTAGGGATTACTCTTTAATCTCTTTAATTTCTAATATTTAAAATTAAAAATGAGTACAATATTCACAAAAATCATCAATAATGAAATTCCTTCTTATAAAATTGCTGAAGATGAGAATTTTATAGCTTTTTTAGATGCGATGCCTTTGGTAAAAGGACATGCTTTAGTTGTACCTAAAAAAGAAGTAGACTTGATTTTTGATCTAGACAGTGAGGAATATAAAAATCTCTGGGAATTTGCGCAAAAAGTCGCGAAAAATCTCAAAAAAGCAATTCCTTGTATCAGAGTGGGAGTGGCAGTGGTAGGATTAGAAGTTCCCCATGCCCATATTCATTTGATTCCATTGAATAAAATGGAAGATATGAATTTTAAAAATGAAAGATTGAAATTAACAAACGAAGAATATAAAGAGATTCAAAACTCAATTATAAATTCTTAAAAATAAAAATCGTAAAAAAGAAATTTTTTACGATTTTCTTTAATCATTACCTATATTAAATAAAATGAATTCAAATCAATGTTCTTTCTGTGGTAGAAAAAGAAATGAAGTTCAGATGTTGATTTCTGGGCAGAGTGGTTTTATCTGTGAAAATTGTATTGAACAAGCTCATACTATTGTAAAAGATAGTGTATCAAAAGAAGGCTATTCTCCAGCTAAAAGTATTGCTGAGCTTAAAAAGCCTAAAGAAATAAAAGAGTTTTTGGATCAATATGTTATTGGGCAAGATCAAGCTAAAAAACAACTTTCAATCGCTGTATATAATCATTATAAGAGGTTGCTTTATGCTCAGGATGAAAACAGAGAAGTTGAGCTGGAAAAGTCTAATATTATTATGATAGGAGAGACTGGAACCGGAAAGACTTTACTAGCAAAAACTATTGCAAGAGAATTAAATGTTCCATTTTGTATTGTAGATGCAACGATTTTAACAGAAGCCGGATATGTGGGAGAAGATGTTGAAAGTATCTTATCAAGGCTTTTAATGGTGGCTGATTATGATGTTGAAAAAGCAGAAAAAGGAATAGTATTTATTGATGAAATTGATAAAATTGCAAGAAAATCTGATAATCCAAGTATTACAAGAGATGTATCAGGAGAAGGAGTACAGCAAGGTTTATTAAAACTATTGGAGGGCAGTATCGTGAATGTCCCACCGCAAGGCGGAAGAAAGCACCCTGACCAAAAATATATTCAAGTAAATACACAAAATATATTATTTATTGCCGGCGGTGCTTTTGATGGAATTAAAGAAATTATCGAAAGAAGGTTGAATAAGCAAGCGATAGGCTTTAGTGCGGAAAAAATTAATAAGACAGAAGAGGATGAATATATATTAACAAATATTAATGCCATTGACTTGCGTTCTTTCGGATTAATTCCTGAACTTTTGGGTAGGTTTCCAATTATTACTTATCTCGATAAACTCACAAAAGAGACGATGATAAAAATTATGAAAGAACCTAAAAATTCAATTATAAATCAATTTGTGGAACTTTTTAAAATGGATGGCACAAAATTGGTATTCACAGATAGCGCAATTGAAAAGATTGTAGATGAAACTATTGAGAAAGGATTGGGAGCCAGAGGACTTAGAGGAACAACTGAGAAAGTACTCGAAGACTATATGTTCTCAATAGGAGAGGAGAAAAAAATAATATTAAGTGAAGATAATATTTTTGTTAATAAATAAAAATATATTTTTTTTTTAAAGAAAATATTATATCTTTGCGATTGAGATATTGTATTAACACACAAATAATTATATACAATGAGAAAAAGTTTATTTGCTATTGGTTTATTAGCAGTGGTAGGTTCTGTTCAGGCGCAGAACGTTCTAGTACATGTAGATGACGCTGCTACTACTTTCGTGAGTAAGGGCACTTTGTTTTTTAGTGGCGGAGGTATGCAAATGAAGGGCACAGGAACTGTCGAAAATCATGGTAATGTCATGGTTGCTGGGACAAGTACTGATTCCTTCAAAACGGTTGATGCATCAAACGTTGATAAAACAGAAGCTAACGGCGGAGGTAATTTTGTTAATAAATTAAATGAACCTACAGCTGTTGCATCTGTAAATACTAATTCATCATCGGCAACACCGGTTTATACTTATGGACAATTGTTCATCTCTGGTATTCCACAAACTAATATTACAGGAATTGTAGATGAAGAGTTTAGAGCTGTAAATCACGGAACATATCAACAAATTGGTATGCCTTTCTATGATAAAACGGCATCTACTTTAAACACGGAATTAGGAAAAACATTTTCTGATGTTAGACGTTCTAAAAATGAAATTCTGACATGGGGAAATCCTAATGTAGTATCTTTAAATGTTAGTACTACTTCTAAGTTTGGGGTGGATCGCCCTGGAACAGCTTATTATATGTTAGGAGCCTTAGGATTAGATGTGACTACTGTTACGAGAACTCTTAAAGGTCGTCCTTTAACAGATATAGGTACTGCTCTTACATTACAAAATGCTGGATCAACAGTTAATTTTGGAACAAATGGTATGGGTACTAACCAATATAATGAATACTATAATTCATATGTTCAAGATAACTTCCATATTGCTGCAGGAGGAACTCCTTGGCAGGGAACATTTGGTAAGAATACCTATCAATTTTCAAATCCTTTTCTAACGAACTTGGATCTATCTAATATTGCATATAATGAGCCCGCCGCAAACGGAGACGGTGTAAATTTAACAACTATTCAAGGAGCTAGACTAGAGGTTTCTGGTGTAACCAGTGTACAGGCAGGAGGTACAACTTCTACCTCCGTTAAATTTGTTACATTTAATGCTGGGGTTCCTACTGGAGATGTAGATTATCTAATGGTTCGACCTCTTGGTACATTTACAATCAAATTAATGGATAATACTGCTGCTGATCAGCTTAATTTCTCTAATTTGAGAAGATTCAATTATTATACTAGAAGTGGATCTACAGATTATAATGTAACAGCAAATAGAAGCGCAAATAATACAGGTACCGTGAAACAATTAGGGGTTATTGCTCTTGATACTGATGGAAAAGAAGTAGGAAGAACTTATTATGTGGTTTATCCTAATGGTACAACAGGACATTCCGACAATGCTAAAGTCCAAACAAGTGCTGACGGTTCAAATCTTGTAGGAACGTTTGAGGAAGATCCAACATTAGGAGGATATGACAATAACTATACTTCTTCTTATTGGTTATATATTAATGAAGCCAATGAAGAAAATTTTAAAGGTAAGAATATTAAGTTAGTAAATTATAGCCCAACTATTAAATCATATAAATTTGAAATCAGAGAAAATGCTAAATTAGTAGCAGATGGAACTCACCAATTATCTTCTGGAACGGGATTCTATTACAAAGCTCCAAATGGAACTGTACAGGAAGCGAAACAAGGAGATGTAGTTTCTGTTACGAATTCAGAATATGATTTATACTATGGAGCGCCAAGTAATGTTGTTTTAGATACTAAAACTACTACTAAGCCTTCAAGAACAATGGTAGTATATAATCCAGATATTACTAACTATATTGTTAGGTTTGATCCAAACTGGAAAAAAGCAGATATTGAAGTTTATGATATGAGTGGTAAACTAGTTATCTCTAAAAAGGCAGTGAATACTTCAACAGATTTCGTTATTCAATTAGATAACGCTATTAAGAATTCTTATGTTGTAAAAATTGTCTCTGATAATGGAGAAACTGTTAACACTAAAATCCTAAAATAAATAATATGAAAACTTTAAATAAACTAGTTGGATCCGCTCTATTTCTATTTGCAGTTTTGATGAACGCTCAACCGCCAAACCCCGGAGGAGGAAGTGGTGGGGTAGGGCCCGGATCACCAGCGTCACCAATTGATATGTATGTATATGGGTTAGTAATAATTTCAGTATTATTGATAGCTTTCTATACAAAAAAGTATAAGAATCAAAAAGTATAAAATTTTATTAAAATACTCTGAAACTCTCGGACTTTGTCCGGGAGTTTTTTTATTTTTACATTATGAAAAAGATTTATACCATAGCCGCTATTTTAGCTGCGTTTTCACTTCACGCTCAGTTTACGGTTACAGTTCAGACAACTGCAGATTTTAAAGATCAGGATGCTATTCTATATACTTTAAATGGATCGAGAGATATAATAGCTTCTAAAGATCAAAGTAAAAACAATACTTGGACTTTTAAATACCCTAACCATTATATGGGGATGATGAAAGTCTATTTCCCTAGTAGTAATAATTCTTTCACATTTATTTCTGAAAATAAAAATGTGGATATAAAATTAGAAACACAGGATAATAAAATCAAGGATGTTATTTTTTTAGATGAGGCTAATATTCTTATGAGTACAACACAAGATGGATCTCAAAAAAAAGAACTTATATTACCCGCATTGACTCAAATTAAAGAATATTACAAGGATAATACGGACTTTGGGAAAGCATTAAAAACTGAAATAGATAAGCTATCTAAAAGTATAAATGAAATTGACCAGACAGCGCATCCTTTTATTTACTATTATAAAACGAATAACAATAAGTTTTTATCCAAGGAGAATTCAAAGAAAGCTACTCAAGACGATCTTATTAATTTTTTAGATAAATCTAATGATATGTTGGAGACTTCTTCTTTATTAAGACCTATATTAATTGCCTATCTTAATATTGGAGGAAATACAAACGTCGATGCTTCTGTGGATAAACTTTTGGATAGATTAAAAGTGGAAACACCCCGAGGACAAACGATATTATCCGAGCTGATTGATATATTTGACATGTATGATATGAAGACCTTTAAAGATAAGTATCTTAGTCTTGCTAAAGGCCTTAAATGTACTATTACGGATAGATTGGCGTCAACTATTAAATCCAATACAAACGTTGAAATGGGAGCTACGTTTCCTGATTATAAATTCCAATCTCCTGTTAATACAAATGCAAAATCATTATATGATATCAAGGCAGACAAAAAAGTCGTTATCTTCTGGTCTTCGACATGTTCTCACTGTGAAAGTGAATTACCAAAACTTTTAGAAAAATATGGTGATTTAAAGGCTAAAAACGTACAAATAATCGGGCTATCAATGGATACCGATAAAAACTCTTATACTAATAGAATTACTGCTTTTCCATGGGTTAATGACTCCGAATTGAGAGGATGGCATAGTAGTTATGTAGATACTTATAATGTTCATGCTACACCGACCTATTTTATTTTAGATGCTAACAATAAGATTATCAGTAAACCAGAGCATGTAGGCAATGTTTTAGAGTATTTTAAATTAAAATAATTTTGGAGGTTAACAAATATTTTATATATTTGCACCACCAAAACGGCGAGGTAGCTCAGATGGTTAGAGCGCAGGATTCATAACCCTGAGGTCACGGGTTCAATTCCCGTCTTCGCTACAATGTTAAAACCGCAATCTATTAGATTGCGGTTTTTATTTTATAATATCATTGTAAAAGTGGGGATGATGTAATAAGGTTGGTTTTATCAACTTTGATATCCCAATAGCTTTCTTATCTGGTATAAGAATCTTTCAATCAACCTAAGGTCTTGAGTAACAATTTCTGCACTTCCTCTCAGTTCTTTATCAAATGTCAAATTTTTGTTATAACTTGTTTTTAAACCTTTAGGAAGGGTTATATCTACATAATAATTTCCTTTTTCGTCTGGAGAAAGAGAGATGCTTTGGACCTTACCTTCTACAATACCATATTCCTGGAAACGATAATTATCTAACTTTATTAAAACTTTTTCACCTGGAGTTATTTTTCCTGAATTTGTAGCAGGAACGAGCATTCTTCCCACTAATTTTTCTTTGTTTTTTGGAAGAATAGATAATATAGGATCCCCGGTTTTTATAAATTGATTTTCTCCAAAAAATTGTTGAAAGCTAGCAATACCATCAATATTAGAAATAATCAAATAATTTTGCTCCCATTGCTTCAAAGATTTTCTTAATTGCTCAAATAATTGTAAAGTTTGGGAGGAATAGTTAATTTTATCTTTTTCTGTATTGATGACAGTTCCACTTTTTGTTTTATTGAGATTCGCCATACTTTCTTCTATTTGAGAGATTGAAATTTGAATATTATCCAAATTTTGTTGAGCTTGTAAATATTTTATTTTTTCATTTTCTAGCTCAATGGATGCGATGACTCCTTGGGTGAAAAGCTCTTGGGATCTGAGATAGCTTTTTTTAGTAAGTTCATATTTTGCTAATTCAAGATTTTTTTGTTGTTTAAGAGTTATCATTCTTATTTTATATTCCGAAAGACTTTGGTTTGTTGCCAAATTTTCAGGAGCATAGGGTTGTAGTCTAATAAAAAGAGCTTCATCTTGAAATGCCTTAGAAAAAGCATTATAATCACTTTGAAGTTCTCCCAATTTGAAATGAGAAACAGTTGCTACTGGAAATAAATTTAAATGATCAGATGAAATGGAATCCATAATTGTTTTTAAGGCCAACACATCTTTATAATTTGCAGTAGATTGCATAACAAGTATGAGGTCATTTTTCTTTACTTCCTGATGATCTTTTATGAAAATTTTCTCAATTTTAGAATTGATTCGTGCCTCTATCTTTTCTAGTGGATTTTGAGAGGTTACAATAATAGGAGCTGGAATGAATTCAGGATATTTTATAACATAACTCATCAGCAAAATCATGGAAAGAATGACTAGGATGATACTATTACCCCAGCGAATCATCCAATGTGGAGGCTGAGTAAGAATATCCTGAACACTTTCTGACCGTAATTCAATATTATCTAGAATGTCTTTTTCTACCATTTGTATTAATAATTAATTTCCAAGTTCCAATTGATTTTTCACTAACCTGTAGTATTCTCCTTTTAAAGCAACCAACTCACTATGATTTCCTTCTTCAACAACCTTGCCTTTATCCAAAACAATAATGTTGTCCGCTTGCTTCACGGTGGAAAGTCTATGTGCAATAACAACGGCGGTTTTGCCTTTGAAAAATTGTTCAAGATTTTCCATGATAATTTTTTCGTTATTAGCATCTAAAGCAGAAGTTGCTTCATCAAAAAGAATATATCCGGGAGATTTGTATACGGCTCTTGCAATGAAAAGCCTTTGCTTTTGCCCACCACTTACTCCTAAACCTTCATTTCCAATTTTAGTGTTGTAGCTTAAAGGTAAGTTTTCAATAAAATCTTTAATATTGGCGATTTCTACGGCTTTTCTTAATTTTTGTTTATCTACAAAGTCTTCACCAATAGCTATGTTATTGGCAATAGTATCATTGAAAATATAGCCTTCTTGCATAACCACACCGCAATGATTCCTCCAATATCTTGGTGAAATATTTTTAAGCTTTGTATGCCCTATTTTAATTTCTCCTTCAGTAGGTTCATAAAATTTCATTAATAGCTTTAATAATGTAGTCTTCCCACTTCCACTTGCTCCTACTATAGCGGTAGTTTTTTGATAAGGTATTTTTAAATTTAAATTTTCAAAAACAAAAGAATCTGAACCAACGTACCGGAAAGACATATTTACGATTTCTATATCTTTCTCAGGAATCTCATGAAGATAAGTTTCATCTTGAATTTCTTCATCTTCTTTATCATGAATCTCACTTAGTCTTTCCAGGGATATTTTTGCGTCCTGAGTTTGTTTAATAAAATCAATTAATTGCAATAAAGGATTATTAAGTTGCCCAATGATATATTGAACAGAAAGCATCATTCCTAAAGTGAGATTTCCATCTAATACTAATTTAGCAGACAGAAAGCTGACTAAAATATCCTTCATTTGATTAATAAAGCTTCCTCCCACTGATTGCCATTGTTCTAATGAGAGAGATTTTATTCTGATTTTGAATAATTTTACTTGTAAAAACTCCCAATCCCAACGTTTTTGCTTTTCTGCATTATGCATTTTGATTTCCTGCATCCCGTTGATGAGTTCAATCACCTTGCTTTGCTCTTGTGAAACCTGAGAAAATCTTTTGTAATCTAATTCTTTTCTTTTGTTGAGAAAAAATGATATCCAACCAATGTACAATATTGCTCCTGCAAAATAAAGAATAAACAGTCTGTAGTCATATAATAGTAATACAATACTGAAAATAACAAGATTTACTAAAGAAAATAATGTATTTAATGAGGAGTTTGTGAGAAGCTGTTCAATTCTATGATGATCATTGATTCGTTGCATGATATCTCCTGTCATTCTAGTATCGAAGAAACTAATGGGAAGTTTCATAAGCTTGATAAAGAAATCTGATATAATGGAAATATTTATTCTTGCAGAAAGATGAAGCAGTATCCATCCTCTAATAACTTCTATTCCCATTCTTCCCATAAAAAGCATTATCTGGGCGATAAGAACGATATAAATGAAATTGATATCCTGATTTTGAATTCCTACGTCTACAATACTTTGTGTGAGGAAAGGGAAAATTAATGATAATAAACTTCCTGCTAAAAGTCCAATGGCTAGTTGAGCAATAAGGGACTTATATTTTAGTAAATATTTTGAAAGAAAAGAAAAGCTGGCCTTACTTTCAAGCTCATCAAATTCTGTATGAAAAAATGAAGGAGTGGTTTCAAGCAGAAGAGCAATACCTTCTTCTGTTTTTCCAGTTGCATTTTCTCCAATCCAATGTTTTATAAAATCTTCTTTGGAATAAGTAATTAACCCGTAACTTGGGTCTGAAATATAAATTTTATTGTTTTTATCAATTTTGTAAACAACCACAAAGTGATTTTTATTCCAATGAACTATACATGGAAAGGGTACTTCCTTTGCGAGAGTATCAAAATCAATTTGAACTCCTAGTGAGCGAAAACCTAAATCTTCTGCCGCATCACTTAGCCCTAATAAGCTACTTCCTTCACGGGTTGTTTCGGAAAGATTACGGATTTCTTGTAAAGAAATATTTTTTCCATAATATTTACTTATAATACGGAGACATGTGGGACCACAATCCTTAGAATCTGGTTGGCGATAAAAGGGAAAAGATTTTAATTTCAAATGTATTTTCTTTTGGTGAGAATGAATTATCATTTATATTTTATGATAATATTCAAAAAATATTATCTATGAAAGCTGCTTGAATCTGCTTTTAACGAATCTAAAGCTATTATTGACTTTGTTTTGCTATAAAACAAAGAAAGAAATATCCGGTCGAGTAAGTTCCCATTTTAGGGTATTAACTCATCTGACTATTGTCCTCTAACCTAACAATAAAAGGGTTCTTTCAATAGTTTATATTCTAATTAGAGCTAGTCTGTTAGGGTTTTAAGCTTTTTATTCATTTGTTTTTTTTATGTGAATAATTAATTTAATCAATTAAAATAAGTGTTTTTGATAGATTATTCTAATTGATTCAAATTTATTTAATTTTTTATATAAAGGATAGTACAAATTTAGTGTTTAATTGCTTTATTTTGACTAAGATTTATAATTGCTTACTTTCATTTTTTACTTTTCCAAGCTTATTAAAGAATGAAAAAGCCTAAAAATACATTTTTAATAAGGAGTTTTAAGTATGGGTAAGTTTAGATATCTGCATCTTCTATTAAATCTTCGACAAAATAGTAGATATCTTCTCGATCATATTTTTCTGGAAATTGATGCCCATTAATAATAAATACAGGGGTGAAATTGAGTCCTGCCAAACTATTTTCTTTAGAAATATTTACTATAGGCTCTAAATCTTCTTGAGCGAAGCTTTCTTCTATATTTGCCTTGATTGTATTTCGATACCCAAATGTAAACCAATCTTCAATGGCATCTAAAAAAATCTCTTCTGATTTATTTTTATATAAATATATTAATTTTGAAATAAGATTGTTCAGTTTTTCATCTGTTCGTTCTAATGTATAGTTGAATCGTATTTGAATAGATATATCATTTGGATATTTCTTCAATAAATCTTTAAGGATTTTATGGGCTTCCTTACAAAAACCACAATAAGGATTGGATACTAATGAAATGTGAATTTTTGAATTCTTACTCCCTAGTGAGAATGTGTGGTTATCATTAAAGTTAATTCTTTCATTTTCTAATAGTTCTCTTTTGAATATATCATAATTTCTTTTAAATCTTAAGTTTCTTGCATTGGACTTTTGTAATGTTTCCTTTTCTTGGAAAATAATATTTAAATATATAATTGTAGCGGCAGCAGTTAACCATAGAATAATGGCTAATAACAAAATATTATAATTAAAAATTACGCTTTCAAAAAGAAAGAAACTGACTCCAATTTGAATGATAAGAATGGATATGATTAAAAGACAAACAAGACAGAATTTTTTTTCTTTTATGGTTTGTATATATAAGGAATAACCAATTGCTATTGTTGAGGCGAAGGTAAAACCCTTGATAATAAAAGAGGTAGTAGGTAAAAACAACCCTAGTATAGAAAGTCCAATAAAATAAATAAGTGAAAAATCTGAAAACTTTAGGCCTAAAATATGGGTTTTGTCTTCATATATTATTTTATTGCAAGAGTTAGTACTTGTATTTACTAAAGGATTATTTCCGCACATGGCATTAATAATAGTAGAGGTATTTCCAAATTTTTGATTATAAATTTCTAAAGAAATATATAGTCCAATGAGTGAAAGAATATTAAAGATAAATTCATACCATATATGATTGAGTACGGAATATAAAATAAAGATGAACATAATTGAATATATGAAGTATTTAAAATCATATATGTATTTTTGATATCCATTTTCTGCTTTCTCAAAAAGTAAGACAAATTCAGATGTCTTTTGATAGAGTTCTTTTTTATTGATTATTTGAATTGTATCCGAATAAACTGAATATTTTGTTCCCGTTTTTTTTACTACTGAGAAAGATTGATCTACAATAGTTATAAATTCTTCGGGAAGTTCATCCCAATATTCTTTATCTAGTTCATACGCTTCATTCTTTAATCCCATGAAATTAAGAGTATCACTAAAAGCAAGAGCGGAAGGATAATTTGGATGAGAGTTGAACTGGAAAATAAATTCTTGTTTATCCAAATGTAAATAGTTTATAAGTTTATCCAGAATCATGTTAATATTTTTAATTAAAAATACATAGATGTTTTGGAATAGCAAATTTTTTCCTTTTATTGTGAAATATTTTGTAGTTTTACCATGTGGGATATAGTTTTATCTGAGGGAGTTTATGATTATATTATAGATTTCGTATTAAAAATACAATGAATAATGAATGGGTGGGAAGTAGATGCTTTTTAGGATTTAAAACTTGAATATTATCGATAAATTATTTCAATGAGAAACCTTATTTAATGAGGACGAGAAAAAATAAATAGGGGGATCAATTAATTTTTCAAAGAAAAAGAATATTAAATTTTCATAATAAATTCAAATTTTAAATAAAGAAGAGAGTTCTCTAAACAATTGTTTAGAACTTTGTATTTTTTTAATATAATTAATCCTGTAAATGGTTATTTTTCAATAAATGAGGTTTTAAATTATAATTCATTTATGTGGGAATAAACACAAAAAAACTTAAAAAATCTTAAATTTTTCATAAAGTTTAAGAAAAGGTCAGAAATGTTTTTGTATTTCTAAAATATATTGTAATTTTACAACGCCTTGAATGAGGGAACAAGTCAAGGTAATAAATTTTTTTTCATCATTTGTGTTTTTAGAATCGTATCGCCTGATACGATTCTTTTCATTTTTCATAGTTCAGAAGAAGGTCAATAAAGTAGGAATAGGTAATCGATCCTTCTTGTTGATTACTTTTTAGAAATAAGTTATTGGTGAATCCAAAGAAGTCCTCAAAGGCTCCCTGATGCCTCGCTACAAAAACTTTTTCATATAATCTATCTCTCTTCATTTCGGGAGAGTAATTTCTAATTATATACTTTACAAAAGCAGGGTCTTCTCCAACAATAAATTTTAAAAGACTTTTTAATGTAAAATACTCAGTACTATAGCGGAGTTCGGGGTTTCTTGAATTAATACCAATCAGGTAGCCAATGAAGTTTGCTTCTTGTTCTCGTGCAAAGCCTAGTTGATGTGCACTTTCATGAGCAGATGTAAAAGGGATAAAAGTAGAAGGTAATGTTGAGTTGTATTGTGCTTCAGCAGTAAAAGGATTGTAATACCCCAATATTCCCGAATAGCTCATTATATCTTTAAATAAACTGGTTTTGAAGGAGTTAATAAGGTGTGTTTTCTTATTAGAAATGGATTGAGGGATATGATGTTGTTGAGAAAGTATTTCTGTCTGTATTCCTTTGAGGTCGTTTACTACGAAAATACCATTTCCGTCTTCTTTAACTAATTTACGAGTTGATTTACATTTTTTAAGGTATTGTATAGCCAATTTTTTTGCATTGTCAACAGTAGGTTTTTCCTGAGTGGATAATTTCTGGATAATAGGAGTTTGAAAATACAGCATTCCCCAGTTTAACTGATATATAAAATATAAAATATTAATGATTATCATAAGCTTTAGAAGGTATTGCTTCCTTTTCTTCTTTTGAAAACATCGGATTATATAATATAAGAGAAATAATCCTAGTATAATATATAGAACATCTCCAGCCGAAAAGGGAATCCATGAAAAAGCTAATTGATGAAACCATTTCTGCATTTCAAAAAAATGTTCAAAAAATGATACCATGAATTTTATTTTCGAAAAAATAAAAAACAAAAGAAATTGGGCAAGTAATACGCCTGCCCAAAATCTTTTCTTTCTATATGTAAGTATATTATTAGTGACCTCCACCGCTTTTTGTAATTTTATTTAAATCAATACCCTGAGACTTTAAAATCGAACTTACGCGAATAGCATAAAATGCTAGATAAGCAAAGCAAATCACCCCTACGATATAACTAAAATGGATATTGGTAAGATCTGCAATATATCCTTGAATAAAGCTTACAATACCTCCACCCATGATCATCATGATCAAAAATCCAGAGCCTTCGTTGGTGTGCTTTCCTAAACCATTAATTGCTAATGCGAAAATACAAGGCCAAAGAGTAGAGCAGAATAATCCAACACTCGTAAATGCATATACAGAAACCATGCCACTAGTAAGCATACCTATTAAGAGGGCAGTTATACCGGCTAGTGAGAAAATAAGAAGCATCCTTGCGGGGTTACCTTTACTCATAATATCACAAATAACCATTACAATAATAATCAATGCGTAAACATAAAAATGAGATAAGTCGTGTTTGGCTATTGCATTCACCAAAAGGAATACACCAAAAGCAAGGTAGGGGGCTAAAAATCGTAAGATCTTTTTAATTCCTGCACCAAAATCAAATGCATCAACAGCACCTGTCCAACGACCAATCATTAAGGAAGCCCAATATAGAGAAATATAAGGAGCTATATCTTTGGTTTTAAATCCTAATCCTTTTTCCATGTAAGCAGGAAGATTGCTTGCTGTAGAAACTTCCACTCCTACATAAACAAAAATAGCGATCATTCCTAAAACTAATTGAGGATATTGAAAGGCCGATTTTCTATGTTTTCCTGAAGTAGCATCATCCGTATTTTCGATATTGGTTGGAGTAACTGCGGGAAGAGAAGAAAATTTTAGCATTAAAGCAACCAGTATAAATGCTGCTCCCAGGAAAAGATAGGGAATTTTAACACTTTCAATATTTCCCTCCATATTGCTTTCGCTGGAAGAACCGAAAATAGCAAATGAAATAATAAGAGGTCCAATAGTTGTTCCTAAATTGTTGATTCCTCCTGCCATTGTTAAGCGTTGTGAACCAGTTTCAGAAGGGCCTATTTCGATAGCTAAAGGGTTAGCCACGATTTGTTGGAGGGAAAATCCAAGCCCTACGATAAATAATGCTAGGATCATTAATATAAAAGACTTCATATTAGCAGCAGGGTAAAATAATAAAGTTCCGGCTGCTGAAATCAGCAGGCCAAGAATGAGCCCATTTTTATACCCAATTTTGTTAATAAGATCTTGCTTTAGGCCTTTTGATACCGCCATATAAATTAAAGATCCTACAGTATATGCTATGTAAAAACAGATTTGTACAAGCATACTTTCGGTTTGTGATAAATGAAATGCCTTTTGGAATACTGGGATCAGAATGTCATTACTAGCCGCAACAAATCCCCAGAAAAAAAATACAGTAACCAATGGAGTGAATTGTCCCCAATTGGTTTGTTTAGAATAATTGGACATATTTCTTAAAAATTTCTTAATAACAAATATATATTATTTCTTTTAATTAGAGTGTTTCACTAATGTTTTTTTTATTTCGTAAAAAGCCGCTGCTTTCAAGTCTTTTGGGGAATCCGATGGTTCAAGAATACCATTAAAATAAACTTTTACCTTACCAGGATATCCTTTAGAATTATCAAAAGGAAAAATTTCTTTTAATCCAATAAATGTGTGCATTACAATAGGGGAATTATGTTTTGAAGATAAAGTGAATGCTCCATCTTTAAAATCATCCAAAATAATGGATGTGTCATCCGGAACTCCTCCTTCAGGAAAGATAACAATATTATTTCCTTCTTCCATCTTTTCGGCACATCTTCTGTAGACGTCAGCACGACTCCTTGCACTGCTTCGATCTACCATTACGCAAATTCGTTTGTATATAGTACCAAAAACAGGAATTCTTACCAACTCTTTTTTTCCTACAAAACATATAGGGTGGTAGGGAAATAAAATGCACGTAAGCATAATATCCATAATAGAAGTATGATTGGAAATAATAACGTATTGCTTATTTCTATCAATTTTTTGGGTAGAAAGATTGATCAGTTCGTATCGTAATCCCATCCCGTAAAACATGGCATAACTCCAATAACGTATGAATCGATATGCATATTTGTAATGTTTTTTGTTAAAAGATAAAAGATATACAGGTATACCAAAAAATATTGTTAAAAAAAATGCTAATAACAATAACCAGAACCTCCAAAGATGATTTAAAATCTTTACCACAAGTTAACCATTAAAAATTACTTTCTTTTTTATAGAATAATTAAGAACAGAGACTAATAATATGGCTGATATTTTACTAATCATCTCTGGACTTAGAGTATAAAAAAGGAACTTAATATTATCTTTAAAAATAAAACTGTAAAAAACTTGAAAAAAGCTGAGACTTAATAATGTAGAAAGAATGGATACCCCTATAAAATAGGCAAACTCTCTTTTTTTAGAATGCTTCCCTCTTTCAAAAACAAACCAAATGCTTAGAAAATAGTTGGTGATGATACCACAACTTGTTGAAAAAATATTACTTAAAGGATAATGTATACCATGAAAATTGGTTTCTTGAGAAAACATGATAGGAAGGTAAGTATTAAAGACTTTAAAACTTCCTATTTCTATGATGGCACTTAAACCTCCTGCTATTATAAAGAACAGTATTTGTTTTTGGCGTAATATTAATTCTCTCATTCAATTAGTATGATTTGCAAATTTATATAACTATATGTTAAATGATGAGAAAAGTTGTTAAAAATTTTTTTAGATTCGAAAATATTTCTAAATTTAATTTTCAGAACGATATAAGTTTTACATGGTAATTGATTGTATTTCAGTTGCTTGAGTTCGTTGTTTTTCGGTCTTCTACTGACCGGTTGACACTAATAATCAGTAGAGTTTTGACATCACTTAATAATAATATTTGTATGAAACATCAAAGCAAATACGGAAAATTTCAGCTCCATCTGAAAAATATTGAGGCTCTTGAAAAAGAAAACTCTCGATTCAAACGTATATACTCAGAATATGAAAATATGTCTCATGAACTTTGGAATATAGAGAATTCAAAAGAAGAATCTATTCCGGATGATTTTATTAATGCCATACTTCTGCAGGCTTCCTATTTAGAAGATGAAATTGAAGATTGGTTGATGAAGTTTGATAATAGAAATACGGATATAAAACATTCATGATTTTAGACAGCTTATGGGGGTTTTTAAAGAACATTTAAAGATAAATTCATAATTTAGCAACCTTAATAAAAATCTAAAATATGGTTGCTATTGTTGATGGAGGGTCTACGAAATGTGATTGGGTAATTTTGGACGATTTTAAAAAAGTCTTCATGAAAACCGAAACAATTGGTTTTAACCCCAATAATATTGCAGCAGAGCTTATTGTACCTGAAATTGAAAAAAATCTTAATCTTGTAGCAGTAAAGAATTCAATTACAAAAGTTTTTTTCTATGGCTCCGGTTGTGGAATACCCAAGAACTGTGCAATTATTGAGAGAGAGCTCAAAAGATTCTTTGTTAAATCCGAGGTGATTGCAAAGGAAGATCTTACTGCCGCAGCCTATGCCGCTTATAGAGGTAAGCCTACTATTGTCTGTATTTTAGGTACAGGTTCTAACTCTTGTTTTTTTGATGGTCAAAATATTAAAATAAAACTACCTTCCCTAGGTTTTCTTATAGGAGATGAAGGAAGTGGAAGTGCTATTGGAAAACAATTGGTGAGAAATTTTTTTATGCAAAGACTTCCTGACGATTTACATCAACAATTTGAAGAAACATACCACTTAACAATTGATGAGGCATTGAAAAATATGTATCATACAGCCCGTCCTAATGCTTATTTAGCCAACTTTAACAGATTTGTAGTGGAGAGAAGGGAACATCCTTATCTTCAAAAGATGGTTTTGGAGGAAATGTTAAATTTTCTTGATTATCATGTCCTTCCTTATGAGGAATCCAAAGATGCCGAAATAAACTTTATCGGATCTATTGCTTATTACTATGAAAACATCTTACGTTCTGCTGCTACCAAGCTTAATTTAAATATAGGACATATTGTACAAAAACCTATCGAAAGTTTAGTCAACTACCATATTCAATATATACTTTAATAAAAAACAAAATTTTATGTCAAATAAAACCCACCGCGACGAAAAGAACTTTAATCAAGCCGCGTTAGATTACCATAAAGCTGAACCTAAAGGAAAAATTGAAGTGATCCCTTCAAAGCCGCATTCATCTCAAAGAGACTTATCATTGGCTTATTCGCCGGGGGTTGCTGTTCCTTGTATGGAAATTCATGATAAACCGGAAACTGTATATGACTATACAGGAAAAGGGAATCTAGTAGCGGTGATATCAAATGGTACTGCTGTGCTAGGGTTGGGCGATATTGGAGCCGAAGCATCAAAACCCGTGATGGAAGGGAAAGGATTATTATTCAAGATTTTTGCAGATATTAATGTATTTGATATTGAGATTAATGAAAAAGATCCGGATAAATTCATTGAAATTGTAAAAGGAATAGCTCCTACTTTCGGGGGTATCAATCTTGAAGATATTAAAGCTCCTGAAGCATTTTATATTGAGCAAAAATTAAAAGAGGAATTAGATATTCCCTTAATGCATGATGATCAACATGGTACTGCCATTATTTCTGCAGCGGCATTAATTAATGCTTTGCAAATTGCCAATAAAAATATTGAAGATGTTAAAATGGTAGTAAATGGTGCCGGAGCAGCAGCGATTGCCTGTACAAAACTTTATATCGCATTAGGGCTTAAGAAAGAAAATGTTTTGATGTGTGATAGTAAAGGAGTTATCAATCATAAGAGAGAAAACCTGACACCGGAAAAATTGGATTTTATTGTACATACGGGCATTGAAACATTAGAAGATGCCGTAAAAGAATCTGATGTTTTTGTAGGATTATCAAAAGGGAATGTAATGACCCCTGAAATGCTGAATAGCATGAAAGAAAATCCGATTGTTTTTGCATTGGCTAATCCGGATCCTGAAATTGCTTATGATTTGGCTATTGAAACCCGTAAAGATGTGATTATGGCAACGGGAAGGAGTGATTTTCCTAATCAGGTAAATAATGTACTAGGATTTCCTTATATTTTTAGAGGAGCATTAGATGTTCAAGCAACAGGGATTAATGAAGAAATGAAATTAGCAGCTGTTCATGCTATTGCAAATTTGGCTAAAGAGCCTGTTCCGGAAGCGGTAATTTTAGCATATAATATTCAAAATTTACAATTTGGTAGAGAATATTTTATTCCTAAACCTTTTGATAATAGGTTAATCACTAAAGTTTCAAGTGCTGTTGCGAAAGCAGCTATTGAGAGTGGAATAGCAGGAAGAACAATTAGTGATTTTGAAGAGTATGAAAATCAGCTTCTTGATAGAATGGGAAGAGATGAGAAGTTGGTCAGAATGATGCAAAATAGGGCAAAATCTAATCCAAAAAGAATTACATTAGGGAATGCAGAAGAGTATAATGTATTGAAGGCGGCACAGATTCTTTATGAAGAAGGTATTGCTTATCCTAGTCTTTTGGGAGATAAAAAATATATTAAAGAGCAGATGGAGCGTTTCGGAATCAATTTGGATGTTCCGATTATAGACCCGAGTGATGATGATCAGAAAGAGAATCGAAAAAAATATAGAGAAACTCTTTGGCAACTTCGTCAAAGAAAAGGAATGAATGAGTATAAAGCTAAAAGATATGTTCGCCAAAGAGATTACTTTGGGCCTTTAATGTTGAGACATGGAGATACAGATGGACTTATTATTGGCTTTTCTAAAAACTATACTTCCGTTTTACGACCTGTTCTAGAAGTTATTGAAAAAGAAAAAGGAGTTGATAAAGTAGCCGCGATGATGATTGTTTTATCTGAAAAGAAGCCTATTTTCTTTGCAGATACTTCCATCAATCAAAATCCAACGGCTGAAGATTTGGTAAATATAGCAAAGATGGCAGAAATGACGGTGAAGTCATTTGCTATTGAACCGAGAATTGCCATGCTAGGGTTTGAGAATTTTGCTGCAATTTCAGATACATCCAAAAAAGTTGCAAAGGCGGTCAGTATACTCCATGAAAAGTTTCCTAAAATGATTGTGGATGGAGAAATTCAGCCTGATTTTGCAATGAATTCGGATCATTTAAGTGATTATCCGTTCTCAAAATTGGGGACAACTCCAGCAAATACATTTGTTTTCCCTAACCTTGAAAGTGCAAACCTTTCGTATAAAATTATTAGAGGAATGAAGGTGGCTCAGGTAATAGGACCTATTTTGATGGGACTTAAGCAACCGGTTCATGTATTACAAATGAGATCAAGCGTAGACGAAATAGTCAATTTAGCTACAATTGCTGTTCTTGATGCGCAAAGAAGAGAGGGTAAGGAATATAAAAATTAAATCAATATAACGGTTTTTGAGGATGAAATTTGAAGAAAAAGCGATTATTTTTGATATGGATGGCACCCTTGTGGATAATATTTCCTATCATGAAGACTCATGGATACTATTTCTTAAAGAATATGGAATTAATATAGAACCTGAACATTTTGTGGCTCACAATCATGGCACTATGAATGAAATGATAGTTCGTTTTTTTGGAAATGACATTTCAAGAGAGAAGATATATGACTTGGGATTGAAAAAAGAAGAAGCCTATCAAAATTTATATCGAAACCATATAAAAGAAGTAAATGGATTAACTTTTTTTCTTCAAAAGTTAAATCAGAAACAAAAAAAAGTAGGATTAGCCACTATGGGGATTCCTTTCAGTATTGATTTTATTTTGGATGGGTTAAATGTCAAAAGATTTTTTCAACAAATTACAGGGGGAGTAGAAGTTGTGAAAGGAAAACCAGATCCTGAAATCTTCTTGAAAACATTAGACAAATTACAAATTGACCGTAAAGACTCTATAGTTGTTGAAGACTCAATAGGGGGAATAAAAGCAGCATTAGCTGCTGGAATAAAAGTTGTCGGAATTACCACAACTCATTCAAAAGAAGAATTGCTGGATAATGGTTGTTTTCAAGTAATAGATGATTATTCCCATATTGAAATTGCCTAGTAATTTTTAAATTAAATAGATTTTTAATTAATGATAATTTTATAAAGACTTCAAAATTTGAAGTCTTTTATTTTTTTGTTCGTTTCTTAAGTTAAGTCTCAAAAAATAAGTTAAAACTCATTCGGGCGTGAAATGAAATCATTAATTAGTTTAAATTACTATATTTGGGAGTTTTAAAAATTAATAATGATATTTTCTTTACAGGGCAAAGTTCAAGAACTCACGCCAACGTACACAGTCATCAATATACAAGGTGTTGGTTATTATGTAGGTATTAGCCTCATGACCTCACAAAAACTGATTTTGAATCAGGATACTTTTCTGTTTATTCAACAAATTATTAGAGAAGACGCACATTTGCTTTTTGGCTTTAACACTCGTTCGGAAAAAGAGATGTTTAATTTGTTAATAAGTGTTAATGGAGTAGGTGCTGTATCTGCCCTTATATTGCTCTCAACTTTAACTCTAGAGGAAATCGCTTCAGCTATACTTTCCGGTAATAGCAATATAATTCAAAAGGCGAAAGGAATAGGAGCAAAGACTGCAGAAAGAATAATTGTGGATCTTAAGGATAAAGTCCAGAAATTCAGTAATCCGGAAGAAAATATTTCTACATTTGTAAATAATAAAATTAAAGAAGAAGCGTTATCAGCATTAGAAGTTCTAGGAATTCCTAAACGTATGAGTGAGAAACTTGCAGATAAAATAATCAAACAAGATCCAAACATTTTGGTTGAAGAGCTAGTTAAACAAATTTTAAAAAACATTTAACATTTGGTGGAAAATAATAAGTGCCTCAAGATATTTTTATTTCTGTCGTTTTTTTGTCTATCATTAAATGCTTTAGGACAGCAAGTGCGTGATAGTGCTATTATAAAAAAAGACTATGAATTGGCTGATCCTACTCAGTTTGAAGCTTTTTATGATGTAAAGACAGGAATGTACTATGTATATCCTAAAATAGGAAATACTGTTACCGGTACTCCTACAGCAATGTCGCCTGAAGAGTATAAGGAATTTATGCTAGCAGCACAGACCAAAGCTTATTATAAAGAAAAGTCTGAAAAATATAGCTTGCTTTATAGAAAAGATAAAACTGATGCTGCGAAAAAAGGTCTGATACCTTCTTTAACAATCAATAATAGGCTTTTTGAAAGTATTTTTGGAAGTAATAAAATAGAAATTATTCCTTCGGGATATGCATCCTTTGATTTCGCAGGGCTATATCAAAAAATAGATAATCCGCTTATTTTACCTCAAAACAGGACGAGCTTTACTTTTGATATTGATCAGAGAATTCAGCTGGGGCTATTAGGTAAAGTAGGTGAGAACTTACAATTAAAAGCGAACTATGATACACAAAGTGGTTTTGCATTTGAAAATAGAATGAATCTTGTTTGGCAGGCTAAGGGAAGTTGGAAAGATTTACAAAGTAAAGGATTGGGAGATGTCGATAAGCCTAGTGCTGGCGGAGAAGATAAAATTATAAAAAGAGTTGAATTTGGTAATATTAATATGCCACTTTCTACGAGTCTGATTAGAGGGTCTCAATCATTATTTGGAGTTAAAACTGAATTTCAATTAGGAAAAACCTTTGGTACAGTTGTTCTTTCCCAGCAACAAGGAGAAGCTAGAAATATTGTTGTGCAGGGAGGGGGTGTGGTGAATACATTTAAAATTAATGCAATAGATTATGAAGACAATCAACACTACTTTTTAGGACATTACTTTCTAGATAATTATGATAATGCATTACTTAATTACCCCCAAATCAATTCAAGAGTCAGTATTACCCGACTTGAAGTTTGGGTACTGGATCAAGGAAATACCAATCTACAATTTCAAAAAAGTATAGTTGGAATTAGGGATTTAGGAGAAGGAGCTTCGGGAATGCCTGATAATTCACAAAACGGACTTTATCAATCGATTTCAAATACCATAGGTACTCCAAGAGATGCAGGAGCTAATTATGGAGACATTTTAAAAGGACAAGTTTTTCCAGGTGATACAAATCCGTATGACAATGGAGAACAGTATATTTTTAACAGAAAAGCGAGAAGACTTAATACCAACGAATATACGTTGCAACCACAATTAGGCTACATTTCATTAAATCAAAAATTAAATGAAAATCAACTATTAGCCGTTTCTTATTCTTATACAGTCAATGGAAATAATCAAGTATTTAAAGTAGGAGAATTTTCTGAAGAAAGTCCCGTATTAGTTACAAAATTGCTGAGACCAAATAATAAAATAAACACAGCTTCTCCAATGTGGGATCTGATGATGAAGAATATATATTCTCTTGATGCTGGACAAGTGGCACAGGATAATTTTATACTGAATGTTTTTTATAGAGATCAAAAAACAGGAGGTAAAGTGAATTATCTTCCGGGGACATCAGTGCAAGATACCAATTTATTAAAAATATTTAATTGGGATCGTCTTAATACGCATGGGGATTTGCAAAATAACGGAAGCACAACGGGAGATGGAATTTTTGACTTCGTAAATGGAATAACAATCAGGCCGGAGACAGGAAGGGTAATCTTCACAAAAGCAAAACCTTTTGGAGCTTATTTACAACAAGTATTAGGAACTAGTGATCCACAATATATCTATAATGACCTCTATAATCAACAGAAAGAAATTGCCAGATCAAACAATCTTTCTCAGAGATATACAATGGAAGGACGTTATAAAGGAACTCAAGGACAGGGAATCTCATTAGGAGCCGTCAATGTACCACAAGGTTCAGTAAAAGTTTCTGCTAATGGAGTTCAATTAACAGAAGGTCTGGATTACACGGTTGATTATATGTTGGGAACCGTAACGATTATCAATGAGCAGGTAAAGCAATCTGGTCAGGCAATCAATATTTCGTTAGAAAATCAATTGACATTTAATACACAAAGAAAAAGATTTTTAGGATTAAATTTAGAAAGAAGATTCAGTGAGAATTTTATTATAGGAGGAACAGTTGTTAACTATTCGGAATCACCCCTTACGCAAAAAGTAAATTACGGTCAGGAAGCTGTTAATAATACAATGGCCGGGATTAATTTGATGTATAATAACGAAGTTCCTTTCCTTACAAGACTTACGGATAAGATACCTTTTGTCAATACCGAAGCCCCTTCGAATTTGAATTTTAAAATGGAAGGAGCTTATTTACTTCCAGGATTAAATAAAGGGACCAATAATCAATCTTATATAGACGATTTTGAGCAAACAACATCCAAAATTTCTCTGAAAGAACCTATCGCTTGGAGTTTAGCCTCCAAACCGGAGAAAAATCAAACAGATCCCTTATTCCAAGGAGCGGGGACTAATAATGATATTGCCAATGGCTATGGAAGAGGGCTCTTGTCTTGGTATAATATTGATCCAAGATTTTGGGGAATTGGAGGGCGTGCACCTGCAGGAATTACGCCTCAATCTGTTTCAAATCACGCATCTAGAAGAGTTCAATTATCTGAGATATTTAATGAAAGGGATTTTGTAGCAGGTGAGCAAACGTATACCAATACTTTTGATATCTCATACTATCCTAACGAAAGAGGGCCCTACAATACAAACCCAAATACGGAGAGTACTCAGCAAAGATGGGCTGGTATTATGAGACCTATTAGTATTTCCAACTTTATCACTTCCAATATAGAATATGTTGAATTCTGGTTAATGGACCCGTATGCAGACGGAAACACTCTTGGAAATAACCCAAGTAATCCTCCTAAGCTTTTACTACAACTCGGAAATGTATCAGAAGATGTATTAAAAGATGGGTTTATGCAATATGAAAATGGACTACCTACAGCATCTGCTCCATCAACGACAACAAATTCAAATTGGGGAGTACAACCAAAACAGCCTCCTATACTATATGCTTTCTCATCAGAAGGTGAGGATAGAACGGCACAGGATGTAGGATACGACGGTTTAAGTTCTGATCAGGAATCGATGAGATTTGGAAATACATTTGTAAATCCGGTAACGAACATTTCGGATCCTGCTTTGGATGACTTTGTATTCTATATGTCAGATAAGTTTACAGGAAGTCAAGCTTCTTCACTTATTCAGAGATATAAATATTTTAGAGGTCCCGAAGGAAACTCACAAAGTAACTCTTTAGAAGTAGCCTCTCAAACACCCGATGCAGAAGATATTAATAAAGATTATAATTTAGATCAAAGTGAAAGCTATAATCAATACGAAGTAAGGCTTGATCAGGCAAGTTTATCTTTAGGGCAAAATAATATTGTAGATGTTAAAACTGCCCAAGCGCAATTTCAAAATGGCCAAACAGATCAAGTTAAATGGTATTTATTCAGAGTTCCGGTTTCTCAATTTGTTACAGATGCGGGAGATCATCAGGCAGATATTCTTAATAATGTAAGATTTGCCAGACTATTATTAAAAGGTTTCGATCAAACATCCACATTAAGATTTGGAACATTTGATTTGGTAAGATCGGATTGGAGAAGATATCCTAAAAACCTTGCTAAATATAGAGATTCATCAGACCCTACAAACCCTACCGATCCTGCAACTAATGAAGGAACGATGGATGTTTCAGCACAGGGGTTGGAAGTAGGAAGTGTGAATATTGAAGAGAATTCTTTGAATCAGCCACCATATGTACTACCTCCGGGAATTGATAGACAAGTATTAAGTGGTAATGCGGGAGCGCAGAGACAAAATGAGGCATCATTATATATGAGAGCAAACAATCTGGCATCATCAGAAGCCCGAGGTGTTTTCAAAAATGCGACCCTCGATATGAGAAGATACAAAAAATTAAAACTTTTTGTACATGCGGAAGATCCTAGTAATAGAGATCAAAATATAGGATCTATAGATGAAAAAACAAAATTCTTTATTCGTTTTGGTAACGATGCTACAGATAATTATTATGAATATGAGGCATCTTTAAGATTAACTCCAAAAACAGCAACAACACCACTGGAAATTTGGCCTGTAGAGAATGAAGTGGATCTTGAAATTCAAAACTTGGTAGATGCTAAAATTAGAAGAGATAAAAATAATCCAAATGATATTGCCAAAAGAGTTTTAGATCCTGTATTTGGAGGTGATGTCAATTTTAAAAGAATTTATATTAAAGGGCGACCAAGCTTAGGTAATGTGACTACCATTGTACTCGGTATTAGGAATGCGGACGATGCCGTGGGGATAACAAGAGTTCTTTGGGTCAATGAGATTCGTCTTTCTGAAATTGAAAATGATGGAGGATATGCGGGAAATGCAAGTTTGAATTTTAACTTGGGAGATTTTGCAACAGTTAATACCAGTGCCTCTTATAGTTCAGTAGGTTTTGGTAATATTGATTCTAGACCGGCGGAAAGAAGTCAAGATACAGAATCAACATTTAATATCAATACGGCAATTAATGTAGATAAGTTTCTTCCGGAAAAAATTGGTTTGAAGATTCCAGTAAATTATTCTTATTCTCAAACTATTAAGGATCCAAAATATAATCCTTTAGATAGCGATGTGGAATTTAGTAAAGCTGCTAATAGAGAAGAATTGAAAAAAGTAGCAAGAACATATACTCAGCAGAGAAGTATTGGAGTCCTAAATATGCATAAAGAAAGGATGAACCAAAATAGGAAACCTAAGTTTTATGATGTAGAAAACTTATCGGTTACTGCAATATATAATGATGATTTCTATAGAGATGTTTATACAAAAAGAAATTACAGACAATATTTAAAAGGAAATATTGATTACAATTATAGCTTTAAACCATGGGTAATAAGACCTTTCAATAAATTAATTAGTGATACGGCAAAGTCGTTAAAATATTTGAAATGGGTAAAAGAGTTCAATCTTAATCCAATACCTACAAGATTTTCATTTAGAACAGAAATCGATAGAAATTATAATGAACTTGAATTTAGGAATATTGAAGCAATTCTAAATGGAAATCTAAACGAAGATTTTGCCGCGATTAAAAACAGACAATTTTTCTTTGGATGGCAATATGGGTTAGGTTTTAACTTTACTAAGTCGTTTAAGATGGAAATTAACTCCGCTACAAGAACGTTAAATGATAATCTGAATGTAAATACAATGGATAAAAGCTCTATTTTCGGAAATGTATTTAGAGCGGGTAGACCAGTAATGTATAATCATAGAGTTCAGCTAAATTATAAGTTACCATTCCAGTACTTGCCATATGTAGATTTTATTGATGCGGAATTACGATATGAATTTACCTATAATTGGAATGCCAGATCCACAGCATTAATTTCAAGCCCTGAAGGAAATTTAGGATCCATAGGACAAAATACAAATGTTATACAAGCGACAGCTACGGCAGATTTCCCTAAGTTTTTTGGGCAGTTTAAATATTTTAAAAATATAGCGACAAAACTTCAAAAGCGTAAACAGGAAATAGACTCATTAAATAATGTGTATACTCAACAATGGGAAAAGAAAAAGTTTAGATTTAAAAAATATAAATTCAAAAACAAACTTACTCCATTACAGAGTGCTGCTTATTTTTTGACTTCATTTAAACAATTAGACATTACGTATTCTGAGAATAATGGAACATCACTTCCAGGATTATTATCTACTCCTAATTTTTATGGGTATGGTCAATCAATAGGAGGACCAACACTTGGATTCTTATTAGGATCACAAGCTGATATCAGAAGATTAGTTATGGAAAGAGGATGGGTGAGTAATTCAGAATTAATGACCGATCCTTATATAAAGATGTCGACACGAGAAATAAGAGGGAATTTGCAAATAGTACCAATGAATGATCTTAGAATTGATGTGAGTGCATTGCATACCTATAATAGGAACTTTTCTCAGACAGGATTTAATTATTTAGATAGTAATAATAATCCAAATCCAAATTTCACCTTTGCGAATGATATGGTGACCTATTCTAATTCTGTGATACTTCTTAAAACAGCATTCAGTGATATTCAAACAGTATACCAGTCCATTAGAAATAATGCACAAATGATTTCTCAGCAAATGGGCGGGCCTGTAGGTGCTGATGGATTTACAAATGGACATAGCATTGCGAATGCGTATGTTTTAATACCCGCATTTAGGGCTGCAGTGGAAGGGAAATCTCCAAAAATGATTGGAAATGCAAAGAAAGCGGGTCTTCCTATTCCAAATTGGAAAATAATATATTCAGGATTACGTAATATTCCAATCATTAATGGGCAGTTCTCTAAATTTGATATTTTGCATAGTTATTCTGCTACGTATACAGCAACGGGAATTCAATCAAGTGTTGATTATTTCAATAAGCTTACTTCGTTGACAAGTAGCGGAAGAGATGTCAATGATGACTTCGTTAATCCATTCACTTTTTCTCAGGTAGGATATGTTGAAAATTTCTCACCTCTTATTGGTGTTGATGTGACGATGAGAAATAATATGCAATTTGGAATACAGTACAATAAAACAAGAATGCTATTGCTAGGATTAGTAAATCACACGCTTACAGAAGATGCAAATAATGAATACGTAGTAAGATTAGGATATATAGTTCGTAACTTTAGATTAGGTATGACCAACACAAGGGGAAGAAGAGCTAGAGGGAGTGATCTTAATATTAGAGGAGATATTTCATTGAGAGATAGTAAAACAAGCATTATGAATATCTTATTAAATGATTCTCAGGTTACGGGTGGACAAAAGCTTATGAATATTAAACTTTCTGCTGACTATAATGTATCAGAAAATCTTAATTTAAGAGTGTTTTATGAACAAATGACATCAAAATATAAGATATCTACAGCGTTTCCATTATCTACTATAAGAGCGGGAATCTCTGCTACATTTACATTTGGCGATTCGGGAGGTTTATAAAATAGATACAATAACTTAATGTCCTTCAAATTTGGAGGACATTTTTTATATCCGATATTTGAAGCTTATATAATTTTGAATACATTTGTAAAAATAAAAATTTGAAAATGAACACACCATCAGAGTTAAAGTACACTAAAGATCACGAATGGATCAAGATTGAAGGGAATATTGCGATAATCGGGATAACTGATTTTGCACAAGGAGAACTTGGAGATATTGTATATGTAGATGTAGATACAGTAGATGATGTTCTTAATGGAGAAGATGTTTTTGGAAGTGTAGAGGCTGTAAAGACTGTTTCGGATTTATTCTTGCCTATTTCAGGAAAAGTTATCGAATTTAATTCAAAGTTGGAAACGCAACCGGAATTATTAAATACGGACCCTTATGGTGATGGATGGATTATTAAATTAGAAATTACTGATGGAGCAAATCAATCTGCATTACTTTCTGCTGAAGAATATCAAGCTATCATTGGATAAAATTTCAAAAATATTTATTAAGATCTTGCCCATTTATTGGGCATTTCTTACTTATATGCTTCTCAAACCTGGCGAAGAAAACCGTGAGTATTGGTTCATGTTTGAGGGGATTGACAAAGTTTTGCACGTGAGTATATTTACGGCACTGGGTTTTTCCTTCATTGCCGCTTTTCCCAAGATTAAATTTTCTTATTTTTTTCAAATAATTCTTATATACGCTTTTCTTACAGAGATATTGCAAGAGGAAATGAAGGTAGGCAGATCTATGGAATCACTCGATATTGTCGCTGACACTGTTGGATGTTTGATAGGATACTATATATATAAGATGTTTATAAAGCATTTTTTTTAAGTATAAAACCATATTTAAGTTTCATTCCTTAATGTGGATAACTGACTAGTTTGAATTAATATATTATATACTAGTTGTTTAGTAATTTTGTTTTCCACGTTTCAATAATTAGTTCAAAGTAAATTTGTTTTGTATGCATTAAAGTAATTATCTTTGCCCCACTGAAAACGAGAGAATATCAGTAAAGCGCAGGAGAGCTTTTAGGTAAGCATTTAAGAATTATAGAGTACTAGGATATTAATAAAAAAGTTTTTAAAATTTTGCTTAAAAAATTTGCAA
>NZ_CACVBR010000014.1 GCF_902728265.1 Chryseobacterium potabilaquae
CAGCAGAGTCTTTTAATGCGAAAATCAAAAACTTTAGATTGCAACTAAGAGGGGTAAAAGACAGAACCTTTTTCTTATTCAGATTATCCAAACTTTTTGCATAGCCCCCAACTTTTGCGCCTGATCCCCTTTTTCTTATTCAGATTATCCAAACTTTTTGCATAGCCCCCAACTTTTGCGCCTGATCCCCTTTTTCTTATTCAGATTATCCAAACTTTTTGCATAGCTCCCAATTATTACAAGTGAGTATATAAAAAAAGACTTACAGAAATGTAAGTCTTTTTGCTCCTCCTGCTGGGCTCGAACCAGCGACCCTCTGATTAACAGTCAGATGCTCTAACCAACTGAGCTAAGGAGGAATGTCCTTTGTTTTAAGTGGTGCAAATATAGGACGAATATTTATACCTTACAAATTTTTTAAAGAAAAAAATATGAGTTTTTTATAATTTCCCTGTAAAGATTTTGAATATATCACTTCCAAAAATTAGTAACATTAAGCCTAACAAGAAGATAACGCCAATCATTTGGGCACTTTCCAATACTTTTTGAGGAACCGGTTTTCCTACAATTATTTCATACAAAGTGAAAATTACATGTCCACCGTCAAGTCCTGGGATAGGAATTAAATTTAAAAATGCTAACCAAACTGAAAACATCGCTGTGAAGCTCCAAAATGCTGTCCAGTTGATCGCAAAATCACCATTAATATCTTTATCAACAGGCATGCTTTTTACGATAGCGATTGGACCTCCTACATTTTTGTATCCTTGAATTTTAGAGTTAAACATGATTTTAAATTGTTTCACCTGCATTGTTAATGCTTCAATTGTTCTTGTAAAACCTCTAGGTATAGCTTCTCCAAATGAATATTTTCTATTGGTAGTAATTGACTTGACAATATCTTTGGTGGAAAATTGTATACCTAATTTCCCATTCTTATCTACAGGAACGGATGGTAAATTTTGGAGTTTTCCACTATTATTTCTTTCAAAATCTATGGAAACTGTTTTTCCTTTATTTTGGTTTAAAATAGAACTTACTTCATCAAAAAATGCGGCACTCTGACCATTGATTTTTACAATTTTATCACCAGCAAGTAATCCTGACGTTTTAGCTGTAGGTGATACCAAAGAATCAATTATCATAGGTACTCTTGGGCTTATGTATAATTTGGCTTCTTTTTGTTTAAGAACATCCGCAACACCGTCTGTATTTACTGGAAAAGAAATTTCTTTTCCATTTCTAAGTACGGTTACTTGATTCCCTAAAAGAATATTAATGGATGCATTTTCAAGTCTTTCATTTGGTTTTCCATCAATACTAATGATTTTATCACCATTCTGGAATCCCATTTTTTTCCCGGCTTCGGTTACTTCTATTCCATTGGTAAATTTATTAAGATCTGTATAAGTTTCACCATTAAAGAAGGACAAGCTGCTATAAATTAGCCACGCAAGAAAAAAGTTAACTGTAACACCTCCAAGCATAATAATTAATCTTTGCCATGCCGGTTTTGCTCTGAATTCCCATGGTTGAGCTGGCTGTTTCAATTGCTCTGTGTCCATACTCTCATCCACCATTCCTGCAATTTTTACATATCCACCAAATGGTAGCCATCCAATTCCATATTCCGTTTCTCCAATTTTTTTCTTTACGATTGAAAACCAAGGATCAAAAAAAAGATAGAACTTTTCTACTTTTGTTTTAAACCATTTTGCGGGTAAAAAGTGTCCAAGCTCGTGAAGAATTACTAAAATAGAAATACTTAATATGAACTGGAAAATCTTAATTGCTAATTCCATTAATTATTTTATTATGTTTTTGATTTGCAAAGGTAATAATTATCAAAACTATGCCAAATAAAAAAGCTTCTTGAAATAAGAAGCTTTGTCATATATTATGATGTTTATATTATAAATTGAAAGAAACTCCAATACTGCCATTGTTTCCCACTTCAGCAAATACGCCAATTTTGTCAGTAAAAAAGTATCGTGCACCAATGTGTGCGCCTATTCCAAAATCTTTGCCTAAAACTCCCAAATCAATTCCTGGATATATATCCCATTTTTTTGGTAGATCTAGAGCTTCTTGTAAATGAAAGTTTAATCGGCCAAAAATGAATACTCTGTTATCTTTATCATTGTCCTTATATCCGCTAAAATAAGCATTCAAACCTGCTCCAACAGATAATATCTGATTTAAACCGTAGTCATAAGTTCCCGTAACTCCTGTTCCGTATCCCCAAGCATTAAGCCCTAACTGAACTTTCTGGTCACCTTTTCCTGTCCAGGCCTGAGCATTTACTGTTGATCCAAAAAAGATGATCATCAACATAAATAACAATTTCTTCATAAGTTTAGATTTTTATAATAGTATAGAAAAATATCATCATCAAAAATAGAACCGAAGTCATTATAAAATCATATTTTTATTGAAGTTTTTTTAATTAAAGGTTATGAAGATTGTAGGATTAAATTTGGACATTATATGGAAGGATAAGTTAGCTAACTTTCAATTGATTGAGGATCAGCTTCAAAATCAACATGCGGATATTTTTCTTCTTCCGGAAATGTTTTCAACGGGGTTTTGCATGGATGCTGCAGAGGTTGCGGATCGAAATGAGGAATCATTGAATTTTTTAAAGAAAATTTCTAAAGAAAAGAAATCTGCATTTTGTGGTAGTATTCCAATGTATTATAATGGAAAGTTTTATAATAGAATGTATTTTGTCCAACCCGATGCTGAAATTGGATTCTATGATAAAAGGCATCTGTTCTCATTTTCAGGAGAAGATACAGTATATACTCCAGGAAAGGAAAAAGTGATTATTCACTATAAAGGGTTTCGATTTTTATTACAGATTTGTTATGATTTACGTTTTCCTGTGTTTGCGAGAAATAATGATGACTATGATGCTATTTTATATGTTGCTAATTGGCCTGATAAAAGAGTTGGTGCTTGGGAACATCTTTTAAAAGCAAGAGCAATAGAAAACTTATCTTTTGTTTTTGGTTTAAATAGAATTGGAACAGATGGGAATGATCTTTTTTATCAGGAAAGTTCTCATTGCTTTTTTGCTGATGGAACAGAGATTTCGCAAAAAGAGGGAAATATTGTTTCTGCAGAATTAGATATTGATCAATTAAAAGATTTTAGAAATCACTTTCAGTTTTTAAATGATAGGGATAATTTTTCAATTCAATTATAATTGAATGTAATCCAAGGTCTATTATAGTCTGACCTTAG
Source organism: Chryseobacterium potabilaquae (assembly GCF_902728265.1). GTDB lineage: Bacteria > Bacteroidota > Bacteroidia > Flavobacteriales > Weeksellaceae > Chryseobacterium > Chryseobacterium potabilaquae. The sequence goes on from NZ_CACVBR010000014.1 coordinate 3,247, forward strand.
ATTACATTTTTATACATATTGTTCTAAAAGCTTAGTCAGAGTATTTACATCGTGCACCCCACTTTCTTTCCAAAGTAATTCTCCCTTTTTAAATATGGCTAACGTTGGGACACCTCGAACTCCATATTGAGATGCGATAGAGGGATATTGATCGACATCTACTTTTATAATTCTAGCATTTTCACCAACGTTTTCCTTGACACTATTCAATACAGAAGATTGAACTTTGCATGGTTGGCACCATGTGGCAAAGAAATCAATTAAAATAGGCTTTTCAGAATTGATTATTTCTTGGAATTTTTGTGACATTGCTTTTTATTTTTTAGAATGAAAAGGATTTTTAATTGCTATTTATAACGTTTTTGAAGAGCATACAAAGTTGGTTATGGGAAATTTTTCAGTTTTTTTAATCCCGTTAAATCCGCCTTCAATTTCTGTAAAGTTTCTTATTCCGTGAGAATTAAGTATACTTGCTGCAATCATACTTCTATAGCCTCCTGCACAATGAAGGAAAAAATGTTTCGAATCATCGATAGAATTTACCCAGTCGCTTATGGCATCCAAAGGTTTGTTATAAGAATTTTCGATATGTTCAGCTGAGTATTCGCTTAGTTTTCGGACATCTAGCACTATAGAATTGTCTTTAAATTGTTTTGCAAACTCTGATGGAGATATTCTATTCACTTCATCAATTTCTTTACCTGAATTCTTCCACGCTTCAAAGCCTCCTTTTAAATACCCTAAAACATTATCAAAGCCTACTCTGCTTAATCGTGTAATTACTTCTTCTTGAGTGCCTTCATCAATGATTAATACTATAGGGTGCTTTACGTCAACAACTAATGTTCCTACCCATGGGGCAAAGTCTCCTTTAAGACCAATATTGATAGAATTGGGAATAAATCCTTTATGGAATTCAATAGGGCTTCGAGTGTCTAAAATCAAAGATCCCGTTTCTTCTACAAAAGCTTCAAGTTCTTCTGCAGGAATGGGGTTTAATCCTTTATTCATGATCAAGTCTAAACTTTCATATCCTTCTTTGTTTAAAGCCACATTCATTCCAAAATATTTGGGTGGAGCTGTTAAGCCATCAAGAACTTCTTTTATAAAAGATTGTTTATCAGGTTGATTTAATGCGTAGTTGGTTTTTTTTTGATTTCCTAATGTATCTACCGTTTCTTTCTGCATATTTTTTCCACACGCAGAACCTGCTCCATGGGCAGGATAAACAGTAATTTCATCATTCAATGGTATGATTTTCTCTTGTAGACTGTCATATAATATGCCAGCTAAATCCTCCTGTGTAAGGCTGGTTGATTTTTGAGCTAAATCTGGTCTTCCTACATCTCCTAAAAATAGGGTGTCTCCTGTAAAGATGGCAGTTTCAATACCATTTTCGTCAATTAAAAGATAAGTGGTACTTTCCATTGTATGACCCGGAGTATGTAAAGCTTTAATCCTTATTTTTCCAATATTAAAGATCTGATTATCTTCAGCGATTATCGCATCAAATTTAGGTTGAGCTGTGGGACCATATATGATGGGAGCTCCTGTTTTTTTACTCAAGTCTAAATGTCCTGAAACAAAATCTGCGTGGAAGTGGGTTTCAAAAATATATTTTAAAGTTACATTATCTTTTTTTAGACGATCCAAATAAGGAGTAACCTCTCTTAGAGGGTCAATAATTGCAGCTTCATTTTCTGATACAATATAATAGGCTCCCTGAGCAAGGCAACCTGTATATATTTGTTCAACTTTCATTGGTTTTGTTTTAAAATTTCAGATAAAGATACGAAGTATTAGACGAATGGTAAAATGAATTGTTGAATCAACATTATAGGATCTATCAATATCCCTACAAAGCATAAGGAAAATGATAGTGTATTACCTGTTTTTATATGATAAAAATAGTATTCACAGAATACAATATAATTGTAAGCTAAATGGATAAGATATCATTAAATATTTTATAAAAAAATTTTATATTTATGTTTTAAAAAATAAAATGGGAGATAAAAAACAGTTTATTGAAGAACTTAATTCCAGATATGCTTCAAAGGGAGAATATATTGTGTTGGGAAAAGGAATGTTGGAAGGAGAAGTAATTCCAGAGGTAGATGTAATAATTCCCTTGAAAACTATTAATCGCCATGGTCTTATTGCAGGAGCAACGGGAACGGGTAAAACGAAAACGTTACAAGTTTTTGCAGAGCAGCTTTCTCATGCAGGAGTTCCTTCTTTGGTTTTAGATATTAAAGGTGATTTTTCCGGAATCGCAGAAGCAGGGAATATGAATGCTGTGATAGAAGAAAGATATGCAAAAACACAATTGCCTTATACTCCTCAGGCATTTCCTGTAGAGCTAATGACTATTTCGGGGGAAAAAGGGGTTAAGTTGAGAGCAACTGTTACAGAATTTGGTCCTATTTTATTAAGTAAAATATTAGAATTGAATGATACTCAGCAAAGTATCATGTCCATAGTTTTTAAATATTGTGATGATAAAGGATTGCCTCTGATCGATCTGAATGATTTGAAGAAGGTACTTCAATATGTTACGGAAAATCCGCAGGGAAAATTAGAGATTTCTACCAATTATGGGGCTATATCACCTGCTTCTTTAGGAGCAATTTTAAGATCAATAGTTGCGTTAGAACAACAGGGTGCTTCTAGTTTCTTTGGAGAGCTAAGTTTTGATGTTCATGATTTACTCCAAACAAAGGATGGAAAAGGGGTAGTAAACATTTTAAGAGTTTCTGATATTCAAAGCAAACCTCAGTTGTTTTCAACATTTATGCTTTCGCTTTTTGCTGAAATATATATGACTTTTCCTGAAGAAGGAGACAGTGGAAAGCCTAAGCTTGTATTATTTATTGATGAAGCTCATTTGATTTTCGATGAGTCTTCAAAAGCATTGGTTTCTCAGATTGAAACAATGGTAAAGTTAATTCGGTCAAAAGGAGTGGGAATTTACTTCATAACACAAATTCCGGGAGATGTGCCTGAGTCTGTACTATCTCAATTAGGTTTAAAAATACAGCATGCCTTAAGAGGTTTTACAGCAAAAGATAAAAAAGAAATTACCAAAGCGGTAGAGAATTATCCTACTACGGAATATTATGATTCATCTACGTTGATTCAAAATTTGGGAATTGGAGAAGCTTTTATAACTGCTTTAGATGAAAAAGGTATTCCTACTCCTTTGGTTCATACGTATTTGATTTCTCCAGAATCAAGAATGGATGTATTAAATGAAACGGAAATATTGGAATTGACAGGAAAGTCATCTTTAGTTGCTAAATATGAACAAGTCGTCAATAGTGAATCTGCTTATGAAATATTAGTAGGCAGAATGGAACAAGCTACTCAGAATGTGCCTCTTAATCAGAAAACTAAAAATGTAAAAGAAGAGCCTGGAATGTTTGAGCAGGTGCTGCAAAGTAAGGCAGGAAGAACCTTTACGAGTACGTTGATGAGAGAAGGTGCTAAAGCTATTTTAGGGATGTTGGGATTAGGAGGAAGAAGGAGATAAGAGGGAGAGAAAAGGTTTTAGTCGCTATATTTTTATAATTTTTACTATTTTAGCAGGATGCCTTTATATTTAAAATAGCATAGATATTATAAAATAGTATTGTGTAATGGCATGACTTGTGTAGATCTTGTGTAGATAGTGTAATGAATATCCGTGTTTTATAATGAAAATTAGTAGAATTAATCTGAACATTCAGTTGTATAAAATTTAAATGTATTCAATAATCGATATAGAAAGTAATGGTGCAGGTTATAGAAAAGAATGCATTATAGATATTGCTATTTTTAGGTATGATGGGCAGAAAATTGTTGATCAGTTTATTTCTCTTGTCAACCCTGAAAGCGATATCACACCTTTTGTGCAAAAATTAACCAGTATTACACCTAAAATGGTTAAAACAGCACCTAAATTTCATGAAATTGCAAAAAGAATTGTCGAAATTACGAAAGATACAACGTTGGTTGGGCATAATATTGATTTTGATTATAGAATGCTGCGTCAATCTTTTAATAGACTGGGTTATGATTTTAAAATCAATACGTTAGATACTATTCCTTTAGCGCAAAAGCTTATTCCCAATGAAGTAAGTTATTCTTTAGGCAAATTAGTGAAGTCTTTGGGAATCCCTTTAACTAATGCTCATAGAGCGGAGGGAGATGCTCGTGCTACTTTAGAATTGTTCAAACTTTTGATTTCAAAAGATATTGATAATGAAATTATTCAGAGACATCATGAAGAGGCAAATGCGAAGACCTACATTAATAAAGTTAAAGAATTAACGCAAGATCTTCCTAATGAAAAAGGATTTGTTTATTTACAAAATAATGAGGGAAAGATTCTTTTTTCTGACCATGTACAAGATATTAATAAATTTTCCAAGAAAATATTTAATTCCAAGTCTAAAAAGTGGGAAGTGATTCAAGGAAGTGTTGAGCGTATCAATTATGAACTTACTGGTACTGATATTATTGCAAAGTTAATTTTGAACTCAAAAAATATCAGAAAAAGGGAAGTGCTTCCATTTGGACTTTATTATAGGAATAATAAATATATTGTTGAGAAAAATAAATTAAATAAAACAGAAAAACCGATTTTGAAATTTCGTTCTTTTACCCAAGGAATAAAAGCAGTAAAATTTATAGAAGGACATCAGGAATTTAAAGATCTGGAAGTTTTCAAAAATAAAATAGAGTTGAATAAAAAGAAAGAGCTTTGGCTAGGGACGGGCAGAAAATTGGGGGAAAAGTTATTCTTGATTATTGATGAAGGCAAAGTAGTCTCCTATGGTTTCTATGAATTATTTACACAAATTCGATCAGTACATAAGCTTTCTAAATTAAAAATTGATTTACTATTTCAATCTGCTGATCTAAATAATGAATTGCAATTGGCAATGCTTAGAGGGGATTTTGAGGCACTACCGTTACCAAAATAGATTGCTATTTACTACCTTTGCACTTTACTTATAACAAAAAGAAGTTTTACTTAATATTATGAATTCAAAAGATTTGCTACAGATTGCCACTGAATATGGCACGCCGGTGTATGTTTACGATGCTGAATCTATCAAAACTCAATACGAAAAACTTACATCTTCTTTTTTAAAACATACTAAGTTCTTTTATGCGGCAAAGGCATTAACGAATATAAATATTTTAAAGTACGTCAAGGGCTTAGGAGCATCTTTGGATTGTGTATCAATTAATGAAGTAAAACTTGGTTTAAAAGTTGGATTTCCGAAAGAAAAAATATTATTTACTCCGAATTGTGTGGATTTGGCAGAGATTGAAGAGGCTATGCAATATGGAGTGCATATCAATATAGATAATATATCTATTTTGGAGCAATTTGGTAATAAATATGGAAATACATATCCAATTTTTGTAAGGATTAATCCTCACATTTTTGCAGGAGGCAATTATAAAATATCTACAGGCCATATTGATAGTAAATTTGGTATTTCTATTCACCAATTACGTCATATTGAAAGAGTAATGAAAACTACAAACCTAAATGTAGAAGGTCTTCATATGCATACAGGGAGTGAGATTAAAGATCCTGAAGTTTTTTTACAGGCGTTAGATATTATGTTAGAGCTTTCTGAGCATTTCACTAACCTAAAGTATTTAGATATGGGAAGTGGGTTCAAAATACCGTATCAAGCGAGTGAAGAAGAAACAGATGTTAAAACTTTAGGTAAGAAAGTTGAAAAAGTATTAGCTGAGTTTTCAAAATCTACAGGAAGAAAGTTTGAATTATGGTTTGAACCAGGAAAGTTTCTTGTAGGAAAAAGTGGATATTTATTAGTGAAAGCAAACGTGATTAAGCAAACTACTGCTACTGTTTTTGTGGGAGTAAATTCTGGTTTCAATCATCTTATACGTCCTATGTTTTATGATTCTTATCACAATATTGAAAATCTATCAAATCCAAAGGGTGCAGAAAGAATTTATACAGTGGTAGGTAATATTTGTGAGACTGATACTTTTGCTTGGGATAGAAAATTAAATGAGGTAAGAGAAGGTGATGTTCTGGCTTTCCATAATGCTGGAGCTTATGGATTTGAAATGAGCTCAAACTTTAATTCACGATTAAAGCCTGCTGAAGTTCTATTTTTAGATGGGAAAGCGCATTTAATTCGCAAAAGAGATGAATTTGAAGATTTATTAAGAAATCAAATTGAAGTATTGTAAAACAATTCTAGTTTTTATATCCGAATTATAAATAATGATAAACTGTCCAAAAAATGGGGATATTCTACAATATTCCTACAGTTTATTTTATATTGTTTTTTAAATTTTATTGTCATTTAAATGGACAAGTAGATATTTATTTTATTGTAAATGAGTGGGTTACGACTTGTTCTTGGTATGCTTTTTGACTTTTCCGTCCAAATTTTGAAAAAGGATGAAAAATGAATTAAAAAAAACTATATTATATAGTTTTAGCTTTTTGAGTATGGCTTTTATTACTTATGTACTGGTCATTTCTCTCAATGAAAGCAACCAAGAGTTTGATAAATTTACTATGTTTATGATAGTATTAAATATCCTTCCGGTTATATTATTTATGATAATTGATTTATTCGTGATAAAAAATGTGGATACAGTATTTTTAAAAATATTGTATGGATTAGTGCTATTAGCTTGGGTAATTTTTCCTGTTTTGATGAATGTCATTTGGTACTTTAATAGTAATGATTATGTAAGTGGCTCTTCAACAAGTGCTCTCCATTTTATTATAATGCCTTATTCCTCCATTTTTTTTGGGCTTATTCCCAGTATAATTCTATCAATAAAATCGTTGGATAATATTAAAAGTAATTTATACAAGATATAGAGTTATATTAAGTGTTTTATAATCGATTGATTATTATTATTGTGTTATAGCTTGAGGGAGAATAGGGAAGTTCTATATTTAGCTAATTATCAGTTTTTCTATTCTTTTTTAGCGGAATCTTAATTCCGGCATGTGGAAATAATCCACATGCTCAGAATTAAATAACAACTATTATGAATAAAAAATTTATAGATGATGCTTATTCATGTTCTCTACATTATAGCGTTGTATTGTTTTGTCTCGTCTCCATATAATATGGTAGAAAAGATGAGAACAGGAAAAGCAGATTTTCATGAATGGTTGAACTTTATAGAATCTTTATTTTTAATAAAAACTTTCTATAGAGTGAAAAAGTATCAATGCTAAAAAAATTAAAGCTTTCCTCTAACTAGAAAAAGTTCTAGATTGATTTCTTTTTATACATTGAGTTTAAATGGTTTTCGAAAAAAAATATAATATTTTATCTTTGATTGGTATATTTGTTCAAATGGTCTTTATGGGATTAAATTTGACAGATAATAGCATTCAAATATTTTTTACAAAATTAGAATGTTATTTCGTTTTTTAACGAAGTTTTATGTTTACAAGATGTGTGTAATTATTATTACAATAATCTTTTATAATATATAAAAAATTTTTTGAAAAATTTAGGTAGAAATAGAAAAGTCGCCTCATAATAGTGAGACGACTTCTTGCTGTAATTAAAACTAAGTTTTTTGATTACGAAATTTTATAAATTAAGATTAACAAATTATTGATTTTCTGCTTGCTTACCTATTCTTATTTTCATTGGCCATACTGAAAAATTATAATTTTATAAACGTTTTGAAAACTATGCTTCCATCTTGTAGCATTACTTTTAATATATAGTTTCCTGGAATTAATGTACTTACATCGATTTTATTATTACGATCAATTTCGACTTGTTTTACATTTCTTTCTACGAAGGAGAAGATATAAGCTTGCTCAATTTGATTATCATAGGACACAAGGTTGATGTAATCTTTTGCAGGATTAGGGTAAATTTGGAGACTTTTATTATCCATAGATTGATTGTTTTCATCAGATATAGACTTATTAGTCCAAGTATTGGGTGGCGAATTCAATATTAAGCTATGAGTCCACCTACCAGCACTATTAGAAACAAGCGAATTGTAATTCTCAATCTTTTTACCCTCTCCCGGCCATGGATCCATATAATTAACCATATAGGTGTAATTATATCCCCAGATATACGGATAATAGTATGATCCATTCCAGTAATGACGGATGATAGGAGTAGAATATTGACTCAATCCATATCCTAGCCTGAAATGCCCACCTCCTGAGTTCCAGCCAATTCTTATAAAAAATGGTTTCCTAGCTTTCAATTCGTTATTGATTTGGGATGTATTAAGAGGAGCATTGACCCCATAGCTGTCCGTATGGGAAAAGTATCTTACAATTCCTTGAATATCCCCATTGTATGAATCGAACATAGTATTAGGTTGATTACACCTATCATTCGGTTGACCACAAGGAATCCTTCCAAACATTCCTGGATTATTTATCCGGGCGTATTCTGCAATTTCTGTTTGTGATCTATTCACCCCATAATAATCAAGTAATGACTTGGATGTTCCTGCCCAACACCATTGGTTTCTTTCTTGTGAAATTACATCGACAGGAAGCGATATCTGATAATTGAGCGTTTGTGATTTATATTCTTTTGTAAAGTAAAACATGAGAATAATGATGCATATTTTGTTCATAGTCATTAGTTTGAGATAAATAAATTTTTAATATCACGAATACTGAGGAATAAATCAAGACTAGAAGTCTTATGTTCTTTATTTCTATCACTAATTTGCTCTAAAGGAAAAAATGTCCTCTTTGAGTCATCGCTTTCAGGATTAGAATCAAACGAAATAAAATCAGATTGGGTTTTATTCAATCGTAGTAATGTCGTTGCTTTTTTATTAACTTTTTCTTCTACAGATTCTATTTTTTTAGAAAGAGTACTCGCTCCATAAGCAGTAGCATTATATTGCCCCTCTTCATTTTTTGTAACCGTTAATAAGCCAACATTCTTCTTGTCTACTTGAACAGGAACTCTAAATTGATTGATGTTGTGAATTATTCCCTTATCATCCATAACTACTATTTCTATGGGAGAACCAAACTTTATCTTTCCAAATTCATCTCTTCTTTCAAATCCAAAGTCGTTTTCTTCCCCAATAGGAATTCCATTCAAGTATATTAAAAGCTCAGAATTTGCCGCTTTTAAAATTAAATCATCTTTTTGTTGAGCAATCACATAGCTTAATGACATTAAAAATGCCAATAAATAAATCTTTTTTTTCATGGGTGTAATTTTTAGATTAGTATATTTATTTAAGATTTTTAGCCAAAAGTTGATAATACATATATTTTGAAATTACTTTTATTTATCGAGGTTATAAGCTACAAGAAAGGTAGTGTATGCATATTGAGTTATTTCTTTATCCTATGAAAATAGGAATAACATGAATTTGTATTAAATTCATTATAATGAATAGGTAGAGATTTGTGGATATAAATTGTTCTAATAAATCAGGTAGATTATAATTGGAGATAATAATATACCAGAGTAATAAAATATCTGTTTGGATAAAGATTATTGAATGAATAGCAAGTCTGTACTAATTCAGGATTTGGTTATTTCCTGATCCATACTCCTTTCCATTTCTTACTGAATAGAAAATTTTTTGGAGCATGTAAAGAGCAAGTTCTAGTAAAAAAGTTTTTTAATGGATAAAGTTTTTTAATTATTTATTACAACTTTTTCAATATTTAATTTTAATACTATAAGCTTAACTACTATGAGGCTATAGTATTAATTTTTCCTTATTTATTAATATAAAATTCTATAAAAATAAACTCTAATTCAACATGTCTCTTAATGGTGATTAATGATGCTAATATAATAATTTATTTATTTATTACATACTTTTTAGAAATTAGTTAAAAATCGAAATATAGGAATATTATCTTGTAATCCCCTACCATAAGGCATTGAGTAATATTAAGGAAATAATCAATAATCCTAATAGATAATAATTATAATTCATCATATGGTGATATTATTCCATGTGCATTGTTTAATACATTTAATATAAGCGATAATACCATCTAATATCTCAATAAAGAATAAATAATTATTGTAAAAATATAATTCTGACAGAATGGCAGAATATTTTGTATCTTTGCAAATTAATTTAAAAAATCCTATGTATAGAATCCCACCTATATATAGCTAATTTAAAAAGAAGATAGTGCAAGAAAAATATATAGACGAAACAAAGCAAGGTGAGGCATTTGCCATTGCCGAAAAACCTGAAAATTCTAAGAAATTATTTTTAGAAAGTTATGGTTGTCAGATGAATTTCTCGGATTCTGAAATAGTTGCTTCTATACTTAATGAGCAAGGATATAATACGACAATGAAAATTGAAGAGGCAGATCTTATTCTTCTCAATACTTGTTCAATACGTGAGAAAGCCGAACAAACAGTAAGAATGCGCCTTTCTCAGTTCAAAAATCTTAAGAAAGAGAAACCTAATATGACGGTTGGTGTTCTTGGGTGTATGGCTGAAAGATTAAAAACTAAATTTTTAGAAGAGGAGCAATTGGTCGATCTTGTGGTAGGCCCTGATGCATACAGAGATTTACCTAATCTTTTGAAAGAAACAGAAGATGGAAGAGATGCGATTAATGTAATTCTTTCAAAAGAGGAGACGTATGCTGATATCAATCCTGTACGGTTAGGAGGAAATGGAGTTACTGCTTTCGTTACGATTACAAGGGGCTGTGATAATATGTGTACTTTCTGTGTGGTCCCTTTTACAAGAGGTAGAGAAAGAAGCCGTGATCCTCATTCAATTATTGAAGAATGCCAAAATCTTTGGAATAACGGATATAAAGAAATAACACTTTTAGGGCAAAATGTAGATTCCTACCTTTGGTACGGAGGAGGTCCCAAAAAAGACTTTGCTAAGGCTTCTGAAATGCAAAAAGCTACAGCAATTAACTTTGCTCAATTGCTTGATGCTGTAGCAAAAGCAGTACCTGAAATGAGAATTAGATTTTCTACATCTAATCCACAGGATATGAGCTTAGATGTGTTCAAAATGGTGGCAAAACATGATAATATCTGTAAATATGTACATCTCCCTGTTCAAAGTGGAAGTAATAATATGCTAGAAGCAATGAACAGACAACATACACGTGAAGAATACCTCGAATTAATTAAAAAAGCTAGAGAAATTGTTCCGGATATAGCCTTTTCTCAAGATATGATTGTTGGTTTTTGTAATGAAACGGAAGAAGATCATCAAGATACATTAAGCTTAATGAAAGAAGTTGAGTATGATTATGGATATATGTTTGCATATTCGGAAAGACCTGGTACTCCGGCTCATAAAAAAATGGAAGATAATATTCCGGCGGATGTAAAACAAAGACGTTTGGCTGAAGTTATAGCATTACAAGGTGAGCTTTCGAGAAAGCGTATGAAGTCTTATGTGGGAAGAGTACATCAAATTTTAATTGAAGGAACTTCTAAAAAGAATGAAAATCAATGGAAAGGACGAAACTCTCAAAATGCAGTCTGTGTTTTTGATAAACAAGAAGGTCAGAAAATAGGTGACATTGTGGAGGTCTTTGTTTATGATAATACACAAGGCACGCTTTTAGGGCGAATGTAGGATAAATAAAAACAGAATTATTTAATCAATCCATATTTAAATCAATCAATAATAACTTATGGAAAAATTTCAAAAATACTGCCTTGGTGTTTTATTGGTGATTATTTATAATAATGTTTCCACGAATCATAATGTGTTTCATGAAAGTAATTGTTATAATTTAGTTAAAATATATGGTCAATTTTTGGCTGAAAAGCATAATGGAAATGAAACAAATCTCTTTAAGAAAAAGGTAACATTTCAGAGTGCTTTTAGTTCTAAAAATAGCGCCGAAGATACTCTAATAAAATTTTTTTTAAGAAAAAAACAAAATATAAACCCTTATAAGATCATTCATTTTAATAATCTCGCCTCAGATGTGATCTTGGAAAACTTCGAAAAAAGGGATGTGGAATATTCCATTTTTGGAAGATTTTATATTAAAAATAAAGTTTCAAAGATTAGGAATAAGGATTACTTAGATTTAAATAAAGGAACTGTTAAAACAGATGAAGTTGATAACTACTTCATTTAACACTACAGACGAAAATCTGTAGAAAAACTTTATTAAAAATCTAAAATTTATTTATGAGCAACGAGTTACAAAATATAAAAAATCGCTTTGGAATAATTGGAAACTTTCCTGTATTAAATCGGGCTTTAGAAAAAGCTATTCAGGTAGCTCCAACAGATATTTCGGTATTGGTTATAGGAGAAAGTGGAGTAGGAAAAGAATTTATTCCTAAAATTATTCATTCTGAATCCAAAAGAAAACACCAGCCGTATATCGTTGTTAATTGTGGTGCTATTCCTGAAGGGACCATCGATTCTGAATTATTTGGTCATGAAAAAGGTGCATTTACTGGAGCCACGACAACAAGAAAGGGGTATTTTGAAGTAGCCGATGGAGGGACTATTTTTCTTGATGAGGTAGGAGAGTTACCATTACAGACCCAAGTTCGCCTTTTAAGGGTGTTAGAAAGTGGTGAGTTTATGAAAGTTGGGTCTTCGCAGGTCCAAAAGACAGACGTGAGAATTGTTGCGGCTACGAATGTCAATATGATGAAAGCCATTCAGGACGGTAGATTTCGGGAAGATTTATACTATCGTCTAAATACAGTGCAGATTGATATGCCGCCTTTACGTGAAAGAAAAGGAGATATTCATTTGTTATTCAGAAAATTTGCAATAGATTTTGCTGAAAAATATAGAATGCCTGAATTAGAGCTGGAGCCAAGTGCTGTACATTATATAGAAAATTATACCTTTCCGGGAAATATTCGTCAATTAAGAAATTTGGTTGAACAAATGACTGTTGTAGAGAGAAACCGACAAATTTCTGTAGGAAAACTTTCGGAATATATTCCCATGGATGCTCATTTGCCAATGGTTGTCAATTCTTCCAATTCTCAAAAGCAGAATGACTTTAATAGTGAAAGAGAAATCATGTACAAGATTCTTTTTGATATGAGGAATGATATAAATGATTTAAAATCACTAACTTCGGAGTTAATAAAAAATAAAAATACAGGAGATCTTAGTATACAGGAAAAGAATTTGATTAATAGAATTTATACTCCTGATAATCAGCAGGCTGTAAATTCAAATTCTTTATTGTATTTTGAAAACAATAATTCAGTACAGACACCGACGATCATTTCTAATCCGGATGAAAGTTATGAAGATATTGAAGACATTGAGATTGAAGAAAATAAGCCAGAATCTCTTTCTCTGCAGAATAATGAAAAGGATTTGATTATTAAAGCTTTAGAAAAGCATAAAGGTCGTAGAAATAGAGCTGCAGATGAATTAGGAATCTCACAAAGGACTCTTTATAGAAAAATAAAACAATATAACCTCGAAGACTAAAATTATGGATATTAAAGCAAAGCCAATCGATTTTAAATTTAATGAGTATTTAAGCAAAGGATATGAGCTCTTAAAAAAAGATTTTGGTAATATCTTATTAGCTGTTTTTTTCTGTATTATTATGTCTATTATTCCCTTTTGTGGATTTTTAGCCATGGGAAATCTATACAAATTTTTAAAGAAAGTAAATAAGGGACAACAAGCGAGTGCTGTAGAGATCTTTAATTTTGATAATTTTACTTCCTATTTTATTTTGCAATTGATTATAATAGGAGGAGTATTGCTATTTTACATACCTATTTTGTTTATGTTACCCATCATAAAAAGTGGACAAGAGCCCTCTGAAAATTTCTTGCTGTTTTTTATTCCCTATTTTGTTATTCTTTATATTGCCATCATTATTATTTCTATAAAAGGATTTTATATTCCGGGATTAATTTCACTGGGTGGAATAAAAGATATAAAAACGGCTTGGAGTATGTCAGTAGTTATGAGTAAGAATAATTTATTATCGATTTTCTTATTTTCACTGGTTGTAAGTATACTAGGGCAATTGGGAATAATCCTTTGTGGAATTGGTGTTTTTTTAACAATACCCTTTATTTATACAACTCACTATTGTGCATTTGAAGATGCTTTTGAACAAGTTGAAAATGATGAAATAAAAGAAATAGGATTGAAAAATGAATAATAAAATTATTAATAGTATTAAAAAAGGTAAGCTGGTTTGGGGAATATTAATAGCCAGTGTTATTTTGAATTCTTGTTATAGTTTTACAGGTTCATCTTTAACGGATGAAAAAACGATTCAAATCAATGAATTTCCAAATAACTCCGCATTGGTAAATCCTACTTTGGCTCAACAATTTTCTACGGATATTCAAAATAGATTTTTACAAAGAACCACACTAAAAGGAACTAAAGAAAATGCTGATATCTTGATTGAGGGAGAAATTACAGATTATTCTATCAACCCGACAACTATTAGTTCAAATACTTTAACCAATAATGCGGGAGGGGTTGTTCAAGAATCTCAGAATAAATTAACAATTACTGTAAAAGTTCATTATGAAAATAAACTTCATTCCGACTTGAGCTTTGATAGAACATATTCCGATGAAGCTACTTTTAACAGTAGTTTATCTCAAACTGAAATTGAAAACTCTCAGGTTAAAATTGCGACAGAAAGAATTATAAATAAGATATTTAACGATATTGTAGCGAATTGGTAATAATGAATGCTAGAGTTTTAGAATTATTAAAAAGTCCTAAAAAGATCCTTTCAGAAGATTTAGTTCTGTTGAAGGAAGAAATTAATTCGTTCCCTTACATTCAAAATATAAGAGCTCTTCACTTATATGGGGTTCACTTATATGATAAGGATAAATATCAGGGAGAATTGTCTACAACAGCGGCATATACTACTGATAAAAAAATTCTTTATCAGTTAATCAATGGTGAAGTTAAACCTCGACAGATGTCTCCTACTATTCAGGAAAAGTCAGGTATAATTGAACAAGAAACTAAAAATGATCAAATTACTAGAGCTTTTCCTATTAAAAGAGATGACGAGTACCTTCTAGATTTGCAATCTGAACCAAAACATGTGTTTATAAATGGGGAAAGAAATAGGATTTTATTTGAAGGTGAAGAGAACTTTCTTACTGGTGAAAATGTTGAAGTCATTGATATTAAATCCACTCTGGAATCAGGATCACTCATTACTCAGAAAATAGATGAAAATTCATTAGAGGCTGTTACGGATTCAATGAATACTTCTGTTGAGGAAAAGGAGAATGAAGTCAATATTCATGATAATCGAGAAGAAATATCTTCAGCACTAAACTCGGATGAAAAAGAGGGAGTAACACCTTTTCAAATCACTTCTAATGAAGAGGAAAATAAGGATATGGATGAATCGGTTGTTGTTCAAGATGAAGAATCAAAAATTGAATTAAACACTTCGTTTTCTTCAGAAAAGCTTATCGATGAGGAAAAAATAGCCTCTGAGAAGTCAATTATTCAAGAAGATTCAGAACTTAGTTTCCATGGGATGGAATCCTTTATGCCTGACGTAAAAATTCAATCGAATAATAATTTTTCGCAAGAAACAGCAGAAACTTCTCTTCCTAATTTCAATAAGCATGAAGAGGAAATGCGTCGTTTGATTGAAGAGGTAGAGAAAAAAATGCAAGAAGGAAAAAGTGTTACTTCTAAGGTTGAGTTAGATCATAAAAATGATGGGGGGAACCATGGAATTAGTTTTTCAGAAACGCAAGCATTTAGTGTAGATTCTTCACTAGCTCCGAAAAAAGATGATATTTCTAAGGTAGAATATGTTTCAAACGAAATTGTTTCCAACATACAAACAGATGAGTTACCAGAGAAAGGAACAAATAGGGAAGAGGGTATTTATAATGAGGATAATATAAAACATTCTGCTTGGAAACCTATGAATGTAGAATCTCATATTCCGGATTCTATGATAAGTATTAGTAGTGAAGAAAAAATAACAGCGATTGAGCATGAAGAGGGTTTAAAAAAAGAAAAAATAGAGCCCCAAGTAGACGTTGCAGAGGAAGAACCCAATATATTATTAGAGAATAATAAAGAAATTCAAGGAAATATTGAGATTGAGGATGTGCATAAGGAAGCCCCTGCAATGAATGTCTCTTTCTTCAGCTCTAATATTTCTTCCTGGACTACAGATGGAAAGAAGGATGAACCAAAAGATGTAAGTGAGACTGTAGGAAATCAAGAAGTAGAACCGATTACGGATCCTAATATTAGTAATGTTCCTGGATTCATTAATACATGGCAAAGCTGGCTAAAGATTGATAGAGTTGGAGATATAGAAAAATATAAAGTTGAGAATAAAAGTAAAGTGATTGATACTTTCATTGAGAATAATCCTAAAATTAGTCAGCTAAGAGATGAAAGTAGTTATGTTATTAAGGAAAAAGCAAATGATATTTCTCATTTAATGACCGAAACCTTGGCTAACTTATATATCGAGCAAAAATTATATACAAAAGCGATCAAGGCCTTTGAAATATTAATTAGTAAAAATCCTGATAAAAAAGAGTATTTTGAAGGAAAAATACAGGAAGTTAAAGATATTAAAAATAGAAATTAACCAATTAATAGATGAAGTATTAAAGGTTAAAAGTCTTTATAAATCAAAAATCGGAGAGCTCCTTTCTTCGATTTTTTTATGTATTAGAGGGGACTTTTCTTAATTTTCGCCATGCATTTCTTCCTAATATAAAAACAGAAATGATTAAGATAATAGTACAAATTCCTGCTATAATGGGAGTGATCATTGCTAAAAATGACATTATACCGGCACCAGCGGTTTCAGTTGTTCCTACAATAGGGTTTCCAAGCCCTCCTGTGGTTACAGCCGAGGCTGCACGAATTCCTGCAAATCCAGAGCTGATAGTGGCAGCGGTTCCTCCTCCGGCTATTAATGCTAATGCCCATTGAAAAAATGTCCCAAATTCTGTAAATTGGCTTGCAAATAAAATAGAACCGGCAATGGTTGCCATGGGGACAGATAAAGTGTCTAATAGATTATCAATAAATGGGATGTAATAAGCCAAAATTTCGATAATTGTAGCAGTTCCTGTCGTAATAAGACTTGGAATACTGGCTAGCCATTCAAACTGTTCATTCATTGGAATCCAATGAAAATAAGAAGCCAAACTTACCGCAAACATCGGAAGGAATACTCTAAAACCTGTTGCGGCTGCCAAACCAAGACCAATGAAGGCACTTATTATATAGGGTAAATAAGGAATATCTTCTAACATGTTAATTTTCAGATTGGTTTTATTAAAGTTACAAAAACTTATGGAAATATTGTTATCTCTGAAAATAAGGATATAATCATTTTTTTAAAGGGTGAGTCTTCTGGCAAAGTTGTTTAAACTGAGTTTCAACATCTTGAAATTTTTTTGGCATTTCAGGAGAAACCCAAAATAGCATGGTTAATGTTTTCTCTCCAAATGCCTGTTGGAATATGCTCTTATTTAAGCGGTAGGCTTCTCGCATTAATCTTTTAATACGATTTCTATGGACAGCCTTTTTAAAATATTTTTTAGAAACTGAAACTGCAAACTTTGTGCTTTCAATAGGAAATGTAGGCTTATTTTTGAGAGTAATAATTCTCAAGTTTCCACTCGTTAACCATTTGCCTTTTTCGAAAAGCAAAGTAATTTCAGCGTTTTTTTTGAGTTTTTCTGCTCGGGAATATCGGAAATCTTGCATTAATCTTTTTTCACTAAATGATTGATTACTTCTGCTGCTGCATAAAGTCCAAATATGGCGGGAATAAAACTTATTGTACCATAAAAAGATTTTTTAAAATTACTTCCATCAGTCATTTTAAGACTTTCTTCTTTTTGAAGTTCATTAGAAAAAACACATCTGAATCCTTTATTAATTTTTTCTTTTTTAAGCCTTTTTCGGACTTGCTTTGCTAAGAAACAATTATGAGTTTTACTAATATCCCTAACCATTACTTTGCTAGGGTCGGTTTTGCCACCTGCCCCCATTGAGCTGATTATTTTAATCTTTCTTTTTCTTGCTGCTTTAATTAGAAATAACTTTGGAGTTACACTATCAATGCAGTCTAGAATATAATTAAAATTTCCCGAGTCGATAACCTCTTCCATTCTTTCAGGATTTAGAAACTCGTTAATCTTTACTAAATTAAGGGTAGGGTTAATGTCTAGGAGTCTTTCAGCTACTACTTCCACTTTATGCTTACCAATAGTAGAATGTAAAGCTGGTAACTGTCTGTTAATGTTTGTGATATCTACAGTGTCTCCATCAACGATGGTCATGTTTCCTACACCTGCTCGTGCCAAAAACTCAGCAGCAAATGATCCAACACCCCCTAAACCTACAACTAAAATGTTGGCTTTCATTAATTTATCCAATCCATCTTCTTTTATGAGAAGTTCTGTTCTTTCTAACCAATATTTATCCATTTCTTATAGTGTCTAGATTTTCTAAAATTTGCTCGCTAAGTTGCTTTAAAGAGATTCCTTTAAGTAAGGAAACTTTTTTGTATAACTCTTCAATAATAAAATCATCATTATCCGTTTCCAAAAATAATTTATCTAGCGGAGTAATTCTTATTGTATTTTGCAAAGATAAATTATACAAAACGGCTTTTCCAACACTCAGATAAAAATTATTTTTTAGTAAATCTTCCGCAACTCCTTGTTTTTTATTGAATCCATGAATAATCATAGCTTGTGTAGCTTGTTTTTTAAAGGATATGACTTCATAAAATTTTCTAACACAATGTATAATTAAAGGTTTTCTCATCTCATTGGATAGCTGTATTTGTTTTATAAATATCATTTCCTGTATTTTGGGATCTATTGGGACAAGTGAATCCAGTCCACATTCTCCTATTGCAAAACAATGATCAGAGATGTTAGAAGTTAGCCAATCTATTTGGTTTTCAATGGAATTACAATTAATATCTCTAGGGTGTATTCCTACAGAATATAAAGTGGAGGGTATAGCCTCATTATATTCCAAGTTATAAATTCCATAAGATATATTTTTCTTATGGTGATGAAAATCAAAATAATCCATTTTCAAAAATACTATTTATATAGAATTAATGTAAAATTTTTAAACAGACGTTTACAAATATGTTAAATTTTCTTTAACTTTACTCAAAGTACATTTCATGAGGAAAAGATTTACTGAAAAACAAATTCATATTTTAGATATTGCAGAAGAATTAATAGCGAAAAAAGGTTATGAAGGAACATCAGTAAGAGATATATGTTCGAAAGCCAATATCAATGTTGCTATGATTTCCTATTATTTTGGTTCTAAAGAGAAGATGATGACCTATCTCTATCAGTATAGGGTGCTGAAAACTAGGGAAAAATTTTCTGAGTTTGCGGATACTATTAATGATGGAAAGCCAGAAATGCAAATGAAAGAAATGATCAAATATATTGTTTCACAACTATTCAAATATAACTATTTTCATGGTTTTGTTACCCAAGAGCTTAGGCATACGGAGAATTTAAAAGACGAACTTTTGGACTTTTATCAACTATTTGTAAAAAAATTAGATGAGGTAATTAAAAAAGGAGTTGCTTCGGGAGTTTTTACCTTTACTCCTAAGCCGGAAGATATTCTTACGACTATTATAGGATCAACATTATTTGTGATTCGAAACAGAAATTTCTACGAGCTCTATGTCCCGAGTAAAAATGAAGAAACATATACTAAAGAAGCTGAAAAAAAAATAAGAATGAATCTCTTACTCAGCGTTTTTGCAATTTTGGGATACGCTGCAGACTAAAATTACGTTAAATAATCATAAAAAAAAATCTATTGATAAAAAAGTTATATTTTTGCAAATTAATAGGTCGGTCATAGAACCCGAAAATTGTTGAATTTTTTATGAAAAAATATATTTTAGGTCTTTTTGCCGTTGCTGTACTTTCATCTTGTGCGAGCCAACAGGAAAAAGCAATGAAAAGTGCTGATAAAAACTATATTTTAAAAATAGCGAATGAAAATTTTGCTAAAAAGAAATGGAAAAATGCCTTAGCACTTTATGATAGGCTAGCTAATCTTGTGGCTGGAACGGACGATTTTCCCAATGTGGGTTTTAATACTGCATATGCGAACTATTATGATAAAAGCTACAAATTAGCAGGACATCAGTTTAAGAACTTTGCTGTTAATTTTTCTAAGGATCCTAGAGCTGAGGAGGCGGCTTATATGTCTGCGTTATGTTATTATGAAGGATCAATGGATTATAATTTAGATCAAACAAGTACCACACTTGCAATCAATGAAATGCAGGATTTTTTAAACAATTATCCGAACTCCGAAAGGGCTAAGAATATTAGCCAGTTGATTGATGAACTGTCTTATAAGTTAGAATTTAAGGCATATGAAAATGCTAGACAATATTTCAAAATGGCAGAATATAAAGCTGCTAATGTGGCTTTGGAAAATGTTTTAGAAGATTTTCCGAGTACTAAGTTACGTCCAAAAATCTACGATTATATTATGAAGTCGAGATATGAATTGGCAACAAAATCAATATATGATCTTAAGGATGAACGAATTGAAAATGCGTTGTCATTTACTCGACAGGTTGAAAAAGAACTTCCGGATACTGAATATTCTAAAACGGCTTTGGATCTGAGAGAAAAACTTGAAAAGGAAAAACAGAATTTTGTGGTTGTTAAAAAACAAACAGAAGCGAAAATGGCGGCTCTTACTGAAAAGCAGAAGAAAATAGCTAATAAACTCGCAGAACAGAATAAAACTCAGCAACAAGTAAAGGATCAGGTAGACGCTGAAAAGAAAGCAATGAAGATACAGAGGGATAGTGCGGCACTTATGACCCCTCCGCCTGCGGCGACTTTCAAAATTCAAAGATAATTCGTAAATTTGTAGTCTTAAAATAAAATAATTTTCTCAAAATGAGTGTAAAAGATACAAAAGCAGAAGTAAATACAATTACTTACGATAAAGATAAGATTGAAGAAAAAGTAGGTTCAATCTATGAAGCTATTGTTATCATGGGAAAGAGAGCAGAACAAATTAATGCTGAAATTCGCACTGAATTGCACAATAAGCTGGATGAATTTGCTGTTCACAATTCTACATTAGAAGAAGTTTTTGAAAATAGAGAGCAAATTGAAATCTCAAAACATTATGAAAAACTTCCAAAACCAACTTCCATAGCTGTTGAAGAATGGTTAAATGATGACATCTATTTTAGAAAAACCGAAGAAAGAAAATAGTCATTATTGTTTTTTATACATGAAGGTCATGAAAGGATAAACTTCTTTTATGACCTTTTTTGTTTTATGCTGAGTTTATAATAAAAAATACTTAATTTAGTGTTTCAAAAATTAAAATTACATGAGTATTTCCAGAAAAAAAATACTTATCGCTATTTCTGGAGGGATTGCGGCATATAAAATTCATTTTCTAATACGAGAGTTTATCAAGAAGGGAGCCGAAGTACAAGTTATTATGACGCCTGGCGCTGAAAACTTCGTTACTGCATTAAGCATTTCAACATTATCAAAAAAGCCTGTTTATTCAGATTTTTATGGACCTAATGGTACATGGAATAGCCATGTAGAGCTTGCTTTATGGGCAGATGTGATGATTATGGCCCCTTGTACAGCAAATACATTATCTAAAATGATTCATGGAGGATGTGATAATTTGGTGATTGCAACTTATATGTCTGCAAAATGTCCTGTATTTATTGCTCCTGCGATGGATTTGGATATGTACAGACATCCTTCTACAAAACAAAATCTAGAATCTGCAGAAAAGTTTGGACATATTATCATTCCAGCTGAAGATGGAGAATTGGCAAGTGGGTTAATAGGGCAAGGAAGAATGGCGGAGCCGGAAACGATTTGTAAAAAGATTGAAGCCTTTTTTGAGACATCCTCCAAAAGTCTTGAAGGTAAAACAGTTTTAATTACTGCTGGTCCTACTTATGAAGCAATAGATCCCGTAAGATTTATAGGAAATCATTCTTCCGGGAAAATGGGATATTCTTTAGCTGAGGAGGCTTCAAAACGGGGAGCTCGAGTTATTCTAATTTCCGGACCTAGCTCTCAAAAAATAGAAGATAAAAATATAGACTTACATAAAGTTACCTCGGCAAAAGAAATGTTAGAAAAAGTTTTTGAATTCTATCATTTAGTAGATATCGGAATTGCTAGTGCTGCTGTAGCCGATTATGCTCCTAAAGAGGTTGCCCAAGAAAAAATTAAAAAAAATGATAGTACCCTTACAATTGAGCTGATTAAAAATCCGGATATACTTAAAACGATGGGAGAAAAAAAGTCTCATCAACTTTTGGTAGGATTTGCTTTGGAAACTCATAATGAGGATGAAAACGCTAAAGCAAAGCTTGAAAAGAAGAATTTGGATATGATTGTTTTAAATTCTCTTCGGGATCACGGAGCCGGTTTTAAAAATGATACTAATAAAATCAAGATATTCACTAAAACAACGGAAAAAGAATTTGATCTTAAATCTAAAGATGAGGTAGCAAAAGATATACTTAATTTTATAGAGGAGCAGTTTTTAAAATAATTTTAATAAATTTCCGTTCTCAATTTTTAATTAATAATGAAAAAAATTATAAGTCTGTTTTTTCTGATCTTCTTGTTTAATAATTATTTTTCTCAAGAGCTATTGGCTACAGTACAAGTGAATTCTCAGCAATTAGGAGGAAGTAATCAACAAGCTTATAAGGCGTTGGAAAAAAGCCTTAGAGATTTTATTAATAATACCAGTTGGACTGGAAAGAAGCTTCAGAATTTTGAGAAGATTAAATCAAACTTCGCTATTGTGATCTCTGAAAGAGATGGAAATCGATTTAAAGGGACAATTGTAATCCAAGCCGTTAGGCCTGTATATAGCTCATCTTATGAGTCTCCGTTGATTAATCTTCAAGATAATAGATTTGGATTTGAATATATTGAAAATGAGAATCTTGTTTTTAATGAAAGACAATTTTCAGGTAAAAATTTAATTGATGTAATAAGCTTTTACATTTATTTGATTTTGGGATATGATGCGGATAGCTTTCAATCCACGGGAGGAACGCAATGGTTTCAGAAGGCTCAACAAATTGCTCAAAATGGAGAATCTCAGAATACCTATGAAGGTTGGAAGCAGGTTAATGAACCAAGAAATCGGTCTCAGCTCATTAGGGAAATTTTAAACCCTAATATGAGCCAACTTCGCTCCACAATTTATAGCTACCATAGAGCCGGGTTGGATAATCTTTTTAATCAGGATCAAACTCTTGCAAAAAAAGCTATTTTTGATGCCCTTATGAAGTTGAAAATGTATGAAAATTCATTTCAGCAGAATTATTTCTTTGATGTTTTCATGAGTAGTAAAAGTGATGAGATCTTTAATATTTTTAATTCCGGAAATAACGGAGGAATTGTAATAGGTGATTTAAAACAATTGATGTTAACTCTATCACCTAAAAATCAAGCAAAGTGGGAACAATGGAAATAAGAAAATCAGGTTTTTCTTTTGTAGTCTAAAGTTCTATATTTGCAGTATATAAAGAAATCTGCCATAATCGATGCTTTCAAGAATTTATATTAAAAATTTTGCCTTAATTGATACTCTTGAAGTATCATTACACAATGGTTTGCAGGTCATAACAGGAGAGACAGGTGCTGGGAAATCCATTATTTTAGGAGCTCTTCGGTTGATCCTAGGTGAGAGGGCAGATCTTAAATCTATTGCCAATCAGGAGGAAAAAAGCATTGTAGAAACCGAATTTGCCTTACATAACCAGTTTAAAAAATTTTTTATAGAAAATGATTTAGACTATGAGCATCAAACTATTATTCGGAGAGAGATTTTACCTTCAGGTAAGTCTAGGGCATTTATCAATGATGTTCCCGTAACATTAGATGTATTGAAAGAGCTTTCTTCTCAATTAATAGATATTCATTCTCAGTTTGAAACCTCTAATCTTTTTACTTCCGAATATCAATTTAAAATTATTGATGGTTTTTCTGACAATAAAAAAATAATAGAAGAATATCAAAATGAATTTTCAGATTTTCAAAGTTTGAAAGCACAATTGAAAAAGTTGCAAACGCAGCTTGCGGAAAACAATAAGGAAAGTGATTATAAATCATTTTTATTGAATGAATTAGAGGAATTAAAGCTTGATGACTTAGACTATCAGGATTTGCTAAATCAACTTTCCGTTCAAGAGAATGCTGAGATGATCTCAGAAAATCTAGTTCAAGTATTATCAAGGTTTCATCAGGAAGAAATTGGAATTCTTTCTTTTTTTAATGATGCTAAAAACAGATTGTCAAAAGTTTCAGAAGCTTCTCATGCTTTTGTAGAGTTGGATGAAAGATTAGAAACATCTTTTGTAGAGTTGAAAGATATTATTTCAGAACTTGAACATGAAGCAGAAAGGATTGAAGTTAATCCTGAACGTTTGACTCTTCTTTCTGAACTTAATAATAAAATTAACACCTTACTAAACAAGCACAATGTATCTGATATCAATGAATTAAAAGAAATAAGAGATACATTATCTAGAGAGCAAAAAGGAACATCGGAATTAGAGACACATCTTATTGAAGTGGAGGAGAACATTTCTAAAAAAGAGGGTAAACTTCACCATATAGCAGAAAAATTAGCGAAAAATCGCAAAAAAAGTATTCCGGTTTTTATCGCAAAAATTGAAAGTCTGCTGAAAAAACTAGGCCTTGAAAAAGCTAAAGTGGATATTGAATTGCAAGATATACCAGATTTTAATCAATTTGGGAAAGAAAGTATTCAGCTTTTATTTCAGGCCAATTCAGGATTTCCATTAAAGCCTATCCAAACAGCAATTTCAGGAGGAGAAAGATCGAGGGTAATGCTGGCTGTAAAGAAGATTATTGCAGAAAGTGATCAGCTTCCCACCTTAATTCTTGATGAAATAGATACAGGAGTTTCAGGAAAAGTTGCAGAAGAAATTGGTAATCTTATGCGTGAAATGTCAGAAGATATGCAGCTTATTGTTATTTCTCATTTAGCTCAAGTGGCAGCCAAAGGAAGTAATAATTATAAAGTAGTAAAACAGGATGTTTCAGGAAAAACACAATCTACAATCATTTCTTTGTCCACAGAAGAAAAATTAAATGAAATCGCTCAATTGCTTTCCGGAAGTAAAATTACCGAAGCTGCTTTAGCACAAGCAAGAGAACTTATAGGATAATTTGTAACATATTTTGTTTTATTATTACTAATTTGTATATAATAAGTAAAATATGTTTATAAAATTCTTGAGGTTAGAATTCAAAAGTTTTTTTCGAGGCTCTTCCGTGGGCATAAATCTTACCATGAAGATTTTTCGTTTTTTGGGAATTCTTTATTTTATGGGGTGCTTGATAGGGGGTGCATTCATTGCTTTTTTCTATATAAAGGAAGAAATGAATCAGGATCCCATAAAGATTGTTTCGAAGTTTCTGATTGCAGCTTGGGCAGTTGATCTGATTTGTAAATATATATGGCAGGAAATGCCCACCCAAAATATAAAACCTTTTCTCACCCTGAATATTCCGAAAAAGACATTAGTTAATTATATGCTAATTAAAACATTTGTCTCTGCATTAAGCTGGCTCAATTCTTTCTTTTTTATTACTTTTTGTGGAATTGCTTTATTTAAAGGGTATGATTTTCTAGGAGTCTTTGCATGGTTGGTATCTATTTCTTTATTGTTTTATCTCAATAACTTTCTTAATATATTATTCAATAGTAATGAGGTAATTGTAACAATTATAGGAAGTATATTCTTATTAGGAGCTGGTTTATCATATTATAATATTGTCCCTATACTTTCTTATTCGGAAAGATTCTTTTATAATTTTTATGAAAGACCTTATTTTATTGTATTATCCATAATTTTATTTTTTGGATTATGGAAAATATGTTTCCAATATGTTCACAAAGAATTTTACTTAGATCAAGGGCTAGAATTAAAAAAACAGGTTGGGAAAACTGAAAATATAGCTTTTCTCAACAAATATGGATCCATTGGAACTTTTATTAATAATGATATCAAAATGTTAAAACGTAATAAAGTTACGAAGGGCATTCTGTTCGGAAGTTTTATGTTTCTTTTTTATGGTCTTCTCATGTTTACTTCTCCTATCTATAAAACACCTTATATGATGATGTTTATGGGTCTTTTTGTAACGGGGGGATTTCAGTTTTTATTTGGACAGAGAGTTCCTGCCTTTGATAGTTCTTACTATCCTCTGATGATGACTCTGAATGTTCCCTACAAAGAATATTTAAAGGCTAAATGGTGGTTGATGAATATTGTAACTTTCATTTCAATCTTTATTGCTTTGTTTTATGCTTATTTTGGTTGGGAGGTTTATTTTACATTTTTTGCTGCTGGCATATATAATATTGGGGTGAATTCACAATTTACTCTCTGGTCGGGAGCATTCAATAAAACTCAGATAGATCTCAATTCCAAAGAAAAGAGAATTGGTCAGAAAAATAGTTTTAGCTTAAAAGCTTTACTTCTATTAATTCCTAAAATGCTTCTCCCTATGGCGGTTTTTGGCATTTCGAAACATTTTTTTGGAATGACTGCAGGGGTGGTTAGTATTGCCGTATTGGGATTGTTCGGGTTTATCATACGAGAAAAGATCTTCGATATTATTGTGAAACATTATAAAGTTGAAAAATACAGTACAATAGATGCATTCAAAAATAAAGACTAATTATGATTACTATAAATAAATTATCTAAAACATACGGAGTAGCCACAGTATTACAGATTGAAAATCTTGAAATTTCTAAAGGAGAAACTTTTGGATTAGTTGGAAATAATGGGGCAGGAAAAACGACACTTTTTAGTTTGATGTTGGATCTTATTCAAGCTACTACAGGTTTTGTGAGTATTGATGGAATAAAAGTAAATGAATCTGAGGCTTGGAAAAGTAAAGTGTCAGCATTTGTAGATGATACATTTTTAATTGGATATCTTACCCCGGAAGAATATTTTTATTTTATTGGAGAGCTTCGGGGGCAAAATAAAGCTTCGGTAGATGAATTTCTTATACAATTTCATGACCTTTTTAATGGGGAAATTTTAAATTCAGGAAAATACGTCCGGGATCTTTCAAAAGGAAATCAGAAAAAAGTAGGAATTGTAGGAGCCATTTTAGGAAGTCCGGAAATTATTATTCTAGATGAACCTTTTGCCAATCTTGATCCCTCTACACAGATTAAACTAAAGAATTTAATTAAAGAACTTTCAAAACAGGATGGGGTAACCTTCCTTATTTCAAGTCATGACCTTTCCCATACGACAGAAGTGTGTAACAGAATAGTGGTGGTAAATAAAGGACAACTAGTAAAGGATATTCAAACCAATCCCGAAACTCTTAGAGATTTGGAACAATACTTTGCAGATCAGGTTTCAATGCCGATATCTATTTCAGAAGATCATTAAATAATTTGTCAGAAAATGGCAAGATTTTATTTTTGGCATAAGAATTGAATAATTATATATAACATTTCATATTAACACAAAAGCTCCCGGAGAATTTTTTCCGGGAGTTTTTGTTTATTATTAGTAACTACTTCATACTGCCAACCATATCTTCGGGCTTTACCCATTCATTAAACTGTTCAGCCGTTAAAAAGCCTAGATTGATAGCTTCTTCTTTTAAGGTAGTTCCGTTTTTATGTGCTGTCTTTGCAATTTTAGCTGCATTTTCATAACCTATATGAGTGTTGAGAGCGGTGACCAACATTAAGGATTTATCCACTAGTTCTTTAATTCTTTCACGGTTAGGCTCAATTCCTATTGCACAATGATAATTGAAAGAAATACAAGCATCAGCAAGAAGTTGAGCAGATTGAAGGAAATTATACGCCATAACAGGTTTGAAAACATTTAATTCATAATTTCCTTGAGTTCCGGCAAAAGAAATAGTGGTATCGTTTCCTAATATCTGGGCGCATACCATAGTCATTGCTTCATTTTGAGTTGGATTTACTTTTCCCGGCATAATGGAAGATCCTGGCTCATTTTCGGGAATAGATATTTCTCCAATTCCTGAACGAGGTCCGGAAGCCAGGAGTCTAATATCCTGAGCAATTTTGAATAAAGATACTGCTAATTGTTTCAGGGCTCCATGTGATTCCACAATAGCGTCATGAGCAGCTAAAGCTTCAAACTTATTCTCAGCTGTTGTGAAGGGTAAATGGGTAAATTTTGCAATATATTCTGCGACTTTTACGTCATAACCTTTAGGGGTATTTAAACCTGTCCCGACAGCTGTACCTCCTAAAGCTAATTCCGAAAGATGGGGTAGTGTATTTTTTAATGCTCTTATGCCAAATTCCAATTGGGCTACATATCCGGAAAATTCTTGACCTAAAGTTAATGGAGTAGCGTCCATTAAATGGGTTCTTCCTATTTTGACAATACTTTTAAATGCTGAAGATTTTTCTGCTAATGTATTTTTTAATTTCTCTACAGCTGGAATGGTTTTTTCAACAACTTTTTTATAAGCAGCAATATGCATTGCGGTGGGATAAGTATCATTTGAGGATTGCGATTTATTGACATCATCATTAGGGTGAATTTCTGATTTTTCGCCTAATTTTCCTCCACTATTGGTATGAGCCTTATTTGAAATAACTTCATTAATATTCATATTAGACTGAGTGCCGGAGCCTGTTTGCCAGATCACTAATGGAAATTGATCGTTTAATTTTCCTTCTAAAATTTCATCACAGACCTGGGCAATCATATCTCTTTTTTTGGTAGAAAGAACTCCTAAATCAGTATTGGTATAGGCAGCAGCCTTTTTTAAATATGCAAATGCTTCTATAATTTCATGAGGCATTGATCCCTCTGGACCAATTTTGAAATTGTTTCTAGAACGTTCTGTTTGTGCTCCCCAAAATTTATCTGAAGGTACCTGTACCTCTCCCATTGTGTCTTTTTCTATTCTATAATTCATTGTGATTGAAATTTTTATAAATTTAGCGATAAACTGATGATTCCGCAATTTATAATCATTATAAATATCAATAAAGAATACTGATTTTACTCATGTTTTTTTTTGATCACTTATTTTTGCACAAACTAAAGTAGTATGGAATTTAGATATCAGGATCCGTATCCGATTCAAAAAGATGATACGGTGTATAAAAAGCTTACATCGGACTATGTAAAGATGGAAAAACTGGGAGATAGAGAAATTTTAACGATTGACCCTAAAGGACTGGAGATATTGGCTGAGGAAGCAATGGCAGATGTTTCTTTTATGTTGCGCTCTTCTCACCTAGAAAGCCTGAGAAGAATTATTGATGATCCTGAAGCAACTGATAATGATAGGTTTGTTGCATATAATTTATTACAAAATGCTGCTGTTGCTGTAGAGGGAGCTTTACCTTCTTGCCAAGATACGGGGACGGCAATTGTGATGGGTAAAAAAGGCGAAAATGTATATACTGGAGTGGATGATGGAGAGTATTTGAGCCAAGGTATTTTTAATACATATCAAAAAAGAAATTTGAGATATTCTCAGGTAGTTCCCTTAACTATGTTTGATGAGAAAAATTCGGGTTCAAACCTTCCCGCGCAAATTGATATTTATGCTAAAAAAGGAGATTACTATGAATTTTTATTTCTAACCAAAGGAGGGGGATCGGCAAATAAGACATTTTTGTATCAAAAAACAAAATCCTTACTTAACGAAAAGTCACTTGAAGAATTTATTAAAGAAAAAATATCAGACCTTGGGACTGCTGCTTGCCCTCCATACCATTTGGCTTTAGTAATTGGTGGAACTTCCGCGGAAGCGAATCTAGCAGCAGTGAAAAAAGCTTCAGCAAAATATTACGATAATCTTCCGACTGAAGGAAATGAATCGGGGCAGGCTTTTAGAGATTTGGAATGGGAAGCAAAAGTACAGAAGATTTGTCAGGAAAGTGCGATAGGAGCCCAGTTTGGAGGGAAATACTTAACCCATGACGTGAGAGTAATCAGACTTCCTCGTCATGCCGCTTCCTGTCCTGTAGGAATGGGTGTTTCTTGTTCCGCAGATAGAAACATTAAAGGAAAAATTACAAAAGATGGGATTTTCTTGGAACAATTGGAAGAAAACCCTAAGAGATTTTTACCAGATACACCTCCTCATTTAGAAGAAGCAGTGGAAATTGATTTAAACAAGCCTATGCCTGATATTTTGGCTGAGCTTTCCAAATATCCTATCAAAACAAGATTAAAATTAAATGGAACTTTAATTGTAGCTAGAGATATTGCTCACGCAAAAATTAAAGAAATTATTGATAGTGGAAAACCAATGCCGGAATATTTTAAAAATCATCCTATTTATTATGCCGGACCAGCTAAAACTCCTGAAGGAATGGCCTCAGGAAGTTTCGGACCTACAACTGCGGGAAGAATGGATGTATATGTTGGTGATTTTCAGAGTCATGGAGGTAGTATGGTGATGCTGGCAAAAGGGAATAGAAGTAAAGATGTTATGAATGCATGCAAAAAGTACGGAGGATTTTATTTAGGATCGATAGGTGGACCCGCTGCAATTTTGGCAAAGGATAATATTGTATCAGTAGATGTAGTTGATTTTCCGGAATTAGGTATGGAAGCTGTCAGAAAAATTGAAGTGAAAGACTTTCCGGCATTCATTATTACAGATGACAAAGGAAATGACTTCTTTGCTGATCTTGCCCATTAAATTTAGTATAGAATTAAAATAAATAAGAAAATAGGATACATAACTTTTGTGTAAAAAAATAAAAAGTCCTATTTTTGCCTAAAATCTTTAAGAAATGATAATGATTTTATCAGCATTTTGGCCATTTTACCAGTTCCTTTGGACAATCTTTTTCTTTACAATGTTCCTTGTAGGGTTTTGGTGTATTTTTATGTTCTTTGGACTTGTAATTCCATTATGGTTAACTGAAGGTCTGAAAGAATATTTCGGAAAAGTAAAACCTTTTGATCCAGAGGATATCAGAAGAAAAAAAATGTATGAACAAGAAGGTGTAGAAGTTATTTTTAATGAACCTAAAGGTAACGGTCCTTTTATTCATGATCACGGACATCATCATTAATTGATTGTCATTGCTTTTTCACCTTAATTCTGAAAAAGTAATATCAAAGAAAAACAATATATATTAAACCACTTAATTATTAATTAAGTGGTTTTTAGTTTTTTAAGTTTAGAAAAATTCCTTAGATAGACATCACTTTATAGGCCGTGAAATATATAGAGACGCAATATATTAATAGTAGAAATTTTCCTTTTTAGAATATCAGGGAAAAATCAGTTAATATTTTTCTAATAATTATGGGTGTATTAATGGTAAAATGAATTATTTTAGTAATGTATTAATATGAAAAGAATAATTTATGAAAAAATTATATTCTATTGTCATGTTATTCATGATAATTTTTACTTTCAGCCAGATCAATTATACTATTACTCCAAATCCATTTAACGAAACGGATCAAATTACGTTAACGGTTCCGGGAAATCAGATTGATGAAGCAGCTTGGGGAGTAAGTAATAATGCTATTTATCTTTGGAGTTGGTCTTTAGATACTAATTATGCTAATAGCTTAGATAGCCCTACGAATGGGAGTTGGAATAACTCTAATGAAGCAAATAAATTAAACTATAATTCGGGGACAGATACTTATTCTTTTACTTTCATACCTACCTCATTTTTTGGCCGAACAGGGATTGGGAGGTTTGGTTTTCTTTTAAAAAATAAAACGGGTTCACGTCAGACGTCACCAGATATTTTTGTAAATGTGGGAGCATTAAACTTAAACTTAACCAACCCATTACCCAATAGTTTAACTTCAGTTTCTTCAGGGGCGTCTGTAGGTGTAACTGCAACAACAAATGTGGCCGCGACATTTCAATTAAAAGCAAATGGATCTGTTATTAATTCTACATCGGTACCTTCTACTTCCTATTCTTATAATTATATAGTAACCGGAGATGCGAATATGGAGCTTAGTGCAACAGACAATATTAGCTCTAAAAATACAAGCTTTATAGTACAAGTTCAACGTAATGTTGCCTCTGTACCTATTCCAAATTGGATAAAACCAGGTGTCAATTATAATCTTAATGATAACACAACGGTTGGATTGGCTATATATGCTCCATTTAAAAGCTTCGTTCATGTAATAGGAAGTTTTAATAATTGGCAAATAGATGATAACTATCTTATGAACCGTGACACGACAAATCCCGATTTGTACTGGATTGTATTGAATGGAATTACTCCTCTTCAATTATATACTTTTCAATATAGGACCAATGACTTGAGAAAAGTTGCTGACCCTTTTTCTCCACAGATTTTATCGTCATATGATGACTCATCGATTCTCTCATCCACTTATCCCGGATTACCGGGCTTTCCTGCGGGACAAAACTTTGAAGTTTCTATGTTTAAAACAGGGCAGGCTTCTTACAGTTGGCAGGTTACTAATTTTCAAAGACCGGAGAAAGAAAATTTAATTATTTATGAACTTTTATTAAGGGATTTTACTCAAGAAAAGAATTGGCAATCATTGATTAATAAAATTAATTATTTAAAAGCACTCAACATAAATGCAATAGAACTTCTTCCTATTATGGAATTTGAGGGAAATATTTCCTGGGGGTATAATACATCCTTTCATTATGCTTTAGATAAAGCATATGGAACCCCTGAAAAGTTTAAAGAGTTTGTGGATATTTGTCATCAAAATGGAATTGCTGTGATCCTCGATATAGCTTTTAATCATGCTACAGGTCGCTCTCCGTTGGTAAGGCTTTGGAATGTGGATCCTGATGGAGACGGATATGGAGATGTTGCTGCTAATAATCCATATTTTAATCAAACACCTAAACATTCATATAATGTTTTTAATGATTTCAACCATACAAGTCTGGCTACCAGATATTATGTAGAAAGATGTTTGGGCCAATGGCTGACAGAGTATAAAATTGATGGATTTCGATGGGATTTAACTAAGGGATTTACTCAAAGTTGTTCTGAGAATGATGAGACTTGTACTAATTCTTATCAGCAGGATAGAGTTGATATTATGAAATACTATGCTGATAAGCAATGGTCTATTGATCCTAATTCTTATATTATTTTTGAGCATTTGGGCACTGATGCGGAAGAACAAGAATGGGCCAATTATAAGATTGCGGAAGGAAAAGGGGTAATGCTTTGGAATAAACAAACTGATCCATATAACCAGAATACAATGGGATACAAGGAAAACAGTAACTATGATAGAATGGATCATAAACTTCATGGATTTACCAATAAGAATGCCGTTGGATATGGAGAAAGTCATGATGAAGAGCGATTAATGTTTAAAAATAGTAGCTATGGAGCGGTAAATGGCACATATAATGTGAAAAATATCGATACAGCATTACATAGAATGAAAGCTTTTGGAGCTACTTTTTTTACGATTCCTGGCCCTAAAATGATTTGGCAATTTGGAGAATTAGGATATGATTTTAGCATTAATAGATGTGTTGATGGATCTATTAATAACGGATGTCGTACAGATGAAAAGCCTGTTGCGTTTACATTAGGTTATGATACAGAGCCTAGTAGAAAGGCGATATATGATACTTGGGCGCAAATTATTAATATAAGAAAAATACATCCTGTTTTCAATTCAAAGACATACACGGTAGAATCTAATAATTTAGTTAATGATCCTAACGGCTTGATTACTCGGATTTATGTATATGATAATACTTTAACAGCCCTTGACATAAAAAATATTGTCGTATTGGCTAACTATGATACTTCCGTTAAGAATGTTGTTCCTTATTTTCCTTATGGTGGGCAATGGGAGAACTTAATGGATAACACTGTTTTGAATGTGGTTTCTACTACGGCTCCGATCGCCCTCCAGCCGGGAGAATTTAGAATTTTTGGAAATTATACCGGAAATTTATCCACAATAGATGAAAATAGTACACATAGATTATCACTTCAAATAGTAGATAATCCTGTACAAAACGGGATGGTAAAATTGGTTTATCACCAAGCTAAAAACGGAGAGATTACGATATACGATATGAGTGGTAAAAAACTAGATTCTTTTCCATTGAAAACTGAAAATGGAATTTATGAATTAAGAACACATTATCCTCCCGGAACTTATTTAGTTCATTTAAAGACGGCTAATGGGATAG
The DNA here is from genome assembly GCF_902728265.1 of Chryseobacterium potabilaquae. Lineage (GTDB taxonomy): Bacteria > Bacteroidota > Bacteroidia > Flavobacteriales > Weeksellaceae > Chryseobacterium > Chryseobacterium potabilaquae. The sequence goes on from NZ_CACVBR010000014.1 coordinate 37,482, forward strand.
CTATTCAAAAGATGATAGTAAAATAAGGAACATTACATATTATGTATTATTTAAGGCGAGCAGATTCAATCTGCTCGCCTTTGTAGTTTAAGATTAGATTTTGTTATTTAAAAATATTAGTCTACTTTTGCAGTAGATTTATCAAGAAAGGTGGAGGGATTTGGCCCTATGAAACCTTAGCAACCAACATTCTTCTAAAAGTGTAATGGTGCTAATTCCAACCCATCTGGGGGAAGATAAGTAAAGAGGATATTCTAAGTATTATTCCATTTTCTTGACAATCTTTTTTTTGCGGGTTTCATCCGTAGGGTATATTATTAATTTTACAAAAATAAAAGATGAGGAAATTAAGTCTATCTGTTTTATTACTTGGAGCTATTTTGGTTTCTGCACAGGAAAAGGAAAAGCAGATTGAAGATGTCATTATTGTTGGGAATCGTAATGCTAAAAGGACAAAGCTAGAAACTCTAGTCCCTGTAGATGTTATAAGTATTGAAAAGATTCAAAAATCGGCACCTCAAACAACTGTTCAGGATCTACTGAATTATGTGATTCCATCATTCAACTCAGTTCGACAATCGGCTTCTGATGGTACAGAGCATATTGATCCCGTAACATTAAGAGGAATGGGTCCTGATCAGGTTTTAGTTCTTGTGAATGGTAAAAGAAGACATACTACATCTTTAGTTAATTATCAAAATACGGTCGGGAATGGTTCGGTAGGAACTGATTTAAGTACGATTCCTGTAATTGCTATTGATAGGATTGAAGTTTTAAGAGATGGAGCCGCAGCTCAATATGGATCTGATGCTATTGCGGGGGTAATTAATATTATTCTTAAAAAAGATATTGGCGCTTCTGCAAGCCTAAATTATGGAATTTCAGGGAGAAATGACGGTGAAACCTACCAGGCCGGTGCCAATTATGGAACATCTTTAGGAAAAGAGAAAAGTTATATCAATTTATCTCTTCAGTTGAATTACAGAGGAAAAACAACAAGAACGCAAAATCATGATTTGATTATTTATGATCAATCTAATTTGGATGTGGTGAATAATAATGGGGCAATTTCTGTGAATGGGATAATGCTACCTAATGTTTCACCTATTGCATCCGGAAATTACGGTAATTTTTTCGCTTATGATTTTGCAGATACTGGAAGCCAAATTTCTCGAGCCTATGATGATGCTTTAATGGGGCAAAATGGTTTATCCCGTAATGATTTTAATTTTCAAATTGGAGATGCCCAGATCAAACAAGCTCAGTTATTTTTCAATTCAGAATATCCTTTTAATGATCATTTTAAAATGTACTCTTTTGGAGGTTTTAGCGTTAAAGAAGGTGAGGGATTTGGCTTTAGAAGGCTTCCAAGCGAAACTTCTAATATAGTTTCCTCTATTTACCCAAATGGTTTTCAGGCAGTTTTAGCTTCGCAGGTTTATGATTTCTCATATGCAGTGGGGGCAAAGTATAACCTTAATGAATGGCAATTTGATCTAAGTAATACTTTTGGAAGTAATACCTTCAATTATAATGTTAATAATACGGTAAATGCTTCCTTGGGTTCAAAATCTCCAACTCATTTTTATGCAGGCTCTCATGGGTTTTTACAGAACACTGTTAATTTAGATGTTTCAAAAAATATCAATAATTTAAATGTTGCTTTTGGAGGGGAATTTAGGTTTGAGCAATATGATATAAAGGCAGGGGAAGAAGCCTCCTATGCTAGATATGATATCTTTGGAAATATAGCTACATCCTCTACACCCTCTTCTAATATAATTGGAGCGGGAGGTTCTCAATCTTTCACAGGTTTTTCACCAGATAATGCGTTAAAAAAATCACGACGTTCGACTGCTATATATGCAGATATTTCTTACGATTTAGCTAAAAAATTAAATATTGATGCGGCTACAAGATTTGAAAATTATTCAGATTTTGGGAATACTCTAAATGGAAAATTAGCTTTGCGATATGAATTTATAAAAAACTATGCGATCAGAGGGGCAATAGGAACTGGGTTTAGGGCTCCTTCCTTACAGCAACAGTACTTTAATAACTCTTATGCAGATATTTCTACTTCAGGAATTGGGATTGTAAAGAAAGGTATTTTTACCAATGAAAGTAAAGCTGCCGAGGTTCTAGGTTTTGATAAATTAAAACAGGAAACTTCTGTGAATGGAAGTGTCGGGTTTACTTTAAAGCCTATAAAAGGACTGTTCATTACATTAGATGGGTATTGGATTAAAGTCAAAGATAGAATTGTGATTACCAGTAATATTACTGATTCTAAGCTCAAAGACCCAACAATTGTGGGAGAAGGAAATGAGGTAGAAAGTGCTCGTTTTTTTACCAATGCTGTAGATACAGAAACGAAAGGTGTTGACTTAGTGATTTCGTATGATTGGAAGTTGGCAGGAGGCAACTTAAATGTGAATCTTGCCGGAAATTATACGGAAACCAAAATTACAGATTTCCATTTTCCTACCAACTTACAGACTCCACAGACTGATTTTTTTGGACCTGATCAAGTCAATATCATAGAATCTCTTTCCCCGAAAACAAAAGCGACACTAGGGCTGAATTACGGGGTCGGAAAGTTTAATTTTATGATACGAAATACCTACTTTGGCAAAGTCATAAGAGATGGGTATCCTTTTGGAGGTGTTCAGCAGTTTTCTCCAAAAGTAGTAACGGATGCTAGTATTGGATATGACATTACGAAAAATATAAATCTGACTGTGGGTGCCAATAATATTTTTGATATCTTTCCGGATTTACAGATCTACGAAAATTCCTATTATGGAGTTTTTAAATATGCACCAGTACAAATGGGGGCATTAGGAAGTTATTTTTTTGGAAGACTTAATTTTACTTTTTAATAAAAAATGAGCATTTCTTCACATCATCAGATTGGTTGGAAAACAGCTGTGGCCATTGTGATTTCGAATATGATCGGAACAGGTATTTTTACCACTTTAGGATTTCAATTAGTAGATATTACCAATACATATAGTATATTTCTGCTATGGGGAATAGGCGGTGTGCTGGCCTTATTTGGTGCGTTTTGCTATGCAGAGTTGGGTTCTCATTTCAAAGGAAATGGGGGTGATTTTATTTATTTAAAAGAAACATACCATCCTTTGTTAGGCTATTTGATAAGCTGGATATCTTTAATTATCGGTTTTTCTGCCCCGGTTGCCTTGGCTGCCTTGGCCATGTCAAAGTATCTCTCGGTATTTAATTATACTTTTGAAAATGGATTTGCAATTATTGTAATTTTTTTAGTCGCTATATCTTTGTCTTTTAGTGTAAAAACGTCGAGTAAATTTCATAATTTTTTTACTTTTATTAAAATAGCGTTTATTATTATTTTGATAGTTTTAGGAGTGGGACTTTCTCAGCCTATAACAGACGGAAGCTTGAACTTTAGTAACGATTGGCAAAAAGAAATTATGCTTCCTGCATTTGCAACCTCTTTAGTATTTGTAACGTATTCATATACAGGATGGAATTCAGCTTCTTATATAGCGGGAGAAATTAAAGATGTTCAAAAAAATCTTCCTAAATCATTGATTATAGGGACCATTTTTGTAACAGTCTGTTATATTATGATCAATTTTATTATGTTGAAGCATGCTACTTTACATCAATTATCTGGAAAAGAAGATGTGATGGGAGAGGCGGCCAATAATATGTTTGGACATTTTTTTGGAAAAGTGGTAAATGTTTTTATTGCGCTACAGTTGATAGCAACAATTAGTGGTTATTTATGGGTAGGCTCAAGATTGACTCAAGCTTTTGCTAAAGAAAATAAACTATGGAAATCTTTATCCACCAATAATAAAAAAGGAATTCCGGTACGAGCTATTTTTGCTCATGCAGCTATTGCGGCATTGATTATTTTGACAGGTAGCTTTAAAGAAATATTTATTTATACCTCATTTATTCTTCAATTATTTGCAAGTCTAGCAATTTCTACGGCATACTTTCTTAAAAAAGAAGATAGAAAAATATTTAAATCAAATTTATTCTACGTTTTTCCTACCGTATTTCTTCTTTTTAGCATATATATACTATATTTTACCCTTGTGCATAACCCTAAAGAGAGTTTTCTGGGGTTGGGAATTGTAGTAGTAGGGATTATTTTGTATTGGATTGATAGAAAGCTTTCTAAATCAGTACCCTAAAGAGCTTTTAATTTGAATTAATAATTCTTATCTTTGCAGCCACAAAATTTTCAGAATGTCTAAATCATTAATTCCAAAATTAGAAGCTATAAAACAACGATATAATGAGGTTGCAGATCTTATTATCCAGCCTGATATTATTTCAGATCAAAAAAGATATTCTTCTTTGAACAAAGAATATAGTGATTTGGGGAAGATTGTAAAAGTGTATGATCAATATAAATCCGCTTTAGATACTATTGAAGAATCTGAAGAGATCATTGCAGATGGCTCAGATAAAGATTTGGCAGATTTAGCTAAACTGGAGAAGTTGGAAGCCCAAGAGAAACTTCCTGGATTGGAAGAAGATCTAAAAGTACTATTAATACCTAAAGATCCTGCAGATGATAAAAATGTGATTGTAGAATTACGTGCAGGAACAGGAGGAGATGAAGCCGCTATTTTTGTGGAGGATATTTATAGAATGTACAGCATGTATTTCAAAACCAAAGGGTGGAGACATGAAGTAACTGATTCTAATGAAGCCGCAAAAGGATATAAAGAATTGATCATGAAAGTAGAAGGTGAAGGTGTGTATGGGATCATGAAATTTGAATCAGGCGTTCATCGTGTACAACGTGTTCCTGAAACAGAATCTCAAGGGAGAGTGCATACTTCTGCTATTACAATTGCTGTGTTACCTGAAGCAGAAGAAGTTGATTTTGAATTAAATCCTGCAGATATTGAAATGCAAACTTCACGTTCAGGAGGAGCTGGGGGACAGAATGTAAACAAGGTTGAAACAAAAGTTCAATTGACCCATAAACCTTCGGGATTAGTAGTTGTTTGTCAGCAGGCCCGTTCTCAGTTGGCAAACCGTGAATTGGCAATGGAAATGTTGAGGACAAAGCTATATGATATCGAGTTGCAAAAAGTTCAGGGAGATATTGCTGCCCAACGTAAATCAATGGTTTCTACAGGAGACCGTTCTGCAAAAATTAAAACCTATAATTATCCACAAGGGAGAGTTACTGATCATAGAATCAATAAATCGATGTATAATTTAGATGCCTATATGAACGGAGATATTTCCGAAATGATAGATGCTGTAATCATGGCAGAAAATGCAGAAAAAATGAAAGGAGAAGAAGATAACTATTAAAATATATCTTCTTTTAAAATAAAGCAAAAAGTGACTGAGTTTCCAGTCACTTTTTTTATTTCAATACTTTGCTTATTTTTGATAAAAACAATTCAGCATGAATTTTAGAACTACCTTATTAACAGCTGGAGTCTTATTCTCAGCAACTTTTTATTCTCAAAAAATGAATTATCCTAAAGCATTAAAAGGAAACCAAATAGATACTTATTTTGATACTGCTGTGGCAGATCCATTCAGAGATTTGGAAAATGATTCTCAAACTACTAAAAAATGGGTTGATGAAGAAGTGAATTATACACAAAACTACCTTTCGAAAATCCCATTTAGAGATAAGATCAAAAATCAATTGAAAGATATCTGGAATTATGAAAAAATTACGGCACCTTTCAAAGAAGGAGATTATACATATTATTACAAAAATGACGGTCTTCAAGCACAGTCTGTTTTATACAGAACACACAATAAAGCAAAAACAACAGAAGTATTTTTAGATCCAAATAAATTTTCGGAAAAAGGAACCACATCACTTTCTCAGTTGTCATTTAATAAAAAAGGAAATCTAGCAGCTTATTCTATTTCAGAGGGAGGGAGTGATTGGAATAAAATCATTATTATTGATGCCATTACCAAAAAGCAGATGGATGCTACTTTAATAGATGTGAAATTCAGTGGAATTGCATGGAAAGGTGATGAAGGTTTCTACTATTCAAGCTATGATAAGCCCAAAGAAGGAACAGTTCTTTCAGGAATGACAGATAAGCATAAAGTATATTTTCATAAGCTAGGAACTAAGCAGTCTGAAGATGTCCTTATTTTTGGAGGAGATCAGACTCCAAGACGATATTTAGGAGCATCTGTTTCTGAAGATCAAAGGTATTTAATTATTTCTGCAGCTAATGCAACCAATGGAAATGAATTATATATAAAGGATTTAAAAAATAATAGTAAAGATTTTGTCCAAATCGTGAAGGGATTTGATGTGAATGCAGATATTGTAGATACTCAGGGTGATGATCTTTTTATTTTTACAGATTTGAAAGCTCCAAATATGCGTTTGGTAAAAGCAAATATTAATAATCCGTCTCCTGAAAATTGGAAAGATGTAGTTCCTGAAACTGAAAATGTATTAGGTGTTTCCTCTGGAGGAGGATCTTTTTTCGCAACTTATATGATTGATGCTATTGATCAGGTAAAGCAATATGATAAAACAGGGAAACTGATTAGAGAAATTGCTCTTCCGGGTAAAGGAAATATAAGTGGATTTGGAGGAAAAGAAACTGAAAAAGAACTTTATTTTTCGTTTACTAATTATATTACTCCTGGAACAATTTATAAAATTAATGCAGATACAGGAAAGTCTGAGGTGTATCAAAGACCTAAAGTAAAGTTCAATACTGATGATTATATTTCCGAGCAGGTATTTTATACATCGAAAGATGGAACAAAAATTCCGATGATGATCAATTATAAAAAGGGAACAAAATTAGACGGGAAAAATCCTACCATATTATATTCATATGGCGGATTTAATATCAGTTTGCAGCCGTCTTTTTCTGTTGTGAATGCTATTTGGATGGAAAATGGAGGTATTTATGCTGTCCCTAATATCCGTGGAGGAGGAGAGTATGGGAAGAATTGGCATGATGCCGGAACGAAAATGCAAAAGAAAAATGTATTTGAAGATTTTATTGCAGCGGGTGAATATTTACAAAGTAACGGATATACTTCAAAGGAATATATGGCTCTTTCTGGAAGATCAAATGGAGGTTTGTTAGTAGGTGCAACTATGACGATGCGTCCGGATTTAGCAAAGGTGGCGTTCCCTGGAGTAGGGGTATTGGATATGTTGAGATATAATAAATTTACAGCTGGAGCAGGATGGTCATATGATTATGGAACCGCAGAAGATAGCAAGGAAATGTTTAACTATCTTAAATCATATTCACCTGTTCATAATGTGAAAGCCAATACATGCTACCCTTCAACAATGATTATCACAAGTGATCATGATGATAGAGTAGTACCTGCACATTCTTTTAAATTTGGAGCAGAATTGCAAGAAAAGCAATCATGTAATAACCCGGTTCTATTAAGGATTGAGAAAAATGCAGGACATGGAGCCGGAAGATCAACAGAGCAAGTTATTAGTGAAAATGCAGACTTGATTTCTTTTGCTTTGTACGAAATGGGTATTAAGATTTAAAATAATATACAACAATTAATCAATATCAAATCCGGAGGAATTTTTCTTCGGATTTTTCTTTTCCCATTCAATGAATTGGAGATTATCTATTTGTACCTATTAAAATAAAAAGAAGTCTATTTTAACATTTATACAATCAGGTTATTACTCTGCCTTAGTTGTTATTCTAAAAATCCGTAATTTTAGCCATCTAATAAATCTGAAGATTATGAGAAGAGAAGTTAAAAATAAAACTCCTCAATTTAATATAACTGAAAAAGAATCGGAAAACTATTATTTCGAGAAAGATGGTCTCCAACTTAAAACTTCCTATCAAGAAAAAGATACAAAAAATAGGGATTTGACACATACTGTGTCGGGAATTGAGCCTTATTTAAGAGGTCCCTATTCTACCATGTATGTTCAGAAACCTTGGACAATTCGCCAGTATGCGGGATTTTCAACGGCAGAGGAATCAAATGCTTTTTATAGAAGGAATTTAGCTGCTGGGCAAAAAGGACTTTCTGTAGCTTTTGACTTAGCAACGCATAGAGGATATGATTCAGACCACGCAAGAGTGATGGGAGATGTAGGGAAGGCAGGTGTTGCTATTGATTCTGTGGAGGACATGAAAATCTTGTTTAATGAAATTCCATTAGATCAGATTTCAGTATCCATGACAATGAATGGAGCGGTTCTTCCTATTTTATCATTTTATATAGTTGCTGCGGAAGAGCAGGGAGTAAAACAGAACTTACTTTCGGGCACGATACAGAATGATATTCTGAAGGAGTTTATGGTGAGAAATACGTATATCTATCCACCAACTCCATCCATGAAAATTATCGCAGATATTTTTGAATATACTTCTCGAAACATTCCAAAATTTAATTCTATTTCTATTTCTGGCTATCATATGCAAGAGGCAGGAGCGACTCCTGTTTTAGAAATGGCTTATACCCTTGCGGATGGGTTAGAATATGTGCGAACGGGAATAAAAGCCGGAATGAATGTTGACGATTTTGCTCCAAGATTATCCTTTTTCTGGGCAATTGGGATGAACCACTTTATGGAAATTGCCAAAATGCGTGCCGCTAGATATATTTGGGCAACTCTATTGAAACAGTTCAATCCTCAAAATCCTAAATCTTTAGCTTTAAGGACTCATTCTCAAACTTCTGGTTGGTCACTGACAGAGCAAGAGCCTTTTAATAATATTACAAGAACTGCGATTGAAGCATTATCTTCTGCTTTAGGAGGAACACAATCTTTGCATACTAATGCTTTAGACGAAGCAATAGCACTTCCTACGGATTATTCAGCTAAAATAGCGAGAAATACACAGATCATTCTTCAACAAGAAAGTGGGATATGTGATGTGGTAGATCCAATGGGGGGAAGTAATTTGATAGAAAGCCTCACCCAACAAATGATTGAAGAAGCGATGAAGTATATCGATGAAGTAGAGAAAGAAGGAGGAATGACAAAAGCGATAGAAGCTGGAATCCCAAAAATGAGAATTGAGGAGGCAGCTGCTAAAAAGCAAGCTAAAATAGATAGTGGAGAGGAATTTATTATTGGGGTCAACTCTTTTAAATCTTCCTTAAAACAAGAGGAAATTGAAATATTAGATATTGATAATACGGAAGTACGTAGGAAGCAAATCGAGAGATTAAATACAATCAAAGAATCGAGAAACTCAGAAAAAGTCAATGAAATTTTGGAGAGAATTAGGGAGTGTGCGAAGTCTGGCAAGGGAAATCTGTTAGAACTATGTATTGAAGCCGCAAGAAGGAGAGTTACCTTGGGAGAGATGAGTGATGCTATGGAAGAAAGTTTCGGTAGATATAAAGCCAATATTAAAACAATATCTGGAGTATATGCTATGAATGCAGGGAAAAATGAATATTTTGAAAAAGCACTTCTCCTTACTCAGAAATTTGAGGAAGAAGAAGGACGCCGCCCAAGATTAATGGTAGCAAAAATGGGACAGGATGGTCATGATAGAGGTGCAAAAGTAGTTGCAACAGCATTTGCAGATATGGGATTTGATGTGGATGTTGCACCATTATTTCAAACCCCGGAAGAAGTGGCGAAGCAGGCAGTTGAAAATGACATTCATATTTTAGGGGTTTCTTCTTTAGCAGCTGGACATAAAACGTTGGTCCCTCAGGTGGTGGAAGAATTAAAAAAACTAGGTGCGGATGATATTACGATCGTAGTTGGGGGAGTTATTCCTCAGCAAGACTATGAGTTTCTGTATGCTAACGGTGCAGATTTTATTTTTGGTCCGGGAACCAATCTTCCAAAATGTGCAGTAGATATTTTGGAGAAATTTTTACAATAGTTTATTGGTGAAAATAATGAACTTTTATCCTAAAATACATAAGTCTGGATGTTCTATTCAGACTTTTTTTATCAATTCTGCAAAAAAATAATTTGATTATTAAAAAATAAGTGTACCTTTGCTCCTGAAAATCAAGTTTAATCATTAAAAAACAACGAAGCAATGTTCAAAATAACATCTATTTCTACAGTTGGATTGCCACTTTTGGTGGTGAGGCTTCGTGGTTTGATACACTCTTAGAATAACAGTATAACGAAATATCACAACCCGAAGTCGTAGGATTTCGGGTTTTTTATTGCGCAATATTTCAAACTCAGGTTTCCCCGAAATCTTTTTAATAATAATTTGGAGCTATTTCCCGCTTTCTGTTACAATCTTTTTTTTCAAAAAAGGATTTTCACGACAATCGGGGCTAGTGATCAATTTGTACTCAATCAATCAGATAGGTTTATTGAGATAAAACTAAAGTCAACTAAATTTTTAGTTGGAAATAAATATGCAAAATATTAGAAGTAAATTCTAATCTCTCATATCTAAGTTTAAAAATAAAAACAATGGGAAATTTAAAACTTAAAGGAAAAGATATATTAAAAATAGGATATCCAAATAATCAGAGTGTTATTATTGCGTTAGAAGTTATGAAAAGAAATTTTGCAACCAAAAATATTCACCACGTGAAATCTCTTTTAAAGGAAATTTTGAATCATCCGGAAAATTTTGAAAAAGATTTAACCTTCGGACAAATTGCAGAAGCTTTACTTTCATCTAAGAAAACAGAGAAAAGAATGCTCAATACCAACCGGGTAGATTTCAGGATTTTTGGAAACAATATTGCAGACGAAGCTAAAAACCAATTGTATACTGCATTGAAACTCCCCATTTCAACACAAGGTGCTTTGATGCCTGATGCTCATAGTGGTTATGGACTTCCCATCGGAGGAGTTCTTGCTGTAGAAAATGCAGTCATCCCTTACGGAGTAGGAATGGATATAGGTTGTAGAATGAGTCTCAGTATTTTAGATACTCCTATTTCATATCTTGACGGAGCAAGAGATAAATATGAAAAAGCTCTTGCCGAACATACAAAATTCGGAATGTATGAAACACATAAGTCACATGTCGAGCATGAAATTTTCGATAGGGATACTTTTGAGATGATCCCCATTTTGAGAAGACTAAAAGGAAAAGCCATTAAGCAAATGGGAACTTCTGGAGGAGGAAATCATTTTGTAGAATTCGGAGAGGTTGAAATTACGGAAGAAGAGGAACAAATTGGATTGCCAAGAGGAAAATATCTCGGAATCCTTTCACACAGTGGGTCGCGTGGCCTAGGTGCCGAAATAGCACAGTATTATTCCAGAGTTGCTACAGAGCAATGTCCTTTGCCTAAAGAAGCCCAAAACTTTGCCTGGCTAGATTTGAATACCCATCTCGGATTAGAATATTGGACAGCAATGAATTTAGCAGGAGATTATGCGGCTGCTTGTCACGATGATATTCATAGGAGATTGGTAAAATCAGTGGGAGGAAGAGTAAAAGCTAAAATCGAAAATCATCACAATTTCGCATGGAAAGAAATTCATAATGGAAAAGAAGTTATTGTCCATAGAAAAGGGGCAACTCCGGCTCATGAAAATGAATTAGGAATGATTCCCGGTTCAATGACAGCAAAGGGATTTATTGTTCGTGGAAAAGGAAATCCAGATTCCTTGAAATCTGCTTCACATGGGGCGGGAAGAGCTCATTCGAGAGGAGAGTGTCGAAATCTTTTCACTCAAAATGATATTAAAAAAGAATTAAAGCTCAAAAATGTAATTCTAATGGGTGGTAATGCAGAAGAAGCTCCTATGGCATACAAAGATATCAATGAGGTTATGAATGCTCAAAGTGAGTTGGTCGATATTCTCGGAACTTTTCAACCAAGAATAGTGAGAATGGATAAATAAAATTGGGATAATGGATGATAGTTGCTGTTAAAAAATTTTTGAAGGCATCTATATTCCATTATTCTTAACTAAAAAAATAAAAAAGAAAAATGGGAGCACAACACAATATCAAAAGATATGGAGAGGTCTGGCCGGAATTTAGAATTCAGTACGGCCTCGAAATTTTAGAAAAATTAAAAAATAAAGTCATTATATCAGGAGGGTGGGCATGGCATTTTATGTCTGAAATCGATCATACAGAATACAAGCATGCTCACGATCATAAGGATATTGATGTTTTTGTAAAGAAAGAAAATGTTGCTGAAGTAGTTATGATTCTTCAGCAACAAGACTTTCAAAAAGTATGGACAAGATATGATCATCTTCAGAGCCAGGAAAATTTTCGTAGATATGAAAAAACAGTGGAAAGGCAAAATGGAACATTCCATAGAATTACTATAGATTTCTTTGAAAGGAATGATTTGGAAACGATCAAAATAAATGGATTTACGGTTGTAAAACCTGATGTGCTGCTTTCTTTTTATAGAAATATTCATTCTAGTGATAAATGTTGGGCAGTAATGGCAACAAAAGACTTATTGGAAAAAGGGATTGATCCTATTGGTCACCCGAAATTAAGTAAAATACCAAAATAATAATGGAAAAATTAATACAAATAACCTCAGGAAGAGGACCTTTAGAATGCCAATGGGTAGTGGCAAAAGTTCTTAAGGTCTTCCTTGAGGAAGCCAAAAATAACAATATAGAGTACGAAATCATTCACCGAGAAAAGGGGGATGAAAATCTAACATTGAAATCAATAACTATTCTTTTAAAAGGAAAAGAATTAAGTGAATTTTTAAAAACATGGTTAGGCAGTGTTTGTTGGAACGGAAAAAGTACCTTTAGAAAATTACATAAAAGAAGTAATTGGTATATAGGAGTTTTTGAATTGGAAGGTTTGGATAAAATAAATTTCAATGAAAAAGATATTCAGTTCCAGACGACAAGAAGCCAAGGAAGTGGAGGACAGAGTGTAAATAAAGTGAATACAGCAGTTCGGGCCACTCATATTCCAACAGGGCAAAGTGTTTTTGTACAGGATTCGCGCTCACAACTAGAGAATAAAAAGCTCTCTATAATAAGATTAAAGGAAAAAGTAATGGCAATCTATATTGAGCAATTGGAAAAAAGAATGCACGAAACATGGAATAATCATTTACAAGTACAAAGAGGAAATCCTAGCCGTACATTTTCGGGCACAGATTTTAAAAAAAATTATTGTGAAAAGTCTTATAAAAAAAAAAGAAGTGAACTGAAAAACGAATTAAAAAAATATAAAAATAATTTACATTAATAATTTAAAAATTGCTTAGATGAATTTCTTTTTGTGAAAATGGATTTTGTATTTATAAAACACTTAAATTTAAATATTAAAAAAAACATTACTATGAATAGAAAAATATTTTTGCAATCATTTTGTGCAATCGGATTTTTTGCATTTAACGTGATTAATGGGCAAAGCTCCGAAGAAACTCTCAAAAATTATTACCAAAAAAATGGTCTGCTTGGCTCTAGTAACTCCGCTTTCATTATTCTAAATGAAGACAATTCTAAGAGTTTGGGTGCAAATATTATTAATACTCAGCAGACTTATAACGGACTGAGAGTCTATAATGCCCTCGGGAAAGTGATTATAAAAGAGGGTAAAATTATTTTAGAAAAAAATGATTTTAAAAAAAATATTTTTATTACTAATCAAGGGAATGGAAAAGATCAATTTTCCGAAGACCTTCTGAAGCAAAATCTTGGTTTAAAAAATATTGTAAGAGTAGAATATTTACCGGATGTATATTTTGAAAAAAATAATGTTTTTGTTTTAGCTAAAGAATTATTTGTCACAGACAAAAATTCATCAGATGTATGGCATGTGATAGCAGATGCCAACACCGGAGAAATTTTAACAAAAGATAATTTAACCGTTGAATGCAACTTTGAACATAGTAATGGATATAAAGAACAAGAAAAAGAAAGCTCTCCCTATGTAAATTCTGACTTAGAAAATCAGAAAATGAGTGCTAATAGTTCTTTACTAGTTCCCTCAAATGCATCTTATAATGTTTTTGCTTTACCTGTAGAGGCTCCTACTTTTGGAGGGAGATCCATTTTGAATAATCCGTGGGATATTACCGCTTCTCCTGAAGGATGGCATTCTGATGGGGCAAATAGTTATACAAATACGAGAGGGAATAATGTATATGCTTATTCTGATCAAGGAAATACCAATAATCCGGGATATTCGCCTGATGGAGGAAGTAATAGAAATTTTGATTTTACGTATACAGAAGGGAGATTTGTAAATCCCTTTACTCATAGGGATGCTGCTATTACGAATTTATTTTATATAAATAATAAAATTCATGATGTGTTTTATAAATTTGGTTTTACAGAATCTGCAAGAAACTTTCAAACCAATAACTTTTCCATTGGAGGTATAGGAGGAGATGCTGTAAGAGCTGAAGCTTCTGATGGGAGTGGTTTAAATAATGCGAATTTTTCTTCTGGTTATGAGACCGTTATTAGCGGACAAGTGTTTCTTCTTGCTCCAAGAATGCAGATGTATCTTTGGGACAGAGCTCAAACAACGGCAGATCCTATTGTAAGGTATCAATATAACTCCCCTGCAAATGTTGCAAGTAGACCAAAAGTAATGACAGGATCAGCATCTTTTGGCCCTCTATTTTTTGATGGCCAATCCGTAACAGGAAATCTCGCTGTGGCGTCGCCTGCAGATGCCTGTACGCAGCCTGCTGCTGGAAGTTTAACAAATAAAATAGCTATTGTAACAAGTGCATCTTGTGAATATGGACTCAAAGTGTTAAATGCTCAGAATGCTGGAGCAGTAGGAGTAATTGTTTATAGACCCGGATCCGATACCCCACTCAATATGGGACCGGGAACGTATGGAAATCAAGTCACCATTCCTGCAATTAATATGGGAATGACAGAAGGAAATTTTTTGGTGACTGAAGTAAACAACGGAACTGCTATTAATACAACATTGCTTAATGATTTCAATGGATTTAAACATTCTAGCTTAGACAATGGTATAGTTATCCATGAATATGGACATGGGATTTCCAACAGATTAACAGGACAAGGATATTCATGTCTTTCAACGAGTAACTCTACGGAGCAAATGGGAGAAGGTTGGTCAGATTTTTTTGCTCTTATGCTAACTGCAAGACCTGGAGATACTTCTGCTTTAGCAAGAGGGATAGGTACATATTCGTCCGATCAAGCGACTACAGGAGTAGGAATTAGACCGGAGAAATACTCTCCAGATTTTGCTATAAATGACTATACATATCAAGCCACTAATTCAATGACGGGAAATTCTCACTCTACAGGATTTGTGTGGGCAAGTACACTTTGGGATCTTACCTGGAAATATATAGAAAAATATGGGTATAATAGTGATGTATTGGCAGATCCTAATTCTGGGAATGCTAGAATTCTCCAAATAGTAGTCAATGGATTGAAATTGCAGGCTTGTAGCCCTACTTTCATTGATGGAAGAGATGCTATATTACAAGCAGATATGATCGCTACAAATGGAGCAGATAAGTGTATGATTTGGAAAGCTTTTGCAAAAAGGGGATTAGGAGTAAATGCCTCTGCAGGCTCAAAAACCGTGTGGACTGATCAAGTAGAGGATTTTTCATTTCCTCAGGAGTGTAATACCGTATTGGGAACTGAAGAAATTAAGGCTTCGGAGACTAAATATGTTATTTTCCCAAATCCAACATATGATGAATTTTTTGTAGGTAATATTGATAAGTCTAAAGAAGAAGTTAAAATAAATGTATTTGATATGTCAGGAAAACGTATTCTATCGGATACAAGGGAATATACTTCTAAAAAAGGGATTTCAACCAAAGGTCTACAAAAAGGAGTTTATATGGTGGTGATCAAGCAAGGAGATAAGATACAAACAGAGAAACTTATTGTGAAATAAAGAATATATTTTGTCTTAATATTTGTGAAATAGGTCATTATTGACCTATTTTTTTGTAGTTTTATATAAAGAACAACATTGTTAGGTATATAAATACTATTTATTGGAAATAGAAATGTACTATTTTAGTAATAGGAAACCTAGTGATGGATAATAAAACTTTCTGATAGTTGATTAGTGAAGAAATGAGAGTAAATTTTGCAATAAAACAACTCCAATTAAAAGAAACATTCTCAATTGCGTACGGAAACTATAACAAAAGAGAAGTATTATTTATTGAGCTTTCTCATCATCATATTAGGGGATATGGAGAATGTGTAGCAATAGATTATTACCAAATTAATCTTCAAAGTTTTATTATCAAACTAAAAAATATTCAGTCAAAGATTGAAAATCACGAAATTGTTGATCCTAAAGATTTTTTCAAATTTTTACGAAGTTTGAACCTACATCCCTTTTTACTTTCTGCTTTAGATTGTGCATATTGGGATCTTTTTGGTAAGTTGGAGAATAAAAATTTTATTGAGCTCAATCATCTTCCCTCCAATGTGTTTGTGGAAAGTTCGATTACGATATCTATTGGGAAGATTCAGGATCAAATTGAGAGAATTGAAAGAAGCAGCTGGAAAAAGTTTAAAGTAAAATGTAAAGGACTCCATAAAAATGAGTTGGAAAAGCTTTTGAAATTAGATCAAAATATAGCGCTTGATTCTAATGCAAGTTTTACTAATGAGGATTGTCTTTGGTTACAGGAAAATAGGGCTGTACAAAAGTTTTCGTATATAGAGCAACCAAGGCCGATTGATCATTTTAAAATCTTGAAAAAAGAGGCATATGCCAATTGGATGGCTGATGAAGATTGCCAAAATATGGATTCTTTGGAAGAATTAATTCCTTATTATAAAAGTATAAATATTAAATTGATGAAGTGCGGAGGGTTGACTCCGGCTTTGGAAATGATTAATAAAGCACGAGAGCTTAATTACAAAATTATGATAGGTTGCATGACAGAGTCTTCAGTTGGGATTTCGGCAGGATGTGTTTTAACAAGTATTGTTGACTATGTTGATTTAGATGGTGCAAATCTTATATCCAACGATTATGCGAGAGGAAACTTTATTGATAATGGAAGAATAGTTATGTCAGAAAATCCAGGTTTGGGAATTGAATTAAAGTTATGATTAAATAACATAGTATAAAATAGTGAGATATAAAAAATAGACTTTATGAGAAGCCTATTTTTTATTTACAGAGATAAGATAATCGTAAACCATTTGATGTTGGTCATCAGTCAAATGAGCTTTTGGAGCCATCCTGCTTAATGTTTTTATCCATCCTTGATTATCATGCTTTTGAGGATTTGGTAGTTTGTGACACTTGGTACAAGAGCTTTCGAAAATCGTTTTTCCTTGATTTATTTGTTCTGATGAGGTGTATTTAGGTCCGGTTACGGCTATGCTTTTCGGTCCACATGATACGATAAAGAGTGCCACTAGTATTAAGCCTAATATCTTTTCTTTCATAATAATATTTTTATTGTACTTATTTTTTTACAGAAACTATATAGTCATAAACCCACTGATGTTGTGCGTCCGTCAGTTTTGCTTTTGGAGCCATAGAATTCATGATTCCCACCCATTGAACGGAGGTATGAGCTGTTGGTTCGGGTAATTTATGACACTTTCCACAAGAGTTTTCAAAAATGGTTTTTCCTTGGACAATCTGCTCAGCTGTAGATGTTGAAGCACCCATTGTCGTGGCAGTTGCAGGAGATGTTTTAGGAGTACACGAAGCTAACAAAACAACAGAAAGTGTTGCGATAAAAATTGAATTTTTCATGTTAATTTTTTTGATTCATAACAAATGTAGGAAATAACTTCTCCGGCTGATAAAATCAAGGGTATTTTTAATTTAGAAGAAATAAAATTAAGAACGCTTTTTATGGTGATATATTGGTTAATTTCATATTTTTGAATTAATGAAATTTTCTACTCAAGAACTCATTAATGGCATACAATCAGGAAATAAGCGCTTGATCGCTAAAGCTATTACACTTGTTGAAAGCAAAAAGGTTGAACATAGACAGCAAGCAGATGAATTACTAAAAATCATTATGCCATACACTGGGAATTCTATTAGAATAGGAATAACAGGAGTACCTGGTGCTGGAAAATCCACTTTTATAGAAAATTTTGGAAAATTGGCCATAGCTCAGGGTAAAAAAGTAGCTGTTCTAGCTATTGATCCAAGCTCTTCTGTTAATAAAGGAAGTATTCTGGGTGATAAAACGAGAATGGAGGAGTTGGCGAAGGAAGAAAATGCATTTATCCGTCCTTCTCCCAGTTCGGGGTTTTTAGGAGGGGTTGCCAATACTACTTTTGAAACAATGATGATTTGTGAAGCAGCAGGATATGATTATATTTTAATAGAAACCGTAGGAGTAGGGCAATCGGAAGTTTTAGTAGCAGATATTACAGATGTTTTTTTATTCTTAAAAATTATTGGAGGTGGAGATGAGCTACAAGGAATAAAAAGAGGAATTATGGAAATGGTTGACATTATTTTTATTAATAAGGTACATGAAAGCAATCTTTCTAAAGCAAAAAATACAAGATTAGAACTTAAAAGAGCTTTAGATTTTATTCCATCAAAAGAAAAATGGAAAGTTCCGGTACTCCTTGGTTCAGCATTAAATAATAAAGGGCTGGAAGATGTCTTTTTAAGAATTAAAGAGTTCATCATCTTGAAAAATAAATCAGGTAATTTTGAAAAAATAAGATCGCAGCAAGCCGAGAAAAGATTTGAATATTGGGTACAGGAATATATTTTAGCCAATGTTAAAAAAAATAGTGCTGCAGAAAATGCTTATATTCAGCATAAAAAAAATGCTTCCACAAAGGTTTCCAATCCTAGTACCGAAGCAAAATTATTTGTAGATGAGTTTTTATCTAAACGAGATTAAGGCTTAGAATTCACATCATTTTTGTCAACATATCCATCATATGAAATAGGTTGTCGATCACTACTCTTCATAGATGTAAATGCTTTTCCATTTTTGAAGACCTCAATATAAATTTCACTTACCGTACTTACATCTTTTGGGTTTATTTTAATAATCCAATTTCCTTTTTTATTTTGAGACTTATTTACAGTAAAATCTTTTGATACAAATTTGTATCCTGTTTTGTCTGTACTTCCATAGGATGGATTAAAAGACCTTCCAAAATAAGGCAAATAAACATCTAAAGTATCATTTTTTAATATGATAGTATAGCTTCCATCAAGTTCAAGAATTCTTGTTGAAGTAGAATTTGGAATTGAATTCATCACGTTAATTACATCATAATTGGTTGGGTTAGCCCTTTGGGCATGAAATGTAAAATTTTGTGAATTTACCAAGCTATCAACAGCCTTTGGGTCTGATGAACTTTGAGAAGAACAACTTTGGGAAAAAAATAAAAACCCCAAAAATAAAAAGAATGAAATATATGTTTTCATAAGATTAAAATAATTATTAAATTTAAATAGCAAAATGTATGCAAATTTTTTTATTGGAATATTTTGGAATAATAATTGTTAAGGTTGAACTAAATAACACTGCATATTATGAGAATTTCACAAATATTGGGAGCCGGAGCAATTGCTTTATCGGTTACAGCTTGTACAACAAATCCAATGACTGGTAGGCAGTCATTTCAGATAGGTTCTTTAAATTCAGAAATTGAAGCATCATCTCTACAACAATATAAAAAAACACTGTCTGAATCTAAAGTGATTTCCGGAGCCCAGGCTCAAAGTGTAAAGAACGTTGGAACTAGAATAAAATCCGCAGCAGAAAAATATTATGCAAGTATTGGAAGAAGCTCTGCTTTAGCTAATTATAAATGGGAATTTAATCTTATTCAAAGTAATGAACTGAATGCATGGTGTATGCCGGGAGGAAAAGTAGCTGTTTATACAGGAATTTTACCTGTGACAAAAAATGATAATGGTCTTGCAGTAGTGATGGGGCATGAAGTTTCTCACGCATTAGCCGGACATGGAAATGAGAGAATTTCCCAAGCAATGGTAGCGCAATATGGAGGTGCTATTCTAGGAGGAAGTATTTCTAATGCTCAATGGGCGAGTGTTTTTGAAAAAGTATATCCAATAGGATCTCAAGTGGCTCTTCTAAAATATGGAAGAACACAAGAATCAGAAGCAGATGAGATGGGGCTATATCTTATGTCAATGGCAGGATATGATCCAAGAGAAGCCATTCCTTTTTGGAATAGAATGGAGGCAGCTTCTACAGGTTCAAGACAGCCGGAGTTTTTATCTACACACCCAAGCCCGGGAACTAGAATTTCAGATATTAATAAAGACCTACCGAAGGCTTTAGAATATTATAAAGCAGCCGGAGGAAAAATATAACTTTAATCTAAGTAAAACCTTACTAAAGTACATGTTTTTTATTCAGTAAGGTTTTTGAATCATTCACTTAAATACAATGTTATGAAAAGTTTATCAATTACAGGACTTGTACTTCTAGCATTATCGGCATTATTATTTTATCTTACAACAGATTTTACTGTTGAAAAAGTTACACTTTCTCATATTATGGGAGTGATGGCCGGGATCGGAATAGGATTAATAATTGGTGGAATGGTGGGATATATGAGTAAAGGAAGTGCAATAAAAGCAGACCAGAAAAAAAGAGAATTTAAACAATTACAAAAAGATAAAGCAGAACTGGAGAAACAAGCTAGTGAAATAGCCAAGCGAGAAGCAGAATTGCAAAATCAAAATAAAAATCCTCAGTCTTACTAGACCGAGGATTTTTTGTGGTTTTTATTCAAATTTCTAGAATTTGTATCCAACACCTAGCATAAATAAGCTTGGTCTGTTATCATAACGAATCTCCTCGCCAGAAACTCTGTTAATAAAGTTTCTTGTATCCTTACTAAATGCCCCTTCATATTTGGCATTCAGAATAAGTTTTTTGATTTCAAGCTGTGCTCCAAACTGGTATCCCACAGTAAAGTTATCCCTTGAATTTTCTTTAAAATTATTAAAGGTGTCTTCTTTACTTAGATTATAGCTGGCAACAGGACCAACAAACACTCCCAATGTATTTCCTAAAAGATTGTAACCTAAAAGAACAGGGACATCTATTCTGTTAGATTTAATTTTAAAGGTTGTATTGGAAACCGGATCGGTAAAATCATTTTTGAAATGCGTATAATACAATTCCGGCATTACATAAAAAGAAGTGGGTAATCCTACTTTCAATGAAAGCCCTACATTATATCCTACACTGTTTTTTCCTTTACCATCAAAGGCTTGGTTTACAGTTCCTTTAATATTACTCCATGATGGAGAGCCTGTTGGAAAAATTAAGTTAGCTTTTCCGGCAAGAGAAATCTGTGCTGAAGCTAGCATAGATGCTCCTATTAAGGCCATACTAAGAGTTTTCTTCATAATCATTATCATTTAGTTTAGTTATTGTATTATCAATAGTTTTATTATTTTCAAGTAAATATTCTCTTAATTCTTTGAATAGCTCTGATGAATAAACGAAATCAATTAGATTTTTATTGCCTGCTGTGATGAGAATATCTTTGTTACCTTCCCATTCTTTGATTCCTAATCTTAAATACACAATCTTTTCTCCTATTGTCATTACGGAGTTCATGTCATGGGTATTTATGATAGTCGTTGTATTATATTCTTTGGTGATTTCAAGTAATAAATCATCAATGACATTAGATGTATAAGGATCGAGACCGGAATTGGGTTCGTCACAGAATAAATATTTAGGGTTATTAACAATGGCTCGTGCAATGGCCACCCGTTTTTGCATTCCTCCTGATATTTCAGACGGAAACTTTCTGTTGGCTTTATCCAAATGTACTCTTCCAATAACCTCAAAAACTCTTTTCTTTTTCTCCCTATAGGTTAAATTGGTAAACATATCCAAGGGGAACATAATATTTTCCTCTACCGTTAAAGAGTCAAATAATGCACTCCCTTGAAAAACGGTGCCAATCTCAGATCGTAAGTGTTGCTTTTCGTCTCTGGACATGGTATTAATATCTTTTCCATCAAAGAGAATCTCTCCGGAAGAAGGCTGATAAACATTCAATAAGCTTTTTATAAAAACGGTTTTACCGGATCCACTTTGTCCAATAATTAAGTTTACTTTTCCTTTATCAAAAGAGGTTGAAATCCCTTTTAGTACTTCAACATCATCGAAACTTTTTTTCAGATCTTTTACCTCAATCATTAGCTTAATATTAATTGGGTTAAAATTAATTCGGAAATGATAATAAATACCATTGTCCAAACAACAGCTTGTGTACTTGCTCTACCTACTTCAAGTGATCCTCCCTTAACGAAATATCCAAAATAAGAAGGGACTGTTGCAATGATAAATGCGAAAACAATTGTTTTTACAAATGCGTAATAGATAAATAAATTAGGCATATACATTTGGATTCCTACAATATAATCATTCTCTGTCCAGTTTCCCGTCAGCATTCCGGCAATATAACCTCCTCCAATTCCACAGACAATACTAATACCTATCAATAGTGGATTAAAAAGAATGCAGGCAACTATTTTCGGAAATATCAAAAAATTGGGTGAGTTTACTCCCATAATATCTAAGGCATCAATCTGCTCGGATACCCTCATGGTACCAATACTAGAAGCAATATATGAACCCACTTTACCCGCTAAAATCAAACTGATAATGGTGGGGGAAAATTCTAAAACCAATACGGCCTTAGTTGCATATCCTACAAAGGAGGTAGGAATTGGGAATGAAGACGTGTCAAAATTGTTATACATTTGAATAGCAACTACGGCTCCCACAAATATGGAAGTAAATACAACTAATCCAAAAGAGTTAACGCCCAAGTCATTAATCTCTCTCATGAACAGTTTCCAGAAAACACCCATCTTTTGGGGTTTCTGAATAGATTTACCTAAGAGGAGAATATATTCTCCTACTGCTGTAAAAAACTTTTTTAACATTCCGCTAAATTAGCTTTTTTTTATGAATGCTTTATTATTTTGCATTTTTATCTCCGCTGATCATTAATAATATTGTCTTTAGAATAATGATTAAATCCAAGACAAAACTCCAGTTTCTCACATAGAATGCATCTGCCATAACTCTTTTTTTCATTTCTACTTCCACATCGCCAAGATCACCTCTTAAACCACTTACCTGGGCAAGACCGGTGATGCCAGGAATTACCATACTTCTTAAACTATATCTTCCTATTTTAGGTTTATAATAATTATCAACCATAAGCATATGCGGTCTGGGGCCAACAATTGACATTTCCCCCCTCAACGCATTGATAAATTGTGGCATCTCATCAAGACTTGTTTTTCTTAGAAATTTACCGAATTTTGTAATTCGTAAATCATTTTCAGCAGTTGTTTTAGTAGTAGAGTCATTGTTGGTAACCATGGTTCTAAACTTAATACAATTAAATACCTCTTCATGAAAACCGTATCTTTTTTGGATGAAAAAAATAGGACCTTTAGATGTTAATTTGATAATGATGGCAATAATAGGAAATAACCAAGAGCAGATTCCCACAAGAATGAATAAGGAAAATAATATATCAAAAATTCTTTTCAAAAAGTAGTTAGAATAATAATCCAAAGGATATCTTGCTTGATTGAGTATAGGATGAGATTGAATATACCCTAAATCATAAAGAAAAAAATCACTTTGTGTAATGCTTGGAATCAGTGAAATATGTATTTTGTTAGCTTCCGCAAGCCTGAATATATCGTTTTCAATAGTTGGAGATATAGTGCTTTCAGTGGGTAAGAACAAGGTGTGGATTCCATTTTTTTTCCAGAAACCAATCAATTCAGTAGGTGTAATTTCTAAGGTATACTCAAAAATTCGATATCCGTAATCTTTCCTATCAGTCAAAATATTCTTAAGGATTTCTGTATTACTATTTTCTCCTAAGAACATGATATTTCTGTTGTTAATTCCTAAGCTACGTAAATATTTTATGCCAAAATATATAATGGATTTTGCCAGAAAAATAAAGAAAAATAAATAAAATGAAAGCCAATAAATATCTGAGTTAAAGAATACGTTGTAGCTGACTTTTCCAATAAGTAATACTCCAAATATGAAAAGGAGAAAATGGATTAAGAGCCGCTCAAGAAATAAAGTATAAGTTAAATTTCTTGGAATG
Organism: Chryseobacterium potabilaquae; assembly: GCF_902728265.1. Taxonomy (GTDB): domain Bacteria; phylum Bacteroidota; class Bacteroidia; order Flavobacteriales; family Weeksellaceae; genus Chryseobacterium; species Chryseobacterium potabilaquae. The sequence continues at coordinate 61,498 of NZ_CACVBR010000014.1, forward strand.
TTATATATTTTTGTTCTTCCACTCAGAAGTATCCAAAACATAAATAGTAAAACCAATGAGAATGTATTTTGATACCATATCTCTTGGTTATTCTTTAAATGTTCATTTCTTGTGATAAAAAAGAATATGAAAATAGATGCAATAACCGTAAGGTCAAGCAAAATAATAATTGATTTAAGGTATCTTGAGTATCGTATTCTCTGCATTGATCACTGTATAACGAATACTAACTAAAAATTAAGTTAAGTATTTTAAGGAATGTTAAGATATTTATGTGTTTGAACAGAAGCTTGCCATTCTGGATGTTCTAAAATAAAATCAGTGATTTTGGGATACATTTCATCACGCTTACTCCATTCACTTTGAAGATATAATTTACAAGAATCGGAAACTTTTGCTGCCTGCTCTTCAGCAAATATAAAGTCATTATTATTAAAAACAATTACTTTTAGCTCATGAGCTTTTTTGTAAATCTCTTCTTTTGGAAGACCCGTTTTTTTTGGAGAAAGGGTAATCCAGTCTAGATGACCACTCATAGGATAGGCTCCAGAGGTTTCAATATGTATAGTACATCCTAATTCCTTTAGTTTAGAGGTTAAGATTTCTAAATTCCACATTAAAGGCTCTCCTCCTGTTAAAACTATAGTTTTGCAATGTTTTGCGGCTGTTTCAGCGATGTCTTCTGTACTCATTAGCGGATGTAAGTCAGGATTCCAGCTTTCTTTAACGTCACACCAGTGGCATCCCACATCACATCCACCTAATCGTATAAAATAAGCTGCTTTTCCGGTATGAGCACCCTCTCCTTGAAGAGTGTAAAAATGCTCCATAACAGGGAGCATTTTACCTTCTTTTAATAAAATATCTTCTTCTTTATTCATTTTCGTTAGTCATTATAGACTGAAGTTTTATAAGCAATAAGTGTATTTTTCATCAACATTGCTCTTGTCATAGGACCTACTCCACCAGGAACTGGTGTGATCCAGCTTGCTTTAGCTGTACAACTATCAAAATCTACATCTCCGGCGAGATAATACCCTTTAGGAGAGTCATCATCAACTCGGGTTATACCCACATCTACAATTACTGCACCTTCTTTAATCATACTTCCCTTTAAAAAATGAGGATCACCTAATGCTGTGATTACTATATCTGCCTTTTTTGTGTACTCCTCAATATCTTTTGTATAAGAATGTGTAAGGGTAACCGTTGAATTTCCAGGAAAGTCTTTTCTACCCATTAAGATACTCATAGGTCTTCCTACAATTTTACTTCTTCCGATAATCACACAATCTTTACCTTTCGTTTCAATATTATATCTTTCTAGAAGAGTTAAAATTCCAAATGGAGTAGCTGGTAAGAATGTATCCATTTCAAGAGCCATTTTTCCAAAATTTTCCGGATGAAAGCCATCCACGTCTTTTCTTGGATCAATTGCTTTGATAATCTTTTCTTGATCTATTTGATCAGGTAAGGGTAACTGAACAATAAAACCATCTACTGATTTAGACTTATTTAAATCATCTATTTTTTCTAGGAGTTCAGATTCTGAAACGGTACTAGGAAACTTTAAAAGGGTAGAGCGAAATCCTACTTCCTCACAGTCTTTTACTTTACTGTTTACATACGCTTTACTGGCTCCATTATTTCCTACGAGTATAGCTACCAAGTGAGGGGCTCTTCTTTTCCCTTCAAGGATTTTTTCTACTTCAGTTTTGATCTCTGCTTTTATTTCTTTGGAAACTTTTAGTCCGTCAAGAATTTCTGCCATTTTTACTTTTTATTTTTTAGATTTTTTTTAATATAACTATATCTTGGAATTCGTCTGTATCTTCTTTTTTAACATTTCTTCGCCAGTATCCTTCTTTTATTTTGACTATCGATAATCCTGCATTCGCTACCATTTCATTGAGTAAGGGAATGCTGATGGCAATATTTGCGGAAGTCACCTTATCATTCATTAATTTATATCCATCATAGATGTGGGGAAAATTCATAGATCCTTCTTCTTCGCTTTTAGTATCATCATATAAGAAGAATGTAGCTAAACACAGTCCTTCATTTTTCATCACCCTATTAATTTCGTGTAGATATCTTCTAATTTCAATGACTTGCATATGGGTAAATACCGAAAATAAGAAGACTTTGTCAAACATATTCTTACCATAAAGAAATGTGAAGTTTTCAGCCTTTTGGCTATAACTATTATACAAATCATTATAGATGGGAAAAAATTTGAATCTGAAGTGGGGGTATTTTTTACGTATATTTTTTTGGCACCATTTTATTCCCTTCTCTACAGTGTCAAATCCATCATAAGAGCCGTCTATAAGAATTTCTGTTAGAGGGACTGCGGTTCTTCCAATTCCACATCCTATATCAAGAACGTGATCCGTACTTTTTAAGTCAATATATTTTTTTAGAATATTAGCTTGACGAATTCCATGAGAAAGAAAATCACTTCTTCCGACATAAATATCTCCTTTTTTTGGTTCGTTTTTAGATCTCTTTCCTGTTACACCCTCATAGAAATCTAGCGGTGAATAATAAATTTTCCTACCTATCAGTCTGAGGCTTGCAGGTAATTTATAATAATATGATCTTAATGTAGACATTATTATTTGTTTTCTTTGTAATAGTTAATTAAACCATTGGTAGAGCTATCATGAGAGGTAATAACCTCTTTACTTTCAAGTTCAGGTAATATTTTATTAGCCAATACTTTTCCTAATTCTACTCCAAATTGATCAAAACTAAAGATATTCCAAATAACTCCCTGAACAAATATTTTATGTTCATACATCGCAATTAGCTGCCCCAATGAAAAAGGAGTTAATTCCTTGAATAGTATTGAATTAGTAGGAGTATTGCCATGGAAGACTTTAAAGTTTAATAATCGCTCAATTTCGTCATCCGAATTTCCAGCATTTCTTAATTCGTTTTCAACTTCTTCTTCTGTTTTTCCAAAAGCCAGGGCTTCTGTTTGTGCAAAAAAATTAGCTAATAATTTGTCTTGGTGATCAGAAACTGCATTACAACTTTTTGCATACGCAATAAAATCAGAAGGAATTAATTCGGTTCCCTGATGAATGAGTTGATAAAAGGCATGTTGTCCATTTGTTCCGGGTTCTCCCCAAATAATTGGACCTGTTTCATATTCTACAAATTCACCGCTTCTGTCTACGCATTTGCCATTACTTTCCATATCTCCTTGTTGAAGATATGCCGCAAATCTATCTAAATATTGTGAGTAAGGGAGTATAGCATAGCTTGTAGCAGCATAAAAATTGCGATACCAAATTCCTAAAAGCCCCATTAATACAGGAACGTTTTCAGAGAAATCTGCTGTTTGAAAATGTTGGTCTGTATCAAAAGCTCCTTTCAAAAGCTGTTCAAAGTTGTCATATCCAACTGACAGAACGATACTTAATCCAATAGCACTCCAGAGGGAATATCTACCACCAACCCAGTCCCAGAATTCAAAAATGTTTTCCTCCGCAATTCCAAACTTTTTTACTTCCTGAACATTTGTTGATAGTGCAACGAAGTGTTTGGCGACATCTTCTTGCTTTCCAGCTTTTAAAAACCAATCTTTTGCTGAATTAGCATTAGTCATGGTTTCTTGTGTTGTGAAAGTTTTAGAAGCAATAATAAACAATGTTGTTTCAGGATTTAAGTTTTTAACAACTTCTGCAATATGATTTCCATCTACATTGGAAACAAAATGAACATGTAATCTGGTTTTAAAATGTTTTAAGGCAGAGCATACCATTACGGGGCCTAAATCCGAACCTCCAATACCTATATTTACGATATCAGTAATTTCTTTTCCACTAAAACCTTTGTGTGTTCCTGAAATAATACTTTCCGAGAAAGCTTTCATATGAGCAAGAACTTTTTTTATTTGCGGTTTAATATTTTCCCCATCTACCAAAATTTCTTTATTGGAAAAATCTCTTAGGGCGGTATGTAAAACAGCTCTTTTTTCAGTTTCATTAATTTTATCTCCTGAAAACATGCCAGAAATAGCATTCTTTAGTTGACATTCTTCAGCAAGGTTCAATAAAAGTTCTTTTGTTTTTGTATCAATAAGATTTTTAGAATAATCAAAAATAAAATGTTCTCTTTGCAAAGAAAATTCATTAAAGCGATTTGGATGATCTGTAAAAAGTTCTCTCAAATCAAAATCATTCTGGCTAAAATGCTCATCAAGAGCTTTCCAGCTGTTAGTTTGAATAGGGTTTATTTTTGATAGCATAAATGTAAGGCTTAGATTATTAGATCTAGGTAATGATTCGGCTCAGATTATCTAAATCTCAGTTAATTTAATTTGCAAATTTACGTAAAAAATGATTGGAGTGAATGTTTAAAAAGAAGAAGAAATACTTAAATTTTTAAAAAAATAGATAAAAAAAATATATTTTTTATTTTTCATCCTAATTTGAAATTTTAGAGAAAGAATTTTTTCATCAGATCTTAGCTGCTTTCTATAAAAATGCTCCTAAAAAATCTAACTTTTAGGAGCAATCTATTTATTTGGCAGTTTTCTATGTGTTTTCAATATAAGATAAAAACAAAGTGGGAAATTTATAATTTAGAGGGGTGAGATGTTTTTTTTTTCTTTTTTAAAAAATAGAAGGCTACTGCGGCGATTAATAAAATTGGCCAAATCGTAATGAGCCCAATAAGTATTTTTTGGATTAAATATATCCCTTCTATAAAAGCATTTTTTGCACCGTAAATAAAATTAAATTTATATTTATTATCAATATTTTTTGTATTGGTGATGGCAATTTCTGCAATTCTTAGCTTAGGTTCTTTGATGTAGATATCAACAGTACTATATTTAATATGATCACTCATATTAAAGTGGGCTAACTGTTGTAAATTATTTTCGGCCATATTATCGTCACTCATATTGACTTTAGCTTTATTAGTCTTGAGTTGACTGATGTTCTCACCTGTTTTTTCTATTCTTTTACCTTCTAGTTCAGCATACTTTATATTTGAAGTTACATCTTCTGCATTGATTGATCTTACATTGAGAAAGAGTTTTTTATTATTGACCATTGTTAAAAGTTCTCCCAATCTTTCTGTGGGGACTTTTACTTGCATTGTGTTTTCGGTCTGATATTTTTTCACAAGTACTGCTTCTTCATTTGATGTAGTATAAGTATCTTCTGATATTACATTACTATGCAAGTTACTATGAGTAACAAATCCACCTAATTCCTGTACTGATTTTTCAATAGAGATGGTTGCATCATAAACATCTTTCACTTCCATATTTACTTCTGCTTTTTTTATAAACTGCTTATCCTTTACCTTCATAGTTGCAGCAGAAGAGATGCTGTCTGAGACGACGATGGCTGAGGAATCAGCATTTTCTGAAAGTTCATATTTACTTGCTGTTGCTTCTCCTTTTTTACAAGAATAAATTCCTAGTAAAAATAAGGTAGCAAGTGATAATCTAATGGAGGTTGTTCTCATATGATTGATTTTAAAAGTTTATATTTTTCAAAGTTCCTATGCAAAGACTTGTAAAGTTTGAAAATCAACAGTAAATAAATTGTAAATCTATCATAGTGTTATTAATTATTTTGAAATCAGTGTTTTGTATATTTTATTTGTAATTAAATATTTGTTTTCGGAGTGATTTTTGCATAACTTTTACAAATCAATCCAACAAAAAATTACTATGTCAAATGCTTTTTCTAAAATCCGTAATGTAATAGAACTATTCAAAGCTATTGACTTTGATCAGTTAAGTGCAATTTCTAAAAAAGTTGATTTGCCAAAGCTTATGCAGGGCTTTTCAAAATTAGATGATAAACAACTTGGAGGTTTGATGAAAATGCTCAATCCTAATACAGGAAAGAAAGAGCTTCCTCCAATTGATGGTGACTTCTATGATGTTTATCATACATTAACGCTAGAGCAAAGAGAAATTCAACTTAAAGTAAGAGACTTTATGGAAAAAGAGGTAAAACCTTTAGTGAATCATTATTGGCTTAGAGATGAATTTCCTTTTGAATTAATTCCCAAGTTTCAAAAACTAAATATTTGTGGGGTAACTTATGAAGGATATGGTTGTCCCGGAATGCCTTTTTTAATGGAAGGTGTTATTGCTATGGAAATGGCGAGGATTGATGCTTCAATTGCTACTTTTTTTGGAGTACAGTCGGGGTTGGCGATGGGATCAATTTATATATGTGGTTCAGAAGAACAAAAGCAAAAATGGTTGCCACAAATGCAAAAATTTGAAAAAATTGGAGCTTTTGGATTGACGGAGCCTGAAGTGGGTTCAGGTGCAGCGGGGGGATTAACAGTAACTTGTGAAAATACCTCAGAAGGTTGGATTCTAAATGGGCAAAAGAAATGGATAGGAAATGCACCATTTGCTGATTTGACTATTATTTGGGCAAGGGATGTAAAGGATGGTGAGGTAAAAGGTTTTATTGTGGAAAAAGATAATCCGGGCTTTTCTGTGGAGAAAATTAAAGGTAAAATGGCATTGAGAATCGTTCAAAATGGTTTGATTACTTTAAAAGACTGTTTAATAACGGAAGAAAATCGTTTACAAAATGCCAATTCATTTAAAGATACAGCAAAAGTATTAAGAATGACAAGAGCCGGAGTCGCTTGGATGGCAACAGGCTGTGCAAGAGGAGCCTATGAAAGTGCTTTGGACTATACAAGAAAAAGAAAGCAATTTGGAAAGCCCATAGCTTCATTTCAGATGATACAAGGTCATTTAGTGGAAATGCTTTCTAATTTGACAGCAATGCAAACGATGGTATTTAGATTATCTGAAATGCAGGATGAAGGTATTTTAAAAGATGAGCATGCTTCTTTAGCCAAAGTTTTTTGTACTTTGAGAACCCGAGATATTGTTTCTAGAGCTAGAGAGGTTCTAGGAGGAAATGGGATTTTGTTGGAATATGATGTTGCAAGATTTGTAGCGGATGCCGAAGCTATTTATTCATACGAGGGGACTAAAGAAATCAATTCATTAATAGTAGGACGCTCAATAACCGGGTTTAGTGCTTTTGTTTAATAAATAAAAAATATTAGTCCATTTCTTTGATTGTGATATTTTTTGAAATTTTGTAGTGTTTTTTCTTTCGATGTGGCTTTTCTTCCTCTCCAAGTAATTTTCCCCAAGGTTCTAAACCATTTACTCGCTCGAAAATTATTTTAAGAATGGCTATTGCAGGAATACATAAGAACATACCTGCTATTCCCCAAAGGTGTTCTCCAATAATGATTCCCAGAAAAGAAAATAAGGCGTTTATTTTTACTTTAGATCCTACGACAAAAGGAAGTATGATATTTCCATCAATAATATGAACAATGATGTAACCAAGAATAACATAAAAACAAATGGAAGGAGATCCCGTTGCAAAAGCTATGAAACATGATATAAAAAGAGAAATACATATTCCTAAATAAGGGATTACATTAAGTAAGCCAGTTAAAACAGCTAGTAGTATTGCATATTTTACATCTAATATAGCTAAAACAATGAAGGTTAAAATAGATACTATTATAACTTGAAGGCAAAGCCCGATGATATATTTTTTAGTAATAATCCTAACTTCAGTAACTACTTCCTGAACACTAGCTTTGTGCTTTTCACTAAAGATATTAACAATAAAATTGTTTAAAATTCTTCTATAGTTTAAAATAAAAATAAAGAATAATATAAAAAATAAAAAGAAGCCAAAACCTGTAGAAAATATCCCAAACGTAAATCCGAGAATCATTCCGGATGAAGAGAGAAGTTTGTTTATAGCCTGATCAATATAATTGAGTTGATCATCTATTTTTACATTGAATGTTTTGGATACCCAATGTTGGAGACTGTTGAATAGTGTGGTTGATTGATCTCTAAGATGAGGAATATCTTTACTAAAACTAACAATTTGAGAACCAAAAAAATAGACTAATCCACTGAGAATAACCATCATTATCATAACGGACATCATGGTAGACAAAGATCTTGGAAACTTTAGTTTTTTCTCCATAAAAGTTGCTATAGGAAGAAAAAGCATACCCATTAAAAATGCAAAAAAGAAGGGAGCTAAAATACTTTGACCTAAATCTAGAAGATAACCAATTCCAATAATGGAAATGATAATTAAAGAAAATCTAACAAGAAAAGGAAGTCTAAGAAAATTCATAATTTTGAAAAATGTCTCATAAAAATAAGAAAAACCGAGCAATTACCAGGCCTTTTTTGGTTAATCAGCCCTTTTCATTGTGTGGAGGTAAATAAAAACCACGTTTCATAGAATTGGAACATGGTTTTTATGGAGAAGGTTAATATACGTTTGTTAATTATTTTTCAATGGCGATACTAATAACATCTTCCATTCTGTTTACATAATGAATTTTAATGTTTTTCAAATAATCTTTTTTGATTTCATCCACATCTTTTTTATTAGCTTCACAAAGAATGACATCTTTAATTCCTGCTCTCGTTGCGGCCAGAAGTTTTTCTTTGATTCCACCTACAGGAAGTACTTTTCCTCTTAGTGTTATTTCTCCAGTCATTGCAAGATGAGGTTTTACTTTCTTATTTTTAAAAGAAGATACCATTGACGTTAGCATTGCAATACCTGCAGAGGGTCCATCTTTTGGAGTTGCTCCTTCGGGAACGTGAACATGGATGTTTTTTTTGTCTAAATCTTCTTGTGCAATTCCTAAAGCATCATGTCTGGCTTTAATATATTCTAAAGCGATAGTCGCAGATTCTTTCATCACAGTACCTAGATTCCCTGTCATCGTTAATGTCCCTTTTCCATTGCTTAAAATACTTTCAATGAATAAAATATCTCCGCCAACGCTTGTCCAGGCAAGACCTGTTACCACACCGGGAACACTTGTAATTTCAGATAAGCTTTTTGGTCTAGGAACTCCTAATATCTCGTCCACTTTTTCAATAGAAATTTTGCCATTGTATTCTTTAGATAAAGCGGTTTGTAATGCTGACCATCTTGCAATAGCAGCAATTCTCTTTTCGAGAGTTCTTACCCCACTTTCGGATGTATGAGCTTCAATAATATGTTTAAGCTCAGCATTTCCAAGCTTAAATGATTTTGAATCTAACCCATTTTCTTCCTGTTGTTTTTTGATTAAATGCCTTTTTGCAATTTCGATTTTCTCTTCAAGTGTATAGCCTGCAATTTGAATAACTTCCATTCTGTCCAAGAGAGGAGTTTGAATAGAGGAAAAAGAATTTGCTGTTGCAATAAACATTACTTTAGATAGATCATAACCCATTTCTAAGAAATTGTCGTAAAAGGACTTATTTTGTTCCGGATCTAAAACCTCAAGTAATGCGGAACTAGGATCTCCATGGATACCTTGTCCAACTTTATCAATTTCATCTAATACAATAACAGGGTTAGAAGTGCCAGACTTTTTTATCGATTGAAGAATCCTTCCTGCCATTGCTCCTATATAAGTTTTTCTATGTCCTCGAATTTCACTTTCATCGTGAAGTCCTCCTAAAGACAATCTTACATATTTTCTACCTAAAGCATCCGCAACAGATTTTCCTAATGAGGTTTTACCCACTCCTGGAGGCCCGACTAGCAAAAGGATAGGAGATTTCATATTATTTTTTAACTTTAAAACAGCCATGTGTTCTAAAATTCTTTTTTTAATATCTTCCAGTCCAAAGTGAGCCTGATCTAATATTTTTTCTGCTTTTACAATATCAAAAATATCTTTTGTGTACGTTTCCCATGGAAGGTCAGTAAAGAAATCTAAATAATTTCTTTGAACATTATAATCCGGTGAATTAGGGTTTTGACGTTGGAGTCGGCCAATTTCTTTTTGGAAATGCTCTTCTACTTCTTGATTCCACTTTTTCCCTTTCGCCTTTTTAATAAGATCCTCAATATCACTTTCTGATCCCCCTCCTAATTCTTCCTGAATAGTTCTAATTTGTTGATTTAGAAAATATTCTCTTTGTTGCTTGTCAAGATCTTTAGAGGTCTTTTGATGAATTTGATTTCTCAGTTCAAGCTTTCTGAAATCTTCATGCATCATTTCATAGCACTTATTAGCTCTTTCCATTAGATTTTTCTCTTCAAGCAATTTTTGCTTTTCAGTATATGGGAAATTAGCATTTGTACAGATGAAATTTAGCAAATCATCATTGTTGTTTATATTCTTTATAGCAAAATTTGCAGCATTGGGAATATTGGGATCGAGTTCAATGATTTTTAAAGCAAGATCTTTGATATTTTCAAGTAAAGCTTCGTATTCGTCCTTATTTTTAGGGTTTGAATCCTTTAATTTTGAAATCTCAGCTCTAAAGTAAGACTGAGTATGAAGCATTTTCTTGATTTTAAATCTCTGAAAACCTTTTGTTATAGCTGTAATATTACCTTCAGGAAGTTTAATGATTTTAATAATTTTTGCTAAAGTTCCTATTTGGTATATGTCTTTTTCGAAAGGAAGTTCCAGGTCTGAATTTTTTTGACTTACAATTCCAATCAAATCGCCATTTTTTTGTGCCTCTTCAATAAGTTGTATGGATGTTTTTCTCCCTGCTGTAATAGGAATTACCACATTGGGAAACATGACCATATTTCTTACAGGAAGGATTGGGAATATCTTTTGTTCGGAATTTTTTGCAGTTTCTGAAAAATCAGAAATGTTAATTTCCTCTGCTACAATATCAAACCCTTCACCGATGATTTCATCAAAATTTATATCTTCAAATTCTGTCATAATTATTCAAATGACAATTTGTCATTTTCGTTTTAAATCGTTATATTGCTATTTCATAATATATGCTGAAAATAGACAACATATAATACATATATAATAATGCGCAATACTTATGCCATTTGTTTTTTAATGAAAAATATGGTCAAAATTTCCTTTTTAGTATAATTAGATCGTAAAAAAAATAAAAAAGGAACTTCGACTTCTGTAATTTCTTAAAAATGTGTATTTTCGCAAACTGATAAAAAACTATAATTTATATAAATGGCAATTTTAGGACAGATTAGGAACAGACCTTGGCTATTAATGGGTGTAATTGCATTGGCGCTTTTAGCGTTTTTGGTCAACCCAGATAGTATTGATAAGGTTTTTGGTAAGAATCCTGATGTTTTAGGAAAAGTAAATGGTGAAAAAATTACACGTGAAGAGTTTTATGATCAACTTTTCGTAATACAACAACAGGCTGAGCAGCAAGGACAACCCAAAACGGGGCTTGAAGAGCAGGCTTGGCAGTTATTGATTCAATCTAAACTTATCAAACAACAATTTGAGAAATTAGGTTTTGAAATGACGGATGATTACTTCTGGAACCAGATTCAGTATGATCAAATGTTTGCTCAAAGTAAACAGTTTTATGATGAGAAGGGTAATTTTAAGACACAGGAAATTAAAAAACAAGTAGAGGACTTAAAACAACAAAATCCCGAAGGATATAGCCAATGGCTTAAGAATAGAAAATCTATTGAATATCGATTAATGGCGAGACAGGTGTTTGCCAATCTTTCGGCTGGTGTTACAACAGGTAAAAAGGAAGCTGAAGAATTAATGAGACAAAGAGATCAGCTTGCGGATATTGATTTTGTTAAAATTGATTATACTACTTATCTTCAGAAAACAAAGATCAATGTAACCACTCAAGATTTAGCAGGTTATATTAAACAGCATCCTGTTATGTTTAAAACGGAAGCGAGTAGAAATATTGGTGTTGTTTATTTTCCTTCTCAGCCAAGTACTGCTGATGATGCAGCGGCTCAAAAAGAGATTACAAAATTATTTTCTGGAGGAACTGATGCTAGTGGGGGAACAGAGAACTTTCAAAATACAAAGAATGACTCTATGTTTATAATGGCAAACTCTGATATGCCTTTTAGCAATCAGTATGTACAGCCTAGCCAATTGCCTCCAACTATCCAAGCCCAAATCGCAACTGCTTCGATAGGTCAAACATTCGGACCTTATAAAGAACAAAATGTATATGTGGTCTCTAAACTTTTAGGTAAAAAGACATCAGATTCTACATTATCAAGACATATCCTTATTGCTTTTAAAGGAAGTCCTGCAGGGGAAGGAGTTACTAGATCTAAAGAGGAAGCTAAAAAATTAGCAGATTCTATTGGAGCCATAGTAAAAGCAACACCTGCTAAATTTACTGATTTTCTTAAGCTTTCTAGTGACCCAAATTCTGCAGCTCAAGGAGGAAGCTTAGGATGGACAACTCCTGAAACACCTTTTGTTCCTGAGTTTTTACATTATTTAGCAAACAATCCGAAAGGGGCAACTGGAGTTGTTGAAACTCAATTTGGGTATCATATTATTAATATTGAAGATAAAAAGACTGGAGCGTTAGTCTATAAAGTTGCTAACCTTGTGAAAGCAGTTAAGCCATCTGATGCTACAGAGTCTGAAATAGATAAAAAAGCAAGGAAATTTATTCAACAAGTTCAAGGGAAATCTTTTAATGATTTTGTAAATATTGCTAAAAAAGGGAATTATCAGTTTTCTAATCCAAAGCAGGCAAAAAGATTTGATGGAAAACTTCAAGGATTGGGAACAGACAAAGATGCAGATATTTTAGCTTGGGCCTTTGATAAGAAAAGATCTAAAGGAGATACAGAATTCTTTACGGTAGATGGAACAGGCGATAAAATTGTTGTTTATTTAAATGGAAAACAAGAAGAAGGTCTTGCTGATCCAGAATCTGTAAGAGACCAGATTGAAGTAATTGTTAAAAATAAATTAGCAGCAAAACAAATATCAGATAAAATTACAGCGGCTAAGGCTTCTGGTTTAGATCAAATAGCAAAACTATTTGCAACTACGAAGCAAAATGCACAAGTAAATATATTAAATCCTTCAGTAGCAGGAGCTATGGAACCTAAGGTTGCAGGAGCAGCGTTTGGAGTGGCAAAGGGTAAGATTTCTAATCCAATAGAAGGAGGTACAGCGGTGTATGTTCTTATTAAAAAGAATGAAACAACGAATAAACAACCTGGAGATCTTAAACAGTTTACAGAATCTATTACGCAGAGAAATACTGGGATGTTTGGACAAGCTTGGTTAAAGAGTTTGCAAGATAATGCTGACATCAAAGACTTTAGGATAGAAATCTGGAATAAAACAGGTTCTCAACAATAATAAAATTAATTCTTATTAAGAATAAAAGCGGCAATTTTTTTTGCCGCTTTTTGTATTTAGGGCAGAACAATAAAAGAAAAACATTAATTTAAAATGTATTATATTTGCTCATTAGAAAAAATTTAGAAAGTGAAATTTAGTAAAGAATTAAAAGCTGGTGCGATAGCGCTATTGGCTATTGTGGGCTTTGTATTATTATTTCAGTTCATGAAAGGGAGGAGTCTTTTCACTACCGACAATATATTTTTCGCAAAATATGATAATGTTGAAGGTTTGGCTCAATCAGCGCCTGTTTCTATTAATGGCTTGAAAGTGGGGCAGGTTGATAAAATTATCCCTAAAAATTTAAATAATGGAAGAATTAACTTTATTGTTAAAATTACAGTCGATAATAACTTTCAATTTTCCAAAAATTCAACATTAGAGATTTTTGAACCTGGTTTAATGTCAGGAAAAGAAATGAGGATAAATCTTGAGTATGGAGGAATAACAGCAAAAGATGGAGATACACTCAAAGGAGCATTTAAATTAGGTACTTTGGGAAGCCTTTCATCTCAAGTAGGACCTGTTAAAGATCAGTTACAAACCGTTTTGCATAGAGTAGATTCTTTAATGGCAAACGCCAATCTACTTGTAGACAATCAAAATAGAGCAGAAATTAAAGCTCTTCTTTCAAATCTTAATAAAACTGTTGCAGCATTGCAAACGACAGCAGGAAATGTGAATAATCTAGTGGGACATAATGATCCTAAACTTCAAAAAGTATTAGATGATGCAAGTTTAACCATGCAGAGTGGAAAAGTAACATTAGACAAATATGGTAACTTGGCGGAAAGTATTGATACGAAAAAATTGAACTCTACCATTGCCAACCTTGATATTACTGTAGGTAAGCTTAATCAAGTGATTGGGGGTATTGATAATGGGCAAGGAAGTTTAGGTAAATTAATGAAAGACGAGCAGCTTTATAATAATTTAAATGCGGCATCTACTAATTTGAATTCATTGATTGAGGATATGAAAGCCAATCCGAAAAGATACATTAATTTCTCAGTTTTCGGTAAAAACAATAAAGACTAATACACACACATGCAATATATTGATAATATTATTTTTCTAGTCTTACTAGTTGCTGGTTTTGGGCTGTTTGGAAAAAGCCTGCAAAAGATATACAGAAACATTAGATTAGGTAGGGAAATCAAAAGAAATGACAAAAAAGAAGAGAGATGGTCTACTATGGCACGGGTTGCTATGGGGCAGAGCAAAATGGTAAAGCGTCCTGTCGCCGGAATTTTACATCTTTTTGTTTATATAGGTTTTGTTATCATTAATATAGAACTTGTTGAGATTATTGTTGATGGCGTTTTTGGAACACATCGTTTTTTATCTTCAGTATTAGGACATAGTTTATACAACATATTTACTGCGACATTAGAAGTCTTGGCTCTTTTAGTTGTCATCGGAGTCGTTATATTTTTTATTCGTAGAAACTTCTATGGAGTAAAAAGATTGACAATGAAGGAACTTTTTGGATGGCCAAAGCAAGATGCAAATTGGATTCTGATTATTGAATTTGCCCTTATGATGGCTTTCTTTAAAATGAATGCTTCAGATTGGGTTCTACAACAAAGAGGCCTTTTACCAGAGCATGGAAGTTTTCCAATCAGTTCTAACCTTTTAGGACCTTTGTTTAATGGTTTTGGTGATGGATCATTATTTTTTATCGAAAGAGCTGCATGGTGGTTTCATTTTGTGGGAATTTTGTTCTTTATGAATTATCTATATTATTCGAAGCATTTGCATATTATTTTGGCTTTCCCAAGTACTTGGTATGCGAATTTGGAAAAAAAAGGGAAGTTTAATAATCTAGATTCAGTGACAAAAGAAATCAAATTAATGATGGATCCTAATGCTGATCCATACGCTGCTGCACCTGCAGAAGGGGAAGAGGAAGCACCATCAAAATTTGGAGCAGAAGATATTTTTGATTTGAATCAAGTTCAGTTATTAAATGCGTACTCATGTACAGAATGTGGACGTTGTACTTCAGTTTGCCCGGCTAATATTACAGGAAAGAAACTTTCTCCGAGACTTATTTTAATGAAAACAAGAGATAGATTGGAAGAAGTAGGAAGAAATATTGATAAAAACGGACAATTTGTAGATGATGGTAAAAAGTTATTAAATGACTATATCACAAAAGAAGAGTTATGGGCTTGTACTACTTGTAATGCTTGTACAGAAGCTTGCCCTGTCCTATTAGATCCTCTTTCTATTATTTTTGAAATGAGAAGATTCTTGGTGATGGAACAGTCTGCTGCTCCGCAAGAACTCAATCTAATGATGACAAACGTAGAAAATAATGCTGCACCTTGGCAGTATAATCAAGCTGATCGTTTAAATTGGGCAAACGAAAATTAATATAAGAATATTAATTAAATGTTGTGACGATAAGTCTGAAAGATAGTATAGTTGTTACATTTTACATTACTAAATTACAATGGATTTCAATATAAAAACAATGGCAGAATATGCTGCCGAAGGAAAATCACCAGAAGTTTTATTTTGGGTAGGTTGTGCAGGGAGTTTTGATGACCGTGCAAAAAAAATTACAAAGGCATTTTGCAAAATATTAAATAAAATAGGAGTTGAATTTGCGGTATTAGGCCAAGAAGAAAGTTGCACAGGAGATCCTGCAAAACGTGCTGGAAATGAATTTATTTTCCAGATGATGGCTCTTACGAATATTGAAATTCTGAATGCCTATGAAGTAAAAAGTATTGTGACAGCTTGTCCTCATTGCTTTAATACATTAAAAAACGAATATCCTAGTTTAGGAGGAAATTTTGAGGTGATTCATCATACGCAATTTCTTAAAAAACTTATGGAAGATGGTAGATTGAAGATTGAAGGAGGAGCGTTCAAAGGAAAGAAAATTACCTTCCATGACCCATGCTATTTGGGAAGAGCAAATGATGAATATGAGGCTCCAAGGGTTCTGCTTGAAAAACTAGATGCTGAATTGGTAGAGATGAAGCGTTGTAAAACCAATGGTCTTTGCTGTGGAGCTGGAGGTGCTCAAATGTTTAAAGAACCTGAAAAAGGAAATAAAGATATTAATATTGAAAGAACAGAAGAAGCATTATCTTTTGAACCGAAAGTAATAGCTACGGGCTGCCCATTTTGTAATACAATGATGACTGATGGTGTGAAGCATTTTAATAAAAATACGGAAGTAGAAGTAAAAGATATTGTTGAGCTTCTTGCGGAAGCAGAAGATCTATAATAACATAAATAGTAAATATAATATATAGATGAAACTCAAGATTATTCTTGAGTTTTATTGTTTAAAAAAGATTAAATCAATTATAATTCTTAATTTTATATTTTAAATTACTCAGATATGAAGATTGAAGAATCAAACATTGTGGAAACCAATGATTATAGAGTTATTATATATCCGGCCTCAAGACCTCTTGAAACAAAAGAAGCAAAAGTAATTACTGAAAAGTTATTTGATTTTCTTGCTGTATGGGCAGCACACGGGAAATCACTTTCTTCTTCGTTTAAAATCGAGAAAAACCAATTTATTATTATTTGTGTAGATGAAGAAAAAGAAGCTGCATCAGGCTGTAGTATTGATGCTTTGGGAAAAGTAATGAAAGAAATTGATGAAAAGTATCAATTAGGTTTATTTGATAGAATGAAAGCAAGTTTCATAGAAAATGGAGAAGTAAAAACCTTGAAACTTATTGATTTTAAAAATAAAATTAGAAGTGGAGAACTTTCTAAAGAAATTGAGGTTTTTGACTTTTCAAAAAATACCTATTTAGATTTTTTGAGTCATTTTCTTTTACCTTTTGAAAAAAGCTGGGCTGCTTCTATTAAATAATAAAAGATAAAAGAAGAAGTGGAATATTCCGCTTCTTCTTTTATGGATTACATTCATGTTGAAAATACTTTTCCTAACAACAGCTCACCGATATGATGATGATAGAATATTTTATCATCAGGCAAAAGAATTGGAAGGAAAAGGATATCAAGTAAAGATTTGCAGTTTGTGTTCGGATTACAATGGATGTATTGAGGGGATTGAAATCGAATCATATTCTATTTTAGAAAAAAGTTCAAAGAAAAAATCTGAAGTCTTCCAAGAAGTGATAAGATCATTTCTTCCGGATTGTATTATTTGTTCAGAGCCATTAGCCGTAATAGCTTCAAAGAGGTTTAAGGAGAAAAAGATGAGCATTATCTATGATATTACAGAATGGTATCCTTCTTTTAGAATGCTTCAATCGTATTCATCCCTCTCAAGATTTGTGCATGCAATCAAGTTTTTTTTAATACAGATATATGCGGGTGTTTGCAGTACTCATTTTATATTTGGAGAGGCATCAAAAAAATTTCCTTTGGCATATATTTTCCCTTTTAAAAAAAATATTCTTCTTCCTTATTATCCTCATCAGTCTTATGTAAAAGAAAGTATTAAAGAACTAAAAGATAAAGAAATAAATTTATGCTATACGGGGAGAATTTCCAAAGAAGATGGGATAGAGAATTTTTTTAAAGCAGCTCATATATTCCGTCATAACAGGCCTGAAGTTGAGTTGAAAATGACTATCGTGGGTGCTCCTAAAAGAGTAACAGATAAAGATTATTTTTCTAATTTACTACAGGAATATAAGTGGGAAAATATAAATATTAAAAATTATGTCCCTTTTAAGGAATTTACTGATTCTTATGCCGATGTCGATATCTGCTTTGATCTAAGAGAGCGTAACTTTGAATATAATCATTGTTTACCTATAAAGCTATTCTATTATGCGGGATCAGGGAAACCCATTATTTACTCACACTTAAAAGCTATTGAAAATCATATTGATATTTCAAAATTTGGATATCTAGTTAATCCAGAGGACGCCTATGCTATTTCAAAGTTAATTGAAAACTATATTGATCATCCTGATCTGTATAACAAACATGCTCGCTTCGCAAGAAAACTATTTACAGAAAATTTTAATTGGGGTATAATACGGGATCTATTTACGAACTTCATTAGGCAATCTATAAAGAAATGAAGTACCAATTGATTATACAGACTTTTATTTCAAGGTTTTTAATTTTAGGATTAAATTTTGGACTTGTAATATATTCTACCAATATGTGGGGAAGTGAAGGAAAGGGACTTATATCTATTATTATAGCCAATCTTTCCATAGTTTCTTTCATAAGCAATATTTTTTCAGGAAGTAGTACATCTTATTTTGCTTCAAAATTCAGGAAAGAACAAATTGTATTATATGCATATAGTTGGTCTGTGTTTGTAGGATGTACAGTTCCTTTTATTTTTAGCTATAGCTTGACGAAAGAATATACTTTTTATTTGATTATATTGTCTGTTATTTCATCGCTTCTTTCTACCAATATTAATTTATTTATTGGAATGAAAAATATCAAGTTGTTTAATGTATATACTATTTTGCAGTTATTGATACAAGTACTTTTTATTGTTGTGATGGTATATGTTTTAGGAATGAAAAAAGTGGCTGTTTACTTCATAGCACAGATTATTTGTTTATTTGTTTTATTTGTTTCAAGCTCCATTCAACTATGGCAAAAATTGATTATTTCCCATCTTTATTTTTCTAAAAATATCAGAAATGATATGTTTAATTATGGTTGGAAAACACAGTTGAGTTCTTTTTTTCAATTTCTAAACAACAGATTATCATTTTTTTTTTTAGAATATTTCAGAGGCATTACCAGTGTTGGTGTTTTTTCTGTAGGAATCGCATTTTCTGAAGCAATATGGACGGTTAGCAGAAGCTTGGCATATGTTCTTTATTCAGATATCATTAATAGTGATAATCCCAATCATATGATTGCGCAGACTAAAATTTCCTTGAAACTTAGTTTTTTGATGACACTTATATGTATCATTGGAATGTTGCTTATTCCTGCCTCGTTTTATACAATGGTTTTTGGCAAAGATTTTTATGAGACAAAGAAGATTATTTTATTCCTTTCTCCAGGAATCTTGGCGATAGCGGTAAGTAATATAATTGGATTTTATTTTGCGGGAATGAATAGACTTAAAATTTTAAATATTAAATCTATTGTAGGATTAGTATTTACTCTTTTAGTTTCTTTTTATCTTATTCCTCGATGGGGTATAATAGGAGCATGTATAATGACCTCTATTTCATATTGTCTTTCTTCTGCATTATTATTATGGAGCTTTTATCAATTGACAGAGTTTCACTTTTATGATTTTTGGATTACAAAAAATGAAATAAGATTAATATTACAAAAACTAAAAAAGTAAAATGAATATTAAACTTCTCCTAAAAGGAAATAACACCTATTCATGGACAAATTCTGAAAATTTATATTTTTTAGGATATTTTTTTGATTCCTATAATCAACTTTATAAGGGAGATAAGGCAATAGAGTTTATTCTTCAGGAATTAAAAGTGACAAATTTGGAAGATTTTTGTAATAGTATTAATGGTGCTTTTACTTTTATTATTATTTCTGAAAATGATTGTCAACTAATTAGTGATAGTGTCAATTTTTTTCCATTATTCTATGGGTATGATGATGACAAATTAATAGTTTCTGATCAATGGAATGAAATTATTCAATATAGAAAAAAGTTTAAATTGAATAATAAAGCGGTCTATGAGTTTGAAACGGCAGGTTTTGTACTTTCTAATGAAACGCTAGAAGAAAATATTTTTAAAACAAATGCGAATCAGATTCTGAAAATTAATAGAATAGAAAGTGAAATAACCCAATATAAAAATTTTATTACCAATGATTTCTCTGATAAATCGTTTGATGAGTTGGCAGAAGAAGCGGAAGCAGTTATACTCAATATAGGAGATAGACTATTACAATTTTTAAACGGTAGAACGGCTGTAGTTCCGTTAAGTGGTGGTTTTGATTCTCGTCTTATCGTGAGTCTTTTGAAAAGGCTGAATTATAAAAAAGTAATTTGTATTACCTATGGAAAAGAAAATCCTGAGGTATTTTTGAGTAAAGCGGTTGCGAAAGAATTAGGATACGAATGGCATTTTGTTAATTATGCCCAAATAAATATTGATGAAATTCAATCGGGATCTTTATATCAAGAATATGTTGAATATGCATCCAACGGATTTGCAATGCCTTATTTGATGGAATATTTTGCAGTTGCTCATTTAATAAAGAATGGTATTCTCCCAAAAGAATCTGTTTTTTTACCAGGACATTCGGGTGATTTTTTAGGAGGTAGCTATATTAATAAAACAGTCAAGAATGAAATATCGTTTAAACGATTAGCCGCATTTATTGAATCAAAATATTTCAACTTCATACAAAAGAATAATCGAAAGAGAAAATGGATACAAGATAGAATTGATAAAAGCCTTATACCTATAGGAAAATCTTTTATTCATGAGGGATATAATATGACGATAGAAGAATGGGATATTCAGGAGAAGTTGGCTAAATTTATCTTTCATTCTTCTCACGTTTTTACTTTTTATCGGTTTGAGCACTATTTCCCATTATGGGATAAAGAACTTGTTAATTTCTATAGAAATGTGCCTTTTAAGTACAGGGAAGGTAAAAAATTGTACGATTATGTTCTTGTAGAATCATTTTTTACTCCTTTTTGCATTAACTTTCCCAAAAAAGAAGAATTGTCAGTTGCTGAATATGTCCATTTCTTCCAAAAAATAAAAGATGCCGTAAGATATTTCTTTCCCTGGAAAATGGTATTACAACGAATAAATAATGCCGATTGGCCTTATTATCAATTATTGACTCAAAGGATGATGAGATCCATTGAGGAGAATCAAGGAAAACCATTTACGCATTTTAAAACATATAATGCAGTCATTTCTAACTGGTATATTCAATTTCTAAAAGATAAATACCGCACTTTTTAAATGATTAAATATCAAATTCTTCAGTTGTGTATTATTTTTAAAACTTGAAATAAAGTATATTTGTCGTATGAAAAATGTTTTTTGGGGATCATTGGTGCTTTTTTGCCTGCTTCTAAGTTGCAGAAGTGATGATGATTCTATTCAAAAAATAGATCAGATTATCAATCTTTATATGAGAAACGGTAGTGGTCAAGATTTGTTTAACAAAAAGACAGAAGGTTTTTTTACTTATACAGCTAATGATGTCTTAGGCGTAACGGATAATGCTCCTATATCGATTCCTCTTAAAGCTGATGCCGATTCTATTTTATATATGGAATATATTGCAAGTGCCAAAAGAGAATTAATTGACTCATTAAGTTCAGGGAATGATCAAACTTATCGGTCGAAAATAGCTTTGGCTTTAAGGAGAACTGTAAATAATGTCAACGATACGATTAATGATACATTAGAAATTCATTATCATTTGAGCCCAAGTGTATTTGAAGTTTCAAAGGTTTTTTATAATAAAAACTTGAAATTTACCAAACAACCGAATTCTCCGAATATCGTTACAATAGTTAAATAGTTTTTAAATTTGTAAATCTGTTAAGGCGATTACGTTATGTAATGTCCAACATCTAATAACTAACATCTAAATAAAATGTTACAAGTCAATTTTTTGCGCGAAAATAAGGAGCGCGTTTTAGAAGGCCTAAAGAAAAGACAATTCAAAAATCTTGAGTTGATCGATGAGGCTGTTGCTACTGATGACCTAAGGAAAAAAATTCAGTTTGAATTGGATTCTCAACTTTCTGAAATCAATAAAATCTCCAAGGAAATTGGACTTTTAATGAAAGCAGGAAAAAAAGAAGAAGCAGAATCCGCAAAATCTAAAACAGCCCAATATAAAGAGTCGAGTAAAGAATTACAATCTCAATTAGATGTTCAAGAAAAAGCTTTATTAGATATTTTATACCAAATTCCCAATGTTCCTAGTGAATTGGTGAAAAGTGGAGTGTCTGCAGATGACAATGAAATAATTTATCAATCTCATGATGTGGAAGGACTTGGAGAAGGTGCTGTTCCACATTGGGAGTTGGCCAAAAAATATAATCTAATTGATTTTGAATTAGGGGTAAAGATCGCTGGAGCTGGATTTCCTGTTTATTTAGGTAAAGGAGCAAGATTACAAAGAGCATTGGTCCAGTATTTTTTAGATAAGAATATTGATAAAGGATATATGGAAGTAAACCCTCCTCATGTGGTAAATGAGGCCTCAGGATATGGAACAGGACAATTACCGGATAAGGAAGGGCAAATGTATCATATCGGGCTAGATGACCTATATTTGATACCTACTGCAGAAGTTCCGGTTACTAATTTGTATCGTGATGTATTATTAGAAGAAAGAGATCTTCCTATTAAGAACACTGCTTTTTCTCAGTGTTATAGACGAGAAGCTGGAAGCTATGGAGCTCATGTAAGAGGATTAAATCGTCTCCATCAGTTTGAAAAAGTAGAAATTGTAAGAATTGAAAAACCTGAAAACTCTTATGCTGTATTAGAGGAAATGGTGGAGCATATTAAAGAAATATTATCGGATCTTGAGCTACCTTATAGAGTTTTAAGGTTGTGTGGTGGAGATACGGGATTTGCTGCTGCTATGACATATGATTTTGAAGTATGGAGTGCTGCGCAGGAAAAATGGTTAGAGGTTAGCTCTGTTTCTAATTTTGAAACCTTCCAAGCTAATCGTCTTAAATGTCGTTATAAAGGAGAGGGAAAGTCCCAATTGGTTCATACACTTAATGGATCGGCTATGGCACTTCCAAGAATAATGGCTGCTTTACTTGAGAATAATCAAACAGAAGAGGGAATTAGGCTTCCTAAAAAGATTGCTGAATATGCAAGGTTTGATTTAATTAGTGATTAAGAATTATCCTATATAAAAATGGGCCTCTGAAATTTCTGAGGCCCATTTTTTATTCTGTTGTTATTATAATCTTTTGATCATTATTTTTAAGAGTAGGAGGATTTTCTCCCAATATAGATTTTAGATCATATGTAATTTTTACTGTATTGTCATCAACTTTTGTAATCCAATCATGAGGGGCGGCAAGGATTCCTGCGTTAAACAGCCATCTTTACTATAACATATTGAAAAACAAATTATTGAGATTTATTAAGTTACAGGGATATTAAATTCAATTTCTGGACCTTCTCTCTCCATGTCT
>NZ_CACVBR010000015.1 GCF_902728265.1 Chryseobacterium potabilaquae
TTGTCAATCATAACTATGTAATGGTTAAAAATAATAAAAAGTGAGTTCCGAAAAATTTCTTGAGCTGTAAGAGCTCTAAATTTTCCAGAATAACTTTTTAACTTACACAGTTAGTGAGACACTACCTTATAGGTATAAAGAATTATATTCTTTCTAATTCATCAGCGTCAATGGTCGTTTTGAATGTTCCGTAATTAACAATTACTTTATTTCTGGAAATCTTTTCAATTGTTCCCACACTGGTACTTCCAGATATACGAACGCGTTGTCCCACTTTCATCCAAAGAGAACGTTCTTCTTTACGTTTTTCTTCCAGTTTTTCATTGGTTTCTGCTATTTTTTCAATAACCTCCTCTTTTTTCAATTGTTGAGTAATCTTTCGCTTGACAACCTGAAGTCGTTTACTCTCGTCTTTATCGGCTCCAATTTTTCTGAATTTTTCTTGTTCTAATAATTTCACGAAATCTTTTACAACATCCTTTCTTGATTTCCCTTTGGTATAACTTTCGATAAAAGTTTCAATCTTATTTCCAAATTGAAGTTTACGGTGTTCTTCTTCATATAGTTTTTGGAAATTATATAATTTTTGTTGAAGTTGATCATTCAATTTTTGAAGATTTTCACGTTTATCTTCAACGGATTCTTTTCTTTCTACAAGATCAGATTTTAGTTTTTCAACTTCAAATTTTTCTTGTTGCAGCTTTACAATTGTTTTGTCAAGATTTACAATATCATGTTCTACTTTTTTCTTCGCAGAATGAATAATAAATCTCGGAATTTTATTTTTTTCTGCTACTTCAAAAGTGAATGAACTTCCTGCTTGGCCTACTTCTAATTTATACATAGGCTCCAATGTTTCTTCATTAAACAACATGGCTGCATTTTGAGCATTCGGAAGTTGTTCTACCACTAATTTTATATTGGTATAATGGGTAGTGATAATAGCAAAACTTTTTTTATCATAGAAAAATTCAAGAAAACTTTCGGCCAATGCACCTCCTAATTCCGGATCTGATCCGGTACCAAATTCATCAATCAGAAGAAGTGTATTGGCGTCAGATTCGCGAATAATTCCCGACATTTTTTTTAATCGAGATGAGTAGGTGGAAAGATGATTTTCAATAGATTGATTATCACCAATATCTGTCATTATTTTGTCAAAGAAAAACATTTCCGATTTGGGATGAGTAGGTACTAAAATTCCACTTTGAATCATTAATTGAAGTAGGCCAACTGTTTTTAATGTAATAGATTTTCCTCCTGCATTAGGGCCTGAAATACAGATGATTCTGTTGTGATCTGTTAAAGTAAGGGTTTGGGAGAAAATTGTTTTATTTTCCGCTTTATTTCTAAGCCATAGCAAAGGATGAAATGCTTCTTTTAATCTTAATGTTTTATGGCGATTAATTTTTGGTAATACACCATTAATCAATTCTGCAAATTTTGCTTTAGCTCGTGTAAAATCAAGATCAAAAATATATACTTGATATCTCCAAAGTTGAGGCTGAAATTCTGATAATTCTGCAGTAAGTTGTCTTAATATCTTATCAATTTCTTTTTTTTCCTCTTCTTCATTTTCCCGAAGTTTGAAATAATGCTTTACCACACTATCGGGCTGGATGTAAGTGATAGAACCTGTTTTTGAAAGGCCTAAAACTCGACCGGCAACTCTTTTTTTAAATCCTGATTTTACGGCTAAAACTCTTTGATCATCAATAATTGTTTCTCGAATATCGTCCAAAAAATCACTTTGGCTATAAGTAGTTAAGGCACGATTGAAATTTTCTTGAATCGCTTTTTTAGCATGCTGTATTTCAGTTCTTAATGTTTTTAAAACAGATGAAGCCTCACTTTTTACTTCACCAAAACGATTAAAGACTCTATCTATTTTATCAATGATTTCTTTTTTGAATTCCAAAATAGAAACTTCCTCCATCAAAGTCGGGAAAGTTTCCGGCATGGTAGGAAAAAATTTTTGTAGCTTTCCTATCTGTTCTGTAATGGTTTTGATTTTGATGAAAGCATTGTTTTCAAGACGATAATTTTCGATGAGCATCAATTTCAATTCACTTTCAATATCCTCATACTCATCAAAGGGGATCGCATTTGAACTTTCAAAACTTGATAAATATTCAGAAGTTTTTTTCAATGAAAGCTCTGCTTCGTCAATTTCCATTGGCCGAAGTTGAAGAATTTTCTCTCTTGTTTTTGGAGAATAGGCAAAGGGCGAAATCTCCGCTAATAATTGCGGAAACTCTAATTCGTTTAAATCTTCTTTATTTATATACACACTGCAAATTTAGTGAGAAAATGTGATTATTATGTATATTTGAGATATTTACAAAAATTATGATTGAAACTAGGCGTCTCATATTAAAAGAAATCAATGAAAGTCATGTTGAAGATATTCTAAAAATTAGGAGTAATGAAGTAATTAATCAATTTGTAAAAAGAAATTCTCCAAAAACAAATTATGATGCATTGGAATTTATCTTACAGATTAAGAAAAGAACGCAAAATGAGGAAACATTCTATTGGGGGATTTCTTGCAAAACTTTACCCCATATTATCGGAACCATTTGTTTGTGGAATTTTTCTGAAGATAGAAAAACGGCGGAAATGGGCTATGAATTACTCCCTCAATATCATAGAAAAGGAATTATGTCAGAGGCTATGAAATCAGTTTTAAATTTTAGTTTTAATACTTTACATTTGCAAGAAATTTTAGCTATTACAAATAAGTTCAATGAAAATTCTAAAGGTCTTCTTGTAAAACATAATTTTGTTTTACAAAACAATATAAAAGATGAAGGCTTTCCTGAAAATATTGTTTTTAGCTTGAAGAAAGAACATTAGTTTTATAATTTTTCCAAAAGAATAGCTAATAAAGTTGAGCATTAATGCAACTTATTAGTCTATTTCTAAATGATAAAACGAAATAAAATTTTAATTATATACCATCAAACCCATGACCTGGACGGAAATTTTAGCTCCAATAAAAAATACAGAATACTTTACTAACCTTTGGGAAAAGGTGAAAAAAGAATATGCAACTACTAAAGTTTTCCCGCCTAAAAATCAAATTTTTAGAGCTTTAGAAATTACTCCTTTTGAAGATATAGAAGTTGTAATTATTGGTCAAGACCCTTATCATAATGATTACCAAGCTAACGGTTTGTGTTTTTCTGTTTCTGAACAGGTGACAGCACCGCCTTCTCTTAAAAATATTTTCATAGAGTTAAAAGATGATTTGGGGATTGTAAGAACGTCAAAAGAGCTGGATGATTGGGGAAAGCAAGGAGTTCTTATGCTGAATGCTACCCTTACTGTTCGGGCACATTCTCCAAATTCTCATAAAGATTTGGGATGGGAAAAATTTACAGATTTTATCATTAAGGAAGTCTCAGATAAAAAAGAAAATGTTGTTTTCGTATTGTGGGGAGCTTTTGCACAGAAAAAATCGGAACTTATTGATGCCAATAAACATTTTATTTTAAAGTCCGCACATCCATCTCCGTTTTCTGTTCACAGAGGCTTTTTTGGAAGTAAGCCTTTTTCAAAAATTAATGCATATTTAGAATCAAAAGGAAAAAAGACTATTTCGTGGTAGGACTGTTTTCATCTTTATTGATAGTAATTCCGATTTTATATTGACCCTTTAATGATTTTACAGGATTTTGTGAGCTTGGATAAGGAGCCACTTCATGTAGTGATATGGAGTACCCATTGAATTCAGCAGAGTTATGATAGTTTTTTCCATCATTATTCGTCGTGGCAAGGGATATAGTTATAGGTCTTGTAGCTAGGCCCATTACTTCAATTTGTGCAATGGCAACACCAGCCCAAATGCAATTGACATCTTTGGGACATCGACTATCTTCACTAATACCTTTGAAAGTGACATTCATTTCATATTCTTTTAGGAATTTATTTTCTCCTTCCTTAAAATAAATGATATTTTCCTTTGTGCTGGATTCCATATTTTTTGTACGAAGGTCTGTCGCAGTACTTTTTTGAGCATTACAATTGAGAAGAAATAATAGACCCAAAGAAACTATAATGATCTTGTATTGCATATTTATATAATTTTAAGCATATCTAATATTACTACCAAAAACATAGCCACTCCTACAACGAGACTGAAACCTGTGCCATAAATAAATCCAATGAAAGCTCCTTTTGTTGATTTCAGTGCTTTATTCATGTCTTTACTGTCATGGAGTAGTTCACCAATAAAAACCCCGGCAAACATTCCTATCAAAAATCCTAAAGGAATAGGTAAAAACATTCCAATAATAGTTCCCACAATTGATCCTATGCTTCCCCATCGGGTTCCTCCGTATTTTCGGTTGGTTTTTGCGGGAATTACATAATTCAGCACTGCGGAAATGACGGTAAGAATTCCGAATGCCCAAACGTATATAATAGGAAGATCCGAGTCCGTTCCGAATTTATAAATAAGCAGACCACAAATACTTAATAATAATCCTGGTAGAATAGGTAAAAATGTTCCTAGAATTCCAAGAAATAGTAAAATAAGACAAAGTATATAAATGAGTGTCGTATCCATTATATTAAAATATAAATGCAAGATATAAAAAAGAATGTTTGATATGATATCTTATTCATTTTAATATGATAATTATTGACAAATTATGATGATAGCTTTCCATAAGTTGTTTGTAATTTTATAAATTTGCTGTAATGAATGATCAAATAACAGATACAAAAAATTTTTTCCAAGAGTTAAGTGAGCAACTATATATTTATATTAGTGGAATATCGCCGACGGGTCTAGACTGGATTTTTCATATTATAGTAAAATTACTTTTACTGGGGATTGTTTTTCTGGTGTTGGATCTTACGTTTAAATTTACTATTAATTATATTTTTCGTTTTTTCCAGAGTGAAGAAAAATATCCCATAATAAAATCTATTTATAATTCTAAAATTAGCAATTCAATTGCTCATTTTACCGCTTTATTATTTATTGGAGGGATACATGAATCTATATTTGTAGGAGCTTTACCCAAAACAACTGTATTTATTGTAAGAGCCGTTAATTTGGGCCTTGTCTTAATTCTCGCCGGAATGCTATATCGTACTTTAACCGCTTTTAGAAATTATTTTACTATTAAGCAGGATTTTTATAAAATCATGGCGTTAAATGCAATTTCAGAAACGGTGAAAATCTTAGGGGTTTTTATATTTTCTATTGTCGGAATTTGTGTCATATTTGGTATTAAAGGAACCACGATAGTTGGAAGTTTAGGAGCAATTACTGCTGTTTTGGTATTGGTTTTCCGTGATACTATTTTAGGTTTTGTAACAGGTATACACGTAGCAACTTCAAAAAATATGAAAGTAGGGGATTGGGTAAGTATTCCTAAATATAGTATTGAAGGAAATATTGCTGATATTAGTCTTTTGACGACGAAAATACATAATTTCGATAAGACTATTTCTACCATTCCTACTTATGATCTACTCACTACAGAAATTAAGAATATGCAGGTAATGTCTGAGTCCAACACACGAAGAATCAAAAAATCTATTTACTTCAATATCAATTCTTTTAAATTTCTAAGTGATGAGGATATTGAAAGATTAAAGGATATTAATTTAATTTCTGAGTATCTTAATAGGAAAAGTACGGAAATACGGAAAGAAAAAGAAAGTCTTAGTCATAGTGATAAAATGATTAATGGAAGGCAGCTTACCAATATTGGGGTTTTTAGATATTATGCTCAAAAGTATATCGAAAACGATCCTGATGTTGATGAAAATGGTGCAAAAATGGTTCGGCAGTTAGAGATTACGCCACAAGGTTTACCTTTGGAAATATACTGTTTTGCTAACGATTCCAAATGGGAAAACTTTGAACAAATTCAAGCAGATATTTTTGATCATCTATTAGTGGCCTCTAAAGAATTTGATTTACAGGTCATGCAGGTAAGTGTGAAAATCTAGTATAAGAATTTACTTTAATCAATATTACAGGAATGTAATAAGTGGTGATAATAGAATTAAATTATTTAATGCTTCTCTACAGTTTTTTGAACTGGTTTTCTAAAACTTGGGTAATAGGGTGGACTAGATCGCTAGAGGTAAAAAAGATGATTTTAGTATTTGGGATTTGGATTTTATCTATAGCTTTGTACCTGTATAATGATCAAACTGGACTGATGGTGCTTTTTGTTTTAAGCATGATGCATGTACTTGCTGAGTTTCCACTCAATGCTTTATCCATCAAGATGATATTTCAAAAAATTATTAAAAAAGAATGACAAAATTAAGCGTAAATATTAATAAAATTGCCACTTTAAGAAATGCGAGAGGTGGTGAAACGCCAAGTGTAACAGAAGCAGCAATAAAAATTCAGAAATTTGGCGGGCAGGGCATTACGATTCATCCTAGACCCGATGAAAGACATATTACAAGGAAAGATGTGTATGATCTTAAACCGTTGGTAACGACAGAATACAATATTGAAGGGAATCCACATAGACCATTTATTGATATGGTTTTAGAAGTTAAGCCGGAACAGGTTACGTTAGTGCCGGATGCTGACGATGCTATTACTTCTAATGCAGGTTGGGATACAAAGAAACATTTCGATTTTCTTACTGAAGTTATCCAAGAGTTTAAAAAAGCCGGAATCCGTACGTCTATATTTCTTGATCCTAAACCAGAACTTATTGAGTCAGCTGCTAAAACTGGGGCTGATAGAATAGAATTATATACAGAAGCATATGCTAAAGATTATACTTTAAATAAAGAGAAAGCCATACAACCCTATTATGAAACAGCATTAGTGGCTGCTGATTTTGGATTGGGACTCAATGCTGGACATGATTTAAGTTTGGATAATTTAAAATATTTTTCGGATACGATTCCTAATTTATTGGAAGTATCTATTGGTCATGCTCTTGTTTCGGAAGCCTTGTATATGGGGCTAGAAAATACTGTTCAAGCCTATTTGAAGAGATTGGCAAAGTGGTAATGTTATAATCAAGAATTGTATGGAAATTTTAAACTCAAAAATATTTGGCGAAAATTTATCGTCTACTCCTTTATTGGTATTTCATGGATTATTTGGTATGCTTGATAATTGGAGCACTTTTGGAAAAGACTTAGGGGAGAAGCTTCCTGTCCATCTCATTGATCTTAGAAATCATGGAAGGAGTTTTCACTCTGATAGTATGACGCATGATGATCTTGCTAATGACATTGCTGATTATATGAATCATTATGGGATTGAGAAAGCACATGTGTTAGGCCATTCTTTGGGAGGAAAAGCGGTTATGCAGTTTGCAATACAATATCCGGAAAAAGTAGATAAGCTTATTGTAGTTGATATTTCACCCAAAGCATATCCACCTCATCACCAAGGGATTATTAAGGCTTTAGAAGAGGTTGACTTTAATGTTGTTAACTCAAGGAATGAAGTAGAAGCAGTCTTAAGTCAATATATTCCGGAAAAATCTGTTATTCAGTTTTTGACAAAAAATTTATATTGGGATGATGATAAAAAGCTGGCATGGAGATTTAATCTTAAAACCTTGTCTGAAAAATATAATGAATTTGTATCTAATGCAATAAAGTTTGGGATTTTTGAAGGAGAAACTTTATTTATTGCCGGAGAAAAATCAAATTATATTTTACCACAGGATGAATTTGCGATCAAGCAACAATTTCCAAAAGCAAAAATCATAATAATAACAAAAGCAGGGCATTGGGTTCAAGCAGAAAATCCTATAGAGTTTATGGGGGTGGTAACGAAATTTCTGTTCCCTAATTCATAGGCTTAACTAATTCTTTTTTTTCAAAAAGAAAAACTTTTTATAATATATCACTATGTGTTGAATTTTTTTTGTACTTTCGCTGAGTCAAATTATTAAAATTTTTTTTATTATGAAAAAGAATTCAGGAAAAAAACCATTCTTTGCATCACTTTTAGAGAAACAAATCCAGGAGCCTAAAAACATAACAGGAGGTTCTGGTTCTCCTTCTACAGCATCACCTACAGATGCTGAATCTTCAAAATTACTTAACAGTATAACACGTCCCGGAAGTGACCATGTGACGTTAAAATATCCTTCAGATGGGGATGAAGACGTAAATGTAATGTAAATTTAAAAATAATCACTGCTTTTATATTCAAATCTTGAGACTTCCTTAGAAGTATTGATTATTGACTGAAATCAGATGTCGTGACGTTTCTACCAAAGATATCATCGCGACATCTTTTATTTTATCATAAAAATCTTAGTGATAGAAGGTATGCTCAAAATACCTCGAAAATGATGAGGTACAAGAATTAGATTCTTTATAATTTAAAATATGAAACTAAAAAACTCACACAAAACTCCTTTTTTTGCAACACTCTTAGAAAAACAATGTAAAGATTCCGAAACAATAAAAGGAGGTATCAATACTTCAACTCCCGAAAGAGATTTTGTTACGACTGAAATTGTAGAAACAATGGTTATTCAGGAAAAAATACTCGATTATACTATGAAATTTCCGTCTGATGGAGATGATGAAGCTTCTTTTAGTATTAGAGCATAATAGGCTAATGACTTAGCAAAAAATAGTAATGAAATTTCAGAGGAGGCTTACACTATAAGTTTCCTTTTTTAATAAATTAGTAATAATGATTCTTTGCATCACTCATTCTCAAGATTTTTATAACATCGATATATTTTTTAAATACCTGCAATCTAAAAATATTCCTTATTTCAGATTAAATTCTGATCATTTAAATCATTTATATAAAATTAGTATCAATGAAAATTCATTTGAATTGACAGATGATCAGGGAAATTCTGTACATTCGGATGATATTCAAGGAATATGGCATCGTAAAGCTTGGGAAATAACTATTCCTGAAGAGCTAGATGATGAATATAAAAAAATATTTCTTAATGAATACCGAAATCTTCGTTATAATATTTTAACCATTCTAGAGCATGTTCCATGGATTAACGCTTATGAAAATGAGAGAAAAATTGACGGAAATAAAATGCTACAGCTCAAAATTGCCAAAAAAAATAATCTCTCCATTCCTGAAACAATATTTTCAAATGAAGAGGAAAAGATTAAGACCTTTTTTAATGAATATGGTAAGGGAAAAGTCATTGCTAAACTCCACGGAGTCATGGCAAAAACAATGAATGGAGAAAATCTTTTCTCTACCACTATAATTGATGAAAGCACTTTAGAGCATATTTCAGACATTATATATTGTCCTATGATTTTCCAACCTTACATTCATAAAGAATATGAATTAAGGATAGTATATGTAGATGGAGAGTTTTTTACCGGAAGGATTAACAATAAAGAAAATGCAGATTGGCGTATTGCACAAGGAGATTATTTTTGGGAAGAATATGAGCTGCCTGAAAATGTGAAGGTAAGCTTAGATGCTATGATGAAGGAAATGGGATTGTATATGGGGGCTATTGATATGATAAAAGGAGAGGACGGGAATTATTATTTTTTGGAAGTCAATCCACAAGGAGAGTGGGGAATGCTACAGAAAGACTTGAATTTTCCTATTGCAGAAAGTATTGCAGATCATCTTATAAAAAGAATAAATACCAATGAATAAAATTTTAATTATTACGCATACAAAAGATAACTTTTCAATTGAAAAAGTAACTGAATATATAGAAAAAAATAGCTGTGAAGTAATTCGCTTCGATGTGGATTTATATCCTTTAGAAAATAAACTATCAACTGTTTTCCAAGATGGAAGTTGGATTAGCTTTCTAGAGACCTCCGAAAAAAAGTATCGATTAGATGATATTAAAGCAGTTTGGTACAGAAGAGCATATAATATGGGAAAGGGTTTAAAAGATGAATTAGATCCTAAATTTTATGGTGCAGCAATGGGAGAGGTTCGCAATACCCTTTTTGGTTTTTTAGAATCCATAGACGCTTACTCTTTAGGTAAGCCAAGTATATATCGAAGATTAGATAGTAAAGAAGAGCAGCTTAAAATAGCTGAAAAAATAGGATTTAACATTCCTGAAACATGTATTACCAATAGCCCGGAAATAGCTCGAAAATTTATAGTAAAGCATCAAAATGTTATAGGGAAAATGCAAACAGGTTTTGCTATCTATGAGGATGGAGTGGAAAATGTAGTTTTTACTAATGTTATTGATGAAGGAAAATTACAGGAATTAGATTCTTTAGTATATTGTCCGATGCAATTTCAAAGAAGAATTACGAAGAAAAAGGAATTAAGGGTGACAGTGGTTGGTCAGGATATTTATGCATTTGAAATTGATTCACAACAATCTGAAGAGGCATCTATAGATTGGAGAAAAGATGGGGTAAATCTTCTTGATAAATGGGTAAGAACAGAACTTCCTGCAGATATAGAAGAGAAAATAGAAGAATTATTAGATGTTTATAATGTAGATTATGGAGCAATCGATATTATAGTGTCTCCGGAAGATGAATATTACTTTATTGAAATCAACGCAGCAGGGGAGTTTTTCTGGTTAGATAACCTTACTCCAGATCATCTTATTTCTAAAAGTATTGCCGATATTTTATGTAATAAAGTACCCAGGAGAGATAATATGGTATTTGCTTAAAGAATGTTCGGGAAATTGTTTTTAAAACCTTTCATTGGAAAGGTTTTTGTTCTTATAATGGGCAATGAAATGAATATAATATAATTGAAATAAAATTGAGTTATGCATTAAAAGTCGCAAATTTGCATGACGTAATTTTTATGGTGTACTTATGAGAATGTAAATTGCCAGATAAAGAATATTATTATAATTTAGTCAACAACCAAATAAAGGATAATATATGGTTTTTGTAACAGGAGCGACCGGAATTTTGGGTAGAGTGATTGTTTTGGAACTTCTTAAAAGAGGTAAAAAAGTATATGCAGCCAAAAGAGCGGGAAGGAATTTGTATGATGTAAAAAATTCATATAAATTTTATACGGAGAATTCGAATGATTTCTTTAATAAAATAGAATGGGTAGATATAGATTTTGATGATATTAATTCATTACGAGATATTTTAAATAAAGGAATTGAGGAGGTCTACCATTGTGCTGCCAAAGTAAGCTTTGATCCTAAGGATGAAAAGGAAATGTATCAGACTAATTTGAAAGGTACAGAAAATTTATTATATGCTTGCGAAGAAGCAGGTATTAAAAAATTTCTCCACGTAAGTTCTATTGCTGTTCTAGATAATTTCAACGAGCATGGTGAGCTTGATGAAGAGTCTGATTTTAATCCTAAATGGGAACATTCTGCCTATTCCATTACAAAACATTTGTCTGAGATGGAAGTATGGAGAGCATCTGCAGAGGGATTAAATGTGGTGATCTTGAATCCGGGAATCATTATAGGAACAGGAAATTGGAACCAGAGCAGTGGTGAGATTTTTTCTACTTTTGAGAGAAATAGGGTTACCTTTTCTGGAGGTTCTGCCTATGTAGATGTAAGAGATGTGGCGAAAATCGCTATCGAACTCATGGAAAATAATATTTTTGGAGAACGTTTTATTATTGTTTCTGAGAATAAGAAATATTCTGAAATAGGAAAGCGGATTAGAAAAAAGCTAAAACTAACAGAAGCAATGATTCTTTCTGAAAAACAACTTAATATAGGATTGATTGCCAATAGACTTTTTGGATGGCTTATTCCTAAATTAAGAATGATCACAAAGTCTAATATAAGATCTATATCTTCTTTTAATATTATTTCTAATCAGAAAATTAAAGAAAAATTGAATTATCAATTCATTCCAATCAAAGAAAGTATTGATTTTCATCTTAATAATTATATTAACGATAAAAAGTTGAAAAAATGAATTTGGCAGAGGCTATTATCAGTAAAAATGTAGAAAAACATGCCATAAAATCAGCAATTGGTTTTAATAAAAAAGGAGAAACCTGGAAAGAATTGAGTTGGAAAAAATTTGGAGATATAGTTTTTAAAACAGCCAATGCACTTAAGAATATAGGGATTCAAGAAAATGATAAAGTCGCAATTTATTCGGATAATTCTTCTGAATGGATGATTTTTGACTTAGCTTCGTTGTCTTTAGGTGCAATTTCGGTTCCTATTTATTCAACTAATAATGGGGAACAGGCAGAATATATCATTAATGACTCCAATGCAAAGGTAATTTTAGTAGGTAATCAGTATCAATACGATAGTTGCCTTGAAATAATAAAAAAAGGAAATACTCAGCTTCATACTATCATTGTTTCCAAAAAAGCAGTTTGGATTAATAAAGAATTGAACAGCTTTTATCTTGAAGATTTTATTGCAAAGGCCTCTTCAAAATTAGATATTTGTAAAAAAGAATATGATGATATTGCTACCCTAATTTATACTTCCGGAACAACGGGAACACCAAAAGGGGTTATGTTAACTCATGGAAACTTTCTTAACGCGTTTGAAGCCCATTTTGAGTTTTTTCCCTTTGAAAAATTTGAAGAGGAACTTTCCTTAGCCTTTTTACCTTTAAGCCATGTGTTTGAAAGAAGCTGGAGCCTATTTTGTTTATACGGTGGAGCAAGGGTCTATTTTCTTGAAGATCCTAAAGATATAGTAAAAACCTTAAGTGAGGTAAAACCCACTATGATGTGTGCAGTTCCAAGATTTTTTCAAAAAGTATATGCAGGGGTATTGCAAAAAGCGGAAGAAGGATCACCTGTTAAAAAGAAAATATTTGATTGGGCATTGGAAATAGGATGGAAAGTTGCAGAATTAAAAAGAAATGAAAAGGTAATTCCTTTTAGTTTACGATTAAAAAATTCTGTTGCAGACATGTTGGTCTTCAGTAAGATAAAAGAAAGATTGGGCGGCAGGCTTTGGTTTTTACCTTGTGGGGGTGCTTCTTTATCTCCTGAAGTAACTCGATTTTTTGATTCTGTTGGAATTCATATTACGGTTGGGTATGGTCTCACGGAAACAACGGCCACTTTAACACTTTTCCCTTTAACCCATTTTGAGCATGGAAGTAGCGGACAACCTTTGCCTGGTGTTGAGGTTCGTATTGGAGAAAATGATGAAATCCAAGTAAAAGGAAATAGTATTATGAAAGGATATTATAACAAAATGGAGGAAACCCAAAAAGTTTTTACAGAAGATGGCTGGTTTAAAACGGGAGATGCTGGTAAATTTGACGATAAAGGAAACTTAATCATTACGGATCGGATTAAAGATTTGATGAAAACATCCAATGGGAAATACATTGCACCGCAACAAATTGAAAATATTTTAACCAATAATAATTATATTCAACAAATTGTATTAATAGCAGAAGGGAGACAATTTGTATCCGCATTAATTGTTCCTAATTTTGAATTTTTACACGATTTTATTACGAAAAATAATATTTCTTTTACCAATTGGGAGGAAACTGTAAAAAACGAGAAGATCATTAAATTGTATAAAGAAAAAATCAATGAATTACAAAGTCATTTGGCTGAGTTTGAAAAAGTGAAAAAGTTTACCTTAATGCCTTCTGAATTTGATATCAATACAGGTGAAATTACGCCAACATTAAAGGTTAAAAGAAATGTGGTTCTAAAAAAATATGAAAATATCATAGAGAAGATGTATTAAAAACTAGATTATCTTTTATAGCAATCAACATTAAGTTTTATCATTGCAAATTAAATTATGACAACACAGGAATTTCTAGGAAAAGAAAATTATAATATCAGTTCACAAACGGTTGCATCAAGTTGTCCTTCCAATATTGCTTTAATCAAGTATTGGGGGAAGTATGAAGATCAAATTCCGGCCAATCCAAGTATAAGCTATACTTTACATAATTGTAAGACCAATACCAGTATGGAGTTTTTAGCTAATGAACCCTTTTCTGTACAGACATTTCTGACAGGAATTGAAGAAGTGAAATTTGCCGAAAAAATTGAGAAATTTTTTAAAAATATTGAAAAATATCTTCCTTGGATATTGAAGGGAAAATACATTATCAAAACAGAAAATACATTTCCTCATAGCTCAGGAATTGCTAGTTCGGCTTCTGGATTTGGGGCGATAGCGAAATGTCTTATGGAATTGGAGGTAATCTTTACCGGCGAAAAATCAGAAACTGAATGGGTGAAGAAAGTTTCATTCTTAGCAAGGCTTGGTAGTGGGAGTGCATGTAGGAGTGTATATAATGGAATGGTGGTTTGGGGAGAATGCGATGAGGTTGAAGGAAGTTCAGACTTATTTGCTATTCAGTATCCTAATTCGGAAATTCATCAGGTTTTCAAAGATTTTAATGACTGGGTATTATTAATTCATGAAGGTCAGAAAAGTGTTTCTTCAACAGTTGGACACGGTTTAATGAAAACAAATCCTTATGCGGAAAGACGATTTCAAGAGGCTAAAGAAAACTTTGTCCCATTGAAAGAAATTCTTAAAAAAGGAGATTTAGAAGGTTTTATTAAACTAGTTGAGCATGAAGCGCTTACATTGCATGCAATGATGATGATGAGTGATCCTGCATTTATTCTAATGAAAACGGGTACATTAGAGGTGATCAATAAGATCTGGGATTTCAGAAAAGAAACAAGCTTACCTCTATTCTTTACTCTGGATGCTGGGGCGAATGTTCATCTGTTATTCCCAAATAATGGGGAAGAAGAAAAAATTAAATCCTTCATTGAGATGGAATTATTACAGTATACTCAAAAAAATGGAGTTGTTAAAGATATAATGGTATTTTAATTATTTATATACAAGAAAGCGAGCCTATTAGCTCGTTTTTTTATGATATGATTTAAAAAATTAGAAGAATAACCTGATTAAAGAAACATATCGGGACTCTCTATAATAACCAAAAATAATTTACAAATGAAAATTCACCATATTGCTATAATTTGCTCAGATTATGAAGTTTCTAAAAAATTCTATACCGAAGTTTTAGGACTCACTATTCTCCGGGAAGTATACCGCGAAGAAAGAAAATCATATAAACTTGATCTTGCTATTGGAGATCATTATGTAATAGAGTTATTTTCATTTCCAGATCCTCCTAAAAGACCCTCCAGACCTGAAGCATGTGGGCTAAGACATTTGGCGTTTGCTGTAGATAATATATCTCAGAAAAGAGCAGATTTGATTGATAAAGGAATAGAATGTGAAGAAATCCGAATAGATGAGTTTACAGAAAAAGAGTTCTTTTTCCTACAAGATCCGGATCAATTGCCTTTAGAATTTTATGAAATCTAGGAGAAATTAATTAATGTGCATACCCAGTAAAGAAGCTTATGGCCATAATAACCAAAACAATAGATGAAATAACAACATATACGTAGTCTTTTTCTTTTAAATATCCTACTAAAGCGAAAATGATCCGCATTAAGGGAGTGAAAATTAAAAGAAGAATTCCTAATTGAATAATAGCCATTCCTTCACCTTTGCATAATGAATTCCAGAAATGTCCCCATACTTTTTCAGAAGATGAACCGATATTCAGTAAGGAGTATTTTTTAGGCATTTTAAAACCTTCTAAGAATAATTTAATAAATCCTATCAGGGAAGTTGTAACAGATAAAACAACTCCTAATCTTAAGAGATTTCCCACGGAACGATTCAAATCAACATCTGTGAAGTTCTTTTTCATTATCTGAAACTTTTATTAATACCGTTATACATCATATAAATTGATAGAATAGTGATGACAATTGCAAAGAAGGTCTTCAATTTCTTTGTTTTAGAAACCATTAATGTTTTAGAACCAATGAAACTTCCTACCACAACTCCTATTAATACCGGAGCCACAATTACTGGAATAATTTCACCTCTTTGAAAATAGATTAAGGCACTTGCTACTGCGGTTACCCCGATCATGAAATTACTTGTTGTTGTTGAAACTTTAAAAGGC
Organism: Chryseobacterium potabilaquae; assembly: GCF_902728265.1. GTDB lineage: Bacteria > Bacteroidota > Bacteroidia > Flavobacteriales > Weeksellaceae > Chryseobacterium > Chryseobacterium potabilaquae. The sequence continues at coordinate 15,889 of NZ_CACVBR010000015.1, forward strand.
AGTTTCATCATATTGTCCATTGCGAGTACCTTCAATGCTCCAGAGCCAATTCCTAATAATCCGGACATAGCACCAGCAAACATCATCATTAAAAAGCCAGGTACAGTATTTCTTGCAGAATAACTTTTCAATACTCCTTTATCAGGAAAGGTTCCATATAATTTAAGTTTATCTTCAAGACTTCCTTTGATAAGCGGTTCTTGATGGTCTGGCTTTCCTTTAAGGTTTAAGATAACTGTTAAAAGAAGGATACTGGCAAAAATAATTCCGATAGTGTTGGGGTTAAGCATTCCCGAAACCAATGCTCCCATAATAGCACCGGCGGTGGTACCAATTTCTAAAAACATTCCAATTCTCATATTGGTAAAGCCCTCTTTAACAAAAGCTACTGCCGCTCCAGACGAAGTTCCAATTACTGAAATTAATGAGGCACCAATAGCATAATGCATAGGAACACCAAAGCCTAATGTTAATAAAGGAATGATAATAACGCCCCCTCCCAAACCAGTAAGTGAACCTAGAAGTCCTGCCGATATAGCTCCAAGGAAGAGAATAATGATTTCTGACATGATACAAATATAAAACTATTGTGTTAGTTGGCCAAACGTTGAAAAATATAAATTTACCGTATTTTTGTATTATGAAAAATGAAGTGAAATTATTTTATATTGTTCTCGGTGCAACCCCTAAAGGCAGAAATATCGAACAACACGATGTTTTCTTTGGAATTGCAGAAAACCTTAAAGACTTAGTTCCGGATATAAAAAATTTTTGGAAAGAAGCTGAAGAAAAGATTCATATCGATTGTCATCAAGAAGTAAAATTTGCTGATGGGTATGAAGTGAAAATTGTAGAAAAAGGGAATGGATCTTCTGAAAACCAATTATACTTTATTAATTTAGGAGGGTATAAGAAGGGTTTTTTTAAGGAGTTTCATGAACAACATTTGATGGTTGGTAAATCGATGGGGGAAATCATTAAAAAGGCAAAAGAGACTGCGTTTTATAAGACAATGGGGTTTGATAGTGCAGTAAGCCATATTGATGATAAGCATGGAGTAGATATTGACGATATATTTAATGTAAATGATATTTTACCTAAGCACATGAAAGAAAAGTATTCTATTATTTTGGAAAAAACGGATGTGGTAACTCCGAATAGTCCAATGGGGTTAGGATATTTAAAACTTGATAAAATACAATAAATAGGGAAAGGCTGGTCAGGTATGACTTTACTTTAATGGTATTGCAAACTTGGCGGGTTTATATTTTATTATTGAAGTATAAAAAAAGTAAATCTAAAAAATAAAAAATGAAAATAGGAATTTTAGGAGGTGGTCAATTGGGAAGAATGCTGATTCAGAATGCATTGAAATATGATGACGAGTTTTATACCTTAGATCCTGCTGCTGATGCACCTTGTCATAATATTTCACACTTTACTCAAGGGAGCTTTAATGATTATGAGACCGTTTTACATTTTGGTAAAGATAAAGATGTAGTAACAATAGAGATAGAGCATGTAAATGCGGATGCTTTGGCAGAACTTGAAACCAGCGGTATTAAAGTTGTTCCTAATTCTAAAATTGTAAAAGTTATTCAACAAAAAATTCTTCAAAAAGAATTTTATCAAAAGAATGATATACCCAGTCCTGAATTCCAGGCAGTTTGGAATAATGATGAGGAAATTACTATGCCTACTCCTTTTGTTCAAAAAATGAATACAGGAGGATATGATGGCAAGGGTGTACAAGTGATTAAAACTCCTGAAGATTTACAAAATATATGGAAAGAACCTTCTGTAATTGAAAAATTGGTTGATATAGAAAAAGAATTATCCGTGATTGTTGCAAGAAATGAAAATGGTGAAACAAAAACATTTCCGGTTACTGAAATGGTGGCAGATCCTAAATTAAACCTGTTAGATTTTAATATTTGCCCGGTAATGATTACGGATGATACACAACGACAGATTGATTCTATTACTGAGAAATTTTTAAATGCTATCCATTCTCCCGGACTTTTTGCTATTGAATTATTTTTAGATACAGCAGGAAAAATATGGGTTAATGAAACAGCTCCAAGATTACATAATTCCGGACATCAAAGCCAAGAAGGAAATAGTAATTCACAATTTGAACAAATGTATAGAGTGGTGAAAAATTTACCTCTAGCAGATACAGATCCTTTGACGTATAGTGGAATGCTAAATTTGGTTGGTGCTGATGGATATACAGGAAAAGTATTGTATGAAGGGATGGAAGAGGTTCTTAAGTTACCGAAAACGTATGTCCATCTTTATGGAAAGACGGAAACAAAGCCTGGAAGAAAAATGGGGCATATTAATGTACTTGCAGATTCTAGAGAAGAATTACTGGAAAAGTTAGTGAAAGTAAAAAGTATGGTAAGCGTAAAAGCTTATATATAATTTAAAGACCGGTTTATTATAGACCGGTTTTTTCATTTCTTACTTTTTGGCTTTTAAACATTTCTTTATTATAATTGATAATAAATACTCCTAAGATAATTAAAAAAGCTGCCATAATAAACTTAAAGGTAATTTCTTCATTTAGAATTAGCCAGCTTAATAAAATAGAAATGATGGTATTGACATAAATGAGAATAGAAATTTGAACTGGAGAAACTTTAGTAAGAGCATAATAAAATGCTAAAAATGTAATTACAGAACCAAAAATAGCCAAGTAAAACACTGCAGAGATACTTCTAATATTCCAGTTTTCAAAATTATAATTTTCAGCAAATAAGAATGCGAAAATAATCTGTACAATTCCAGCAAAAGCAAATTGATAGAAAAGGTTTAGGATTATATTATCACTTTTAATATTTAATTTTTTAGTATAAATTGTACCTGCTGCCCAACCTATGATTGCAATGAGTAAATAAAAAATTCCTGTTGCATAGTCTGGATTTTTTAGGTCAACAAGTCCATCTCCAAAAATAATAAGAATACCACTAAAGCAAAGACCAACTCCAACTAAAGCTTTTGCACTGAACTTTTGGATTCCAAGCGCAACACTTCCTAAAAATACAAGAATAGGAGAACAGGATGTAATTAATGATGCTAAGCTACTTGTGACATGTTCTTCTGCAACCGTTGTCATTCCATTGGCTGTAATTAGCATTAAAGAAGAAATCACCATTTGATAGGTTAAATTTTTTCGCCCAATCCATTTGAATTGCTTTTTATAAATAAGTATCAGAAGCATTATAATGGCAGCAAGAGATTGACGGATTCCTGCAACAAACCATCCAGGCATGGTTTCTACAGCAATTCTTATTGATAAAAAGGTAGTTCCCCAAACAATGGCAACAGTGAGAATTGCTAATATAAGTTTATAATCTTTCAACATTTATCCTAAGCGATATTAATATAACGATACTGATTTTTGAGCAAAAGTAATAGTATTTTTTTGTTTTTTCACATTTTTGTATTTTACCTTTTTAATTTTTTATCTTTGAGGAGCTAATAAAATAAGAAGATGGTAGGAATTATTATGGGAAGTCAAAGTGACTTGCCAATTATGGAACAAGCCGCAAATTTTTTAAAAAGTTTAGATATTTCTTATGAGTTGACCGTGGTTTCTGCACATAGAACTCCCGAGAGAATGTTTGATTATGCTAAAATAGCGAAAGATAGAGGTTTGAAGGTCATTATTGCAGGAGCAGGAGGGGCAGCACACCTGCCGGGAATGGTGGCAAGTTGTACAACATTGCCTGTCATTGGTGTTCCGATTTTATCAAGCAACTCTATTGATGGCTGGGATTCTGTTCTTTCCATTCTTCAAATGCCTGGTGGAATTCCTGTAGCAACAGTTGCCTTAAACGGAGCCTTGAATGCCGGAATTTTAGCCGCAAAAATTTTGGGAAGTCATGAACCTAAGGTGGCTCATCAACTCCAGAAATATCAAGATTCTTTAAAAGATAAGGTATTAGGAACAGTTGATGATATCAAAGCGAAGCATCCTAATGGATATGATCAATAAAAAATAGTAGAGCCTTACAAAATCAGTAAGGCTTTTTTATGATCATCAAATGAAGATTTTATTTCTAGAAGACATACTTAATAAAAAACTCTCCAAATTTTGGAGAGTTTTGATATTTAATAGTAATAAATATTAGTATCTGTAGTATTCAGGTTTGTAAGGACCATCAACCGTTACTCCAATATATTTTGCCTGTTCATCGGTAAGAGTTTCCAACTCTACACCTAATTTTTTTAAGTGTAATGCTGCTACTTTTTCATCCAAATGCTTAGGTAAGGTATATACCTTATTTTCATATTTGTTGGAATTTTTCCAAAGTTCGATTTGTGCCAACGTTTGGTTAGAGAAAGAGTTTGACATTACGAAACTTGGATGTCCAGTAGCACAGCCTAAGTTAACTAATCTCCCCTCTGCTAAGATGATGATTTCGTTTCCATCTACATTATAAACGTCTACTTGAGGTTTAACTTCATATTTAGTGGCCCCATAGTTTTCGTTTAACCATGCCATATCAATTTCATTATCGAAGTGCCCAATATTACAAACGATCGTTTTATCTTTCATTTTTCTGAAGTGAGAACCTTGAACGATATTAAAATTACCCGTTGTTGTAATGATAATATCCGCATTTTCAATTACACTATCAAGTTTTTTAACCTCGTAACCTTCCATTGCAGCTTGTAATGCACAAATTGGGTCAATTTCTGTAACAGTAACAATTGAACCAGCACCTCTGAAAGAAGCTGCAGTACCTTTACCAACATCTCCAAAACCACATACTACGACTCTTTTTCCCGCTAACATTAAATCAGTTGCTCTTCTGATAGCATCTACTGCAGATTCTCTACATCCATATTTGTTATCAAATTTAGATTTAGTAACAGAATCATTTACATTGATTGCCGGCATTACTAATGTACCATTTTGCATTCTTTCGTAAAGTCTGTGAACACCTGTAGTCGTTTCTTCAGAAAGTCCTTTAATATCTTTTGTTAATTCCGGATATTTATCAAAAACCATATTGGTAAGATCACCACCATCATCTAAAATCATATTGAGTGGTTTTCTGTCTTCACCGAAGAACAGAGTTTGTTCAATACACCAGTCAAACTCCTCAGCGTTCATACCTTTCCAAGCATATACTGGAATTCCTGCAGCAGCGATTGCAGCAGCAGCATGATCTTGTGTAGAGAATATATTACAAGAAGACCAAGTTACCTCAGCACCTAAAGCTACTAAAGTTTCAATAAGCACAGCTGTTTGGATAGTCATATGAAGACATCCTGCGATTCTTGCACCTTTTAGTGGTTGAGAAGGACCATATTCTTCACGGATGGCCATTAATCCTGGCATTTCTGCTTCCGCAAGAGTAATTTCTTTTCTGCCCCATTCTGCTAGGGAAATATCCTTAACTTTATAAGGAATGTATTGTGTTGTAGTACTCATATGTAATGAATAAGTTTAAATTCAGTTAATGAAACACAAAATTACAATTAATAATTAAGATAAAAAAACCAGACTTTAAGTTCCTTTATATAGCTTGATACATCAGTATATATGTTACTTAAAGCATACTATATTGGGGTTTTAAAATAAATATCTTTTTACTACTTTTAGGGAATAAAAAAACAATGCCCCTTTACCGAGATTTTTCTGATGAAACTGCCACAATTCTTGTCTGGAAATATGATGAGGATGAAGATTTGAATATAGATGACCTTTTAGAACCTGAAAATGCAGAGAAAGTAAAAGATTACCATCCTAAAAAACTATTGGAAGTATTAATGGTAAGAAGGCTTCTGAAAGATTTAAAACCGAATTCTAAAATTTTATATAAAGAGAGAGAACCTTTTCTATGTCCCAAAGACGCAGAAATTTCAATCACTCATTCTTTTCCATTTGCAGCGATTGCCATTTCCAAAAATAAAATTGGAATTGATATCGAAAAATTTAATCCTAAAATCATGAGGGTTATTGATAAATTCACCTATGAAAATGAACGGGGGTTTATTCCCAAAGAGAAAGCCGATACTTTTTATACGATTATCTGGAGTGTAAAAGAAAGTATGTATAAGATTCATCATTCTAAATACTGGTCACTAAAAAAAAATTATGAAGTAAAACCTTTTGAATTAAAGCATTTACATCATATACAATGTCGCGTTTATGATGAGGTTTTTTCAGATGAATTTAAAGCCAGAGTGGAATTTTTTGATGATTATTGTTTTACGATTGTAGAGGAGTAGATGTTGTTTCATTTCTATATTTTTCAATGACCTTTTTTTGTTCTTTAGCTACATCATAGATAAGCTCTAATACATCGTGTATGTTTTTTAATTCTGTTAAATGAGATATTTTATCGGGATCTCGTCTGTCTAAGACCTCATTTTCTTCAATTTCATTTTTTCTTTGAAGAAGAAGTTCTTCTAACTCATCATCTGGTTTCAATCGACTATCCATTCTTAATGTCTCAGTTACTTTTTCTCCATTCAAAAGAGCTGATATTTGGTGCATTTCTGCTTCAATTTTTTTACTCCAGCTTTCTACATCTATTTCTGGATATTTTTCATTTTTTTTCACATATTGAGAAAGAGACGCTGTATATGCTGTCATTAGATGAGATGTGGCAACAAACTGATGGATTACTTCCAATTTTTTCTGTTGGTTTTTAGGTTCGGAAAGCATCCTTTGAAAATTATCAGAAAGATTGGCTAAAGCAATGATGGCATTTTTACGTTTTATTTTATAATCTTCAATCGTAAAACCTGCATCCAAAAATTTGGAAATGACACTTTCAAAGTATTGAAGGTTGGATTCTGCCGATTTTTTCATAAGATCCAAATTTTGTGTATGTTCCCAAACAGGAAGAATAAGATAGGATACAGTAAAGGCAATAATTCCTGCAATTATGGTATCGAAAATTCGATCTTTAAAAATGACATCAATATTTCCGGGGCTTAAAAAATTAAAGCTTAAAAAAATATAGATGGTCATAAACAAAACAGCCCAAAAATAGCGTCCTTTTAGTAAGCTAAAGCATAAAATCATGCTGAATAGAAGTATGCTAAATAATAGACTATTTATATGGATAAAATATAATATAACATAGGCAATGATAGCGCCACTAACAGTTCCGTAAAGACGTAATAAATTTCGTTGTTTCGTAATAGAGTAGGCGGGTTTTAAAATGGCTACAACCGTAATTAATATCCAATATGTATGACCAATGCCTAAGAAATGGAATAATGAAAATAAGTAACCTATTAATAAAGCTATAGTTATTCTTACAGCATGACGGAAATGTAGAGAAGAGAAAGAGAGATTGTTGCGAAGAACCTGAACATTCATTTTTTCCTCAGTTGGCATGAATTTTTTCAAATCCAATGCTGTTGAAAGACTTTTTGCCAATTTTACATTTTGCGTAAATATTTTATAAATATCATTGACTTCTTTAGTAATTTCATTAATACGCATTAAAATCTGTCGGAGAATCATGAAATTTTCCAGATTGTTAGGCGTTATTTGCTTGTTTCGAAGATCGAAATAATAAGCATTTACACTTGCTAGCTCCGATTCGAGGTTAAATAAAGGCTTTGCCTTAGTTCCAATTTGAAGAGAGATCCCAATATTGGTAATTTCTTCGGCCAGTACATTTAAATAGTCATGAATTTTTACCAAAATAGTACTATTTTCAAAACTTTGCTGAAGCTTTTGATAGTCACTTTCGGAGGTCATTAATTTTTCATGAAGGTCCATTGAATTAAGAAACATCAACATGAGAAGGCGACTTGTCGTAGTGGACTCATTTACAATTGTACGGGTCTTAAGAACAGTTTCTCTAGTTTCTTCTTGCAGGTTTTTAATTTCAATTTGCTTTGCAATAACTTGGGACGTTAGTTTAGCAAAATCTGGATTTTTCTGATAATAATTGGCTTTGATTTTTAAGAATTCAGCAAGTTGGAGATAATTTTCTCCAATCATTTGACTTGAAAGTTTATAAGGTTGGATGGTGGTTACAACTAAAAAAATTAATAGAAACCATGCACAACCAGAAGCAAAGATGAGTAAACTTTTTAAAATATTATCCCCTGTAAGATGGCCGTCAATAAAAATAGCCAGAACAACTAAGGATAAAGAACCTACTGCAGCAAGTCTTTGTCCATATACTCCGATTAAGGAGAAAAACATTCCAAAAATAATAATTTCCGCAACGACCAAGCTTTTAATATTCATTACCATACTCGCAATAAGAGCAATGAGAATGAAACAAATAATAGCAAATGCTAATGCATTTCTTCTTCGAATGAAAGGTCCTGGTTGATCCGTAAGAGCTACAAATGCAGTTCCTAAAGGAAAAAGAAAATATTCTTTTAGAAGACCGAAATGAGCGAGAACTAAACACGGCAAAACAGTAGCCAGTGTAATTCTGATAGCAGAATATACGTACTGACTTGTTATAAACTTTTTAAATTCTGCAGAATAGTTCTTCATATTACAAAAATAATTATTGGCAACAAAAAAAGCCTCATAAAAATGAGACTTTTATAAACTTATTTTGTATTTACTTTTAGTAATCAACATTAGAAGTATCTTCACCGATGTTCCATGTCAAGCCAAAACGTAAGGTATTATCCAACGCAGTATTAATTTTTGACATATTAATCAAATAAGAGATATCAAGTCCAAAAGAACGGTATTTTAAACCAACACCGGCAGTCGCAAATTGTCTTGCTCCCTGCACTTCACTTTCATGGAAATATCCACCTCTTACAGAGAAAGCATTGTCATATGAATATTCTACTGCCCCACTATACATGATACTGTTAGGGTTTTTGAATGACTTTCCTATTCCGGACATTACCCCTACATTAGGGACAGCATAAATCGGATTTCTTGTATTAGGATCTGTACCTACAAGTTCGGATCCGGGAACTAATAGTTTAGAACCTTCAACACTTATCCCAACTCTGTTCATATCATCAAGATACATATCGTAACCAACACCTAATCTTGCCATTGTAGGAAGATAAGATCGTGATTCTTCATTTCCTGTATAGTCTAGTTTAGGACCAAGATTTTGGATCGCAAAACCAGCATTAACTTTACCATCATATCCTCCAAAACTAGAGAATCTTGGAGAAGTATAGTATCCTGAAACGTCTACCGCAAAAGAGTTTGCTGCTTTAAGAGTAGTATCTGTATTAAATCCACCGGCTAAATCAGAACGGATAAATCTACCTGTAACTGCCATGGAATATGAATCTGAAAGTTTAAGTCCGTAGGCAACATCAATGGAGAATTCGTTTGGTTTTGATGTTCCCATTGAAGTTACTTCATTACCTACTAATTGGGTAAGGTCTACTTCTCCCATATTGAAATAATAAATACTCGCAGAGATGGTGGATCTTTCTTCCTGTCCTAAGAATTTATGGAACGCTCCATATAATAAAAATACGTCATTGGTAAGCTTACCCATATAAGGTGTATAGTTAACCCCTAATGAAGAGCTTGTTTTGCTGAAAGGATATTTTGCAGCATTCCAGAATTGAGAAAATGCATCCGGAGAAGTAACAACTCCTTGGTCTCCCATACCTCCGGCTCTTGCGTCTGGCGCAATTCTTAAAAAAGGAGCCCCGGTTAATACAGGCCTTACGAGGCTTAGATCTTGGGAATATCCCAGAAAGCTAGCCCCCAACCCAATTCCAAAAAGCAGTTTAGTAGTTAATTTCATATGTTGTCTTTTATATATTGTCAGTTTTTTATTAATACTATTGACTTTTTATTTTAAAACTATTTTAAAAGCACCATTTTTTCTACTGCAGTGGCGCTACCTTTGCATTTTTCTTGATTTTGACTTTTTGCAAATATCTTAAAAATATATGTACCTTTTGCAACCGTTGAGCCAAAATCATCTTTTCCATCCCATTCTATAGCCTGACGAGGCGTTCGGAAACCTTGGAGAAAGGGCTCAGCAATAACTGCTTGAGATATTGTTTTTACTAATTTTCCTGTTATGGTATATATCTGAACATTTACATCAAGTATATCATCACAATTATGTTCAAATTGAACATACGTTTTGTTGGTAAAAGGATTAGGCCAATTTAATGGTCTGTTAATGATCAGATGTTGGTCTGCTTCATCCTTAACCTCAAAATTTAACGTAGCAGTTGTAGAATTATTGTTTATATCCCAAACTTTAAATGAAAGTTGATGTTGCCCGATTGCTAAATTTCTGAAAGGATAGGTTACGTTTCCTTTTTGATAATCTGCTAATGAAGGGTTTAGACATCCATTTCCTTCTCCAGAAGAATAAAAATCATTTAGAACAATTGTGTTGATAATCTGACCGTCCAAATAAGTGGTAATATCATGACCAATACCGGATCCTGTAGAATTAATACCTGTATCATCCGTTATACAAGCAAGTAAAATAGGACTCTGGTTGGTAATACCTCCATCTGCAAAATTAGTATTGTTCATATAGAGTTTTACTTTTGGAGGTTCATTATCATTAAGACCATTTGGATTGATATCTCCAACTTGTACTGCCTGATTATTGAATACATCCATAGATTTGTTGTCTGCATATCCTAAAATTCTACCTTGTCCTACCGCATAATTGATATCTTTAGGGACATAGAATTCTACTGTGAAAACTCCGTTTACAGCAGTTCCTGAAGCTTTTACAATAGCACTGCCTTCTTCCGTATAATTAAGTACTGTGAGATCTCCGTCATTATTTAACGTTTTTTTGTTTAATCTTTTATCAAAAATATTAATAACAACTCTTCCATTAAAACTAGTATTGACCGTTCCATTAGGATTATTAATATGTCCGGTTACTTTAATAAAATCCAATCCTCTAATTAATCCTGGTACAGGAGTCTCTATATTATCAATGACCAATAACCTTTGAGGTCTACTCATTTTCATTGCCGGATCACCCAGAAAGTTAACCTTCATATGGTTGGTGTTGGCTCCTTTCAGTTTTTTTGCATTTAAATGAGCATTCCCCAGTGTTTCAAAATCATCACCTACTAACTTGAATATTTCTTGGGTATACAGATTGGTAAAATCAATACCATATCCAATTCCGACCGCGCGGCTAGAAGTGATCATGGTTGCGACTCCTCCTTGTTTCAGTTTGATGAATTGTTCACCGGCTGAAAAGGTACTCGGTTCATCCCATAAGGTGAATTCACATGTAATAGTAGATACAAAAGGAAATCTGCTATATACATTCGAGAAATTATTTGAATTTTGAATTTCATCTATTGTTAACACTCTTTCTTGTGCCCATCCATTGATTCCTCCATGTCCAAAATAGAAAAGATACAAACTATTACCAATATCATTTGAAATAGCTTGATTTACTTGGGGATACCTTTGTCCACCAGCTGTACTTTGTGCCTGGAAAGCATCAAGGTATAACTTTCTTACATTGTATTCTTTAAGTTGCGTCCCTGATTCAAAAACATTAACTAAAGAATTGTTCATAGTGGTATGGAAAGGAACAGGTGTACTGAATGTATTTTCATCATGATCGTCATCTACAACGAAATCAAGCTTCATACGCCATTCACCAAAAGGAGTGGATTGACCAGGTAAACTATTATAGTATGCCAATACTTTATCCATCATATTCATTGCTTCGGAAACATTGGCTGCGGGAATCCTACCTACAGGTAAATCAGGAAGGTTACCAAGAATACTTTGAGAGGTTTGTAGCTTTGTCATAACGATATAGTCGTCTGTGACATAAGAATTTATAAAGTCAGCAGAATTTTCACTCTCATAGCTTGAAACAACATTAGAATTATTGGAAATCCTATTTTTGTAATCGTAAGATGCATCTCCTAATATGAATACATATTTAAGACTACCAAGAGGTGTATTGAGCTTAGTGACAAAATCTCTTATAGCTGTAAGATCTTTACTACCACTTCCAAATTCATTGTAAATTTTTTCAGTGTCAACAATTTGTACATTATAATTGTTTTTGGTTTGATGATAATTGGCTATTCTTTGTGCTTGTCCCATCATTTCAGGAACAGTAATAATTAAATAATTTACGTTTTGTAAACCAGATAAATCTTGATTATTAATTCTACCCACAAATTGTGGTGAAAATGCTGCATCATTTCTGAAGGCAACAAATTCATTATTAAAATTTTGATCTGCCGCAAAATATCCAAAATTGAAAGTCGCATTTCCAGTGGCTTTATTTACTCTTCCAGTGGCATTGGTGATATCAGTTACATCCCATACTTGTTCCATATTGGAAGCATTTGAAATACTGAATCCATAGTTGGTATTACTACCACTTACTAGAGAAAAATCTCTGAAATTCATTTGAGATCCATTGAAAGAAAGATTCTCTTTATATTGTACTTCTACATAATCTAGATAAAAAGATCCATTAGGATTCAATGAAATATTAGGATTGTATTTAAATGTAATTTGATTGCCACTTAAATTGGATATGTTGCCAAAATATTTGGCGGGATAAAAATCATAAATAATATTTTGACCATTAGCCGGAATAGGTATAGTGGACAGATTCTGATTGTTAATCGTAAAACTTAGCGTATTCTGTTGTGAAGTATAGCCTATAGCTTGTGTTCTGTATTTTATGATATCTGTTCCTTGAATGGGAGACCTCGTATTGAAGGTAACTGTTTTCTCGGTAGTAAAGGGGCTATCTTCTACCCATATTCTTCCCGTCTTCATTAAGTTTTTTTGATCATTGTTGATGACTTGGTAATCATCATATCGGGTGATTAATGGGGTAGATGGTAAATCTACATTCATGGGTTGTACTCTTTTTCCCGCTCCTTTATCAAAATTTATAAAATAGTAGGAATAATCATCATAGATATTTTTCAAATTATTACTATTATCTCCACGAGTTTCAATTCTTTTGAATCCATTTCCATTGGAAAGGTCATATAAATTATATCCATTGGGTCCTTGAGCATAAAATAAAGCATAATCATTATCATTCCATACTCCATCATCTTCACCTATAACTTGGATGGAATTTTCCTGTAAGGCACTATATTTTGCATCTTGATTATTTTCAGAAAGCATCAGGCCTCCATTTCCATAAATTCTGAAATTTTTTGGATTTACAGATGATGGATTGATTCCATTATCCTTTAAAAACTGTGTTGTTATTTTAAAAATACCGGATTTATCAACTTTGATTTTATAGAAAGTACCACTTGATAAAGGATTATTAGTTGTACCTACTTTAGCGGCCATTCGAGCACTATTATTAGAAACTGATGTTTCGGAAATTTCAAATGAGGAAAGACGTTGGGCTTTACCTTTTACATTTTTAAATAAAGATACCATAATGCTTGCATATCTTTCACCGTTAATGTAATAGTAAGTAACGTTGGTTACATCATTTTCTTGTAGCAGACCATTATCCAGTTCAAAAAGGTCTTTGTTGGAAATACTTTCCCATACAGGATTGGATATTTTTAATTGCTTTTCTCCAATTTTTTGTTGGACTGTGATAAAAATGTTATTTTGACCGTAGGAAAATCCTTCATTTTTGAAATTAGGAAGATTTAATTTGGTACTGCCAAAGTCCTGAATTTTGGATCCATTCCACTCAACGGTGATACGTTGTGCCCAAATGGTTGATACGAAGATTGTTAGAAATAGAAGCGTTATTTTTCGTTTCATATTTAATATTGAAATTTCTGAATTACAAAATAAATGAAAATTTATAATTAAATTGTGATACAATAAAATTAATTTGTTACCGTTTTTCAAAAAAAATCAAATCTTTATTTGATTTATTGAATAATTTATTTTTCTTTGTACTTTGAAAATATTTATATCGACTATGAAAAAACTAAAGTTGTTTTCATTAATAGCATTAAGTTCTACACTTGCATTAACCAGCTGTGGAGGGTCAGGTACCAGAAAAGGAGGTGGTACTAAAAAATTTGTCAGTAAGACAGGTTGGAAACCAAACGAAAAACAAGGTTGGTTTTTTGCAGGAAAGCAACAAAAGCAGAAAGGTTGGCCGGGGATGGTATATGTAGAAGGTGGGACTTTTACAATGGGATTAGTGAAAGATGATGTAATGCACGATTGGAATAACTCTCCTCGCAGAATGCAGGTAAGTTCTTTCTTTATCGGTGAAACTGAGATTACTAATTATGAATACCGTGAATACCTGACATGGTTGAAATATGTATTTCCTCCAAGTGATCCTAGTTTTAGAGAAATCTATAACGGTGCATTACCAGATACCTTATTATGGGATAACAAGCTATCTAGAAACGATTATAATGAAACGTATTTCCGGTCTCCTGAATTTGACTACTATCCTGTAGTTGGGGTTTCATGGACACAAGCTAATAGATATTGCGAATGGTTAACTGACAGAGCTAATGAAAAGGCTTTGATGCAATCAGGAGTTATCGCAAAGGATCTATATATGAATGAATCAAATAATCAAGGAGGTACAGCCTTCAATATGGATAAATTCAAATCTAACGATCCGGAGATACAAGGATATATTAACGAAAAAAGAATGCAGCAAAAAATTGGTATGAAAACAACCAATCAAAGACTTCTTGCTGCAAACAGAGCGCCTAATGCTGCTATGGTTCAGAAATTTCGACTTCCTACTGAAGTAGAATGGGAATATGCGGCTTTAGGAATGGCGAAAAATAGAGAGTATAACCAATATTTAGGTAAAAAGCCTGAAATTGAAAGATTAAGAGGTACTAAAGGAAGAGATAAAGGAATGTTCCTTGAAAACTTCAAAATGGGAAGAGGAGATTATTCCGGGCTTCCAGGTTGGAAGAATGATGGTTCTGCAAGAACTTCAGATGTAAGAGACTATCCATCTAACGATTTAGGAATCTATGGAATGTATGGAAATGTTGCAGAATGGACAGCAGATGTGTACAGACCTATCATTGATGAAGACTTTAGTGATTTCAATTATTATAGAGGGAATATGCCTCAGGCTATTGTGAAAAATGGAGATGGTACCTATAAAATGATTGATGATAGTAACATTAAGTATGATACTTTGGCTGATGGAAGATTGGTATACAAGAACTTACCTGGTCAATTTGAAAGAGAGACTATAGCAGATTATAGAAACTATAGAGATGGAGATAGACAATCTTCATTGGATAGCTATAGAGGTTCAGACTCTGCAGCGGCTTACAATATGTATAACTCTCCACAAACTCGGTTTATCGTAGATGCAGGAGGTAGAGTAGTTTTACAAAAAGACTCTAAAGAAAGAACATCTTCAATTACTAATGAAATTAGAGTTGTTAAAGGAGGTTCTTGGCAAGATACGGCTTATTGGTTAGATCCGGGACAAAGAAGATATAAAGGTCAAGGAAAAGCTGCTGGATGGATTGGGTTCCGTGTGGCGCAAGATGCTAGAGCAAACGATAAAAATAGAACAAGAAGATAATATTTCTCAAAAATATTTATAAAAAACCTTCCAAAATTTTGGAAGGTTTTTTATTTTTGAATTATGAATATAGAACAATTTTATCCATTATTTTTACAATCAAATAAGGTAACTATTGATAGTCGAAAAATAGAAAAAAATGATATCTTTTTTGCTTTTTCTGGCGATAATTTTAATGCGGCTACATTAGCTGAAAAAGCCATTAATGAGGGGGCTTTGGCTGTGATAGTGGAACAGCAAATTTTTGAAAATAATGATAAGAATATATTCTACGTTCAGTCTACATTAACTTTTCTCCAGGAGCTCGCTATTTATCATAGAAAACAAATCAATATTCCTATAATTGGACTCACAGGAAGTAATGGAAAGACGACGACAAAAGAACTTATCCATGTTGTCCTTTCAAAAAAATTCAATGTACAATACACTTTGGGAAACCTCAATAACCATATTGGAGTTCCTTTAACTATATTATCGATTAAGAAGGAGCATGAGATGGCAGTTATTGAAATGGGAGCCAATCATCAAAAGGAAATTGAATTTCTGTGTACTATTTCTCAACCAGATATTGGATATATTACCAATTTTGGAAAAGCGCATTTAGAAGGTTTTGGAGGCTTTGAAGGAGTTATTAAAGGAAAATCTGAATTGTATGATTATTTAAAACAGCACCATAAAACTATTCTTGTCAACGAGAACGATGCGATTCAGGTAGAGAAAATTCAAGATTATTCACCTGTTATTTCCTTTGGTAAGGAATCTTCGGATTATCAATTTATACCTTTCACAAAAGAACATTTTGTAGGGATATTATATGACAATACTAACGTTTTATCAAAACTTACAGGAGAATATAATTTCACCAATCTTTGTGCTGCAGTGAGTCTGGGACTATACTTCAATATTGATTTTGAAAAAATAAAACAGGCGATTGAAGAGTATACTCCGACTAATATGCGTTCACAAATTGTTCAAAAAGAAGACAAAATACTCGTTTTGGATACATATAATGCTAATCCTAGCTCAATGGCGGCTTCCTTGAAAAATTTTATTACTTTTAACGGAAGCAAGACGATCATAATTGGAGATATGCTGGAGCTAGGGGAGGAGAGTATGAAGGAGCACCAAAATATTTTAAAAATGGCCCAAGATCTGGGATTTAATGAAATAATTACGGTAGGTCAACATTTCAAAAAAGTTAACCTATTGAAAGGGGCTTTTGAAAACACAGGCGAATTAATAGAATATTTAAAACTGAATAAAATTCAATCTGAAAATATCCTACTTAAGGCTTCAAGGGGTGTTTCTTTGGAAAAATTAATAGATTTTATCTAGTTTTTTGTATTCCAAAAATCATTTATAATGAGTTTAATATTTTTGAAGGTGCTTGGGAAAACTTCATTTTCAATTTGATGTTTATTTTTCCAAGCTACTTCAGTAATGCCTTCTTCTATTTGTGGTTTAGAGGTGTCTTTTCCATTGAAATTCATCTCAAACCAATAAGTGCATTTTAATATCTTTTCTCCATTCCTTTCCACATAAATGTGATAGGTGGTATTAATAAATGTAAGTAATTCAACATTTTTAAGCCCTGTTTCCTCTTCTATTTCTCTAATAGCGGACTCTTCACGAGATTCATTCTTTTCCATTTTTCCTTTAGGAAGATCCCATTTACCTAGCCTTTTGATGAAAAGAATATCTTTATTTTCATTATTGACGATACCGCCAGCTGCTTCTATAATTTTGAAAAGCTTTTGAAATTCTGTCCATATTTCATCAATATTTTCGCCAAATACATTTAATTCCTTCACAGATGTATTTTCTAGAAGGTCTATGGCCATTTCTAAAGTTGTGAAATTTTCATAGCTAAGCTGTTTTTCTAGTTTTTCAGGCTGCTTAGATAGTAATAATTTTTTTTCGTTCACAAAAACTTTATACATTTGTAAGAATTAAGAATTTAAATACAAAAATAAAAAATGAATTTAGAAGGACGAAAGATTATTGTCAATAAATCATCCAAAGAACTAACCGAGTTATTGAAATCTCCTGAAAATTATAAAGATTTTATGCCGGATGGTCTCCAAAAATTTGAAATAAGAGACAATGGGTTTAAATTTGGATTGCAAGGAATGCCAGAGATCGCTTTAAAAATAGATGAAGTAAATGATCAAAAAGCTATTTTAAAGTCAGCAAGTTCTAGTTTAGATTTTTCTCTAACAGCAACATTGAATCCAATTAATGAAAATCAAACGGAAGTGCAGATGCTTTTTGAAGGTAAGTTTAATCCTTTTATCAAAATGATGGTAGAAAAGCCTTTACAAAACTTCATCAATACATTGACAGATAAGATAGAAGCTTACAAATAAAACCTTCAATATTGAAGGTTTTTTTTATGCTATAATTCCAGAACTGTGGTCTCGTGCACTGCCCGTCGCAGATGCTAGGACGTTGATCTCTTGATTAAAACGTAAAATACCCATAAAAGCAAATATCAAGGCTTCTTTATAGTCTATAATCTGACTTTCGGGGATGACAATTTCTCCTGTTGTTTTACTCTTTATTTTTTCAATAAGATATTGATTATAGGTTCCTCCTCCTGTAAAAAGAATGTTTTTTAATGTATATTGATTGATAACATTTGAAATCTGTTGGGCAATATGTTCTGTAAAAGTTGCTAGTATATCAAGCGTTGCAAAGCTATTAAATAAAGGAAATATGTTTTTATGGCACCATTCAACTCCTAATGATTTCGGATGACTTTTGTTATAGAAATCTAATGAATTGAGGGTGTGTAATAATTCATTATTTATTTTACCTTCCTTTGCCAGATCTCCATTTTTATCAAAGTCTTTATTGAACTTTTGTGCTAATTTATTTAAAACAATATTGACAGGAACAATATCAAAAGCGATACGTTCATTATTTACTTTTAGAGAAATATTAGAAAAGCCCCCTAGATTAAGACATGCATCGTATTCTGAAAAAAGGAGTTCATCACCTATTGGAACCAGTGGAGCACCATTTCCTCCCATTAAAACATCCTGAGTACGGAAATCATAAATGGTGGGCAGATTGGTTGCAATTTTGATGGCTCTTCCGTCTCCAATTTGTAGGGTGAATTTTTTGTGAGGTTGATGGAAGATAGTGTGGCCATGAGAGGAAATAAGACTGATATCTTTTATATCATATTGATGAATAAAATTATCTACTAATTTTCCTAAATAAAAACCATATTCTGAGTTTAATTCTAATAACTGTTCTGTATTAGCATATATAGCATTTTTGAGCTTATCTTCCCACTCTTTAGGATAGGAAATGGTTTCAGCTTTTATGATTTGAAAACTCCATTGGTCTTTTCTCTGGAACTTTGCTAAACAGATATCCAATCCGTCTAAGCTTGTTCCAGACATAAGTCCGATAGCATGTATGGTCATATTTTTTATTGTTTAGACTGAGAAATTTTTGCAGTACTAAAATCTCCTGTATTTTTATAAAAAGTATATTCGGAAAAATCATCCTTAGCGGTCATTCCGTTCGCTCCAATAAGAGTGGAGCCATCTTCCATTGTTACATACACTGTATCTCGTGTATATATACGCTTTTTTTTCTGATCCCAATAAATACTTTGCATAGCAAATCTTTGGCCTTCATTGGTGGTAATTCTTACATCACCTTTTGCCTCATAGAATTTCTTATATTCAAAAATTCGGGCATATTTTGCACTTAGTTTTCCGGGAATTTTAGGTTTTTTCTTATCAAAGAATTCTATATTAATTCCTTTTCTAGCTACAATGTAAGGACTATCTATTAATTCGTATTTTTCAATGATACGAGCTTTGGCTCTTAGGGTAACAAATCCTGAGTCTCTTTGAATAATATTAGCATTATTGATAATTTGTGAAGGAAAATTTTTACTTTGGTTCTTTCCTGCTTTTGTAAGATCTTCTTCACAGGCTGTAAACATAAAAAATATAGCACAACTAAAAAGGTATGCTATATTTTTTTTTAATGGTATGTTTTTGAACAAGATCATTTTTAGTTATATAAAGATTTTCTAAACCATTTATCGGCAAAGTTAAATCCAACTTTTAGGTTTATAAAATTTTGGTTGATCAGATTATTCTTAAGAGTTCCTCTTTTTCCTGCTTCGATACCAATTTCTAACCCGCTCATTCTTGTAATACTGCTATTTTTGAATGGAAGCATTACCCCTGCAGAAATTCCCATTTTGTTGATGTTTGTTCCTCCAATTTGTAGACTTCCTTTTTCGTAGAATGCACCATATCTATATACAACTCTTGAAAAATAGTTTCTAAAGTTGTTATAATTAGGTAAATACCAGCCTCCTGCAGAGATTCTATATGAATCTTGTAGATCGAGTTTATTACCAAAATAGGTGATGCTTTCTCCTTTTTTATAATCGATTTGACCAGATAAAAACCATTTATTCTCTTCTCCATATCCTACCCCTAATGAGGCTTGTAATGGTAGCAGGTTTTTAGAGCTTGTACTCTTTTGGTCAATAATACTTTCATAGCTTTTTACAGTTCCTGCTAAATCAGAGTAAAAGTAGGTACTATTTGTATATTCTGTAACCATATTACTGGTATTACCAAAAGTTGCTGTAGCACCTATTGTGAGTTTTCTATCTGTACGTGAATTTAGTTTTTGATAGCTGGTTCCTAATGTGAAATTAAAGTTCTTGATACTATTTTTTGTTTCATATCCATTGATTAACTCAGCATTGGGAAGTGCTAATTCGTTGGTATCGAATAGATTTCCAAAATAATAATTTCCTTTTAATCCCAATGAAAATTGATCCGTTACTTTATAAGATACGGCAATCTGTGCTATATTTAAGGTTCCACTTCCTTTGAATCTATTGGATCTAATAATAGTTCCATCAGATGCTGTTTCTGTGTTAATAACATCATAGCTTTTTGAGCTATAAGGTTGATAAGCAAGTCCCATTTTTATTTTAGAAGAAATAGGAAATGCTAATGCTATATTCGATAGATAGGTAGAATGTTTTGTCGACTTAGTATCTTTATAGTTGGTTTTGAAATAATTATTTTCATTGGTGGCTTCCAGTCTTATACTAGTAAGTTCAAAGTTTGCATTGTTTGCGGGATTAGCAAAATTAAAGCTGCTGGTAAAGTCACTTATAAAAGCGGTAGATATACCACCCATTGAGGATGTCTCAATCGTATTATCAAATTTTTGATCCCCAATTCCATAAGTTGCATAAGGAGAGTTACTTAAACTCTGTGCGTTTAGGAAATAGCCAACCGATATAAATGATACTACAAAGATTTTTTTCATTCTTTATTTTTAATAACAATGCGCAAATATCTTAAATATTAATGAATTGTAAAAATTTCATGAGGTTAAAGTTTGTTAAGGATGATATCCGTTCAGTAATGATAAATCCACTTTTTAGTCAATTTTCAATTATTTTCTTTTTTTGCCTATTAATTTGTATGATAAAATAATTAATTGATGATATAATTGCAAATTAATTAATGAAAACTATAGTCATTAATTTACCAACTTGCTTACAATTCAAAAATTTTACAGATGATTGTTCTGTAGATTTTTTATCTTTGAGACATGAATTGGGAGAATATTGTAGGACAGGCTTATTTGAAAAAACTTTTACAAGAAAGTATATCAGAAAATAGGATAAGCCATGCTCAACTTTTTGTGGGAAAAGAAGGATATGGAACTTTTCCTATGGTATTGGCATATGCAAGAGAAATCTTAAGTCAAGAGAATGATCATGCTGCTTCAAAAGTGGAGCACTTGAATCATTTGGATCTCCATTTTAGTTTTCCGGTTTTTACGGATAATAAAAATTCTTTAAGTAAAAATAAGTTTGATGAGTTCCGAGAGATGATGATGGCTTCTCCTTATGCAAGTTATGATGATTGGACCACATTTTTGGAGTCAGAAAACAAACAGCTTTTTATTTCTGCGGATGAAATCGATGATCAAAATCAAAAGTTTTCTTTAAAAAGTTTTGAAGGGGGAACTAAGATTTTAATTGTTTGGAGAGCTGATAAAATGAATGTTGCAGCATCCAATAAGTTTTTGAAATTTTTAGAAGAGCCGCCTGCTAAAACGGTTATTCTGTTGACCGCTGAAAATACCAATGACATTCTTCCCACAATTCTTTCCAGAACACAGATTGTTGAGCTTACTAGAATTAATGACGAGGATTTAACTCTATATTTGAAAAAGAATAGTTCCGCTTCGGATGATAAAATAAAAGAAATAGTTCATGAAGCTCAAGGAGATCTCAATGATGCAATCAAGCTTTTGAAATCAACCAATAAAAATGAAGAGTTTGAAAGATTATTTGTTCAATGGGTAAGAGATGCTTTTATGGTTAAAAAGAAACCTGAATTTCTTAAAAGTATTATTTTTTGGGCGAGAGAGATTGCAGGATGGAATAGAGAGAAACAGAAGAATTTTTTGAATTATAGCTCGGAAATTTTTAGACTCGCTTTGCTTCAAAATTATCAATCTACTGATTTGGTCTATAAAAAAATTAATGCCAATGGATTTAATTGGGTGGGATTTTCTCAGTTTATCAGTGGGGCTAATATTGAAAATATTTTAGAAGAGATTAATACCGCTGATTTACATCTGACCCGAAATGGAAATCCTAAGATTGTATGGACTGATTTAGGAATTAAATTATCAAGATATATTCATAAAAGCTAAGACTTGCAAATACGGCAAGCCTTAACTCATTATTAAACTTATTTTAGAAAATTTTTTTTCATTGTAATAATGCAATGGCTTCTGTGTTGCCTTGCAATGTCGCGTGCTCTAAAGCAGTTTTTCCTCTATTATCTTTAATGTTTTTATCAGCACCATTCTCAATCAATAATTTAATCATTTCTGATTTACCAAAAACAGCGGCAAAGATAAGTGAAGTTGCTTCATTATAATTCTTAATATTAGGATTTGCCTTATAAGAAAGAAGTAATTGAGCCATTTCCGGATATCCTTTAAATATTGCTCCCATTAATGCTGTGTTTCCATTATTATCTTGGGAATCAGGATTCGCGCCATTTTCTAAAAGCCATTTTGCAGCTTTATCACTATTGTTGTAGACTGCTAAAATTAACGGGGTATAGCCTTGATCGTTTTTATTGTTTATTTCTGACTTAAACTTTGTAAGCTCAGTTACATCATTTGATCTTGCATAAGAAAAAATATCTTGCCCTTTTAGCTGGTTTATGGATAATGCTAATAATACCCATATTAGAGATAGAGAAGTTTTCATACGGTTATTTAGCGTTTATTAATGATTCTAGTTCATTACGATCCATTTTTACAAAGGCTGCTAAACGCTTTCCGTAGTCTGCATCTGCTTGATAGAAATAGGAAATCATTTTGGCTACCGTTTTTTTATCTCTTACAGAATTTAGGGTATTTCCAAGATTTTTGATTAGATTATCCTGATCCTTTTTAGAGAATGAACGGTACAGTTCTCCTGCTTGTTTAAAGTTATTTTCTTTATCAATTTTACCTTGTGTAATTGTTGTTCCGGAAGGTAATATGGTTTGTGAATACTTGAATTTTTTATTATCTACTACTTGAGGCTTGCTAGCAGAAGGCTGGTAATTTACATCACCAGTTTGTGGTCTTACCGACATATATCCATTTTGATTATAGGTAAGAACATTATTTTTTGATGCATTTACAGGAATCTGTTGAAAGTTTCCTCCAAGTCTGTGACGTTGAGTATCAAAATAGGAAAATAGTCTTCCTTGTAATAATTTATCTTCTGAAGGCTCAATACCCGGAACGAGTGATCCTGGTGAAAATGCAGCTTGCTCAACTTCTTGGAAATAGTTAGCAGGATTTTGATTAAGAGTCATTGTTCCTACTTTAACAGATTTTGCTATTGATTCCGGCCATACTTTTGTTACATCTACAGGATTGAAGTCTAGTGCATCAAAGTCTTCTTTTTTCAGCATTTGTACATACAAGTCCCATTTAGGGAAGTTTTTATCCTGAATAGCTTTATATAAATCTAATGTTGCATGCTCAGTTTGAGTTGATTGTATTTTGTCAGCTTCTTCTTGAGTAAGGTTTCTTTCTCCTTGTTTAGATATCCATTTATATTTTACGTAAGTAACTTCTCCTTTATCATTTACCCACTTGAAAGCATGTACACCGTTTCCATTCATTTCTCTATAGTTAGCCGGTATACCATAATCAGAGAATAACCATGTTAGCATATGAGTTCCTTCTGGAACGTTAGCGAAGAAATCAAAAACTCGATTGGCATCAGATGCTCCGTTGGTTACAGGAGATGGTTTAAATGCATGTACCATATCTGGGAACTTGATTGCATCTCGGATAAAAAATACGGGTAAATTGTTACCGACAAGATCATAATTTCCTTGTTCGGTATAGAATTTTACGGCAAATCCACGAGGATCTCTATAGCTTTCTGGTGATCCCTGTTGATGAACTACCGTTGAAAATCTTACAGTTACAGGAGTCTTTTTTCCTGCTTTAGATAAAAAGTCTGCACTGGTTACCTCAGAAAAATCTGCATCGGCTACAAATTCTCCCATTGCTCCTGCTCCTCTGGCATGTACTACTCTTTCTGGAATCCTTTCTCTGTCAAATGCAGCCAGTTTTTCAATAAGATGGATGTCTTCTAATAATACTGGACCATTGTTGCCAACGGTTTTAGAATTTTGATTATCTCCTACCGGTGTTCCTGTGTTTGTTGTTAGTTGTTGAGCCTGTAATATTGAAGTAATTAAAAGCCCTAAAATGATACAGTTTTTTTTCATATTTTAAGTTTGGAACAAAAGTATAAATAATTTGTATTCATCACAATAAGTTAAAATCGATATCGCTTATTAATAGATTCTATGAATTGATTTTTTTAATATATATTGATTTTATAGATTGAATTTCCATTGCATACTTGTTTTTTTTTAGATTATACTCAATCAATATATGAAGGGGATGTGTTTTAAATTTATTTTAATAAAAAAAACCAATCAATCGTTTGATTTTATCTAAATCTTATGTATATTTGCGGCTTGAAAAACCCATAATAGATGATATCCAAAGAAGAAAATATATTATTTGCAGCAGAAAAGCTCTTTGCAGAAAAGGGATTTGAAGGGACTTCAACGAGAGAAATTGCTAAAACAGCAAATGTAAATATCTCTATGATTTCCTATTATTTTGGATCTAAGGAAAAACTTTATGAAAAATTAGTTGAATATAGAATGAATGAAGGGCAATTTTTTTCAAAAGATATTTTGGAAAGAACAGATATGAATGAATGGGAAAAAATGAAAAAAATTGTTGATCAATTTTCGGAAAGAGTTAGACATCAAAAATGCTTCTATAGAATAATGCAACGTGAGCAACTGCATACAAAAAATCCTCAGATTATAGCTTTTCTGAAACAAACTAAAATGGGATTCCTTTCTATGTATTCACAAATTCTTGAAAGTGGATTAAAGAAAAAGATTTTCACTAAAAATCCTCCTATTTATTTATTGCATTCTACAATAAGTGGAACTCTCTTTTATGCATCCAATGCAAAGGAAATGTATAAAGAGTTTCTCAATGATCTTGAGGAGGAGGATAGTTTTGAAGAGAGATATTATACAGAACTTAATATTCATATAAAATATTTACTAAAAGACCTTTTAGGTTATGAAGAGAATCAATAATTCAGTCTTTGTACTGCCCTTACTGATAGGGATTATACACATTAATGCTCAAGAGAAAAAGACAATTACTCTTGATGAAGCAGTTCAGCTAGGCATTCAAAATAGTAAAAATCTTAAGATCGATGCGGCTAAGATTGAAGAAGCTACTGCAGACCTTTTAGAGGCCAAAAATAGACAGCTTCCGGAGTTTAAGATATCGGGAAGTTATATGTATCTTCCCATAGAACCTACTATTGATATAAAGCTTCCTGGAGTTTCTACTGCGGGTGGTCCGAAAGTACATCAAGTTCTTTATGGGTCTGCTAATCTTAGTGTACCTATTTATAGCGGAGGAAGAATAAAATATGGGATACAATCAGCAAAATATCTAGTAGAGGCTTCAAAACTGAGTACAGAAAATGATAAGGTTGCGATTGCTTATAATGTTGCTGAAGCTTACAATAATTTATTCAAAGCTAATCAGTCTATTAAAGTTTTAGAGGAAAATCTTAGCGCTTCTCAAAAAAGAGATGAGACTTTTTTGAAAATGGAGAATAATGGGATCATTGCCAGAAATGATAGATTAAAAGCTAACCTTCAAACGTCAAATATTGAACTGCAATTACTAGAAGCAAAAAATAACTACAATATTGCTAATATTAATATGGACTTGTTATTAGGGCTTCCTGAAAATACTGAAATTGAGGTTGATCAAAATTATATTGAAGAAGGAGAGGATGCAAAACCTGTGGAGTTCTACGTTAATGAAGCTAAAGATAATCGCAAAGACTTACAAGCGTTGGCTCAGCAAAGAAAGGCAGCAGAATTAGGAACAAAATCAGCAAAAGCTGAAAATTATCCTTCAATAGCATTTACAGGAGGATACGTGGCGGCAGATATTCCAAAATTTCTTACTATATATAATGCTGTGAATGTAGGTGTAGGAGTTCAGTATAATTTATCCAATCTTTGGAAGAAAAATTCATCATTACAGAAATCTCAGGCTGTAGAAAAACAATTGGAAGCTACTAATGAGTTATTAGATGATACCATTAAACTGCAGGTAAACAAAGAATATCAGAATACAGATTATTCAAAAAAGAGAATTGCTGTTTTCGAAAAATCGGCTGAGCAAGCGAATGAAAATTACAGAATTACTAAAAATAAATTTGATAATGGTCTTGCCACTATGACAGAATTACTTGATGCAGATGCAGCCCAAATTTCAGCGAATGTGGGAGTAATCAATGCAAAAGCAGATGCTGCATTAGCATATAGAAAATTATTACAAACTACAGGAACTTTAACAATTAAATAATATTAAGAAAGATATACCCAAAATGGAAAATAATAATACTCAAGCAACAGAACCTAAAAAGAAGAAAAGTCTAGTTTTTCCAATCATTTTAGCCGTTGTTTTAATAGGTGGAGGAATCTATGGTTATAGTACATATACTTATAGACAATTTCATGAGGAAACTGATGATGCTCAAATTTCCTCCAATATGTCACCTGTAATTTCTAAAATTTCTGGATATGTTACTGAAATTAAAGTGAAAGATAACCAGTTTGTTAAAAAAGGAGATACCCTTGTTATTTTAGATAATAGAGATCAGAAAATGGCTTTAGAACAAGCTCAGGCAGCATTGAGTACAGCAAAATCCAACATTTCGAATGCACAAGCGACTACCACAGCGACTTCCAAGAATATAAATACTTCAGAAGCAGCAGTAACGACAGCGAATGCACAGATTGAAGCAGCAAAAGTAAATGTGTGGAAAACTTCTCAGGATTTAAAAAGATATGCCAATCTTGTAAAGGACCATTCAATTACAGAGCAACAATATGAGCAAGCTTTGGCTGCGAAACAATCTGCAGATAGACAATTACAGGTTTTAGTTGATCAAAGAAATCAGATTGCCCAGCAGACTACAGTGGCATCTTCTCAAACGGCTGCAAGTTCTCAACAAATAAGTGTGGCAAGTTCTGTTGCCAAACAAAGAGAGGTAGACGTAGAAAATGCTAAGTTAAATTTGTCATATACTATAATTGTGGCTCCCGAAGATGGATATGTGGGAAAAGTTCCTATTCAAGCCGGACAATTCCTACAAGCTGGATCCCAACTTTTTGCATTGGTTAAAAATGATCAAAAGTGGGTAGTTGCTAATTTTAAAGAAACTCAAGTTGATAAAATGGTGGAAGGACAGAAAGTGAAAATAGAAATAGATGCTTTTCCTGATAAAGAATTTGAAGGAATACTAAGTTCATTTTCCCCTGCCACAGGAGCTACTTTTTCACTTCTTCCCCCAGATAATGCGAGTGGTAACTTTGTAAAAGTAGTTCAGAGGCTTCCTGTAAAAGTTGACTTTGTGAACTTGGATAAAAATATTGCAAAAAAATTGAGAACAGGGATGAATGTAAAAGTGGAAGTTTCTTTGAAATAATATATCTCACTCATCTTTTATAGATACTTATTAAAAATTTATGCAAGATTCATTAGTAGAATATGGAGCCCGAAGAGTAATCATTACGGTTACGGCAATTCTTTGTGCTCTACTTGAGATAGTAGACTCCACGATTGTGAATGTGGCTTTGAACGAGATGAAAGGAAATCTTGGAGCAACCCTTTCTGAAGTGGGATGGGTAATTACGGCATATGCCATCGGGAATGTTATTATTGTTCCCATGACGAGCTGGCTCTCGCAACAGTTTGGACGCAGAAATTATTTTGCAGCTTCTATTATCATATTTACGGTATTTTCCTTTTTGTGTGGAAATGCGACAAATATTTGGGAGCTTGTATTTTTCAGATTGATGCAAGGGATTGGAGGAGGAGCTTTATTAGTAACTTCACAGACCATTATTACGGAATCTTATCCGCTTGAAAAAAGAAGTATGGCTCAAGCTATTTATGGTTTAGGAGTAATTATTGGACCTACGTTAGGGCCACCATTGGGAGGTTATATTGTAGATAATTATAGCTGGCCTTATATCTTTTATATCAATATTCCTATCGGAATTGCGGCTACTTTGATGACCTTGCAATTTGTGAGAAGCCCTAAATATGCTGAAAAACGTAAAGTGTCAGATGTTGACTGGCTCGGAATTGCTTTATTAGCAGTTACAGTAGGGTCGTTACAATTTATTTTGGAAAGAGGTCATGAAGAAGATTGGTTTCAAAGCGGAATGATTGTAGCATTTACGACAGCAGCTGTTTTAGGATTTATATTATTCCTTTGGAGAGAGCTTACCTTTAAATATCCGATTGTTGAATTGAGGGTATTAAAGAATGGAAATTTAAGAATAGGAACCTTTATGTCATTTGTTTTAGGATTTGGTTTATATGGGTCTACTTTTATTGTTCCCTTGTATACGCAGAGTATTTTAGGTTGGACTGCGCTTCAGTCCGGGGCCTTAATGATTCCGGCAGCCCTTACTACGGCTTTTATGATGCCAATTATTGGACGACTATTAACTAAAGGTGCTAAACAGCAGATACTTGTTTCCTTAGGATTGTTTATTTTCTTTGTATATAGCTTTTGGGGATATAAAATATTAACGCCCGATACGAGTAAAGAAGCTTTCTTCTGGATGCTCATAGTGAGAGGTGCGGGGTTAGGACTTTTGTTTATTCCTGTTACATCATTATCATTGAGTACATTAAAAGGTCAAGAAATTGGCCAAGGAGCGGCTTTTACAGGGATGATGAGACAGTTGGGTGGGTCTTTTGGGATTGCAGCAATTACTACTTTCATTGCTAATGAAAGTCAAAAATATCGGCTTAGTCTAATTTCTCACCTTGATGTTAATGATTTGGATGTCCAGCAAAGAGTAAATACATTAAAAGCGAGTTTTGTGGCTAAAGGAATGACTCCTGATGGAGCACTCAATGCGGCCTATAAAATGCTTGATTTATCAGTAACAAAACAAGCAACAGTGCTTTCTTACATGGATGTTTTCTTATATTTAGGAGTTATATTTTTGATATGTATTCCGTTTATTCTATTCATTAAAGAAAGAAAAAGTAAAGAAAAAATAGATTTGAGTGAAGCTATGCACTAATTAATATAAAAACCTCTGAAGAACTTCGGAGGTTTTTTTATAGGGCTCCGCCTTGAAAATAATTTTTACATATATTAATAAACCTCATGACAGACAGTTGTCACAATCAGTCTATATCTTTACCTATATTTTTAGATGTACCATGAATCAAAATAATTTAGATATTCTTATAGAACGATCTTTAGAGATCAGAAAAAAGTATCATCAATTGGAAATTCAGCATCATAACGATGAATGGACTTTGGAAGAAGATACTCTTGCTTATCTTACTGATGCAGGTTTGGTGGGTAGAAATATTATGTCACATCAAAAAAGATGGATGAAAAAAGATTCAGCAGTTGAACTTGAACATAAATTAGCAGAAAATATCTGGTGGCTTATTGTTTTAGCCGATCGAACTGGTGTAGATATTAAAGATAGTTTAGAAAAATTTTTAACAAAAACAGAAGATATACTAAAATGAGTTATTGCTTAGCTATTAATGGAATGCAGCCTGAAAGTAGAAAAGAGCTACATAAAAATTATCATGATAATCATTATGGTTTTCCAATCCATGATGATAATGAATTATTTGGTAGGTTGATTATGGAAATCAATCAAGCAGGCCTAAGTTGGGAAACTATTTTGAAAAAGGAAAAAAGTTTTAGAGAGGCTTATGATAATTTTGATATACATAAAATTGCAGCTTATACTGAAAAAGATCGTGAAAGACTCCTCGATGATCCTGGAATTATCAGAAATAAACTAAAAGTCAATGCGGCTATTGAGAATGCCAGAACAATTATTGAGCTGCAAGAAAAATTTGGTTCATTTGAAAAATGGTTAGAATATCACCACCCCAAAACATTATCCGAATGGATGAAGCTTTTTAAAAAGACCTTTAAATTTACCGGAGGAGAAATTGTCAACGAGTTTTTGATGAGCATTGGCTATTTGGAAGGGGCACATTCCGAAAATTGTTCTGTGTATAATAATGTTTTAAAGCATGATCCGATGTGGAAAAAAGTATAATATTTACCTAAGGCTTCTTACATTTACATCAGGCTTTTCTCCTTGGGGAACAATGAATATGGCATTATCATTAATGGTATCTCCCGGATCAAAATAATAACTTCCTGTAATAGGAATAACATTGGTGGTGAACTTTCCTGATTTATCATATGCAGAATAAGATACATTAATCATTTGAGATTTCATTTTTAATTGAATCTTTTTGGATGTCAGCTTGGTACCGGTAGCGTTGAGGCAGTCTAATTCTACAAGGCCAATGTTATCAATGATTTGTGGAAATGAAGATAGTCGTATGTTGTAGGATTTGTCTGAGGTATTTTTTATGGAAGCTGAAACTTTATAACGGTCGAATGGTTTTCCTCCAACTTCAATACTCTCTTTATTTAAGATATTAAAAGTTAGATTCATACCATTAATATCTAGAGATTGCCCCTCCGAAATTTTCTGAGCATTTATAAAGATTCCAAAATGTATGAAAATATAAAATAATAGTAAAGTGGAATTTTTCATAGGATTATTTTGTAATTATCTAAAATTACGAAAAATAATTCAGATTATTAATCCCAAATAAAAGGTCTAGGGATGTTCATTGTTCTTAAATAAGATAAAAACTGTCCCGCGTGTACAGATTCATGATAGCCAATTCTCAATAAATAATCTCCTAAAAGCTTTTTTGTTCCATTCCCTGGATGAATAATTAGGGTTTCCGAAAGCTGTTTCTCAGAGAAATTTTTAATGCTTTGTAGGAATGTTTGTCCATAAGGTTCTGCAAATTCTAATTCATCTTCTACGTTTATGAACGGGTGATTTTCCCAAGGTGTTTTGTAATGGCTCATATCACTTTGATGGATAATCATATTCCATCCATAATCGGCTTGAAGAACATGTCTTATCATTTCAATAGCAGTCATTGCTTCATCATCAGGTTTCCAATAATAAAATTCTTGGGGAAGCCCTCTCCACAGAAGGATGCTGCGTCTTCGAATTTCGTTAAGATAATTGAGAATAAAGGTATTTTGTGTCATAAGATGTTCTATTTATGGTTTAAAACTCTATTAATTCTTCTCTCTGCTTCTTCCTTTGAAATACCATTGTGAAAATCTTCTACAAAAGGATGATCACAACTTTGATGAGGGTAAATATAAGGCCTACCTATTGTATTATCAACCACAACATTGGTGGGGATACTATTTTCAAATTCATAATCCGGAAAATAATTTTCAAGCCATCCGAAATAGGTTGCTTCAAAGTTTTTGTTGTTATAATTTTCTACATACTCCCTAAAGCTTTTGTCACTTAAGGAAACCCAAACACCATATTCAAGATTTTGGCAATTATCATTTACTTCCTGAACCAATACGGCTCTTATAAAGTAGCAGGTTTCATCAGAATATTTAATAGTACATAGGTCAGAAGTAAGTTCGGAGTTTTTTAGTTCTTCTTCTGATAAGTTCATATAAAGACTAGGTGAAGAATAGGCTAGAGCAGGCCAGCTTTCTTGTTCTTTGCCACAACATTTACAAGTGTATTTCATTTCCATATTTCATTGTTTTAAAATTCAAGGAGACTATCCCACAGTTGGGGTATCTTCTTCTTTTAATATTTTTTTTTCTTTCATTGAGAGTATCATTCTTTCGCATTTATATTTTTCCCAATCAAAATTGTTTAAAAAATCAAGGGCAGCCTGAAATCCTCTGTTAAAAAGCTCTTCTTTTTCTTCTTTTTTCATGAAGAAATTGAGCCAATTACTCGCTCCGCAATTTACGGTTTGTATACTGAATTTATGATAAAAAGTATGTTTAGTAAGAAAGGATTTATCATTGAACCCTTTTAGTGTACTAATGATATTACCGGCATAAGTTAGAGGGGATTTTAAGATTTGTTGGCTTGTTTTACCTTTGTCGTGAAGAATATCAGTATCGTTAGTTAATTGAACTCCGAATAAGGGCATTCGTGGGTAGAAAATGTCTGTAGAATGAAAAAGATCAATGGGAAAATTAGAAATACTACCACCATCGATGAAAACGCCCACGGGATTAATATTTTCTTCTTTGGTATTCATCCAATATTTCCAGGCATATTTTATAGAATCATCGCTCTTATCAATTATTTTTTGGACGGGTTCAAAAAAGAACGGAACAGACATGGAGGCTCGAACAAATTCTGCCGGGCTGATACGTTTGAGTTCTTCTTCAGACCAATATAGGTTGGCCATGGTAGGAAGCTCAACCTTTATTTTAGCATTAATATCTGTAGTGATGACAATATATTCTGATTTCAGTAAATAAAAAGGATCTTTTTTATAGTATTCATTATTTAAGGCACTATCATAAAAGATTTTATATTTAATATGGTCTATGTGATCGGAATTATTTACTTTAATTTCTTCAATACTGTTTAAAGCAATTACATAATATTCCATGCCGTTTCCGTAACGATAGTTGAGGTTTAATTTTTCACCGGCTTGCACAAATTTTTCATTCAAGGCTGCTACTGTTTTTATCTCTAATTTTTCCAGAGCTTCCTTCATTTGATTTAAAAAGGCATTTCCCGGGTTAAGTCCTGAATTTCTTTTCTTAAGGTCCGAATAAAGTTTTGATAAAAATAGGCCACTGATGATAACAAGAAATAAAGGAATGGCAAAAAGTATTTTTGTTTCCCAAGTAGCTTTTGTGGGTAAAACAAAGGCTAAAGTTCCGAAAAATAATAATATAGTAACAGCAATGTAAAAATTATTTTTTAGAAAATATTTGTTATTCAACATGGCATGAATGGTTGTTTTTACATAGGTTTTACCATCCATGAAATCTGCAAAATTCCAATTAAAAAGAATTTCTTTAATCACATCACTTTTAATTTCTTCTTTTGTTTTGCAAGCTGCAATTAACATGGTATTAATAGCTCCTGCACTTGTTCCGGCAATTTTTAGGAAGCGAATACCAAAAATTTCAAGACCATAGAGGTAGCCTACTAATGCAGTACCCCAGACACCACCTCCTTCTTGCACAAATTCGACATATTGATTTCCCTGAGAATCTAATAAATCTGAAAATTCTTTAGAGGATATGCTTCCGTGTAGTGCTTTAAGTTTTTGTTTAGATTGTGGGCTAAGGATTTCTTCCTCCAGAATTTGATCAAGGGTGTGGGTGTTCATGGTTTTATTTGGTGTTTGGTGTTTTTTTTCTAAAAGATCAATTATAAATTAATCTTTTCTATTTTATAATAATCATGTGGGAAGTGTATATATTTGTTTTTATATTCATTAATATTGAAAATCTTGGAGTATAGTGATGGATTCATTACCATTGTTTTCTTCGGGCATAAATGAAAGTGATAATAACAATTAAGGCCATGAGTCCCAATGTGAAATAATAGCCATGTTTGTGATGGAGCTCAGGCATGACATCAAAGTTCATCCCATATACTCCCGCGATAAAAGTGATCGGTAAGAAATAGACTGAATAGATGGCTAAAACTTTCATCACTTGGTTTGCTTTTTGGTCAGAAAGTGCTAAAAACATGGAAATAAGGTTGGTGATTTGTATATTAAGATGGTCAAAGTCGGCGACAACATCTTTATGTTTATCTTTTAAATCTACAAATTCTGAATCGGGTAATGCTAATAATTTAAATTTGTCAATAGCGTCTGTAGAAATGGTAAGAACTCGGGAGTTTAACCCTGATTTTCTCTTTAATTTATATAATCTTCGGATCTGATTAGTATGGTTGGTATTTTTAAGAAAAATTTCATTTTCAATATTATCCATTGTTTCTAAGAGGCTTACAGATTCATCATCAAAACTTTTCATGATGAGAAGTGCAATCATTAATGCTATTTTTTCCGGACTTGCATCTTCTTTTAAGGTGGATAGTTTCCTTTTAGTTTCGCCAATACTATTGGTTTTCATTCTGTGAACAGTAATGATCGTATGATTGATGAGAAAAATTCCGATTTTGGTACTGATATCACTAATGGTGTTGAGATTCTTTCTTTCCAATTCAGTGCTTTCACGTAGGAGAAAAAATTTTACATTTCCGTCTTCTTCATATTTAGGTAAGTGATTGGGATCTAAAGTATCTTCTAGGAGAAGGTTATTGATCTCATATCTTTCATGAAGAAATTGTAAGTCTTCCTGCGTTGGGGATTCCACGTCTACCCACTCACATTGTGAGTCTCTATATATGGTATTTATTGACATAGAGTAAAAATACTAATATTTTAGAAAACGATAAATTAAATAAATTTTATCTTTGTCAAAATTAAAAAACTATATGATTAAAAGTACAATAAAGGGAATTGGATTTTATGTTCCAGATAATGTTGTTACCAATGATGATCTAGCTGAGTTAATGACCACCAATGATGAGTGGATCACAGAAAGAACAGGTATTAAAGAAAGAAGACATAGAAAAAATAGAAATGATTCTCAGGAAACGACTGCTTATTTAGCTTATAAAGCATCAGAAATTGCTTTAGCAAAAGCGGGGCTCACGGCAAAGGATATAGATTATATTGTTTTTGCGACTCTTTCTCCAGATTATTATTTCCCTGGATGTGGAGTATTACTTCAGGAGATGCTAGGGTGTGATACCATTGGAGCTCTTGATGTAAGAAATCAGTGTTCAGGATTTGTATATGCTATGAGTGTGGCTAATGCATTCATTAAAGCAGGAACTTATAAAAATATTTTAGTGGTGGGAGCTGAAGTCCATTCTTTTGGATTGGATTTTTCGGATGAAGGTAGAGGAGTATCTGTCATTTTTGGAGATGGAGCCGGAGCAATAATTCTTTCTGCTAGTGAAGATGCCAGTGCAGGGGATATTTTAGCCACCAATATGCACTCTGAAGGTAAATTTGCAGATGAATTATGTACTCAGTTTCCAGGATCTAAATATGGATGGAGTGATAGAATGAGAAAGGAGCCTGAAAATGTTACGAGTAAGGAAGTATATCCAATTATGAATGGAAATTTTGTGTTTAAACATGCTGTAACAAGATTTCCGGAAACAATGCAAGAAGCTTTGGAAAAAGCAGGAAAAACAATTGAGGATGTGGATATGTTTATTCCGCATCAAGCCAACTTAAGAATAGCTCAGTTTGTTCAACAGAAGTTCGGATTACCAGATGAGAAAATTCATAACAATATTCAGAAATATGGTAATACAACTGCGGCTTCTATTCCTATTGCATTAAGTGAGGCAATAGAAAAAGGTAAAGTAAAGAGAGGTGATTTGGTACTTCTTTCCGCATTTGGAAGTGGGTTCACTTGGGGAAGTGTGTTGTTTGAATACTAATTATATTCACTGTAAAAATAAAAAATCCGCAAATATTTTTTGCGGATTTTTTTGTATTGTTTATTTTAAAGTGTTTTTAATAGATTTTCAGTATCTGAAAAGTCTTCTCCTGTTTTTTTTGCTAGTTCAATTGACTTTTCAGCCCAACGTTTAGCATTTATTTTATCTCCGGTCTTATTATAAAGATTGGCTAATGTATCGGTATTAGCATAGTTTTCATTTTTCTTTACAGACTCTTGTGCCCAAGCTATCGCTTTTTCTAAAGAAGATTTTGTATTGACATTTTCAAAAAAGTTCCATGCCATAGAGTTGAGTTCTTCAGCACCTATTGTAGAATAATCTTTATATAATTCTAGGCTCAGTTTCTCGTATGTGGTAATATCTTTATTTTTTAAAGCTTTGGTTATTTTGGCTCTTTTTAAAATTTTATCAGCCTCTTCTCTACTTAAGAATTTTTGAGTTTCTGCCATAAAATAATTATCGTTCCAAGTCTTTGTATCAGCATTATATGATTTTTTAATGATGGTATTTAAGATGGTGTTTTTATCAAAGAATTCATATCGATCTGCTGATATTATTTTGATGATGTCTTCTTTTTTCGTTTGGAAAATTTTATACAATGGACTATCCGTACTCTGAAGTCCCATTAATAAAATTTGTACATCTTCTTGATCCATTGTTGGTTTTTCCTGAAAATAGCGATCTAAAACTTTACCGGAAAATTCGACATCGTTATAAACGGTAAGGGAAGCAAGGTTTTTTAAAAATTCAGGATCTTTTTCACCATTTTCAAATTTCTGTTTTAATGAGGCAAGTCTTTTATTGGGATCTTCTGCATCTTTTGCAAACTGAATGAAATCGTTTTCTTCCACATAGCCTAATGTCCTATGTATTTCTTCACCGTCTCCATTAATAAATAAATAAGTAGGGAAGGCCTTTACATTGTATTTTTTTGCTAAGTCAAGTCCTTCTCCTTTCTCCATATCTATTTTTGTGTTAATGAAATGAGAATTATAATAATCACCAACATTTTGGAGTGGGAAAATATTTTTCACCATTAACTTACAAGGCCCGCACCATGAAGCATAGGCATCAATAAAAATAAGTTTATTTTCTTTTTTGGCCTTGGCAAGAATACTTGCAAACTTTCCTTCATCAAATTGTATTCCCTGTGCAAATATGAATGTGCCCATGAACAAAGAGGAAAATAAGATTAGTTTTTTCATAATTTTTTTGTTGAGTTACAAATGTACTCATTAAGTTATCAAATAGGTTATGCATTTAACAATAATTTTATGAGGTTTTATTTTGAAAAGTCAATTGATTTTGAGATCTATTGTTTAATAATTTATTTGTTTGTGGCTATTTGTAAGAAATAAAATAACATGTTGTACCTAATAAAAATAAAATATCATTATTTTTGGAGAAACAAAAAGACACCACTACCAAAATGATGAATTATTATAAAAATAACGTAATAATTTATTGACGCATGTCCAAAAGTCTGTTGAAAATTGTCTTTTTGTTTGTAATGATTCTGCTTCCAGCCCAAGAAAAGAATATTTTTGATCAGGTTTACGAAAAAAGTATAAGTGAAATCCATAAAAAGGAAGCTTCTCAACTAATAAAGAGGGCCGATTCATTATATATATCGGCACAAATGCCTTTAGATAAAGTAAAGGTACTTATGACCTCTGCGAATGCTTATCAACAACTTGGAGATATTAAAAAGTCAATTTGTTATGCAGAAAAAGCAAATATGGGGATAAATCATGTTGACAATCCTGAATGGGGAGCAAGAATACAGTTATTTTTAGCTCAAAAATACCGGTTAGTAGGTCTTTATGAAAGATCGAAAAAATATACTTCTGAAGGATTCCAGCGTACGAAAGCAATAGAAGATTCTGCAATTTATTATCAATTATTAGGAGAGTTATATCAGGAAATGGCTTACTATGAATCAAATGTTGGAAATCATGAAAAAGCTATATATAATCTCAAACAATCCTTATGGGCTTTCGAAAAAGTTAATGATCCTACGATTGTTTATCATATCGCTAATTCATATCAGTTGTTAGGTGGAATCTTTTCAAAACAGCAAAATTATGAACTTTCTGAAAAGCATTATATTAGAGCTGATAGCTTATTACAAGGGTCTTCATTTCTGTCAGGATGGATTTATAATGGTCTAGGAGAAATTAGGTTGAAGCAAAAAAAATGGGCTGAGGCTAAATTGTATTTGGATAAAGCAGAGCATATTGCAGAAAATTTCACTCATTTTGATCTAAAAAAAGCAGTATATGCTAATATCAATGATTACTATGAAGGAATCAATGATTCGTATAAAGCATCTTTATATACCAAAAAATATGTGAAAGTTTATGATGAATCGAATATTAAAAATCCTATTTTTTCAAGAGATGTAACCACAACGAGTAAAAGAATGGTGCATATCAGTATTGTCAAAAATATTATGATTATTGCTTTATGTATGATATTGATTTCATTAATTATTTTTTTCAAAGTAAGACAGAAACAACAACATATAAAATTTAAAAGTATCATCAGGAAGCAAAA
Organism: Chryseobacterium potabilaquae; assembly: GCF_902728265.1. GTDB lineage: Bacteria > Bacteroidota > Bacteroidia > Flavobacteriales > Weeksellaceae > Chryseobacterium > Chryseobacterium potabilaquae. Next base: position 54,002 of record NZ_CACVBR010000015.1, read on the forward strand.
GAAACAAAATCAAGATCAGGATGTAGTAGAATTATTTCATATTGGAGATGTATCTCGGATGAATACTGAGTATATAAATGATAATGTAATCAAAAAACGTAATGAGTCTCTTATGACTTCCGAAACGGAAGCGAAACTTTTAGAACTTCTTGATGATTTTGAAAAAGGACATCTATATAATAATAAAAATATGTCTCTTCCTTTTCTGGCAGGAGAACTGAATACCAATACAAAATATTTGTCTTACGTAATCAATCAACATAAAAGTGTAGATTTTAAGACGTATATTAATCGTTTAAGGATACATTATATTGTTGATAAACTTGTACATGATGAAAGATATAGACAATATAAGATTAGTATTCTTGCTGAGGAATGTGGGTTTTCTTCTCATAGCAAATTTGCGTCTGTTTTTAAAATAGTAACCAATTTTTCACCTTCTGTATATATAAAATTATTAGAATCTGGGAATAATCAGGAAAATAATATTCATTTTCCTGAAAACAATTAAATAATATACGAATAAGGGGTATCCGTCCTTTTCATTTTCAGGAAAACGGATAATCATTTGTTATAAACGAGGAAGCTGCTTTCCTATATTTGCAGCGGTTTTAGAGTTAAGGGGTTCACGCAATGATTGACCATATCTAAAACTAATTTACTCATTAGGGTAAAAACTAATATCACACCATGAATCCTTAATAAAACTTAGCATGAGTACCTTTTACTGCATTGGAAATAACTATTTTTTCTATACAATAATTGGGGTGATTACCCCAAGGTTTTCAGTCAAGTTTTTTTAAGTACAAAACCGCAGAATTCCTGCGGTTTTGTTATTTATTTATTTTTAGGAGTGTCTTTTTGTACATGTATGGTATCGGGAACGGTTTGTACAGGTTCTGAGTGAGCAACAGCACTATCTCCAAGATTGTTTCGTAAAGCTTCTTTATTATGTTCTTCTTTGAACTCTTCTCTATTTTGTTTTTTATCTGCACAGCTGGTTAAAAATACTAAGCTTACTATAGGAATTACTAATAAGTTCTTCATAATTATTTTTTTAATGTTTGGTTATTTTCAAATATAAAGAATGTTTTCTTAATGTAATGTTTTCAAACAAAAAATCCGCAGATTAAAACTCTACGGATTTTTATTATTTTTAAAATGGTGAGATTCTTTCTTATCCCAAATATGGATATTTATAATCTTTTGGAGACACAAAAGTTTCTTTGATACTTCTTACAGATGTCCATCTTAGTAAGTTCATTTTAGAACCTGCTTTATCATTGGTTCCTGATGCTCTACCTCCTCCGAAAGGCTGTTGACCTACTACGGCACCTGTTGGCTTATCATTGATATAGAAGTTTCCGGATGCATTTTCTAATGCTTTAAATGCTTCATTAATAGCATAACGATCTTGTGCAAAAACAGAACCTGTTAATGAATATGGAGAAGAAGAATCTACTAATTCAAGGGTTTCTTTCCAGTCTTTATCTTCATAAACATACACAGATAAAATAGGACCGAAAATTTCTTCTACCATACTTTCGTATTGTGGATTTGTTGTTTCGATTACGGTAGGATTCACAAACCATCCTTTAGAATCATCTACTTTTCCACCAATAGCTATCTTGGCTTCACCTGATGTGCTAGCTCTGTCAATATATCCTTTACATTTATCAAAAGAATTTTTGTCGATTACCGCGTTGACAAAATTTGAAGGATCCTCAGGAGAACCAATTTTAATAGAAGCAATCTGAGTTTCCATCACTTTTTTCACATCAGCCCAAAGAGACTGAGGAATATAGGCTCTTGAAGCTGCAGAACACTTTTGCCCTTGATATTCGAAAGCACCTCTTACTAAAGCGGTAGCTACTGCTTCTACATTAGCAGACGGATGAGCAATTACAAAGTCTTTTCCTCCAGTTTCACCCACAATTCTTGGATATGTTCTATAATTATGAATATTGTCACCGATCATTTTCCACATTCCTTGGAATACTTTGGTAGAACCAGTAAAATGAAGTCCAGCAAAATCTTTGTGAGCTAATACTTTTTCTGCAGTATCTTTTCCATCTGTGAAGATCATGTTGATTACTCCTTTTGGAAGACCAGCTTCAGTTAAAACATCCATGATTACTTTTGCAGAATAAATTTGTTTATCCGAGGGTTTCCATACCACGACATTTCCAAGCATTGCCATACATGTCGGAAGATTTCCTGAAATGGCTGTAAAATTAAAAGGAGTTACTGCAAAACAAAAACCTTCAAGAGGTCTGTATTCTACACGATTCCAGATTCCTGCGTCAGAAACTGGTTGTTCAGAATACATTTCTGTCATGAACTCAACATTGAATCTTAAAAAATCGATAAATTCACATGCAGAGTCAATCTCGGCCTGATGTACATTTTTAGATTGTCCTATCATCGTTGCAGCGTTGATTACATCTCTGTAAGGTCCTGCGAGTAGATCAGCTGCTTTTAAGAAAATAGCAGCACGATGTTCCCAACCTAATTCATTCCATTCTTTTTTTGCTGCTAATGCTGCATTAATGGCTTCATCAACATGTTGCATAGTACCTTTATAGTAAAAACCAAAATCATGAGCATGATCCTGAGGAGACTGAAGCTGAACTTTTTCATCTGTTTTTACTTCTTTACCGTTGATGATCATAGGAATTTCTATCTTCTCGGCCCACATTTTTTTGTATTGAGCTATAAGGCTTTTTACTTCTGAAGAACCTGGAACATACGAATTTACGGGTTCATTTACGGCAAATGGTACTTGCGAAATTGCTTTTGACATATTATGTTGTATTATTTTAAATTGCTTAAGGATATTAAGTATACAAATTTACGATAATTAGAGAAAAGAAAAAATAGGATCTATTTTTGTAGTCGGTGATGTGATATTTTCCTATTTATAGAAATGTCATTTTTCGAAACATAAAAGATAAAATGATTTCATTTTTCTGGTATATAAAGTAAAAATATTTCACTTTACTTATGGCTATTATACTTTAAATATAGAGTATTAAGATGGTTTATTTGTTATTTGTATGTGTTTAAATATGAGTTGATTATTGTGTGTGTTGAGATAAAAGGTATTCTAACTTGTTGTGATTTTGAACATTTTAAATAACCTTTTTGATAGCGTGTGTTTTTTTTATGTTTTACTTTTACATAACACTTATGAAAGGTATGAAAAAAAAGATATTACTATTTTCTGTCGTGCTATTTTGTACGATCTTATGTGCCAGTTTTGGGGTATATAAGAAAGATAGTATAGATTCTTCTCAGCCTTCCTTAAAAGATCACTTTTCACAAAAAACTAATAAAAATATACAGTCAGAAATATCTAACGTATTTTTTATTGATGATTTATCAGATGTTAATGATGTCGAGAAAGTAAAATTTGATTATTCGATTGTAGGACAGCAATGGTTAGACTACTTTTTTGAAAATTTTTCTTTTGATACTCCTATTTTGACACTTAGCAGCTATGTTCACATCTTGGCTCCTCGATACATATTGTATCATTCTTTCAAAATTGCCGACTGCTAATCTTTTTTCGTATTCTATTGATCTTTACGATTTGTATCTAGATACAGATCTGTAAGACTCATTCCCTTTTTTTGATTTTATCTGTATTCCCATTTGTCTTTTCAAAAGACAGACCGATATCGTATGTCCAATTTTAAATATAAAAAATATGCATTTAACACCTAGAGAAACAGAGAAGCTTATGCTATTTATGGCTGGTGAGCTTGCCTTGAAGAGAAAAGACCGAGGTCTTAAACTAAACTATCCTGAATCTGTAGCATTGATTAGTCATTTTTTGCTTGAAGGAGCAAGAGATGGTAAAAGAGTAGCAGAGCTTATGCAAGAAGGAGCTAATCTTCTTACCAAAGATGATGTTATGCCAGGTGTGGCAGAGATGATTCATGATGTTCAAATAGAGGCCACTTTTCCGGATGGAACTAAGTTGGTTACAGTACATAATCCAATCCGTTAATACTTTTAATATGATACCAGGAGAAATTTTTGTAAAAGAAGGAACTATTATCTGTAATGAAGGCAGAAAAACAGTTAAAATAAAAGTAATAAATACAGGTGATAGACCTATTCAAGTGGGTTCACACTTTCACTTTTTTGAAGTAAATAAAGCGATGAGCTTTGATCGTGAAGCATCATTTGGAAAAAGATTAAATATTGTAGCCAGTACGGCTATTCGTTTTGAACCGGGGGAAGAAAAAGAAGTCGAATTAGTGGAGATTGGTGGGAATAAAGTGGCGAGAGGCTTTAATAATCTTGTTGATGGTTCTGTACATTCTGATGATCAGAAAAAAGTAAGTCTTGAGAAAGTAAAAGAATTAAATTTTAAAAATCATTAATATGAGTTTACATGTAGATAGAAAACAATACGCCAATATATTAGGTCCCACAACAGGAGATAAAATCAGACTTGGAGATACGGAGATTATTATTGAAATTGAAAAAGATTTCACGTATTACGGGGACGAAGCAGTCTTTGGCGGAGGAAAAACAGTTCGTGATGGAATGGGGCAAAATGTTACGGCAAAAAGAAATGAAGGAGTTCTTGATCTTTGTATTACGGGAGCTGTAATTATTGATCACTGGGGAATTGTGAAGGCGGATATAGGAATTAAAGATGGCAAAATTGTAGGAATAGGAAAAGCCGGAAATCCTGATACGATGGATGGAGTTTCACCTAATATGATTATAGGTGCTTCTACGGAAGTACATGGAGGTAAAGGATATATTGTAACAGCTGGAGGGATTGATACTCATATTCATTATATCTGTCCTCAACAGATTGAGACGTCTTTATATAGTGGTATTACTACCATGATTGGAGGAGGAACAGGTCCAAATGACGGTACTAATGCTACTACTGTTACTCCCGGAAAATTCAATATGCAAAAAATGCTAGAAGCTGCTGAAGAATACCCTATGAATCTTGGATTCTTTGGAAAAGGAAACTGTTCCGCTGAAGAGCCTATTGAAGAACAAGTGGAAGCAGGAGCATTGGGGGTAAAAATTCATGAAGATTGGGGGGCAACTCCTGCAGTGATTGATGCTGCTTTAAAAGTAGCCGATAAATATGATGTACAGGTGGCAATTCATACAGATACCCTTAATGAAGGAGGGTTTCTGGAGGATACCATGAGAGCTATTAATGGAAGAGTAATTCATACTTTCCATACAGAAGGAGCAGGAGGTGGTCACGCTCCAGATATTATTAAAGCTGCCATGTACCCTAATGTCCTTCCTGCATCTACCAATCCAACACGTCCCTATACGGTTAATACGATTGATGAACATTTGGATATGTTGATGGTTTGTCATCATTTAAGTAAAAATATTCCTGAGGATGTAGCCTTTGCAGATTCTCGTATTCGCCCTGAAACCATTGCAGCAGAAGATATTCTTCATGATATGGGAGTTTTCAGTATTATGAGTTCGGATTCTCAAGCTATGGGAAGGCCCGGTGAAGTCATTACGAGAACTTGGCAAACGGCAAGTAAAATGAAGGACCAAAGGGGAGCTTTACAAGAAGATGAAGGGGCAGAAAATGATAATTACCGTACCAAAAGATATGTGGCAAAATATACGATCAATCCGGCAATTGCCCATGGAATTTCAGACTATGTAGGTTCTATTGAGGAAGGTAAATTAGCCGATTTGGTTATCTGGAAGCCTGCATTATTTGGAGTGAAACCTGAAATGATTGTAAAGGGAGGATTTGTAATTGCTGCTAAAATGGGTGATCCGAATGCTTCCATCCCAACACCACAGCCAATTATTTATAGAAATATGTTTGGAGCACACGGAAGAGCAAAATATGGAATTTGTGCCAATTTCGTTTCTCAGATCTCCATAGACAATGGAACAATAGCTGAGTATAAGTTGGAAAAAATGATTCTTCCGGTAAAAAATTGTAGAAATATTTCTAAAAAAGATCTTATTCATAATGATAAGACTCCTCTTATTGAGGTTAATCCAGAAAATTACAAAGTAACGGTTGATGGTGAATATGTCACATGTGAACCTGCTGAAAAATTACCTTTAACTCAATTATATTATTTGTTTTGATGTGCAAGGAAAGGCTCGGTGCTTTTCCGAGCCTTTTTAAAACTAACTATTTAATATTTTCTAGATCAATGAACAATTTTAATAGAACCGCTTTTTCCCTAGCCCTAGTAGGATTGTCTATGGGTTCAGGGTCGATAAAAGCACAATTTTTAGGAGGAAGAAGGTTAAAGGATGATGAGGATGGACCAAAAGGGCAGTTTATGGTTTACGGATCATTAGATTATTCAAAAATAACGACACCTTCCACGAGTAGTAGTACGGTTTCGAGTGCGCCTCTTGGAGTGGGATATTTTATTAATAATAATGATTTGATTGGGGTTAATTATGCCTATTCACAAAATGCAGTTGATCATAATGTAATATATAAACAAAATGAAGCCGGAATTTGGTATAGTCCCTCCGTAATGCTCGGAAAATATTTTGTGTTGATTGCTCAGGTTGATGCTCATTATGTTTGGGGACAACAATTAACCGCCACTGCCGAATCAATGGAAAGCTTTAGTGGATATCGCCTTCGTGCTTACCCTTTAATTGGAATAGTATTAGGAGGAGGTTGGGCGTTGAAGTTTAAATTCGCAGAACTTTCGATGCTTCAAACGAAAACAAAGCAAGAAGGCTGGACAAAAAACTATGTTGCCGGGATCAGTGGTTCCACATTTGGGGTTGGGATTTCCAAAAACTTTGACTTCAGAAAAAAATCAAAAACAGATGATAATTAACGAAACAATAGGTAATCTTATCCAAAACCCCACAACAAAACCTGTGGATTATTTGGATTTGGAATGGTTTGAAACGACGAAGAGAATTCAACGTAAAAAAACCAGATTAGGGATAGATATTGCCATAAAGTTCCTAAGAGAAGGTCAGCGATTAAGAGAAGGAGATATTCTTTTTGAAGATAATGAAAAGGTAATTGCGGTTAATATTATGGAGACGGAGGCTATTGTAATGTCTCCCGTTTCTTTACTGGAAATGGGAACCGTATGTTATGAAATTGGAAATAAGCATATCCCGCTTTTTATTCAAGATGATAAAGTCTTATTGCCTTTTGAAATGCCTATGTATAGATGGCTGGAAGCAAGTGGTTTCAAACCTGAAAAACAATTTGTTAAGCTTTTAAATCTCTTGAAATCTAATGTAGAACCTCATGGGCATGGAAGTTTAGGCTCAACAATTTTTACTAAAATTTTAAAAATGGCAGCTCCAAAAGATGAATAATTTGAATATAAACTTTTTGTCGGGATTATTGCACCTATCTGACCCGACATTACCTATCGGAGGGTATACCCATTCCAATGGATTAGAAACATTTGTCCAGCAAAGAATTGTTCATGATAGGATCACAGCAAAAGAGTTTGTTGGAAATATGCTTCAATATAATCTTAAATATAATGATGGGGCGTTCATGAAATTAGCATATGAAGCGGCGCAAAATGGAGATTTGGAATTACTTTTAAGCCTTGATAATGAGTGTAATGTTGTAAAGTGTCCAAAAGAAATTCGTCAGGCAAGTCGGAAATTAGGACTTCGACTCATTAAAATTTTCAAAAGAAGGGAGAGTTTTTCTTTAATGGAAGCCTATGAAAAAGCAATCCAAGAGAATCAAGCAAATTCTCACTATTGTATTGTATTTGGAATCTATGCTTATTTAATGAAAATACCTTTATATGAAGCACTTTTAGGCTTCTATTACACATCGGTAGCGGGAATGATTACCAATGCGGTTAAACTCGTTCCTCTTGGGCAACTTGATGGTCAGGATATTCTATTCTCTTTATATCCGATTATGGAAAAGATTGTTTTAGAAACAATTGAGGTAGAAAGAGACTTGGTAGGGCTTTGCAATACATCTTTTGACATTAGGTGTATGCAGCATGAAAGACTTTATTCAAGATTGTATATGTCTTAATGATAAGAAAAACTAATACTCATAATTAATAACAAAAATATAATCAAAATGGAAAACAGAAAATATATAAAAGTAGGAGTAGCTGGTCCTGTAGGTTCAGGAAAAACCGCTTTATTAGAGCGTTTAAGCAGAAAGCTATATGGAACTTATGATTTGGGAGTGATCACTAATGATATTTATACTAAAGAAGACGCAGAATTCATGGCTAAAAATAGTCTTTTACCTCATGATAGGATTATTGGTGTGGAAACTGGAGGTTGTCCTCACACGGCTATTCGTGAAGATGCCAGTATGAATTTGGAAGCAGTGGATGAACTTGCAGCACGATTCCCGGATATAGAATTGGTGCTTATAGAAAGTGGAGGGGATAATTTATCTGCTACATTTAGTCCGGATCTTGCGGATGTTACTATTTTCATTATTGATGTAGCAGAAGGTGAAAAAATCCCAAGAAAAGGAGGTCCTGGAATTACGAGATCAGATTTATTGATTATTAATAAAATCGATCTTGCTCCACACGTAGGTGCTAGTCTTGAAGTGATGGAAAGAGATGCCAGAAGAATGAGAAATGGAAATCCTTTTGTGTTTACTAATCTTAAAACAGATGAAGGACTAGATAAAGTAATTGGATGGATCAAGAAATATGGTCTTTTAGAAGAATGTGAAGAACCGAATTTGGTAAGATAAATGAATAGCCGTTTACATCTCATTGCAGGATTTAAGGCTGGAAAGTCTTATGTAAAAGATTTGTATGTTTCACTTCCTTTCAGGGTTGTTTCTGTGGGACAGCGTAAAAGTGATGATAAGCTTTATCAAATGATTATGAGCTCTTCTCCCGGAATTTTGGATGGAGATCATTACCATTTGGATATCTCTGTAGAAAAAGGAGCTTCATTACAATTACAATCGCAATCTTATCAACGATTGTTTAATATGAAAGATAAAGCTGTTCAGGAGCTCCATATTTCTATGGAAGACGATACCTCTTTTGCGTATGTACCTCATCCTGTGGTTCCGCATGAAGATTCCAATTTTAAAAGTCAGGCAAAAATCCATATCGGGAATAATAGTCAGATTATTATGAGTGAAATCATTACTTGTGGAAGAAAGCATTATGGAGAGGTTTTTAAGTTAAAACGTTTTCAAAACCTTACGGAAATTTATCATCAAAATAAATTAGTTCTCAAAGATAATATACTTATTCAACCAGATTTGATTCCTATCAATAGCATAGGAAATCTTGAAGAATATACCCATCAAGGAACCCTTATTTTTTATACAACCAAAGAACATGTACATAAAGAACACTTGATTAATACTATTATTGAATCAGCTGGAAAATTTCAAAATAAAATGGAAATAGGGGTTTCCGAGATGGATGATAATGGATTTGTCGTAAGATCTTTAGGATATGGAGGTGAAATGATGTATGAATTTTTTCTTCATATTCAGGAGATTCTATGGGAATTAAATTAAAATAACTTGAAAAATGGACACTACAATTTGGGCACTTTTATTAAGTGCGATATCGATAAGTTTTATTCATACCGCTTCCGGGCCAGATCATTATTTACCTTTTATTGTGATTTCAAAATCAAAAAAATGGAGTGGAATGAAAACCACAATTCTGACCGTAGTTTGTGGATTAGGACATGTTTTAAGCTCTTTAATTTTAGGCTTCATTGGTGTTTTTTTAGGATGGCAGCTGAATAAGATCTCATGGTTTCAAGATTTAAGAGGAAACTTCTCAGGCTGGGCTTTATTGGTTTTTGGAGGAGTTTATTTGGTGTATGGATTAGTTCAAGCTATTAGAAATAAACCTCATAAACATTTTGACGTTATGGGCGATGAGGTATATGTTTACGAACATAATCACAATGAAATGGTAATGCCTCAAAAAAGAATAAGGGTAACGCCGCTTGTACTTTTCATGATCTTTGTGATGGGACCTAGTGAGCCTCTAATTCCCTTACTTTTTTATTCGGGTGTGAAGCATTCTATGTATGAGATTATGGTTTTGGTTACATCGTTTACGGTAACAACAGTTCTTACGATGCTGGGAATGGTTCTTTTAGGGCGCTATGGATATTCAACATTATTTAATACCGAAAAATTAGAACGCTATATGGGAGTGATAAGTGGTGCCGTAGTCACAGTATGTGGAATCGGAATGGTGTTTTTAGGTTGGTAAAAATGATCAATTATAAAAATTAAATTTATGGATAAATTTTTTGAAAAATTTTCTTTTCTCGATTATATTTTAAAAGGGGTTGGACAGATCATGCTTCAGGAAAATCGTTGGACAGGACTCTTATTCATTATAGGGATTTTCTTAGGAAGTTGGCAAGGGGGAACTGCTGTTTTATTATCGACATCAGTGGGTACGTTGACGGCTATGAAGCTAAGATATGAAAAATCTGAAATTGAAGCCGGTTTGTATGGTTTTAGTGCAGCGTTGGTAGGAGTAGCATTGTCTTTTGTATTTCAAACCACATGGTTGATTTGGCTTCTTATTATTGTGGGTGGAGCGTTGGCAAGTATTATCCAACACTTTTTTATTAAAAGAAAAATTATGGTATTTACGTTTCCATTTATTATTATAACATGGATTTTCGTATTTGTATTGCATAATTTCACTCAAATTCCCCCTTCTGAAATGATTTCTTCTACAGCAGAAGCGGCGGATTATAGTGATTTTCTTACCTGTACTAATGCTTTTGGTGAAGTCATTTTTCAAGGAGGAATCATGTCAGGAGTTATTTTCTTTATCGCTGTATTTATCAGCTCACCAGCTGCGGCATTATATGGTTTTGCGGCTTCCATTTTAGGAGCTTATATCTCTCATGTGAATGGTGAACCGATTGAAAAAATTCATATGGGATTATTTGGATTTAATGCAGTTCTTTCTGCTATTGTTTTTTCGGGGTTTAAAAAATCGGATGGTTTTTGGGTGCTCTTAGCAGTGGTATTGACTGTTATCATTGATGATTTTTTAGTCGATCATAATGTATTAAATGAAGTAGGAGGAGTGCTTACTTTCCCTTTTGTGCTAGGAACATGGATCACTCTTCTCATTGGCAAAGTGGTTCTAAAAAAAATAAATTAAATGAAAACAGGTATAGTGGGACTGTTTTTAGCTTTATCTATTTTTGGAAAGATCAAAGCTCAGGAAGCAGAGAAGCATATGCTCATAAAAGATGCAGAAGATAAATTTCCTATTGCAGATGCATTAATACAATTTGATCATGGCAATGCTCATACTCATTCCGGGACAGATGGTTCATTTCAATTTTCGGTAAAAACTTTTCCCGATACTTTGGTCATTAGTCACAAAGGATATGATGAGATGAAGTGGGTAACGACAAGTCCGGAGGATGAAAATAAAGTTATTTTTTTACAACATGCACCTTTTCAAATTTCTGAAGTGGTCATTAATCACAGTTCATTTTTATCGGATATTACCAAGGTTGATTTGAATAAATTTCCCGTCAATTCTGCTCAGGATTTATTAAGAAAAGTTCCGGGGCTTTTTATTGCCCAACATGCAGGAGGAGGAAAAGCCGAACAGCTTTTTCTTAGAGGCTTTGATGCTGATCATGGAACGGATGTCAGCGTAAATGTGGACGGGATGCCTGTAAATATTGTTTCTCATGCTCACGGGCAAGGGTATTCGGATCTTCATTTTGTCATTCCGGAATCAGTTAATAATATTGATTTTGGTAAAGGAGCTTATTATGTAGATAGGGGAGACTTTAATACAGCGGGCTATGTAGATTTTAAAACATATAATCAATTAAAAAATAGCATGGTGAAGTTGGAAGGAGGGTCTTTTAATTCCAAAAGAATATTAGGAATGTTTAATATCCTTCATGATGAGGTTAATAGAAAAAATGCTTATTTGGCGGCAGAGTATAACTATACAGATGGTCCTTTTGATGTAAAACAAAACTTTAATAGAATCAATATTTTTGGGAAATATAATCAATGGATTACGGATCGTGATTATTTTAATATTCAGTTTTCAACATTTAGTTCTTCATGGAATGCTTCGGGACAAATTCCTGAACGTGCAGTTGATGAAGGAATTATTAGTAGATGGGGAAGTATAGATCCTACTGAAGGCGGAAAAACTTCTAGAACGAATATACAAATGAATTTTAAGCATATTATTTCTCCTTCTGAGCAGATTGATGCTATGGCTTTTTATTCAAAATATAATTTTAATCTCTATTCTGACTTTACTTTCTTTTTAAAAGATAAAGATCATGGGGATGAAATTCAACAAACGGATGGTAGAAATATATATGGAGCCCATCTTACATATTCCAAACATTTTTCACTCCCGAATAGTTCATTACATTGGACGTCAGGAGTAGGATTCAGAAATGATGATATCAATACACTACAACTCAATCACGTTTATCATAGAGATTTGCTCCTTAATAAGCTATCAGATGTAACAGGAATAGGAACGAATCTTTACGCCTATTCCGGAATCATTTGGAAAACAGGAAAATGGACTATCAATCCTGGATTAAGAGTAGATCATTTTATTTTTAATATGCATGATATATTAGATCATGAGCAACTTCCTGCCGGAGGATCTACTGAAGCAACAAGAGTAAGTCCCAAATTGGATTTTTCTTTTGCTCAAAATGAAAATGTAATGTGGTTTTTAAAAACAGGAATGGGCTTTCATTCCAATGATTTAAGAGTTGTGGTCCCTCATAAGAATGAAAATACTCTTCCTTATTCTATGGGAGGAGATTTGGGAGTAAGGTTGCATCCTTTTAAATCGCTGATCATTACTCCTACCGTTTGGTATATGTACTTACAACAAGAGTTTGTATATGTTGGAGACGATGCTGTGATTGAACCTTCCGGAAAATCGAGTCGCTTTGGAGCCGATTTGGGAATCCGTTTTCAACCTCTGGAGAATCTCTACTTAAATGCGGATGTTAACTATTCTCATGCTCGGTTTATTCAAGAAGAAAAAGGACAAGATTATATTCCATTGGCACCTGTAGTAACAAGTACAGGTTCTATTAACTGGGATTTTCTTAAAGGTTTTTCTATAGGTATGCAATATCGTTACTTAGGAGCTAGGCCTGCTGTAGAAGATAATAGTATCAGAACCCAATCCTATTTTGTAAATGATCTGATGCTTTCCTACGCTCATAAAAAATGGGGAGCTAATATCCAAGTGAATAATCTTTTCAATGTACAATGGAACGAAGCACAATTTGCCACAGAAACCCAGCTAAAAGGAGAGGCTGAACCGATTACAGATCTTACATATACGCCGGGAAATCCGTTGGGGCTAAAAGTAGGGGTGTATTATAAGTTTTAGCTGCTATTATTCTTTTTATTAATAATCTATTGGAAAACTTAGTTCAGCATTAAATTTGTATATATTTAATTGATTTTAATTCAAGAGATGGAAGTATTATCTAATTTTCAGTATAAGAAACTTTTTCTTTCCAATATTACAGAAAAGATATTAGCCAATAATGCGGATATCCAACTTTATCGACTGGAAGATTACCTGAAAGGTATTCTAATGCCTGTTATTCCTTATCGTACGACATTTAACTTTATTATTTTCGTAACGAATGGATCTATTAAACAATACCTTGAAAATGATGAATATCATGCAGAAAAAGGAGGGGTTATTTTCATTAAGCAAGGAACGATTACTGCTACCTTAGAACTTTCTGATGATATTGAAGGATTTTTTCTAGCGTATGAAAATAATATTTTATCTGAACAAGAGCTTCCGAAGCATAAAACCAGTATTTTTTTTATGACTCCTTTTTTGAAGCTAGATAATCTTACTTATGAAACCCTTACTCAATGTCTCCTGATTATGGAGCAGGAACTATGGCTGAATAAACTTAATACGAATGAAGTAGTGATCACGATGTTGCATTTAATTTTGATAAAAATGTTAAGTACAGATTCCGATGTACATCATAAATCGTCAACACGCCCTATGGAATTATCATTACAGTTTAGAGATTTATTATTTAAGTATCATATTGGAGAAAAGCGAGTTACATTTTATGCAGATAAATTGTCTGTTACGGAAAGCTATCTGAATAAATGTGTGAAAGATGTTACCCAAAAATCACCAAAACAATGGATTAATGAAATTGATGTTAATTACAGTAAGGCTTTACTTCATTCGAGTAAAGATATAGCAGAAATTGCGTATGATTTAAATTTTCAAACAGCATCTCATTTTACTCAACTTTTCAAAAAAATTACAGGAATTACTCCTAAAGAATATAGAGTACGGTTTTTAAAGAATAGAATTCCTATTTAAATCGTTATAATTGCTCGTTTTCCAACATTGTAATAACGAGTTGTTCTTCTTTGGTAAGATCTGCCTTTCCGTCATTTTCTTCTATTTTTTCTAACTGATCAAGATATTTTTTGATGGTATTGTTTTCATAAAGATTAATAACAAGAGGATGGACATAATATTTTCTACAAACAGCTGTGGTATTGCCTAAATGTTTTGCGACCATATTGAGTGCTTCATTTACTTTCTTTTTGTATTGAGTATTATTCTCAGCATATCCAATTTCTTTAAAAGCGATTAGTGCATTTACTGTTCCGGACCATGTTCTAAAATCTTTAGCCGTAAAATCTTCACCACTGATCTCTTTAATATATTCGTTGACCATTCCTGAATCTATAGAATGACGTTGACCTTCTTCATCAATATATTGAAATAATTCTTTTCCCGGAATATCCTTACATTTTTGGATTAACCTGGATAATCTTTTGCTTTTTAGGTCAATGTGATGTATAATTCCTTTCTTTCCCTTGAACTCAAAAGTAATTTTTTGTCCCTTAATTTGAACATGTTTATCTTTTAGTGTTGTAAGGCCGAAGGAACCATATAGCTTTTCATAGATATTATTTCCAATACGGATATTAGTCCGTTGCATTATACTGATAATAAGAGCAAGAATCTTTCTTTTATCAAAATTTCTTAATGCTAAATCCTGTTCAACCTGGAGCCGTATGGTAGGGAGTGTATATCCAAACTGAAGCATTCTATAGAATTTGGTATGATTTCTTAACGCATTCCAAAGACGATGATATCGATATTGTTTTCGTCTCTTAGCATCAAAACCAGTAGCTTGAAGGTGTCCGTTTTCCAAAGCACAAATCCACACATTTTCCCATGCCGGAGGAATAATGAGTTTATTTATTCTTGTAATTTCTTCTTTATCCTTGATCTTTTCACCTCCTCTATAATAAATATATTTTTTGCCGTTTTTTTTTCTAGTAATTCCGGTTGTTTCTGCATCGGAGGTATATACAAGATGTACCGCCTTTGCAGATGCTACCGGATCTTTCATGATTTTCACAATTTTAGAAGGCCTTAATTGAGAAATAATTTCCAAGTCGTTGTTCTTCTCCATAAGAAATGGTTAAGAGTTTTTACCCTTCGAAAAGATTAAAAAAAGAATGACAACTACCGCAACAACTAAAAAAATTCCCCACCACATTCCTGCCTTAAAAATTGTTTCTACTGCTTCACAACCGGTTAATGTAAATAAACCGAGTGCTACGATACTGTATAAAATCCACTTTTTCATAGTAAAGATTTGGTGTTTTGTTTAAACTCTGTGATGGTCAGCTTTCCATTTTATAATAGCTTTCTTAATTTGGTGTCCTGAAATATTCTCTTTGAGTGCTCTTTCTAAAAGAATTTTAAATTCATCATCAGAAGCGAATCTGAGAGCCGCAATTTGGCTGAATCTTAGTTTTTCCTCCACTTCATTAGATCTTACATTATATATCTCAAAATATCTTTGCTTAAATTCTAAGATAATTATACGATCTTGGAGTCCTAATGCATAATGTTGTCTAAGCATAATAGAGAGATAAAAAATCAGAAAAATGACAATGGAAAATAGAACCCATAGGAGTTGATTGTCCGGATCACCCCAGATTTTATATACTCCAATTCCTTCCAAAATGATCAATAAAGGCAGAAATATAAAATGATGAGGAGCATAAAATTTTCTGTGATTTTTATAGTTCTGATTTTCCATAATAAATAATGCAGCAATAATCTTTCCAAAAACTTAAATAATTTTCATTTATTTTTAATTTTAATATGAATATTTATGGTTTTTGTTCTTTTTTTTGATTTTATTTTTCATTATTGATGTTGAAGTAAATACCTCTCTTTTATATTTTCTGATCATATGATATCATCATTATGGAATAGAAGATTCATGAAAAAACAGCCATTTATTATGAGTTTTAGACTTTAAATTTTTTGTAACTTTCGGTGTTAAAAATTAAAGAATGACTTCAAAGGAAAAAATAGCCGCACTTCGAGAAGAAATGCAGAAAAATAATGTTGATGCATTTATAGTATATTCTGCTGACCCCCATATGAGTGAGTATTTGCCTGAAGAATGGCAAGAAAGAGCTTGGTTATCGGGTTTTTTAGGTTCTGCAGGTTTTGTAGTAGTGACTCAAGATAAAGCGGGACTTTGGACAGATGGAAGGTATTTTACCCAGGCTGCTATTGAATTAGGAGGTTCAGGTATAGACCTTTTTAAAGATGGTATGGAAGGAACTCCTCATTATATAGATTGGATCATTTCTGAAATTCCAAAGCATGGAAAAGTAGCAGTAAATGCAATGGCCACTTCTCATGCCAACTGGGAATCTCTCTTACAAAAATTAAGTTCAAAAAATATAACTCTTGTTGATCTTCCTCTTTTACAAGAAATATGGAAGGAAAGGGGAACAGCATCGAAAAATCCCATATTTGTACATCCCTTGAAATGGGCAGGGAAATCAGTTACAGATAAACTTTCTGCAATCCGTCAAAAAATGAAAGAGCAGGAAGCTACGGTACATATTATTTCCAGTTTGGATGATGTCGCTTGGACCTTGAACTTAAGAGGAAGCGATGTGGAGAGTAATCCTGTATTTTTAGGATATATTGTCATTACTAAAAATGATGCGATTCTATTTACTGATTTAGAAAAGCTGGAATCGGATGCAAGAAAACAGATGGATGATTCTCTTGTAAAAATGATGCCGTATGAAGATTTTTATCACTATTTAAAAGAGTTCAAAAATGAGAGCGTATTAGTTTCTCCTAATAGTAACCAATCCATTTTTGAGGCTTTAAATCATCATAATCAATTCATTAAATCAGTGGTACCTGGAAATTTAATGAAAGCGCAGAAAAATGAAACTGAGTTGGAAGGATTTAGGAAAGTGATGGTAAGAGATGGGGTAGCCATGGTAAAATTCTTATATTGGTTAACTCATAACGCAGGAAAAGAAGCCATGAGTGAATATTCTATTGGTGAAAAACTGAGAGGATTCCGTGCAGAAGGTGAGAATTTTGTGGGTGAAAGTTTTGGAAGTATCATTGGATATAAGGATAATGGTGCTATCATGCATTATTCTGCGAAAAGTGAAGGAAGTAAAGAAGTGACCAATGATGCTAGTATTTTGATAGACTCCGGAGGTCAGTATCGTGAAGGGACGACAGACATTACAAGAACGTTAGCTTTAGGTGCTGTTTCAGATGAATTTAAGAGAAATTCTACGTTAGTTCTTCAAGGTTTAATCCGTTTATCAATGGTGAAATTTCCAAAAGGAACGAAAGGAGTTCAACTTGACGCTATTGCAAGGCTGCCTTTATGGATGGAAGGAAAAGACTACAATCATGGAACTGGACATGGCGTTGGAAGTTTTATGAATGTTCATGAAGGTCCTCAAAATATTAGAAAAGACATGAATCCACAAGAACTTTTGTTAGGAATGGTTTGTTCCAATGAACCAGGATATTATTTGGAGGGAGATTATGGAATACGTCATGAAAATTTAATTGCAGTCAAAGAGTCCGAAAAGACCATTCATGGTACGTTCTATGAATTTGAAACCCTCACGTTTTGTCCATTCTTTAAAGATACTATTGTGAAAGAAATTCTTTCCGAAGAAGAAATTTCGTGGCTGAATAGCTATCATAAAAAGTGTGAAGAAAAGCTTGGTCCTTATTTAGAAGGTGATCATAAAAAGTGGTTTTTGGAATTGGTAAGTCCACTATAAGAGTGGAAGAATTTTATAAACATAAGTTTTAAAATAAATAATTAATGCCCTGTACAATATTGCAGGGCATTTTTTATATGGTGTTTTTACGGATATAATTTTAGGGTTTCCCCTGAAAAAAATTAAAGAAATTATTGACTATCTTAGTGTTAATAAAATAACACCAATCATATCTTCATATATCATTAAATTAAAAACTGCAAAAATCATCTCTTTTTTGAGGTGATTTTTTATTTCAATGTAATATATAAGGATATTCGTATTTAAATTAATGGTGGGTTATATCATACTATACGATTCATTGCGATTAAAAAGCGTAAATTTGCAGTATGAATAACGATACCATTTGTGCTCTGGCTACTGCCAATGGAGTAGGGGCATTAGGGATTATTAGGATCTCTGGAAATGATGCTTTGCCTATTGTTCAAAAGAGTTTTCCTGGAAAAAAATTAGAAAAGCAAAAATCCCATACGATTCATTATGGGTACTTTATGGATGATGTTGAAGTAATTGATGAAGTTATGTTATCCATTTTTCTTGCTCCTAAAAGCTTTACCACAGAAAATTCTGTAGAAATAGCCTTCCATGGTTCCCCCCATATTGGAAAGCGTATTCTTGAAACATTGATTAAAAATGGAGCAAGAATGGCTAAAGCAGGTGAGTTTACTCTTCGTGCTTTTATTAATGGAAGAATCGATCTTTCTCAAGCCGAAGCAATTGCTGATGTTATAGCTTCTGAAAATGAGGCTTCCCGAAAAGTAGCAATTAATCAATTAAAAGGAGGAATTACCAATGAAATATCGTTATTAAGAACTGATTTATTAAATTTTGTTTCATTGATAGAGCTAGAGCTTGATTTTGCAGAAGAAGATGTAGAGTTTGCAGATAGAAAAGCTTTAAATCAATTACTGAATAAAATAGAATCAAAATTGACCTCTCTGATTGAAAGTTTCCAATATGGAAATGCAATTAAAAATGGGACAGCTGTTGCTATTATCGGAAAACCCAACGCCGGGAAATCCACATTATTGAATGCCTTATTAAAGGAGGAAAGAGCTATTGTTAGTAATATTGCAGGAACCACCCGAGACACCATTGAAGAAGTTCTTCATATTAAAGGTCATGCTTTTCGCTTAATTGATACTGCAGGATTACGAGAAACAGTAGATGAAATTGAGGCTATTGGTGTGAAAAAAGCTAAAGAAAAAGTTGAAAATGCCAATATTTTGGTGTATTTGACGGATGCAGGAACCGTTGATTTTTCGGAAGATATTGAAATGATAAAATCTTTATTGAGAGAGGATTTAAAATTGATTATTTGTGCTACAAAAATTGATGAGGTCATTCCGACACAATATGAAAAAGTCGAAGATCTATTAAGAAACCATATTTCTCATGATTTTGACTTCATTAAAATTTCTGCTGTTGAAAATCAAAATATTCAAGATCTTAAAAATGAATTGTCTTCTTATGTAGAACAGTTGAAAGCCTCAGAAAATAATGTGGTGATCACCAATCAACGCCACTTTGAAGCGTTACAAAAATCTTTAGACGCGGTACATAAGGTAAAACAAGCTATTTCATTTCAGATTTCGACGGAATTACTAGCTTACGAATTAAAAAATTCTCTGGAATCTCTTGGTGAAATTTCTGGCGAATTCACTAATGATGAGGTATTGGGGAATATTTTTTCGAAGTTTTGTATCGGAAAGTAACACCCACAAAACAAACAATAACAAAACAGATAATAACAATCATTAAGCCTTATTAATAGGGCTTTTTTTGTGTTTACAAACTTACTGCTTATTTTGTAATATATCGTTATATTATGTTTAATTTTGTACCTTTGTTGTACCTTTAGCAATGAGGTACAAGAATTAGTAGTTAAAAGGTGAGATTATGGCACTTAATTACCCTTAATTACTCTTAAAGATATTTAAAGACATTAATGGCAAGTAAAATTGAGATACAAAAGCGATGTGAGTACTGTAATGAGATATTTACAGCTAAAACAACCGTAACAAAGTATTGCAGTCACAAATGCAACCAAAGAGGCTATAAAGCCAAAAAGAGAGATGAGAAAATACAGATTGCTAAAACAGATGTAATTAAAAAAGAAGCTGAGTCAATTGATATGATAAAGGCAAAAGAGTTTTTAACTGCAAAAGAAGCAGCAATACTTTTAGGTTTTTCTGTTCGCACTGTTTACAGATTGATTGATAACGGAAAATTAAAAAGCGTAAACCTTGCAGAGAGATTAACAAGGATTAAAAAATCTGAATTGAATAAATTAATAGACTAAAAATAAGATTGTTTTTAACACTACATTTCCTACACTTCTTACATAAAAGCATAAAAGACAATGGCAACAAAAGTAACACTCAGACAAAAACCGATTTCTAAAGGCCGTAAAAGTTTGTATTTAGATTTTTACCCTGCCATTATAAATCCTGAAACAGGTGACGCAACACGCAGGGAGTTTTTAGGTCTTTATTTATTTATTGATAAGACAGAACTTAAAAAAGAGATTAAAGGCAAAGGCAGTGCAGATTTGGAGCAACTAATAAAAGAGTTGAAGTCATTAACCTCAGCAGAGAAAAAACACAATGAAGAAACTTTAAAGATTGCTGAAAGTATAAGACAGAAAAGAGATAACTTTATTAATAAGCCTGAGATTTACAGCCATTACGAAAAAGAACAGTTAAGATTAAAGGAAGCAGGGTTGCAGAACTTTGTAGAATACTTTAAAAAATTAGCAGACAAACGAAAAGCGTCAAACCATGATAATTGGATTTCAGCCTATAATTACCTGAATAAATTTACAAACGGAGTTTTGCCATTCAGTAAACTAAATGAACAGTTTTTAACTGATTTTAAAGAATATCTGCTAACTACAAAAAGCAATAAAAATAAAAAAGTAACACTCTCTCAAAATTCAGCAGTATCTTATTTCAATAAGGTTAAGGCCACAATGAAACAGGCTTATAAAGATAACCTATTGCAGCACGATTTAAACGCTAAAGTAAGCCCAATTAAAGCCAAAGAAACACGCAGGGAGTATTTGACTATTGAGGAACTAAACAGCCTCGCAAACACACCATGCAACAATGATTTAATAAAACGTGCAGCCTTATTTTCTGCCTTGACAGGTTTAAGATATTCAGATATTAAAAAATTAACATGGTCAGAAATTGAGTTTGTTGAGGGGCAAGGTTACTTCCTGAAATTCGAGCAGGAAAAAACAGAGGGTATTGAGTATTTGCCAATATCTGAGCAGGCTGTTAGTCTTTGTGGTGAGGTAAGAGAGCCAAAGAGTACTGTATTTGATGGTCTAAGATATACCGCTTATCATTCGAAACACTTGGGGCAATGGTTAGGTGCAGCAGGTATTACTAAAGATATTACTTTCCATAATTTCAGACATACATTTGCAACCTTGCAATTATTTAGCGGTACAGATATTTATACGGTTTCAAAGATGTTAGGCCACAAAGATTTAAAAACCACTCAGGTTTATGCAAAGGTTGTAGATGAAGCCAAAAGAAAAGCAAGCGGTAATATAAAGTTAGATTTTTAATGCTATTTAGAATATTAATGTAAATATCACAACAGCAATGGCAGATAAAGAAAAGAGATTTTTAGAAATAGAAAAGAGATTAGAAGCACAGGCAAAACTAAATCCTGAACTTGTGAGGTTAACGAAATTAACTGCTGAACAAGGCAAAAAGATTTTAAAGGAATATGAGGCAGAATTTAACAAGGTTTTAGATGGTTATAAAGATTATTGCAGAGTTAATGGGTTTGTAATACCTAAAGATACAAACGAGTTTTTTAGTTGGGTTGCATTACGTTACCCTGATGAAAATCTACCATTTATTATTGAAGTTGCCAAAAATCCTTACAATTATAAATTGTTTCACGATTACAAGGAGAGGTTGTTTAACAATCCTGATTGGAGTAGCAAAAAGGAATTTGAATATTTGCAAAAGGAAATTGCAGAACCTCAGCAAATCAATAAAAAACCTCAAAGTCAAAATACTGAAAAAGAAGTAAAAAAGATTTCGGAAATAAAATATACTGCAAAAGAGTATGCTTTAGCGTACATTTTTGATTTATGGGCTAAAGGAGAACAAATACCACTTAATAGAGTTGAGGGCGGTTTAAATAAAAAAGAACTTCACGAAATTGGTGAGAATATTCCAACAATAAAGAAAGATACTTTTTATAGAGCAGTTAAACTTTTGACTTCATACGACCTTAATAAACAAAAACAATTGCAAAGTATTTCTAAAGATTGGCAGAACGCTGTTCAGAAATTATCTAATAACTGGGCAGAAACAAAAGAGTATTTAGTAACAAAAGAGCTTTACAGGGAATAGTGGGGAAAAATCCCTAAAGATACCCACGCTTTTACCCAAATACTTTTGATGTATAATTTAAAATTTAAAGATTATGCACAATTTTGTATTAAGTCCAATTGACCCGAAAATACTTATAGATAGTATTGCGGAAAAAGTTACTGCAAACATTCTAAACGCAGTAAGAACTGAGCAACAACCAACTGAACAACCTGAAAAATTCTTAACGATTCAGGAAGCAGCACAATTTATGAGCCTTTCAGTACCTACAATGTACAGTAAAGTAAGTCGCTCTGAGATTCCCGTGATGAAACGAGGCAAAAGGCTGTATTTTTCTCTCAAAGAATTAACGGAATACCTGAGAAATGGTAAGAAAAAAACCACTGCAGAAATAGAAGCAGAGGCAGATTTGTATTTGTCTAAAAACAAAAAAAGTGCTGCACTATGAGAAATAGAAATACAGCACCACAGAAAAGGCAAGTACAAGATAAGCATTTTCAAGCACAAAAGAGCAGAGTTTTTAAAGCTTTTTCTGAACGGCCAAAAACAATGTTAATGGTTTCAGTTGAAACAAGGATTTGCAGGGCTAATATTTGCCGTTATGTATCACAATGGCAAAGAGAAAATAGAATTGAAATAGTTAGAAAAGGGTTTTGTTCACTTTCTAAACATAGAGCAGGATTTTATTCTACCAATTCTGAATTTTTATTTAATCTTAAAAGCAATACCAAATGATACAGCCACAATTTGACGACCTCAACAATCCTAAAACGATTATAAACCATATTGAAAGCCTAAAAAAAGAAAGTGCAGCAATACCACATACAGAGGTTTTGCAGAAGTTGTTAAAAGAGGTGCAGCCTGTTGACTTTTATAGCTTAGTGCCTGCTGATGAATTAGGAAAAAATGGTTCTATTCCCCTAAGGCACTTGCAGGTATTATCTGTAGAAAATGTATTGCAGTTAGCAGAGCAGAACCGTTGGGGCTTATGTAAGAATGAGGATTTTATTTATTTATACAATGGTACTTATTGGCTGCAGATAGATAAAGAGCATTTTCAAAAGGTTTTAGGAGAGGCAGCAGAAAAAATGGGAGTTGCTAAATTTTCAGCACGTTTTTACCAATTTAGAGAGCAGCTTTTTAAACAATTCCTTGCAACAGCATATCTGCCAGCACCCAAAATAGACAAAAACAAGGTTTTAATTAATCTGCTAAATGGAACTTTTGAAATAAGCCCAACAGATATAAAACTAAGGCCTTTTGACCGTGCAGATTTTATTACTTATCAATTACCATTTGAATATAATCCTGAGGCAACAGCACCAATGTTTGAAGCGTATTTAGATAGGGTATTGCCTGATAAAGAACGGCAATCTGTTTTAGCAGAATATTTAGGGTATGTTTTCATTAAACACGGTAGTAATGCATTAAAAGAGGAAAAAGCATTGATTTTATACGGAACAGGTGCGAACGGAAAAAGTGTGTTTTTTGAGATTGTTACAGCCTTATTTGGCCGTGAAAATGTAAGTAACTATTCCTTGCAAAGTTTGACTGAGGAAAAAGGTTTTTATAGGGCAAAAATCAATAATAAGTTAATAAACTATGCGAGTGAAATAAACGGCAAATTAGAGGCGAGTTTGTTTAAAGCAATGGTTTCAGGTGAACCTGTTGAGGCCTGTTTAAAATATGGACAACCTTTCACAATGAGCCAATACGCAAAATTTATTTTCAATTGTAATGAGTTACCAAAAGATGTTGAACATACCAACGCTTATTTCCGACGTTTTTTAATTATTCCTTTTGATGTTACTATACCAGCAGAGGAACAAGATAAAACACTTCATACAAAGATTATAGAAACAGAACTTTCAGGGGTGTTTAATTGGGTTTTAAAAGGCCTTAATAGGTTATTAGAACAAAAATACTTCTCTGTTTGTGAGGCAGCCAAAAGAGCAGTTGAACAATACAAATTGGAAAGTGACAGCGTACAGATGTTTTTTACAGAGTTTGATTATAACACCTCAGCAACAGAGGAAACCAAATTAAAAGACCTGTTTACGGAATACAGAACGTATTGTATTGAGAGTGGTTTTAGAGCCTGTTCACTTAAAACATTTGCTGAACGTTTAAGAAATTCAGGTTATATTATCGAAAGGAAAGCATACGGTATGGCTGTTAATGCTGTAAAAAATAATGATTATTAAAACTCAACTTTCTGCAATACCTATGTTTGATTATGTAGGTAATGTAGGAAATGAAGTTGAAATAAAACATTTTTAAAATGAATTACAGATATACATTAGATAAAAGCAGTAAGAAATTTCATTGCCCAAGTTGTAGCAATAAGAGATTTGTACTTTATATTGATGAGGTTGCAAAAGAGTATGCACCTCCGCAATACGGGATTTGTGACAGGAAAAGTAGTTGCGGTTATAGGTTAGCACCACCAGCCGAAAAACTAAGTTATTTTGTCGCAATTGACAGTATTAAGGAAATAACAGATAAAGCTTTTGTAGTACGGCAAAATGATAACGAAATGTTACTACCTAAAAGTGTAGTATTAGAACAGATGCCGAACGGAATTTATATTGCGGCCTATTTTATAGATGAGCCAAAATATAATTTTAATCTGCAATACAATGAATCAAATCAAAAGTATTTTTCAGATTCAGGAAGTACAATAGTTTTAGAACCAATCAAATTGAAACCTAAATTTATTGAACCTATTTACTTTGATTTTGAAACATTCAGAAAAACACTAAAAAGCTATGAACAGAATACATTTATACAAAATCTATTAAAAAGAGTGCAATTTCCTTTCAGCACAGATGAGGTAACCAAAGTAGTTGTGCAATATCGTTTAGGTACAGTTACCAAAGGATACAGAGCAGGTGCAATTACCTTTCCATACATAGATAAGGCAGATAATGTTAGAGCCGTTCAGGTCAAACAATTTAATGAGCAAAATAACACCTCAGCAACAGACAAATTAGATAAAATTATTCTGAACGGTTTAAAAAATGATAATAAAAACATTCCTAATTGGCTGAGCAGTTATATTGATTATGGAACTGATAACGGTTATTTTAATTGTCTATTTGGTGAGCATTTATTAAATAGATTTCCACTTAATCCAATTGCATTGGTAGAAGCCCCAAAAACGGCTATTTATGGCACTTTGTATTTTGGTAGCCCCGATATACCAAACAATCTTATTTGGTTAGCCGTTTACAATGAAAGCAGCTTTAATTTTGATAAGTTGAAAGTATTAGAGGGCAGAGATATATTTGTATTTCCTGATTTGTCAAAAGATGGTAGCACCTTTAAAAGATGGCAGGAAAAAGCAAAGGATTATGAAACACGATTACCAGCAACACGGTTTATATTTTCAGACTTATTAGAGAAATTAGCAGATGACCATCAAAGGCAGCAGGGTGCAGATTTAGCAGATGTTTTAATCCGTTTGAATGCTAAAGATTTTAGAAAAGATGAGGTCAAAAGTTATGAGCAATTTACTTATATTGAAAGAATACTAACAGGGCTTAGGTTGTTCGATGTTCAGGAGCTTGCAGAGATGGCCGCACAGATGTTTTTAGACCGTGAAAAGATGAGTTATAGAGATATAATAGATTACTTTAAAAGCGATGGTTTAAACGGTACTGATGCAACTGATTTATTAGATGTTTTAGTTATTCAAAAAGTAGTTATTGCAATTGATTATCCAAATTATAAATTAATAAAAGTGAAATGATGACAAAAGAAAGATATTTAGAAAAATCCAAAGAAGCAAAGAAAAGAGGTTTACAAAAGTTTACAGATTCTGAGTTTTTAGATAGGTTATTGAAGCAAGATAAAATAGGAAATAATGACCTAAACAAACTAACTTCAAAGCAATTAATATTATTTAATGATTTCTTTGCAAAGAATTATAATGAGGCAAAAGATGAGGCCAAAGACCAACTGTTAAATAAAGTAATAGATTCATTGCCCGAAAAGAAACGTAACCAAATTTGGGAAGTCAATCACTGCAATATTATGAATGCTATAATGGATTATGTGGAAACTTGTGGCGCGATGCCAACAAAAAGCAGAATAGCAGAGTACACGGGGCTAAGTAGGCCGACAATTGATAAGCACCTAAAAGAGTTTCAAAACAATCCACTTTTTAAGGGAATTGATGAGCAGTTTAAATTTATGATTCCTAAAGTGATGGGTGAAGTATTAAGACAATCGATAAAAGGTGACATAAGAGCGGCAAGGCTATTTTTAGAGTACGCTGGAGGTACAAAAGGGCAGTCACGGATTAAGAACCAAAATAACTTCATTCAGATCAATGGAATAGAACTAACTGAGGAAAAGATAAGTAAATTAAGGCCTGAGCAGTTGCAAACAATTGAAGCCGTTTTGCAGTCATTAGATTAGAAATATAATTCAAACTTTAAAGCAGTCTAAATTTAGCCTGTTTTTTTTGTGAAATTGGTTTATATTTGATAAAACAAAATGTATGAAAAAAATATTATTTGAAAATGAATCTGGTCAAAAAGTACCTCAAAAGAAGCGAAATAATGGTTGCTTATTTACAATTTTAGGATTGTGTTTAATTTCGATAATCTATGTTTTGGGTTTATTTTTGTGGACTAATTACACAGAAGCAGGCAAAAAACATCAGTCAGAATTGAATAAAAAAAAGTTAGAAAAAAAAGATAAAGATTTCAAATCATCTGCAGATTTTTTATTTTCAAACAAATTTAAAACAGCGCAGGAAAAAATTGATTCTGCAAAAATGGTTAGGCAGAAAGAAATTGAAAATCCTGAACTGCATTTAGCGAACCTACAAAAAGAACTTGAAAGTAAAAATCTTACCAAAATACAGCGTGAAGAACTTGAAATTGAAATTAAAAGCATTCGTACCCTCAAGTGGGCTAAGAAAAATATTAACTCTTGGGATAATTCAAATCCTAAATTAGAAAGAGCCGTTAAGAATGCAATGAATGATAAAGACTCATTTGAACACGTAAGTACAGAATATTCATACAAAAAAGATAAAGTTATTGCCAAAATGATATACAGAGGAAGTAATGCGTTCGGTGCAAAAGTTATTGAAAGTGTAACAGGTGAATTTGATTATGACGGCAATCTAATTTCAATTAATCAATAATAAAATATTTATACTATGAAAAAACTATTTTTACTTTTTATTTTTATTTCAGGGTTTAGTTTTGGCCAAATGGAGAACTACGTTATTAATGATGGGCAGGTACAATGGCAAAAGGTTTATGAAACTAACAAAACTTTTGATGAAATACTTAAAGTTGTAAAGAATAAGAATAATATCAAAATTACAGAACAAATTGAAAATACAATTACTGGTGAGTTTAAAGGCTTAATTATGAATTACAGAAAGGCAGGACATACATACATGGGAACGCCAATTGTACTTAATGAGACAAATAAATATTATGGCCTATTTAAAATTGAATTTAAAGATGGTAAGTATAGGGCAACAATACGGAATGTTGCTTCTGAAGGAATGACAATGACAATGTATGGTGCAGGATTAGGGCTTGGTAGTGATTTAGATACTACACTTGAAGCGATGGCACTAAATAAAAAAGGAGAGGTTAGAAAAGGATTTCCAAAGGTTGCAGGTAAAATTATAGATGTTACTTTTCTTGACTTAATGGATTTTACTAAAGTAGAAGAGAAAAATGATAATTGGTAAATTTCAGAAAATTAAATATCTTAAATAAGCAGTCTAAAAAGGGCTGTTTTTTTTGTGTAGATAATGTAGTAAATGTAGGTTGAAAAAAACTTTTATTTTTTATTGATGAGATATTAGAGAATACTTACTGTAAATGTTGGCCAGCACCTCATCATTACTTTTTGATATTTTGCTACTTTCTGAATCTTTTTGTACCTCATTTGTACCTTGTATTTGTAATTCATTGATTTATAGTATTAATTACTTTTTGTATCGAAAAGTATTAAGTATTACTGAAAATGCAGATACTTATTATGTTTATAATGAATATAATCAATTAGCCTGGGTAATTCCACCACTTCTTTCCAAAAAGAAGACCTGGGATTTAGCAGACCAACAGGCTTTGGCTTATGAATACCGTTACGATGGAAGAAGCAGATTGGTTGAGAAGAAACTTCCCGGTAAAGGTTGGGAACATATGGTGTATGATAAAGCAGACCGTCTTGTCTTTACTCAGGATGAACTCATGAGAGCACAAAATAAATGGCTTTTTAGTAAATATGATTTATTTGGAAGAGTGATTATCACTGGAATCGTAGGAGGAACTTCTCGAACAGACATGCAGAATATGATTGCTAACAATCTGATTGTTGAAAACCGAAATCCTCCAGGATTTACCAAGAATTGAATGTCGATTCAATATACCAATAATCATTTTCCTTATCTTGAAACCGTATTATCAGTGAACTATTATGATACTTACCCTCTCTATAGTTTCAATCCTCCTTTTCCTACAAGCATTCAGGGAGAAGTTGTCCTAACAGATAATCCATCCACAAGTGGAGGAAAGAGTACCAAGAGCTTTTCTGTCATGAGCCTAGTAAAGAATATTGAGAATGATAACTGGACCAAGAACTATACTTATTATGATACTAAAGGAAGAGTGATAGGAAATCATTCCATCAATTATTTGGGAGGGTACACGAGAACAGAAGCCAAATTGGATTTTACAGGAGTAGTTCAAAATACAATTACCAAACATAAGAGATTGAATACGGATACTGAAAAAGTCATTACCGAGATGTTTACTTATGATTCACAAAATAGATTATTAAAACATACCCATAAAGTAGATGGTAATCCTGAGGAAATCTTAGCTCAGAATATCTATAATGAACTTTCTCAATTACAAACTAAGAAGGTAGGAGGAGTAAATCCAACCAGCCCGATTCAAACCATAGATTACAAATACAACATTCGAGGATGGATGACTAAGATCAATGATCCTTCCAATTTGAATGGAAAATTGTTTGGATATGAGATCAAATATAACAATCCTGTACTTACTACTCTTGCTTCTGCAAAATACAATGGAAATATTGCAGAGATTGATTGGAAAACATCCAATGATGGAATCCTGAAACGATATGCCTATCATTATGATGGATTGAACAGGCTCTTGTATGGTCATTATGTAGAACCATTGAGTACGATTCCTCAGACTGATCATTTTGGGGAATCTATGGAATATGATCTGAATGGAAATATTACCCGTTTATATCGAAATGCTAAGAACACGAATGGGCTGGCAATGCAAATCGATAACCTTAGCTATACCTACTTAGGAAATAAATTAACCAAAGTAACGGATGCAAGTCAAAACACGGATGGTTATCCTGGAGGAGGAAATGTTATAGGTTATGATAATAATGGTAATATGACCAGTCATCCTGATAAAGGAATCAATGGTATCAGCTATAACTTTTTGAATCTTCCATCAGAAATTAAAGCTAATTCAGGGAATTCAAATGCGGCTATTACCCGTTATGTATATCGAGCAGATGGAGTGAAGGTTGCAAAAAATTATATTCTTGGAGGGACTACAAAAGAAACACAATATCTAGATGGGTTTCAGTATGATAATAGTGGAACTTCTAATGTATTGGCTTCATCTTCCTCATTAAAGTTTGTTCCTACAGCCGAGGGATACTTTGATTTTATAAAAAATAAGTATATTTACAATTATACAGACCATTTGGGAAATGTGCGTTTAAGCTATTTTAACAATGGATCAGGAGTAGAAGCTCTTAAAGAAAACAATTATTATCCTTTTGGATTGAAGCATCAAGG
>NZ_CACVBR010000016.1 GCF_902728265.1 Chryseobacterium potabilaquae
AAACAAGATTGTGTAAAAATAAAAACCTATAAAAACAAAGATATTTGTCGGACTAGCCCGACAAATATCTCATAAAATATTAGTATTTTTAACCTAATAATCTGTAACGCTTATTTAGGACTAGTCATAATAAAATTATTTATTTTGCTAATTGATTAAAGGGCGTGAGTTTAATGTCTTCAGCCATAGTTTGCTCTAAAAATTCTGTTTTTTGATTTCCTTTCATACGAGCCGCCGCTGAACTAGCATTGAAATAAGTTTCTGATAATTTTGTTGCAATTTCAGAAGGATTAAATTCAAATTTAGTATCTCCCTCAACTCCTAAATACCCATTTTTTCGCGTAAGGTTTGTGATATAATTATTGTAGTTTATTAAAGTATTTCTTAAATATTGAGTGTGATATTCCATGCATTTTTTTGCTTTTTTTGAAGAATTATTGAGAATACAATTATTCATATTTCCTCTATATAAACGCCACTCAGACTCCAAAATTCCATATTCTTTACCTAAAGCTGCTTTACCATTTAAGAGAATGCTGTTGTTCCCCTCCTTTGTAGCAATATTTTGTAAATGCTGTACTACCAAAGGAACTGTATTTTCAATTTTTGTTTTAGTTTCTCTTACGGCACTAAAATCTGCAGCAGGAGAGCTCTTCTTTTGAGCACTTGTGACGTTAAAAATAAGTAATAATAGTACAATCAATAAATTATATCTTTTCATAAGAAATTTTTAAAGCACTAAAATAAATATATTTTCTCAGTTCTTACAAATCCATTTTAATTTTCTTTAATAAAAATTAACATGTTTTAAGAAATTATGCTGAAATGGGACTCTTTTATATTAATCAAATAGGTAATAAAATAAGTGCTTTGAAAAATTAATAAATTTTAATTAAAAATATGTAATTGATAATCAATATGTTGTAGTTTAATTTCTTTTATCACTAAAAAAATAGTTGTTTTATTTAAATTAATTTATACATTTGTATAACTAATTTATTAGTGATATGAAAAAATAGCAATCTCAACGAGTAAATAAATAAAAAACATGAAGATTCAAACTTTAACAAAAGCAGAGGAACAAGTAATGCAATATCTATGGAAAATTGAAAAGGGATTTCTTAAAGATATTCTTGATCTTTTTCCTGAACCTAAACCGCATACGAATACTGTATCTACTATTTTAAAGGTTTTGAAAGACAAAGAATTTGTAGATTATAATGTATATGGAAGACAGCATGAGTACTTTCCACTTATTTCCAAAGAACAATATTCCGGAAAAACAATGAAAAGTCTTGTTAAAAACTATTTCAAAGGTTCTTACAAAAGTGCAGTTTCTTTTTTGGTAGAAAAAAATGAAATGACAGTGGAAGATCTTGAAATGTTATTGAATGAATTTAAAAATAAAAACTAACTCTAGAAGTTTATCTCTATTCTTATATTTTTTAAATATAGGGTCTGGATGTAATACTTTTATGCTATAAGTTGTTTATTAAGAAACTGGCCTTTTTATGATATGAATAGATGATGGGTTATTGAGAGAAATATAGAAGGGATAGACACAGTGGAAAAATGTAAAAACCATTAAAACCTTAAATAATGACTACATTTATTTTAGAATTATTCTTTCAACTTTGGGATTGGTTTCTATCTGTTTTTTAATAACTCAACTAAAACAGTATAGTTTAAAAAGTATTGAAGAGAGATTTTTTTAATCCTAATTAGAATTCTAATAAGAAGAATACAAAAACTTTTTTAGAATAAAATTATCTCTAACTTTTAGCGAGTGTTATAATGTACCTACCTATAATACTTATCATAACCAATAAAAACGTAAACATGGAAGCATTTTTTATGTATTCAATAAAAGTAATTGTTTGTTCAGGGGCAATGCTAGGATATTATTATATTTCACTGAAAGACAAAACATTTCATCATTATAATAGATTTTATTTGCTTTCAGTAATACCCATATCCTTATTATTACCTTTAATTAAAATAGATGATTTTACGATTGAAGTAAGTAATGATATATATAGGTTAATAGATAAAGTACAAAGCTTTAACACAGTAGACAATAATAATGAATGGACCTATTATGGAGTGATAGCTTCAGTATTAGGTTTGATTTCTCTTTGTTTTTTAGGAAGGTTAATCTGTGGAATGATTAGAATTCAGCAACTTAAAAAACAATTTCAGAAAGAAAATTTTGATGGAGTTAATTTTTACAGCACCAATCTTACAGAAGCTCCATTTTCTTATTTTCGGAACCTTTTTTGGAAGGATTCAATCATGTTGAATTCGGATGTAGGAAAACAGATCTTACAACATGAGATGGTTCATATTGAGGAAAAACATTCATTTGATAAGATTTTAGTAGAATTTACGACTTCTATCTTTTGGTATAATCCATTTTTTCATATCCTAAAGAGAGAAATTAGTTTAATCCACGAATATTTGGCTGATAAAAAAGCTGTAAAACAATCGGATACTAAAGCATTTGCGCAGATGCTTTTGGCGAGTCACTTTTCCGGAACACAGTTGCCTGCCACTAGTCCGTTTCTAAGTTCTAATTTAAAAAAACGACTCAAAATGTTACAAAAACCAAAAACCAAGTTCGGATATGCGCGAAGAATTTTTGCATTACCGGTTTTATTTTCTGTAGCTTTTGCCTATTTGGTAAATGCGAAGAATAAAGAAATTAAAGAAACAAATATAGCTATTGAAAAAGCTGTTTCTCAAATAAAAAAAGATACAATTGTTCCTAATACACCTCACAAAGAAGAGGTAATTACTCCAAAGCCTAATAAAAATATTGATGACGATAAAAAAATTGCAGAATTAAGTAAAAAGATCGAAGAGAAAAGTAAATCTTTGAAAGGATTAGATTCCAATACAAAAGAATTCGAAAAGTATGTCGAGGAAATCGGACGTCTATCGGAAGAAATAGCAAATATTGATAATCTCCGTTCAACAATGGCTATAAAAGTGAATGGCAAAGAAATGGGAATTAATGAATATTTTAAGTCAAAGGAATGGAAAGATCATGTAAAAGAGTTAGAAAATTTAAACATTGATATTCCAGAAATACCTGAGGTTAATTTAGAATATCCGCTTACGCCTCCTCCTCCCGTACCTTATACATCCAATCCTCCTAAGGTATATATGTATACACGGGATATGAAATGGACACCAGATCAAATAGACAAACTGGAAAAAGATGCAAAAACAGAAAGAAAAATTGCCCAAATAGAGAAGAAAAAAGCTAAACTTGAGGCTGAAAAAGCAAAAATAATTGGCGAAAAAGCTAGAAAAGCAGGATTAAAAACGGAAGAAGAGGGACAGAAAGCAAGAGAACAAGGAGAAAGAGCTAGAAGAGAAGGTGAAAAAGCAGCGGCAGAAGCTAGAAGAGTATATATTTATAATGGCAATACAAATTTCAGCACTCCCAATACCCCTAAAATAAGTTTGAATTCAGACTTTATGAAGAAAGGGAAAGATGTTGTTTTAGTAACACCTAGAGTAAATAGCGTTAAATATGATGTTGAAGGGGATATGAAAATATTTATTGACGGGAAAGAGTCTACCAAAGAGGAAATGAATAATTTAAAACCTAACGAAGTGTCGACAGTGAGTATTACTAAAAATTCGGATAATGGTAAAGTTACTGGTAAAATAAAAATCGAAACCAAACTATAAATACTGTTTTTAGTTTATAAATGATCACCGTACTTTTTATTACAAATAATCATGAAAAATACGATATTACTTTTTCTGTTGATGAGTGTATTAGGGCAAGCTCAAGTTAACCGTTTTTTTTACGAATACAAATTTATTCCGGATTCTAATAATAGGGAAGAGGTAAAAACTGAAATGATGCTTCTGGATATTGATAAAGAAGGCTCTAGCTATTATAGTAGAGATAAATTTGTTTCGGATTCTATTTCAAAAGTAGAGCTAGAAAAACAATTAAAATCTTTTTCTGGAAATATTAGCGTAAATAGAAGAGAGAATCCAGGGATTACTTCTTATAAAGTTATAAAACAATATCCTAACTTTAATACTTATCTTTTCAGAAATATAGCAACCGACCAATATAAAATAAAAGAAGATAAAAAACCTGAATGGAAAATCCTTCCTGATAAACAAAAAATCGGGGAATATAATGCACAGAAAGCAACAACAGTTTATGGAGGAAGAGAGTGGACTGCCTGGTTTTGTACGGATCTTCCTTTTCAAGATGGCCCTTACAAATTTTATGGATTGCCTGGATTGATTATAAAAATTGAAGATTCAACGGGATCACATACCATGACTTTGATAGGAAATAAAACTGTTTTGCAAGCTTCTTCGAATGAAAAAGAATTGGAATTACCTCAAAATATGAGAGTGTATGGTATGGGAGGCAAGGAAATTGAAGTGACAAAAGA
The DNA here is from genome assembly GCF_902728265.1 of Chryseobacterium potabilaquae. Classification (GTDB taxonomy): domain Bacteria; phylum Bacteroidota; class Bacteroidia; order Flavobacteriales; family Weeksellaceae; genus Chryseobacterium; species Chryseobacterium potabilaquae. The sequence continues at coordinate 4,431 of NZ_CACVBR010000016.1, forward strand.
TCAGTTTAAAAAAGTATGGAAAGCTTATGTGAATGATCCTACTAAAAATATGAGAGAAATGATGATGAAAAATACCGATAATTCGAAAGTTTCTTTCAAGGTAAAGACTTCGGATGGAAAGGAAATTTCAGATCCTAATCAAGTTTTTAGAGAATTGGAAAAAAGAACAAAAGAAACACTAGCAAAAAATAACAATCCAATTGAACCCGATTTAGTAAATTAATTAACATATTTTTCTAATTGAACTGGCTGAAAAGTTACTTTTCAGCCAGTTTTCATTTTATTAACTAAAGCTTATAATAGTTTTCAATAAGATTATATTGGGATGGGGCATAAAATCCGATAAGAAGAGAAATGTATTGATATATAATAATTGGGTTTAATTATTTTTAGTCTCTTTTTATTGAGCATAAGGTCTTAGTTTATCAAGGGTTTTTATAAAATTCACTGTAGTTTTTTTACTGTAAATATTAGTAATAAAACTACTCTCAAAAATATCTGAAAATTAAGTATTAATGTATATTTGCGATTGAAAAAATTAATAATATATTTCTTTTTTATTAAAAAATAACATTTCTGTTTTTTGAAAAAAATCAACGATAAATAATATACGATGAAAAAAACTAATTTATTTGTTTGTATGCTATTGGGTGTTTTTACGTTTGGACAGGTGGGGATTAATAATACTTCGCCAAAAGTCACATTAGATATTGCAGCCAAAAATTCAGACGGAAGCACCCGGGAAGGGTTTCTTCCTCCCCGACTTACAGGAGATGTTTTGTTTGAGGCGATGGGAACAGGAGCCTATGGAACAGATCAACATGGAGCTGTAGTATTTGTGACTGAAGCGGCATCTGAAGATAATCAAGTAGGGCAAACGACTAGGGTAGATGCTATGGGGTATTACTATTTTAATGAACATTTTGATCAATGGTGGAAAATAGGGAGTAATAATAACATCTATAATTTGGATGGTCATTTGCCTAGCGCCCGTCATGTGAATATGAATACAAATAACTTAGGATTTGTAGGAGGTAGAATAGGGATAGGTACTGTGAGCCCAGATCCATCAGCTATCCTTGATCTTTTCAGTAAGAATGCTGGGTTTCTTCCGCCAAAGATGACCGAAGCTCAAATGAATACAGTCCTTAATCCAGCCCATGGACTTGTTATCTACTGTACAGATTGTTTTGGAGGAGGAACATTGGGTTGTTTAATGCTGAATGATTCTTTAGATCCTCTGGTACCTCAATGGGGTTCATTATGTTCTTCAAATGTACCTACAGGGCACATTATTGATCTCCAATGTGCGAGCGCATCTATTTCGGGGACTGTGCATTCGGGGGTTGCAGCAAGTGGAATAACTGTTACTGTTCCCTATACTGGAGGAAACGGGGGAACTTATCCTGCCCTTGAATTTAACTCAACGGGTGTTACAGGCTTGAAAGCTAACCTAGATTCGGATCATTTAGCTAATGGAAATGGAAGTTTAGTATTTAATATTTCAGGAACACCTTCTGGAATTGGGACCGCTAGTTTTAGTATAACAGTAGCAGACGCATCTTGTACTCTTGATATTCCTGTAGTTGACTTTACAGCGAGTGTGACTTCGCTTGATTGTAGTAGTGCAGTATTTTCACCAACTACTATTACGCAAGGAATGGCTTATACAGGAACGCTTGCAATACCTTATATTGGTGGCAACGGAGCTCCATATCCTCAGCAGACTTTCACTCAAAACGGATTAACGTTTACTCTTCCTGCCGGAACATTGGTGGCAGGTAACGGTAATTTAGTATATAATATAACAGGGACGGCCACAACGTCCGGTGCTATGGTGATTCCCATCAACTTTGGAGGTGCTTCTTGTAATGCCAACATTACTGTAGCGACCGGGAATTCAGTAATGATGTGTATGAGTGGTAATACAAACAGAGCATGGGCAACCTATAATCTTGGTGCTGATACAAGCTTAGATCCTAATATTCCTGTTAAGGAAATCCATGGAAATTATTACCAATGGGGAAGGATTGCTGTAGCAGCAGATACGGATACTCCTTCAGGGGCTATTAGTGGTTGGAATACGACCCCAGCCCCAAATGATTCTTGGAATACGGGAACAGAGGCAGCACCTATTAAAAATACAGCGAACGATCCTTGTCCTTCAGGATTCCGAGTACCTACCATCACAGAATGGCAGTCATTAGGTAATAATAACACCGTAAGTAAAGTGGGAACGTTTACTACGGGAAGTTTTACATCTGCAATAGTGTTTTCTTGTGGAGCCAATAAATTGACACTTCCTATGGCGGGAGCTCGTATGCAATTAACCGGTCTCCTGAAAAATAGAGGAATTCAAGGCTTTTATTGGAGTAATACAATTTTTGGAAGTTTTCCGGGGGCGGCTTATAATATGTATATTATTGGTAATCCTAATCCCCCTATTATATTGTCAAATGATAATGGGGAACGTAGTGATGGATATCCTATTCGTTGTATTTCAGAATAATGTCTTAAAATTGAGGTATTTTAATTTCATTAATTATATATTTATTTGTGAAAAGGGATTGTCTATAAGGCAATCCCTTTTTAATGCTACCAAAATAATATTAAAACATAACAAGTTGGACAGATTATTCATGTAAATAGTAAAGGGTATTATTATTTTAATGCAGACCAAAACCAATGGTTAAAGCTTGGGGACGGATTAGTATTTATAGTGCAGATGTAACTTTGGTGAGTCCTCGGCACGTGACTATGGATGGTAATAATTTGGGGTTTACGGGGGGTAGGATAATATTGATATTACCATACAAATACAGAAAGTGGATCAACAGCTTTCTACTATTTGGAAACTTCTGAGAATACAGTTGTTGTAAATACCTTCCGATCTTATGGTTTTTCTATATGTTGTATTTCAGAATAATTTTTAATGAGTTCCAGCAGTAAACAATTGCTGGATTTTTTATGATATCTTTTTTGACTAATAAAAAAGATATCTATTTACTCTATTCTAGAAGTTTTAATGGCTATTTAAACGTTGATGTTTCCTCATAAAATACAGGTAATAGTTTGATATTTAAATGAATATAATATCTTCTAAATCTAGATAATTAAATTCGACATAGTGTTAGTAATAAAACTACAGTTTTTCGGCATTTAATAATGATTTGTTAATGTAGATTTGCCGTTGATTTAATTACCTGTTTTTGTGTTTTTAATGGAAAATATACTTTTAAATTTAAAAGATAAATAATATACGATGAAAAAAACTAATTTACTTGTTTCAATACTATTCAGTGCGTTTTCATTTGGACAGGTGGGGATTAATAATTCCTCTCCAAAAGCAACCCTAGATGTTACAGCTAGGCATTCGGATGGAAGTACTTCTGAGGGATTTATACCTCCTCGACTGACGGGAAATGCATTGTTTGCGGCAATAGCAACAGGAATGTATGATGCAACGCTTAATGGAACGATAGTCTTTGTTACTGAACCGGCTGACATAGGGAATCAAGTGGGGCAAACTATTAGAGTGGATAACCGTGGGTATTACTATTTTGATGCAGATAATAATCAATGGTGGAAACTTGGAACCGGTAGTAATTTCTACAATTCAAATGGGACATTGTCAAGTACTCGTCACGTTACCATGGATAACTATGATCTAGGGTTCATGGGAGGAAGAGTAGGAATGGGGACTTTTAATCCGGACCCGTCAGCTGTGTTAGATCTGGTTAATGCTGAGGCTGGATTTCTCCCTCCCAGAATGCTTGAATCTGAAATGAATGCTATTGCGAATCCGGCACAGGGACTTGTAGTCTTCTGTTCTGATTGTTTCACTGATTTGGGATGTTTGATGGTTAACGATTCAAATAATCCAACTGTACCTAATTGGGGATCGGTTTGCTCTACAAATGTGCCGATTGGGCATGTCAATGATCTTGCTTGTGCAAGTGCTACTACTTCAGGAACTTTACAATCAGGAGTCGCTGCAAGTGGAGTTACTATTACGGTACCTTATACAGGAGGGAACGGTGGAACGTACCCCTCAATTAACTTTAGCTCCACAGGCGTAACTGGTTTAAATGCCCATCTTGTGGGAGGTGTTTTACAGGACGATAATGGTGATCTTACATTTACGATTACTGGAACTCCTTCTGCGGCAGGAACAGCAAGCTTTAGTATTACGGTAGCAGGAAAAACTTGTACGGTTACTGTAGCAGTTAGTTAAGATGCCTACCATATTAACTTTTTAGCACACCGTATTTACAATGATGATTTTACATATTAAAATAATTGAAAGAATTTAAATGATATGAGGTGTTATAATTATTTATCAATATGTATGTATTGTTGATTGAGTTTTCGGTTTTTGTGTTTTCAATGAAAATTTACTTTTTTAAGTTAAAAGATAATATACGATGAAAAAAACTAATTTAATTGTTTTTATGTTGTTAGGTGCATTTTCGTTTGGCCAGGTGGGGATTAATAATTCTTCTCCAAAAGTCACATTTGACATTACAGCAAAAAATTCAGATGGAAGTACCCCTGAGGGATTTCTTCCTCCCAGGCTTACAGGAAATGCATTGTTTGCAGCAATAGCTTCAGGGGCGTATGGCCCGGCTCAAAATGGTACTATAGTGTTTGTTACTGAATCGAGTGATGTAAGTAATCAAGTAGGACAAACAGTAAGAGTCGATCTTCCTGGTTTTTACTTTTTTGATGCCATTAGTAATGAATGGAGGAAAATGGGAAATGATAGTGACTTCTATAGTTCTGATGGAACATTTTCAAGTACTCGCCATTTTGGTATGAGTAATTATAATTTAGGGTTTACAGGAGGAAGAGTAGGAATGGGAACTTTTAATCCTGATCCATCAGCGATTCTAAATCTTGTCAGTACAGATGATGGATTTCTCACTCCTCGGATGCTTGAAGCCGAGATGAACGCTATTGCAAACCCTGCGCAAGGACTTCTTGTTTTTTGTACGGACTGTTTTAATAATTTGGGGTGCTTGATGATCAATGACTCCAATAATCCGGCTGTACCTGATTGGGAATCGTTATGTTCTTCTAATATATCCACTGGTCACGTACTTAGTCTTGTATGTGCAAGTGCTACTAATTCAGGAACTTTACAATCAGGAGTTGCAGCAAGTGGCGTTACAACTACAGTACCTTACACGGGAGGAAATGGTGGAATTTATCCTTCAGCGAGTTTTAATTCTACAGGCGTAACTGGTTTGAGTGCTAAATTAGCCGGGGATATTTTACTTGATGGGAATGGGACGCTCACATTTAACATTACAGGGACTCCTTCCTCAGCGGGGACAGCCAGTTTTAATATCATAGTAGCCGGAAAGTCTTGTACATTTACAATAGAAGTTGATCCTTTTACAGCGAGCGTTCTTACCTTAGAATGTAATAGTGGTATTTTTTCACCTGGGATAATTACCCAAGGTCAAACATATACAGGAACCCTTACAATTCCTTATACTGGAGGAAACGGCGAACCTTATGCTCAGCTATCGTTTGTTCAAAATGGATTGACATTTACCCTTCCGGCAGGAACTTTAGCAACAGGGAGTGGTAATTTTGTATACGATGTAACAGGATCTGCTGTTGCTTCCGGGGCAATGACAATTCCTATCACTTTTGGTAGTACGTCTTGTAATGTAAGTGCTACTATTGCTACTGCAATGACAGTAGAAATGTGTATGGGACCTGGAGTAACTAAGGATTGGTCGCTATATAATTTAGGAGCTGATACCACCTTTGATCCTCATGTTCCTGTTCAGCAAATTCACGGAAACTATTATCAATGGGGAAGAAATACAGTGGTAGCTAACGCTTCTACTGACCCGGCAGCTATTGTAGGATGGAATACAGCTATTGCACCAGATGGTTCATGGAATACGGGAACAGAAGACTTACCGGTAAAAAATACAACAAATGATCCATGTCCTACCGGTTTCAGAATGCCAACAAGAGCAGAATGGGTGGCATTAAGTAATAATAGTAGTGTGAGTAGAATGGGATCATTTTTAGTGGGAGTCACTAATTTTGGCTCAGCATTAATATATAGCTGTGGAACGAATAAATTAACGCTTCCTGCAACGGGCTACAGAAGCTCAGCTAATGGAGCTTTGGCTAATCGTGGGGCTCAAGGTCTTTATTGGAGCAGTACAGAGAGATCTATTAACGCAAGTCAAGCTATGAATTTACGTTTTGAAAATACTATAGTGAATCCTGACGTGTACAATAATCGAGTTAATGGTTATTCTGTACGTTGCATTACGGAGTAATTTTATACTAAATATATCCGTTATTGTATTTTAAATAATACTATTTTATTAATATTTATATGAAAAATCACTTGTATAACGCTTATACAGGTGATTTTTGATATGATTCTAGTTCTAAAACCAAAAAATGTTTTTGCATAATTTTTTCTGGGCATAAACGGATCTCAGAGTTGGGAGAATAAAATTTCAATCCTTTTTGTTCATTTTTGAATATACACAAACGAGGTTTATATGTTTTTTGATTTTTTCTTTTTAGAGTATCAATCTGGATTAAGCTGTAAACTTTGCGATAAATCACCCTTTATTCCTAATCAAAACACAGTCATTTTAATCATAATGTACAAAGGGGTAATTTACTTATTTGTATACTGTAAGTTATGTTTTCATTTGAATAGTTGAAGTCAATATTTCAATAATGTGAAGTTTTTATCATCTACTTTAGAAAAATGGGCTAATGATTTTTATTCATTTTCTATTCTAATAATTAAATAAATATAGTTTTTATATTACTATTTGGTAGTTTTAAAACTATTAAATATTTGATGTAAAATAATATGTATAAAATGTATATTTGTGTGATTTATAACGGTGTTTTATTAATATTGATTAAATTATTCTTTAATATTATGGAAAATGATAATTTTATTATTTATGATAAAGGCGTTTATGGGATAAATTAGGATTAATAACTTTTTACTTAAAATTATACCAAAAGGAAGATGAGAATATTCCAGAATAAACTATAACTCTTTGAATTTTATGACAAATTATAATAGTCGAGTTAGACGAAAATAATTGAGATAGATTAGCGGTTATATACTATTTGAAATGACTGCAATATAAACGTTTATAATCTATTTTATAAGTTTTCAATATTAATTGGAATTTATAGCAACGATATTATAAGGATCTGTTATTTGTATTTAAATATTCAATTTTTTTATTAAAACTAAAACTAAAAATATAAAATTAATTATGATGAAAAAAACTAATTTACTTATTTTAATGTTTTTAAGTACATTTTCTTTTGGACAAGTGGGGATTAATAATCCTTCACCCAAGTCTACACTGGAAATTACAGCTACAAAAACAGACGGAAGTACTTCGGAAGGTCTTATCATTCCGCGCCTTCCAGGAAATGCTCTTTTTGCTTCTATAGCATTAGGAATATATGGGAATAATCAAAACGGATCTATTGTGTATGTTACTTTACCCGCTGATAATGATAAACAAATAGGGCAAACTATTCATGTAAATGGTAAAGGGTATTATTATTTTGATGCAGATCAAAATCAATGGTTAAAACTTGGGGATGGTACTAGTATTTATAGTGCAGATGGAACTTTGGCGAGCCCTCGACATGTGACTATGGATGGTAATAATTTAGGGTTTACGGGGGGTAGGATAGGAATGGGAATAGCATCTCCGGACCCTTCAGCTATTTTGGATCTTACGAGTACTGTAGATGGATTTCTTGTTCCCAGGATGACAGAAGCTCAAATGAATGCCATTATCCATCCTGCTCATGGGCTTCAGATATTTTGTACGGATTGTTTTAATGATTTAGGGTGCTTAATGATTAATGATTCCAAAGATCCGTTAATACCTAATTGGGGATCTTTGTGTTCGTCGAATGTGCCTACAGGTCATATAACAGATCTTCAATGTAGTTCTGCTACTAATTCAGGAACTTTACATTCGGGAGTGGCTGCAAGTGGAGTAAGTAGCTCTATTACATATACGGGAGCAAATGGAGGTACTTATCCTTCGGCGGCATTTAATTCAATAGGTGTTACGGGCTTAACTGCTAATCTAGATGGAGGTAGTTTGGTAAATGGTAGTGGGAATTTAATATTCACCATTACGGGAACTCCATCAGCAGTAGGTACAGCAAGTTTTAATATTACGGTAGGAGGCGCATCTTGTACTCTTAGTATTCCTGTGGTTGATTTTACAGCGAGTGTTATCACTTTGGAGTGTAGTACAGCTGTATTCTCACCTAATACGATTACACAAGGGGATGCTTATACAGGAACCCTTACAGTACCTTATACAGGAGGAAATGGAGATACATATCCTCAGCAGTCCTTTACTCAGAATGGTTTAACATTTACTCTTCCTGCCGGTACATTAGCTACGGGGAATGGTAATCTAGTATATAATGTTACAGGAGCGGCTACAGCGTCTGGCCCAATGAGTGTACCAATCAGTTTTGGAAGTGTTTCTTGTAATGTGAATATGACAGTATCTGCAGGAACTTCAGTGGTAATGTGTGGTTCTAGTAAGGCTTGGGCTAGGCATAATGTAGGGGCTGACACGAGCTTAAATCCTGATATTCCTGTGAAAGGAATTAATGGTAACTATTATCAATGGGGGCGAATTGATGTCGTAGCTGATCCTGATACTCCACCTGGAGCAATTAGTGGTTGGAATACTACACCAGCACCTAATCTTTCTTGGAATGCGAGTGGAAGTGAATTAGCGCCAGCAAAAAATACAGCAAATGATCCATGTCCTACAGGTTTCCGTGTACCAACAAGGACTGAATGGAATCTATTAGTCAATAATTCTACTCGAACTACAATAGGTACAACTGGAGGTAGTCCAACTAATTTTGGATTTGGTTATGTACTTACTTGCGGAAGTAATAAGCTGACATTTCCAGCGGCGGGTTATCGTGAACCAACTGCTGGTAACCTAGATTATCGGGGAGCTAATTCGTATTATCAGTCAAGTACAGAACTTGGTACAACAGGTCAATACTATTTTGATACAGTGTATGGGGGAGTAGCTAGCAATAGCTCTCGTCTCTATGGGTGGTCTGTACGTTGTATTTCAGAATAATTTTATACTAAATATATCCATTATTGCATTTTAAACAATGCTATTTTATTAATATTTATATCAAAAATCACTTGTATAATGCTTATACAGGTGATTTTTGATATGATTCTAGTTCTAAAACCAAAAAATGTTTTTGCATATTTTTTCTGAGTATAAACGGATCTCAGAGTTAGGAGAATAAAATTTCAATCCTTTTTGTTCATTTTTGAATACACACAAATGAGGTTTATATATTTTTTGATTTTTCCTTTTTAGAGTATCAATCTGGATTAAGCTGTAAACTTTGAGATAAATCTCCCTTTTTCCTCAATCAAAATACGGCCATTTTAATCATAATGTACAAAGGGATAATTTACTTATTTGTATGCTGTAAGCTATGTTTTCATTTGAATAGTTGAATTCAATATTTCAATAATGTAAAGTTTTTATCATCTACTTTAGAAAAATGGGCTAATGATTTTTATTCATTTTTCTATTCTAATGACTAAATATTTAATAGTTTTTATATTACTATTTAGTAGTTTTAAAACTACTAAATATTTAATGTAAAATAATATATATAAAGTGTATATTTGTGTTTACTATAAATGTGTTTAAGTAATATTTATTAAATTATTATTTAATATTGTTAAAAATAATAATTTTATTTTTTTTGTGATATGGTAGTATATTGGATAAGTTGGGATTAATAATTCCTCTCTAAACTCTATACTGAAAATTACAACAAAAGGATATGAGAATATTCCAGAATAGACTATAGCTCTTTGAATTTTAGGACAAATTATAATATTCAGGTTAGACTAAAATAATTAAGATAGATTAGTGGTTGTATACTATTTGAAATGTCTCTAATATAAACGTAGTCTTCTGACTTATGGTCTATTTTATAAGTTTTCAATACTAATTGGAATTTATAGCAATTACATAAGTATTTGTTATTTGTATTTAAGTATTCTATTTTTATTAAAACTAAAACTAAAACTAAAACTAAAACTATAAAATTAATTATGATGAAAAAAACTAATTTACTTATTTTAATATTTTTAAGTGTGTTTTCTTTTGGGCAAGTGGGGATTAATAATCCTACCCCCCATGCTACACTTGAAATTACGGCCAAGAAAACAGATGGAAGCACTTCGGAAGGAGTTATTCCTCCTAGATTAACTGGGAATGCTTTATTTGCTGCCATAGCAGCAGGTACTTATGGACCTAATCAATATGGAGCTATAGTATTCGTTACTGCTCCTGCAGATGAAGCTAATAGAGTAGGTCAGACAGCCCATGTAGATGATTTTGGATTCTACTATTATCATGGGGATCTTGATCAATGGGTGAAATTGGGGAGTGGAAGTACTATTTATAGAACAGATGGAATATTAACAGGTCCTCGCCACATGACTATGGATGGTAATAATTTAGGATTTACAGGAGGTAGAATAGGAATGGGAATTGTTTCTCCTAATCCTTCAGCAATCCTTGATCTTACAAGTACTCAAACTGGATTTCTTTTCCCACGAATGTTAAAAACTGAAATGAATGCGATTGCAAATCCTGCTTACGGGCTCTTTGTATTTTGTACTGACTGTTTTAATAATTCAGGATGCTTAATGGTTAATGATTCCCAAGATCCCGGAGTTCCTAATTGGGGATCTTTGTGTTCCTCTAATGTAGCAACAGGCCATATAGCAGATCTTCAGTGTACAAGTGCAGTGACTGCAGGAGTTGTCCATACAGGAGTGGCATTAAGTGGGGTTAGCGTTACGGTTCCTTATACTGGTGGAAATGGAGGAACTTATCCAGCCGCTTCATTTAATTCAACGGGAGTTACGGGGTTAGCAGCTAACTTAGATGGAGGGAGCTTGGTGAATGGGAATGGTAATTTGGTATTTACAATTACGGGTATTGCATCAGCTGCAGGTACAGCAAGCTTTAATATTACTGTAGGAGAGCAATCTTGTACAGTTACAGTAGAGGTAGATGATTTTACGGCAAGTGTTGTTTCGTTGGAATGTACCTCAGCTACACTCGTGCCTAATGCCCTTACTCAAGGGGAAGCTTATACAGGAACTCTTACTGTCCCATATACAGGAGGGAATGGAGCATTATATCCTCAACAGTCTTTTACTCAGAATGGATTAACATTCACTTTACCTTCAGGGACATTAGCATCGGGTAATGGTAATTTTGTATATAATGTGACAGGTTCTGCCACAGCCTCAGGGGCGATGTCAATTCCGATTAGTTTTGGTAGTACTCCTCCATGTAATGTAAGTGAAACAGTATCTCCGGGTACGACTGTTGCCATGTGTATGGGGAATGGTACAACAAGAGTTTGGATGGCGCATAACTTAGGAGCCGATACTAGTTTGGATCCTAATCCTACTACAATGGTATCTTCGGGTCTTCATGGAAACTATTATCAATGGGGTAAAAAAGATCCTGTGGCGAATGTAAGTACACCTCTTAGTCCTATTGTTGGATGGGATACGGTTGGTGCACCTATTGGTTCTTGGGGGGCAGTTAAAACGGCAAATGATCCTTGTCCTACAGGGTTTAGAATTCCTGCAAATATAGAATGGAATAGCTTAATTAATAATACCACTCGGATTTCAATTGGAACTTTTTCCAATAATGGTAATGGGGATCCATCTAATTTTACGGCAGCAGCAGTATTAACTTGTGGTAATAGTAAATTAACTTTTCCGGCTAATGGTTATCGAAGAAATGGTGACGGTTCACTAAATGCGCGTGCAAGTATGGGATCTTATTGGAGTTGTACTGAAACGACAGTATCTTATTTAGTTCAAAGTATGTATTTTAGTAGTACTGGAGGACTTAGTGTTAGTGCAGATTATAAGCCTTCCGGTTTGGCAATTCGTTGTATTTCAGAATAATTTTATTCCTATATTATTAGTAAATTGTTTTCCGGCAGCTTAATTAAACTGCCGGATTTTTTATGGCTATTCTATACATTGTATTACGGAATAATTTTATACTAAATTATATAAAGAAGGTGTTCGACGGCTGATAGTTTGTCGGACACTTTATATTATAAAAAGTTAGATTGTATTTGTTTCTATTGCTTTGAAGAGAAAAAGTAGAATAGATATTATAATAGATATAAAAATGGAATTTAAAAATCCTGAGACTTAATGTCTCAGGATTTTATTTTTATCTAAGGCTTATTTTTTAAGCTAGTTTTTTAGAGTCTGCAATAAATTGTGCTAATCCATTGTCTGTTAATGGATGCTTCAATAAGCTTAATATAGGAGGAAGAGGTGACGTAATCACATCAGCGCCAATTTTAGCACAATCAATAATATGCATAGAGTGGCGGATAGAAGCTGCTAATATCTCAGTTTCATATAAGTAGTTATCAAAAATTAATCTGATTTCTTGGATAAGGTTTAATCCATCTGTAGAAATATCATCAAGCCTTCCTAGAAAAGGAGAAACATAGGTAGCTCCTGCTTTAGCTGCTAAAAGAGCTTGTCCTGCAGAGAAGATCAGTGTACAGTTAGTTTTGATTCCTCTATCAGAAAAGTATTTTAATGCTTTTATTCCATCTTTTATCATAGGTATTTTTACTACAATATTAGGATGAATAGCAGCCAATTCTTCACCTTCTTTGATCATTTCTTCATAAGTAGTAGACAATACTTCGGCAGAAATATCGCCATCTACAATTTCGCAAATTGCTTTATAATGATTGTTGATAGCTTCAGCCCCTTGAATTCCTTCTTTTGCCATTAACGAAGGATTGGTCGTTACTCCATCTAGAATTCCAAGATCTTTAGCTTCTCTAATTTGCTCCAAATTGGCAGTGTCAATAAAAAATTTCATTTTTTGTTATTTAGATTTATTTTTTTACAAAGATAATGAATCCTTCGTGAGTGCGAAACTTTAATTTTTTTAGATCAGCGCGATGAATTATTTCTACCTATGTTTTATACGCTACAGAGAATGAATAAAAAATGTAAATTTGTGTTATGACGAACAGCCATTTTACTGCAAAGCTGGATATTATTGGAATTAATCCTTTTATTTTTATCCCTGAAGACATTTTATCTCGCATTTTTGAGACAGCAGGAAAAAATAAAAGTCCCATTCCCGTAAAAGGAACAGTAAATGGTAATGATTTCAGGCAAAACTTGATGAAATATGTTGGAGAATGGAGGTTATATATTAATTTGACTATGCTAAAAGATTCTCCTAAAAGAATAGGTGAGATATTAGAAGTGTCTATAGAATATGATTCTTCTGGGAGAATAATTTGTATTCATCCCGATTTGGAGGTGGCGATTAAAGCTAGTTCTTTAGCGTTAAGTAATTTTGAAAAGCTAACACCTTCTAGGCAATTGGAATTAATCCGTTATATAAATAATCTAAAAACGCAGGAAAGCATTCAACGAAATATTGAAAAAATCATTCGATACTTATGTGGTGAAGCCGCCTTTTTTGGTAAGAATATAAAAAAAGAATAAAAACCAGAAAATAAAATTTATAAATCAATAGTTAATACATAAACGCATAATTTATACTTAAAAATGAATATTATATTAGCCTCAACATCTACACTTTTCGGTGGAGAATATCTAGAATATTTAAAAGAAGAGTTGATCCAATTATATAAAGGAATTGATGAAATTATTTTTATTCCATTTGCTAGACCGGGAGGAATTTCTTATGATGATTATACAGCTATCGCCAATTCTTTTTTTAAAACAATCAATATCAAAGTAAAAGGTCTACATGAATTTGAAAATAAAAAAGAGGCTATTGATAATGCAAAAGCATACTTTACAGGCGGAGGAAATACCTTTTTATTGGTTAAGACTTTACATGATGAAGAGCTGATGTATGTTTTAAAACATAATATTGAAAGTGGTAAACCTTATCTTGGATGTAGTGCAGGAAGTAATATTGGAGGGAGAAATATGAAAACTACAAACGATATGCCGATTGTATATCCATCTAGTTTTGATTGTATGGAGCTTGTTCCTTTTAATATTAACCCACATTATCTGGACCAAAATCCTAATTTAAAGCATAATGGTGAAACAAGAGAAACTCGGATTAAAGAGTTTTTAACCCAAAATGATATAAAAGTGGTAGGACTTCGAGAAGGAAATTGGATTAGAAGAGTAGGAAATAGAATTACGGTGGAAGGAAGTGAATGGACAAGAATTTTTGAACCAGGAAATGAGCCTTACGAGATCAATGAGGGAAGTGAATTGTAATTCTTAAAGTTATTTGATACAAAAGTATTCTCAATGTGCCAATATCGAGGCTGTCTCAAAAGGTCCCCCTCTCTCGGACTCCTCTCTGACAACTTTTGTCATTTAAGGAATTCTCAAAGCGTTAGTTTACCTTTTGAGACAGCCTCTTTTGTATTGATTGTAGGGAAACACTTCATAAGTTTATAGCATCATTTGAAGAAAAATAATGATGGAAATTATTAGTTGTTTAGATAGAATGTAATGGTTATTAAAAACAGAATATTATAATGAATAAAATAGGAGCAACTCTTTTATTTTCGGCACATATCCTTGTGGCTCAAAATACGGTATCAAAACTGGATAAGGGGGTAAAAGATTTAATGGATTCTTCAGGAGCAATGGCTTCTAATTTATCGTTTTATGTTTCTGATGAAAAGGGAAGTTTAATTTATGAATATCAAGGAAATAAAGGACTGTCTACTGCCTCTACACAGAAAATTTTTACTGCAGCGGCAGCTTTAGAGATATTGGGTAAGAATTATACTTATAAAACGACTTCTAGCTATTCTGGAAATATAAAGGGAGGAACACTGAACGGAAACCTATTTGTGAGTTCTACCGGTGATCCTACACTGGGAAGCGGAAGATACGACTCTTATAAACCGGAAAACTTTAAAAAGAAATTTATAGAAGCGATTAAAAACACCGGAATTATAAAGATCTCGGGGAATCTCATTATAGATGATTCTTATTTTGACCATCAGACGATTCCCGGAGGTTGGCCTTGGGACGATCTTGGTAATTATTATGGAGCTGGAGTTTGGGGAATTAATTGGAGAGAAAATCAATTTGATGTGAATGTAAACGGAACTACGTTTAAAGGGTTTTCTTACCCTTTAGAAGGAGTAAAATGGCTTAATGACTTGAAAACAGGAGGAAACTCTGATCAAAGCCTTATTTTTACAGCCCCACACTCTGGAACGGCGTTGATTAATGGGATGTTACCTGCAGGAAAAACAACAACCGTTTCAGGGGCAACACCTAACCCTCCGTTACAATTAGGAGTGGAGATAAGGCAATGGTTGAAAGAATCGGGAATTGATTTTGAAGGAAAAGTTATCACTAGCTCACAAATTGAAATTGACGGAAATCAGCCTTTGATAGCTCCCAAAGATAATGTGATTTTTACATACTATTCACCAACCTTGGATAAAATGGTATATTGGTTTTTAAAAAAGAGTGTGAATTTATATGGAGAAGTATTCATTAAGACAATAGGAAAAGAGAAAAAAGGAGAATCTAGTTTCAGAAGTGGAGTAGAGTACCTTAAGGATTTTTGGAAATCTAAAGGGATTCAAGAAAGTATGATCAACTTTGCAGATGGAAGTGGACTTTCGCCTCAAAATTATGTCTCTGCAAAAGCTGAAGTTCAGGCACTTCTATACGCAAAAAAACAACCCTGGTTTGATGTTTATTATGAAGGTTTTCCCATACAGGACAATGGGATGAAAATGAAAAGCGGGACCATGAAAGATACTAAATCTTTTGCAGGATATCATACATCCAAAGACGGAGAGAAATATGTTTTTTCAATCATTATTAATAATTATCAAGGAAGTGGGAGTATGGAATTGCAGAAAATTTTAAATATCTTAAAATAAATTACTTTGAGAAAGTCAATAATTTCCAGGCTTAATAATTGGATTATCTTTGTTGTAATGACGGCTGTCGTAGCCATTATTGTAATTGCTTCTACATCGTTGATTAATTATTTAAGAAAAGAAGAAATTAAAAGGATTAATCTTCTTTCCAAAGCGATTAGAATTCAGCAAGAAGTAAAAGCACCGGATACAGACGTGTTAGATTTATTGCCTGAGATTCTCAATATTAATAATAATATACCCTTTATTGTCACAGATAAAAATAAACAACCTATATTGGATTTAGGCTTTAATAGAAATATTCCTGAGGTGACCCTGAAAGATCCTCGAAAGCTGAGTGATTTAATGAAAGAGATGGAGAAAAATTATACACCTATTGAGATCAAAGTTCCGGATGGGAATAATCAATTTGTGTATTATGACAATTCACATCTATTAAATAATTTGCGCTATTCTCCTTATATTCTAGGACTTTTTATCCTTCTGTATTTTGGTTTTTCTTTTTGGTTTTTTAAAACACTCAAAAAAACAGATGAAGGATATCTTTGGGTAGGACTAGCAAAAGAGACCGCACATCAGATAGGAACACCATTGTCTTCAATGATTGGATGGATGGAAATAATGAAACTCGAAAATCCAGATTCTGAAGGCGTGCATGAAATCGAGAAAGATATTGAAAGATTAAAAACTATTTCAGAAAGGTTCTCAAAAATTGGTTCTGTTCCGGAATTAAATGATATGGATTTTAATGAAACAGTTCGGGAAAACTATAATTATTTAAAATCAAGAATTTCAAATAAAATTAATTTCAATCTTTATCTTCCGAGTCGTGATATTTTGGTTCCCCATAACAAAATTCTGATGAGTTGGGTGATTGAAAACTTGGTAAAAAATGCAGTAGACGCGATGAAAGGAGAAGGAAAATTAAAATTGTCCGTTTATGAAAGAAATAAAAATATTTTGATTGAAGTAAAAGACAATGGAAGTGGAATGACAAAACAACAAGCAAGAAGTGCTTTTAAACCAGGTTATTCGACTAAAAAACGAGGTTGGGGATTAGGGTTGTCATTAGCAAAAAGAGTTATAAAAGAATATCATAATGGAGATATTAAAATTGCCCAAACGGACGTGGGAAAAGGCACTATTTTCAGAATATCATTTAAGAAAACAAGTGAAATAGAGTAGAAATCATAATCTTATAAAAGAAAAAAGCGAGGAAAATTTTTCCTCGCTTTTTATTATTTCTTTCCTGTTAACCATTGATCCTGTAGCTTTTTTTCTTCCGGACTAGGGTTGCTTTTATATCGAAGGGTTTCCATCGTAAGCTTTTCTAATACAGCCTGACCTTTAAGATCAATTTTTTCTGTTGTACCACCATTATTTCTTAGAACAGTAAGGGTGACGTTTTGTCCTTCTTTGATTGTTTTTGCATAACCAATAAATTCTTGTACATTTTGAATATTGATTGTTTTACCGTCTAGAGCCACTACTTCATCTGTAATTTTGAATCCAATCTTTTTAGAGAATGTGGATAGAGCAGAGCCTTCATCAAAAATAAAAGTATTATTTTTCTCATTATAACCGGTTTGGTTAGGATCTTTGATGAACCAAAATATAGGAGCAGTCTCTTGTTTGTCAATTTCTACACCTACCATATTTAAATATTGCTCATAAGGGGTAGGTTGATCTCCGGCAATGTATTTATTGTAAAAATCTTTTACTTGAGGATAACCGGTGATAGATACTAATTCATCAACTAGTTTATCATCTTTAAAAGGTTTATTTTCTCCAAATCGTTGTGCGAGTTTTCTAATCATATCACGATATCCCATTTCTCCATTGGACAATTTTCTTAGTTCAATATCCAGGCACATTGTCAAAAGTGCTCCTTTTTCATACACATTTCTATATTGATCTTTATAAGGTTCTTGGAGTACATTTTTACTCATTATCGTGAAAGGCATGGTATCATCATAATTTTTTGAATTGGCAATTTTTTCACCCATCCTTTGGAGAAATTCATCCTTATTAATAAGACCTTCTTGTATTTGAAATAAATTGGCAAAATATTCTGTTCCCCCTTCATACATCCATAGATGTTGAGACATTTTAGGATCTGCATAATCGAAATAATGGATCTCCTCAGAATGGGTTTTTAAAGGATTTACGGTATGGAAAAATTCGTGAGAAACAACATCAGTAATCGTTTTATCAATAGCGTCCTTTGGCATTATTTCAGGGAGAACAACGCTTGTGGATTCATGGTGCTCTAATGCTCCGAAACCTTTCACATGAGGGCCATCACCCCCTGATAAATAAAGGAGAATAGCATATTTTTTATTGGTATTCATATCACCCAAAAATTTCTTTTGGGCAACCACCATTTTTTCCAGATTATCTTTAAAGTCAGAAGCTTTGTATTTACCTGTTGGTGAATATACACCGAGAACGAGGTCCATTCCTCCCGCATTAAAACTAATATAATCAGGTTTATTATACATCAAAGGAGAATCGGTAACTTTGGCATAATTTGCCAACGTATAAGTATCGGTGGAATCGGATTTGTCTTGATCAACTAAAGCTGTCGTTCCATAAAAATCTGTCGGTTTTTGGATGATCAGTTGATAAGGAACATCTTGCATATTATCAATATAACCAATAAATCCATGAGTATTAATCATATAAACTTTCCCTTGTTCAATATCTGTTCCCGAGGGAGAGAATACTGCTTTATGTTTTGAAGTATCCATTTCTTCATCAAAGCTATCATTAACAAGGTAAGTTACTTTAGCTAAATTCTGCGCATTTTTAAGGGAATATGTATTATCACTAACTTTTGTATAGGTTAGCTCTTTTCCTTTATTATCAAAAAATGTGATCCCCTCAACGAACCTGCCATAATCATCTACAGAATAGGTTCCGGGAACTGTTTTAGGGAACTGAAATTTTACATCCTTGGACTTCATTTTCGGAAACTCCATAGTAACTGCTACTTTATCATCCTTCACGTTGACCAAGTCAATAGTGGTTTTTATAGATTGAGCATTCACCGCAAAAGCAGCTAAAAGCCCTAAACTAAATGCTAATTTTTTCATTTAAATTTAATTTATAATTAAATAGTTGTTATAAAAATCAATTTGTTACGTATATGAATATTAATTTTTTCTTAAAATATAAAAAAATAAGGACAAAATACAGAATACTGTTTTTGTCCTTATGATCTTTGTTATACTTTTTTATAATTGATATAATAATTTTTATCAAACTCTACTGGAGAAGTTTCTTTTAATTGAATGGTCTGCCATTGCTCGTTGGGTATAATGGTTTGTTTACTGCCTATTCTAATGGGTAAATTGAAATTTTTAACCACATTGACATAACGGAATTTCAAATTATTACCATTTTGAGAATATTCTAATGTGGGAATTTGTATAGTTCTTAAATATTGATTGAAAATACTCGAAAAATCTATCCCAGATTGGGATGAAATATAATTTTCAATTTGCTCTGTGGTGACTGTCTGGTGATAAAAATCCTTATTCAATCCTCTTAAGATCTTTCTGAATTTATCATCATCATTGATAACCTGACGAATGGTATGCAGCATATTAGCTCCCTTGGGATACATATCTCCACTTCCTTCATTTCTTACTCCATATTTTCCGATAATAGGGACGTCATTTTCTATTTTATTTCTGATCCCTATAGCATATATATCAGCAGATTTTTTATCCATATACTTTTCTGTAAAGAGAACTTCTGAATACATAGTAAAAGATTCATGAATCCACATATCAGCTTGATCTTTTGCTGTAATATTATTGGCAAACCACTCATGTCCGCTTTCATGGATAATAATATAGTCCCATTGTAAGCCCACGCCCGTACCAGATAAATCCATTCCGCGATATCCATTTTGATATCCATTTCCATAAGCTATATTACTCTGATGTTCCATTCCCAAATAAGGAGAATCAACAAGCTTATAAGA
The DNA here is from genome assembly GCF_902728265.1 of Chryseobacterium potabilaquae. Classification (GTDB taxonomy): domain Bacteria; phylum Bacteroidota; class Bacteroidia; order Flavobacteriales; family Weeksellaceae; genus Chryseobacterium; species Chryseobacterium potabilaquae. The sequence continues at coordinate 24,454 of NZ_CACVBR010000016.1, forward strand.
ATCTTCATAGAAAGGATAGGGGCCGAACCAATATTCAAATGCAGAGAGCATGGGTTTAACCTGTTCGAATTGCTTTTTTGCCTTTTCCAGATTATAATCTAATACCCAATAATCAAGATCTAATTTCCCTTTTTCACCATTGTATATATCTTTAAAATTTACATATTTACCAATATTAGGGATAATGGAATAGGGATTGATGGTATTTTTTACTTGCCAAGTATAAATCGCTTTATCTTTTTCTATTTTTTTATCAATCAATCTTCCATTTCCTACTCCTACCAAATCCTTTTGGGTGATAATTTTCATTACAATTCCATCCTCAGGTTCATCACTCCAAATATCTTTGGTAGGAAGCCAGATCGATGCGCCAATTCCTTCATCTGCAACACTCATCCATGGGTTTCCATTTTTATCTTTTGTAAAAATCCATCCTCCATCCCAAGGGGCATTTTTTGCTATTGTTGGATTCCCTGAATACGTAACAACAATAGTATATTTTTCTCCTTTTTTAAATTTCTTTTTAGTGTTGATCAAAATAAAATCTCCCTCTTGCTTATATTCACTAATAGCAAAACTAGCTTCTACTTTATCTGCTTTCATTGGTTGTTGCAGATCAATCTGAAAAATAGGATTGTCTATATCTTTGACGATTTCAAAACTAATGGTATTATTTCCTTTAATACTTTTATGGTCAAAATCAGGTTCAATGGAAAGGTCATATTTCTTGACGTTCCAAAAATTTCTAAATTCTGTATTAGACCCTTTTAAAGTATCTTGTTTTGTATACACCTTATCTTTTTCAAAGAATTGACCAAAGGCAATACCTGAAGTGAAAAACAATATATAGGAAATCTTTTTCATTTGAAAATTAATTAATCTATCAAAAATAGAAAATTAATATCAAGACAATATAATTTATTTTTAAAATCGTAAAGAAAGAAAAAATAATGAAAAATGATTGAGAATGAAATAGTTTACTGGCAGAAAAATTCCGCTGAATTTAATCAGCGGAAGTGTATTGTATAGTCAATTTTTTCTTAAAGGAATTATTTTTGTACAGCAGGAAGGTTTCCGTTTGCTTTTTGTACCTTTTTATAAGTATAAGAACACATAACAATGCTGAATTCATAAAGAATAACCAATGGAAATGCCGCCATTAACATACTTAATACGTCTGCTGGTGTTATGATGGCTGCAATCACCATAATTAGAACAATGGCGTGACGACGATATGTTTTCATGAACATTGGTGTTAAAATTCCAATACTTGTTAAAAAATAAATGAGAATGGGAAAAAGAAAAATGACTCCCATACCTAAAACTACTTGCAAAAATAAAGTAGTATAGTCACTTAAGTCATACAGAGGAACAATAATATCTGAAATTTTAAATATAACTCCGAAATTAACGGCAAAGGGAAGAATTAAAAAATATCCGCATAAAACCCCTGTCATAAAAAGAATCCATACTGAGTTGATAATGAATATGGAATTTTTTCTTTCTTTAGGATGTAAAGCTGGACCAATGAATCTCCACAGTTCCCAGACAATATAGGGAAAAGCAGCAACCATTCCTCCAAATATAGAAACTGCCATCATTACATTGAATTGTTGATAAAGCCTCTGTACACGAACTGGAAAGTCTTTGGGTAAATGAATGCTATCCTCACCTAAAATCATCCGAGAAAAATGATTAACAAGTTTAAAAGTAGGAAAATCATTCCTTGTGGGACCAAAAAAAATATGATCCATGATCCAATTGATATTAAAGCCCACTATAAAAGCTGCAATTACAATTGCAATAATTGAACGAATAAGATGACCTCTTAATTCTCCAATATGTCCTAAAAAAGACATTTCTTTACCATCACTCACGGAATAAAATTTTAAGATTTCAAATTTATGAAATATTTAAAGAAGTTTAAATGTAGGTTTTTAATATAGCCTATGTCAATTGTAATAATTGAACTTTAATTTATCCCTTCATCGAGTAATTTATGTAAATCAATAATTCCCACATATTTTCCATTTTCTGTAACAATAAGCTGTCCAATGTTATTATTTTTTAAGATTTTCATGGCTTCTTTAGCTAATGCATATCTTTCAATTGTCTTTGGATGAGCAGACATGATATCTTTAGCAATAACTTTTGACATATCCTCCTCATTCATAAGCATTCTTCTTAAGTCACCATCGGTAATTACTCCGATAATATGATCATCATTTGTTACCACGGTGATTCCATGTCGAGAGCCACTAATAGATATAATAACATCTCGAATAGAAGCATCTTCTCTCACCTGAGGTTTTTGTGAAGAAAGAAAGTCATCAACTTTTGAAATTAAATTCTTTCCTAAGCTTCCTCCTGGATGAAATTTTGCAAAATCATTAGCTTTGAAGTCGTTAAGCTCCATAAGAGCAATGGCTAAAGCGTCCCCAAGAACCATTTGAATGGTTGTAGAACTCGTAGGTGCTAATTTATTAGGACAAGCTTCTATATCAACATGTGTATCTAATACGATATCAGAATATTCAGCAAGCTTACTTGTTGCGTTTCCAGTCATTCCTATCAAGGCTGACGAATAATCTTTTAGATAAGGAACTAGATTTATTATTTCAGGAGAATTTCCTGAATTCGAGATACATAAAACAACATCTTGCTTCTGAACAACTCCTAAGTCACCATGGATTGCTTCTGAGGCATGAAGAAATTGAGAAGGTGTCCCTGTAGAATTTAAAGTAGCTACAATTTTATTTCCGACATGTGCAGATTTTCCAATCCCAACTACAATGAGCTTGCCTTCTGTAGCATGAATAGTCTCAACGGCTCTTACAAAACGATCATCAAGTCTATTTTTTAATTTTTCAAGTTCTGAAATTTCTATTTCTAATGTACTTTTTGCAATTGAGATAATGTCGGTCTTTTCCATTTTACTTTTTTAGGTATACAAAAAATCTCTTAAAAAATGTTATATTTTAAAAAGAATAATTAATATAAATTTTATTTTTTATAAATTCGTTCGCTTTTATTTTAAGCAAAAATTTTATAACTTTGAGATAGATGCAAATTTAGCAATAGAAAATTAGATGAGCGCAAAAAAAGCCAATTTATCAGGCGAATTGAAAAAATATTTCGGGTTTTCTACATTTAAAGGTCAACAAGAACAAATAATAGAAAATCTGTTGGAGGGGAAGGATATATTTGTTTTAATGCCAACAGGAGGTGGAAAATCGTTATGTTACCAACTTCCGGCACTTATTTCAGAAGGAACGGCAATAGTGGTTTCGCCCTTAATAGCGTTAATGAAGAATCAGGTAGATGCAGTAAATGGTCTTTCATCAGACGACGGAGTAGCCCATGTTTTAAATTCATCGTTAAATAAAACACAGACAAAACAGGTTTTTGACGATATTAAAAATGGAAAAACAAAACTGTTATATGTAGCTCCCGAATCACTGATTAAAGAGGAGTATCTGGACTTTTTAAAAGAAGTGAAAATTTCCTTCTTTGCTATTGATGAAGCACACTGTATTTCAGAATGGGGACATGATTTCAGACCTGAATACAGAAATTTGAAACAGATTATTGATAAAATAGCCAATGTACCTGTGATTGCATTGACTGCTACAGCAACCCCTAAAGTTCAAGACGATATTCAAAAAACTTTAGGAATGACCAATGCATTGGTATTTAAAGAAAGTTTTAACAGACCCAATCTTTATTATGAGGTTCGTCCTAAAATCAATATTGATAAAGAAATCGTAAAATTTATCAATCAGAAGAAAGGTAAATCAGGAATTGTATATTGTTTAAGTCGTAGAAAAGTTGAAGAATTTGCCCAACTTTTACAAGTAAACGGAATCAATGCTCTTCCTTATCATGCAGGTCTTGATCAAAAAATAAGAGTTGCGAATCAAGACAAGTTTTTGATGGAAGAAGTCGATGTTATTGTGGCCACCATAGCTTTTGGAATGGGGATAGATAAGCCGGATGTACGTTTTGTAATCCACTATGATTTCCCAAAATCTTTAGAAAGCTATTATCAGGAAACGGGACGTGCAGGAAGAGATGGTGGTGAAGGATATTGTCTGGCTTTTTATGACCCAAAAGATATAGAAAAATTAGAAAAATTTCTAGCTCAAAAACCTGTTTCTGAAAGGGAAATCGGATTACAACTTTTAAATGAAGTAGTAGGATATGCCGAAACTTCAATGAGCAGAAGACAGTATATTTTGTATTATTTTGGGGAGAATTTTGATCCGATCAACGGAGACGGAGCAAAAATGTGTGATAATTCATCTAATCCACCCAAATTACATGAAGCAACTAAAGACCTTAAAAAAGTTCTAGAACTTATTAAAGATACAGGAGAAAAATTTAAAGCTAAAGATCTTATTTCTGTCATTTCGGGAAAGGAGTCCGCTGTTACAAAATCCTATAAGTTAGAACAAAGCACTTATTTTGGTTTTGGGAAAGAACAGAAAGATAATTATTGGAAAACTATTTTAAGACAAGCTACAGTTCAAAATTTTTTACAAAAGGATATTGAAACATATGGTGTTTTAAAAATTATCGAAAATGGCAAGGATATATTAGAAGGGAAGTTTAAAGATAAATTTTTCATTGCTGAAGACCGTGAATTTGATCTTAGCCAAGCAAAAGCGGAGAGTGAACAAATTCAGATGCAATCAAGTGGAGGATTAGACCAAAACTTATACAATCAGCTAAAAGAATTAAGAAAAAAAGTAGCTAAAAAACACGGTATTCCACCCTATACAGTATTTATGGATCCAAGTCTTGAAGATATGACGGTTCAGTATCCGGTTACGGTGGAAGAAATCATGAAAGTGTATGGAGTAGGTGAAGGAAAAGCCAAAAAATATGGTAAAGAATTTGCCGAGTTCATCAAAACATACGTTGAAGATAATAATATTGAGCGTACCCAAGATATGGTGCTGAAACAAGTGGCTAATAAATCTAGCCACAAAGTATTCATTATTCAGAGTACGGATAAAAAAATTGATCTTGAAGATATTGCAAGAGCCAAAAATCTGTCGATGAATGAGCTATTAAAAGAAATGGAGAGTATCGTCTATCAAGGGACAAAGCTTAACATTGATTATTATATTGAAGACAATTTTGATGAAGATATTGTAGATGGGTTTATGGAGTTTATGAATGAATCGGATAGTGATAGTATGAAAGTCTTACTTGATGAATTCGGCGACGAACTTTCGGATGAAGAAGTAAGAATGCTAAGAATCAAATTCATTAGTGATGTAGCCAATTAAAAATGAAAAAGCACTCAAAATATGGAGATAACATAATACTATTTTTTATGGTATGTTATTGTATTGGGTTGGCTTTTAGTTTTTTAATTGTAAATTTTTTACAACTAAATAAAATTAAAATGTGCTAGAGGTTTAGATCTTTGGCATTTTTGTTATTATGATTAAAAAAATTTCTGTCATATTTATTCTGCCGGATCTGGAAACTGGAGGAGCAGAAAGGATTGTTACTACTATAGCAAACCATCTTTCAAGAGATCGGTTTGAACCCAAGATTTTGCTTTTACGAAAAACGGGTGGGTATCTTAATCTTCTTAAAAATGATGTTGAAATTATAGATATAAATACAGAAAGAATAAGACATTCACTAAGACCTATTCTAAAAGAAATTTATAGAAGAAAACCTGATATTGTATTTTCAGGTTTTGGAGAAGTAAATGCATATTTAGCTTTATTTATAAAACTTTTCCCCAACATAAAATTTATAGCAAGAGAAACCAATGTGGTCTCTCAGCATGTCACAAGAAAAGAGATTAAGTTTTTTTATAACTTTTACAATAATTATCAGAAAATTATTGCCCAAAGTGATGACATGATGGCTGACCTTATTGATAACTTTAATATTAAAGAAAATAAGATCATAAAAATACATAATCCTGTTGATTTTGATTTTATTAATGAAACCCTCAAAATATCTGATAAACCTGATAGTTTTAAATACAATTTTAAAAATGTAGTGGCTATAGGAAATCTATCGGCTAGAAAGGGATTTGATAATTTGTTGAAAGTGTTCTCACGATTGAAGAATGAAAATATAATTCTGCACATTTTAGGAGATGGGAAAGATCGGGAAGTACTACATCAAATGAAAGAGTTTCTGGGGTTAAAACATGTTGTTTTTCATGGAAGACAAGAAAATCCGTACCAATTTTTAAAATACGCAGATTTATTTATACTTTCATCAAGATATGAAGGATTCCCCAATGTATTACTAGAAGCAGGAGCTTGCGGAACATACTCATTAGCTAATAATTGCCCGGGAGGTATTAATGAGATTATCCAAAATGATATCAATGGGGAGGTATCAGATATTGATAATCATGAAAACTTTGCTGAAAAAATATGTAGTATTCTACAAAGAAATTACGATCGAGACGCTATAAAAAACTCTATTAAATCTAGGTTTTCCAAAAATATTATTTTAGATAAGTATGAAAACATGTTGATAGATTTGATGAAAAGATAACACTAATTTTCTTTTTTATAATAAACCGTATAATGAATATTTATTTGGCTTTACAATAACTAAGTTCTAAATTTTCTTAAACTTTTCTTCTCAGCCCAAATTTGATAAATGTCACTTTGGTGCTTGGTAATTTATCAGTAGATTTGTAAGAATTAACGGAGATAATAATAAACAAATTCATAAAATAACATGAGTCAATTCGATGTTACCGTAATAGGTTCTGGTCCTGGTGGTTATGTAGCTGCTATTCGTGCAGCACAATTAGGTTTCAAAACAGCAATTATTGAAAAATATTCAACTTTAGGAGGAACTTGTCTTAATGTGGGATGTATTCCTTCAAAAGCACTTTTAGATAGTTCTGAGCATTTCGAAAACGCAAAACATAATTTTGCAGGTCACGGCATCATTATTAATGAGCCTAAGGCTGATATCGCCAGAATGATTGAGCGAAAAAATGAAGTAGTAAAGCAAAATACAGATGGAATTAACTATCTGATGAATAAAAATAAAATCACTGTTTTTGAAGGGATTGGAAGCTTTGAATCTGCGACTCAAATTAAGGTTACTAAAAATGATGGTTCATCAGAAACGATTGAATCTAAATATACAATTATAGCAACAGGTTCTAAACCTTCTACATTACCTTTCATTACACTAGACAAAGAAAGAGTAATTACTTCAACAGAAGCTTTGAATCTTAAAGAAATTCCTAAACATTTAGTTGTTATTGGTGGTGGAGTTATTGGTCTTGAATTAGGTTCTGTATATTTAAGATTAGGTTCTGAGGTAACTGTTGTTGAATTCATGGATAAAATCATTCCTGGAATGGATGGAGCTTTGAGTAAGGAATTGACAAAAGTCCTGAAAAAACAAGGAATGAAATTCATGCTTTCCACTGCTGTTTCTGCTGTTGAAAGAAATGGAGACTCTGTAAAGATCACCGCGAAAGATAAAAAAGGAGAGGAAGTAACTGTGGAAGGTGACTATTGTCTGGTTTCTGTGGGTAGGAGACCATATACTGATGGTCTTGCTCTTGAAAAAGCGGGTGTAGAGCTGGATGAAAGAGGGAGAGTAAAAGTAAATGATCATTTGCAAACCAATGTCTCTAATATTTATGCGATCGGAGATGTTATTAAAGGAGCAATGTTAGCTCACAAAGCTGAAGAAGAAGGTGTTTTGGTAGCAGAAATTTTAGCAGGTCAAAAGCCTCATATTAATTATAACTTAATTCCTGGAGTTGTGTATACATGGCCTGAGGTTGCTGGAGTTGGAAAGACTGAAGAGCAATTAAAAGAAGAAGGGGTTGCTTATAAAGTAGGTTCTTTTCCTATGAGGGCTTTAGGAAGAAGCCGTGCAAGTGGAGATGTTGATGGCTTGGTTAAAATTATTGCTGATGCGAAAACAGATGAGGTTCTAGGGATGCATATTATTGGAGCTAGGGCAGCAGATCTAATAGCAGAAGGAGTAATTGCAATGGAATTCCGTGCAAGTGCAGAAGATATTGCTAGAAGTTCACATGCTCACCCTACTTATGCAGAAGCAATTAAAGAAGCTGCATTGGATGCTACGGCGAAAAGGCCAATCCATATGTAGTCGAATGTAAAATATGTAAGTAAACAATAAAAAAGAGAAGCCAAATAGGCTTCTCTTTTTATATGAAATGGAGAATGTTAAAACTCATAGTTATAATCTCTTTTGCATATTCATTTTATATTTCCGTACCTTTGTGGGCTAATTTTATCATCAATGCAACTAGGAAAAACTCAAACGTTAAAAATCTCAGAAAAAAATAATTCGGGATGGATTCTTACAGACGAAACAGGCGAAAAAGCCTTTTTGCCAAAAATTTTTATTCATGAAGAAAAAGAAATGAATGAAGGGATTGAAGTTTTTGTGTACCAAGATGATAATAAATTAAAAGCAACCACGGAAATTCCATTGGCTGAAGTGGGAGAATTTGCAGTGATGAGTTGTGTACAGAGTCTTCCAAGTGGGGCATTTATGGATTGGGGAATCATTAAAGATTTGTTTATTCCTTATAAGCAACAGAAATCAAAAATCATAGAGGGCAAAAGATACTTAGTATATATTTATGTTGACCAAGAACTGGAACTCATTACTGGAACAACAAAATTTAAAAGAAATCCTCAATATCAAGATTTATCTTTTAAGAAAGGTGAAAAAATTGATTTGATTATTATGAATGAAAGTGAACTGGGGTGGAATGTCGTCATCAATAAAAAATATATAGGGTTGATATATTCTTCTGATGTTTTTAAAAAACTATATCCATTATCTGAAGAAACAGGCTATATAAAAGCAATACGAGAAGATGGGAAAATTGATGTTTCCCTACAACCTGAAGGTTTTGAAAATATTGATGAATTTAGGCAGAAAATACTTAATAAATTAGAAGAAAACTATGGACTCCTCTATCTTTCGGATAAATCTTCTCCAGAAGAAATTAAGGATGAAGTTCAAATGAGCAAAAAGAATTTCAAAAAAGCAATTGGAGGTCTCTATAAGGATAAAATTATTGATATTTTAGAAGATAAAATCAGATTGATATAAACAAAAAGAGCAGTATATTCTGTTCTTTTTTAATGTATATTTTTCATTAATGTAATGCTCAGGTAAGAGATTTCGCCCGTAACATTATACTTCCTTAAAGAGGAAAATTTTATATAATGGAAAGAGAAACCAAGGTTTTTGCTTCCAAAGAGTAATAGATAAGTGGTCAATAATTAGGTTTATTTATCCTATTTTGAAAAAGGCTCAGGTTATAAAAACCCAAGCCTAACTTTTAGCTTACATACCTCGTGGGATAATGTCAATTTTTTATTTAAGGGAGACACTACCATTAAGGGATCTCGGCCTTTATTTCTTCTTAATCTCAACGACTAAATTATTGCGATATACTTCTTTTTTGGCCATAAGAACTGCAGATGGACCATGATTAATTCCATCCTCATCAAAAATAGTTTCTGTAACTGTTGTATTTATTGCTTTATAATTATCAAAAAGTTTTCTTTTATTTCCTATTCCAATACGTTTAGTTATATATTGAATATTAGTATATCGATTATATTCATTTCTTTCTTTAAAATCAATATCCTCGGAAGGTGATCCGTTATTAAGATCAATTTGTTCCAAAAGCTTTCCAGAATAAATAAATTACATTCTAGTAGCATCAAAAGGAAATGCTATCGACTCTACTTTACTTAGTCACAAATAATAGAGATAAAAATTTCAAACATGATATAAATCATATTAAATGTTTAATTTTTTTTGTTTAACAATTTTGTCAAAAATTAAATTTGCTTTATTTTTGCTTACAAATTTGTTTAACAAAAATGTCAAACCAAACAAAAAAAGACCAAACACAGAAATTAATTAAAGAGACAGCAAAGAATTTATTCTTTGTGAAGGGAAAATTTGATGCGACTACTCAGGAAATTGCTGATGCCGCAGGAGTCAACAGGACACTTATTAACTACTATTTTCGCTCTAGGGATAAGTTGATTCAGATTATTTTTAATGAAGCTCAAAAAGTAGAGAAAGAAAAATCGGATATTATTCAAAATTCAAATTTACCTTTTAAAGAGAAAATAAGTAGGTTTATTGAAAACAGTTTATCAACCAGCTTACAATACCCTTATTTAGAAACATACATTGTTTCTCAGATTAATAAAGGAAATTGTCATAAAAAGGATATTGAAGAAGGTGAATTAAGCCAATTATATAAGGATATTAATGAAGAAATGGAGCTGGGAAATATAGAAAAAATGGACCCAATTCAGTTTTTATTGAATATGGTATCATTATTGGTTTTCCCAAGTGCTGTAAGACCATTATTAATGGAAAACCTTATGATTAATGATGAAGAATTCGATACAATTATTTCTAAAAGAAAAGAAATTATAATTAGTATGTTGTTTAAAAAATAAATATAAATAAAATTTTAAATTTAATTTAAGGTAATTATGTAAATAATTCGTTCTATAAAAATAAAAGCAAATGAAAAAAATGATGGAAAAAACTAAAAAACTAAACGAAGTAATAAAACTATGAAAAGAAAACGTATAACTGCAAAAAAGCTGACAATGGGTATAGCTGCTGCATTTATGATTTTCGGCTCTTCATCTTTATCTGCCCAAGAACAGGTTTCCTTACAGGAAGCTATAAAACAAGCATTGCAAAATAAAACAGATGCTAAAAAGGCTGCTTTACAGGTAAAAAAAGCCGAATATAAAATTAATGAGGCAAGAGCTGGAGCTTTACCGCAAATAACTGCCAATATTAGCAATACATATCACCCAATATTGCAACAATCGGTACTTCCTGGAGAGATCGTAGGTCTTCCTGGTCAGATGGTACCGGTTACTTTTGGAACGAAATGGCAATCTGTAAATTCTGTAACACTTTATCAAAATATTTTTGACCAAAGAGTTTTTACAGGATTGAAAGCCGCTAAATCAACGCGTGAATTTTATATTTTAAATTCAGAATTGACAAATGAGCAAATCATTGAAAATGTAGCTATCGCATATTATCAGGTATTTGTTCAGGAAGAAAACCTTAAAACAGTTGAAGCTAGCTATGTTAATACCGAAAAAGTAAGAAATATTATTAAGAGCCTTGTAGATAGTGGTTTAGCAAAATCTATTGATCTTGACCGAACCAATGTCCAATTGACCAATATAGGATCAAACAAGCAGCAATTGATTAATGCAGTTGAGGTGTCAAAAAATGCTTTGAAGTTTTATATGGGAATTCCTATTGAAACTCCCATTGAACTTGAAGATAAAACTATCGAACCTAATGCTCAGCTTTTAGATACAAATGTTAATCTAGAAGATAGATCTGAATTAAAAGTTTTAAATAAACAGAAAGAGCTTTTGCAATTTAATAAGAAGGCGACGGAAGCTTATCTGTATCCTACCGTGGGCTTGACTGCGAATTATGGCTGGCAAGGATTAGGTAACAAATTTCCTTATGTTACAGGATCGTCGCAAGGAACTAGCTGGAGTGATTATGCTTCTGTAGGACTAGCGATTAAAATTCCTATTTTTATGGGTGGTGCTACTAAAGCACAAATTCAACAGGCTCAAATTGATATTGAAGATTTAGATCAAGATATTCAAAATACGAAAATGAATTTGGATTTGGATTACAAGAATTCGATTAGCAATATGAGAAATGCTATAATCAACATTCAAAGCATGAAAGATAATGTAGAACTTGCTGAAAGGGTACAAAAAAATACCCAATCTAATTATCAGTATGGATTGGCAGCTCTGACGGAAGTTTTGGATACTGAAAATGCTTTGACAGATGCTAAGAAGAATTATGCAAATGCTTTATTAGATTATAAGCAAGCAGAAATCAAATTAATAAAAGCAAAAGGTGAATTAAATACACTACAAAACCCGTAAGAAACTATGAAAAAAACTTTAATATATATCATCGTAGCAGCTGTATTGATTGGATTAGCAGCCTATAAAATTGCAAATAATAAAGAACAGCAGACTCAAGAAGTAGAAGAAGTAGCTAAGCAGGTTGATAAAATCAATGTAAATGTGGTAACTGTGCAGAGAGAAAATATCAATACAGATTATTCTGCAAATGGAACATTTCTCCCTAAACAGGAAATGAATCAAGCTTCTGAGATTTCAGGCCGTATTGTGAGTGTTTTAGTGAAGGAAGGCTCTAGGGTTTCTGCAGGGCAAACATTAGCAACTATCAAAAGAGATGCAATTGAAGTAGATATAACTCAAGCACAGAATAATTTACAAAATGCGATTATTGATAATCAACGTTACGAAAATGCATTTAAAACAGGTGGAGTTACAAAACAACAGCTCGATAATTCAAGATTACAGTTGAAAAATGCTCAGGTTGCAGTAAGAGCTCAGGGAGTAAAAGTAAATGATACTAGTATCCGTGCAGGAATTAGTGGTACAATCAATAAAAAAATGGTTGAACCAGGTACTGTAGTGTCTTCTGGAACAGCCGTGTTTGAAATTGTTAATATTAATACATTAAAACTTTCTGTATTAGTAGATGAAAGTCAAATCGGAAAAATACAATTAGGACAGGAGGTATCGATTAATGTAAATGTTTTGCCGGAAGATTCTTTTTCAGGACGAATTACATTTATTGCTCCAAAAAGTGATGCTTCTTTAAACTTTCCTGTAGAAATTGAAGTTCAAAACAAAGGAAATCTAAAAGCAGGAATGTATGCAACGGCATTATTTAAAACAAATAATGGAGCAGAAACTCAAAATATGTTGACGGTTCCTTCGATAGCGTTTGTAAATGGCGTAAGTTCCGGGCAATTGTTCGTTGTTGAAAATGGAGTTGCTAAACTTATTAAAGTAACCATTGGAAAAGTATATGGTGATAAAGTTCAGGTTTTAAATGGACTTAATGGTGGCGAACAAGTGGTTACGAATGGGCAGATCAATCTTGATAGTGGTTCTAAAGTCAATATTGTAAAGTAATAGGTCTATGAAGTTAGCAGAAATATCGATTAAAAGGCCTACGTTAGTTATCGTATTATTTACGTTGCTTACGCTAGGTGGTATCTTAAGTTATACCATGATGGGATACGAATTGATTCCAAAGTTTGAGACCAATATGGTAACGATCAGTACTACTTATCCGGGAGCTTCTCCCAGTGAGGTAGAAACTTCTGTTACCCGAAAAATTGAAGATGCTGTAGGATCTTTGGAAAATGTGAAAAAAGTAGAATCATCATCATATGAAAGTTTATCTGTAATTATGGTACAATTGAACGATGGTGCTGATGTGGATTTTGCTTTAAATGACGCACAACGTAAAGTAAATGCAATTCTTGCCGATCTTCCGGATGACGTAAAAGCACCCTCATTGAATAAATTCTCTTTGGATGATTTACCGATTATTACGATGAGCGTAGCAAGTAATAAACTAAGTAGCAAAGATCTTTATGATTTATTAGATAAAAAAATTGAGCCTATTTTCTCTCGTGTCAATGGAGTGGCTCAGGTAGATCTTATAGGTGGACAGGAAAGAGAAATCCAAGTTAATCTGGATGAGAAAAAACTTCAAGGTTATGGACTGTCAATTGGAGATGTAAAGCAAGCCATTCTTTCATCGAATCTTGATTTTCCAACAGGTAGTTTAAAAACAAGAACTACTAAATCTACGATTAGATTATCAGGAAAGTATAAATCAGTTGAAGAAATGAATAACCTGGTTGTTTCCTCTAAAAATGGAGCACAGGTACGTTTATCTGATATTGCTACCGTTTTTGACTCTCAAAAAGATGTTGAAAAAGTAGCAAGATTTAATCAGTTTCCTACCATTTTAATGCAGATTAAAAAACAATCGGACGCCAATGCAGTAGCGGTATCGGAAAGTGTACAGAAAACAATCGAAACTGTTGAAAAAGCATATGCAGCACAAGGAATAAAGGTAAAGGTAGTTAATGATACCACAGAGTTTACATTGGAAGCAGCAAATCACGTTATATTTGACTTGTTTTTAGCAGTAATTCTTGTGGCTGTGGTGATGTTATTATTCCTTCATAGTGTTAGAAATGCATTTATTGTAATGATTTCCATTCCTGCTTCGTTGATTGCAACATTTATCGGGATGAACTTGATGGGATATACCCTAAACTTGATGAGTTTACTTGGATTATCACTCGTTGTTGGTATTCTTGTGGATGATGCGATTGTGGTACTTGAAAACATTTACCGTCATATGGAGATGGGTAAAAGTAAAATCAGGGCAGCTTACGATGCGGCATCAGAAATTGGATTTACAGTAGCAGCTATTACATTAGTAATTGTAGTGGTATTTTTACCAATTGCTATGAGCTCAGGTCTTGTTGCTAATATATTATCGCAGTTTTGTGTCACGGTAGTTATTGCTACGGCATTATCACTATTAGCCTCTTTTACGATTATTCCATGGTTGTCATCAAGGTTTGGTAAACTACAGCATTTAACAGGTAAAAATGCTTTTGAAAAGTTTATTCTTTGGTTTGAAGGGTTAATTGATAAATTCACCCATTGGATCACAGGTATCCTTGAATGGTGTCTAAAATCAACATTAAGAAGGATAATGACGGTAGTTATTACTTTCATTTTATTAATCTCTTCATTCATGTTGGTAGGATTTGGATTTATTGGAAGTGAATTCTTCCCTAAAACGGATCGTGGTCAGTTTTTAGTACAAATGGAAATATCTAAAGATGGGACGGTTGAAAAAACAAATCAATTAACATTAGAGGTTGAGCGATTTTTAAGAAACGATAAGGATGTAGTAGATTTGATTACAACAGTAGGTCAGCAGTCGACAGGTTTTGGAGGGGCACAGGCTACGACTTATCAATCGGAAGTTCAGGTAAATCTAATAGATAAATCCAAGCGTTCTGAAAGTACAGATATAAAAGCTGCGAAAGTAAAAAGAGCGTTAGAAGAAAAATTCACAGGAGTTGAGTTTAAAACAGCGCCTATTGGTATTTTAGGAGCAGAAAATGCACCTATTGAAATGGTTGTAACAGCTCCAGATAATGCTTCGGCAGTAAAAGAAGCGACTAGAATTTTAGCATTATTGAAAAAGGTTCCGGGGGCGGTTGATGCGGAATTGTCTACTGATACAGGAAATCCAGAAGTTCAGGTAAATATTGATAGAGATAAAATGGCGTCTTTGGGATTAAATCTTTCCAGTGTAGGGCAAACAATGCAGACTGCTTTTAATGGAAATACAGATGGGAAATTTAGATCTGGAGAATATGAATATGATATCAATATCCGTTTTGGAGACAACAATAGAAAGTCAATTGATGATGTTAAAAATCTCATTTTTACAAACGATAAAGGAGAACAAATTCGTTTGAATCAGTTTGCAGATGTACAAATGGGATCAGGGCCTAGCTTGCTAGAGCGTAGAGACAAGTCACCTTCTGTAAAAGTAAGAGCTAAAGCGGTAGGTAGACCGGTTGGAGATGTAGCTAATGAATGGGCAAATCAATTCATGAAGAGTGATAAAAAACCTATTGGAGTTGATTATATCTGGAGTGGTGATATGGAAAACCAACAAGAAGGATTTGGTACTTTGGGTATTGCTTTATTGGCTGCTATTGTACTGGTGTATTTGGTTATGGTTTCGCTATATGACAGTTTTGTATACCCTTTTGTGGTACTATTTTCGATTCCTTTAGCGATGATTGGGGTAATGGTTATTCTAGCCTTGACAGCCAATTCCTTAAATATTTTCACGATGCTGGGGATGATTATGTTGATTGGTCTTGTGGCGAAAAATGCAATTTTGATTGTTGACTTTACGAATGCCAGAAAAGAGGCCGGAGCAAGTACTCATGACGCATTAGTACAAGCTAATCATGCACGTCTTCGTCCAATCTTAATGACAACAATAGCAATGATTTTCGGGATGTTACCAATAGCCTTAGCGAATGGAGCAGGAGCAGAAATGAATAAAGGATTGGCATGGGTAATTATTGGAGGTTTAACCTCATCGTTATTCCTTACCTTGATTATTGTACCTGTAGTATATTCTATATTTGATTCCATTCTACGAAGAATGGGCAAACATGAAAAAGTAGATTATGAAGCTGAAATGAAAGCAGATTATGTACATAAAGAACTAAGTGATGATGGATTTACTCCTAAACATTTAGATTAAATATAATATATTAATTAACCGAAAAAGCATATCATTTTGATATGCTTTTTTATTTTTAATACTAAAAGTATTTCTTAAAAATGTTTTTTATTATAATGAAGATTATAGATAAATTGAGAATTAATCAATACTTGACTCCATTTCGATAATGAGATTAAGTCCACTTTTACATTTACTATTCAATATGTAAAATCATATGTTTGTTAGGTAGGAAAATATGAGAATAAGACTAATACTACAATAAAAACCTATAAATTTATTCTCTAAGGGATTAGTAAGTTTTTTGATATAAATAAGTGAGCGTAGAGTTTCTTATGAAATCTTCTATAGTGGCATTTTTTTCTGCATGTTTATTAGTAAGCTCAATGAGATACATATTGGAGTTTCCTAATTTGCTATCTCTACAAGTAATTTTAAATCTCTTGGATTTAGCTGGAGTATCGAGAAAGCCAAGCTCTGTAAGATCGGTAAAATTAATATTATTGACATCAAAAGTTGCTTTCGGATTTTTTTGAAGACGTAAAAATCTTTTTTGAGTTTTGTCGGTAGTCTCATTCATAAATTTCTCCATTTGATAATCGGTTAAAAGCTGAGGATAAATCAAGCCTTCTGTTAATATTAATGAAGCAATTTTATCAGATTTATCATAAAAAATCACTTTATCATCGAATTGCACTTTATTGTCTTTTGCAATAATTTTTCCGGTAAATTTTTTATAATTTTTCTTTTTATAGTTATTATTAAAATGTTCAACGATAGCTTGATCTTTTATACTTAGTACTCCTTTTTTTTGACTAAAAGTACTGATTGAAAATATAAAGAAAAGACTTAATGAAAATAATACCTTCATATGATTTTGTTTGATAAATTTATATTGTCTTAAGCAAAGTACTTGCCAATTTTTCTAAAAAAACGTACGGAATATAGAATTTATAACTATAATATATTCTTTAAGCGGATATATTGAAGTAAAATGATTGTTTTAGCATCTTTAACATCTCCAGTTTCGATCATTGCAAGAGCATCATTATAGGAAACTTCAAGCACTTCTATATCTTCACCTTCATATTCTAAACCGCCACCATCATTGACTTTCATTTCAGGGGAGTATTCTGCAATAAAAAAATGGATAATTTCCGTTACAGAACCTGGTGACATATAGGCTTCAAATACTTTTTCTACTTTTGAAATTTTATAACCGGTTTCTTCTTCCGTTTCTCTTTTTATACAGTCTTCAGGATTATCGTTATCGAGGAGTCCCGCACAAGCTTCAATCATCATACCTGTAGAATTACCGTTAATATAGGTGGGTAAGCGAAATTGCCGTGTTAAAATTACTGTTTGATTGGTTTTGTTGTATAGTAAAATAGCAGCACCGTTACCTCTATCATAAGCCTCTCTCACTTGGGTATCTAAAACCCCATTTTTTTTTAAAAGACTAAAAGTTACTTTTTTCAAAGTATACCAGTTGTCTGATAAAATTTCGGTTTTTTCAATCGTTATATTCTTCTCCAATATGATTTGTATTAAATTATAAATTACTTTTTTAATAGATTTTTCAATGCTTTCTCTAGATCAGGGAATTCAAATTTAAATCCTATTCTCTGTATTTTTTCGGAAGAAGCTCTAGATCCTTCTAAGAGAGCGTTTGCGAGTTCTCCAAATATCAGCTTTAAAATGAAACTTGGAATATTAGGCAAAAATAAAGGTTTGTGTATAATATCTGCAATTTTCTGTGTTAAGTTTTTATTAGTAGTATGTTGAGGTGAAGTGGCATTATATGCGCCTTGCATTTGAGAATTTTGGAGTGCAAATTCATAAACAGAACAAATATCATTCAAATGGATCCAAGGCATATATTGTTTACCCTTTCCTAGAGGGGCGCCTAATCCAAATCTAATAGGGGTAATCATTTTCTTTAAAGCCCCATCTGTTTCAGAAAGAACTACTGCAGTTCTTATCTTAACAACTCTTTCAGCTAGATTTTGCTCTTGAAATTCATCTGCTGCTTTTTCCCATAAAATAACTACTTTACTTAGAAAATCATTTCCGGGGGGATCTGTTTCTGTGTAAATTGTTTCAGTGGTTTTTGTTCCATAATAATTAATTCCTGAAGCCGAAATAAACGATTTTAGTTTTAGGTTCTTTTTTCTTAAGGTATCTAAAAGCAACTTTGCTGAATCTACCCGACTGGAAATTAATTCTTTTTTTCTTTGTTCAGTCCAGCGTTTTTCTGAAATATTTGCTCCCGCCAAATGAATAATATGAGAAAGATTTTCAAAAGCAGACTCATCAATGGTGGCATTTTGAATATCCCATTCATATTGATTATGCTGTGTTTTTTTTCGAGTTAAAAACCTGATCGTATATTCATGATCCAATTTTTTTAATAATGATTTTGCGATCATTCCACTAGCTCCTGTAATTAAAACTACTTCTTTCATGATATTCGGTTTTTAGGTTTAGTTTGCTAAGACTTATTTCTTACGATTAAAATAAAATCGTCTTCTAACATTTTATATCCATAGTCGTATATAAATTTGTATTCAGAGCCGTTTTTGTATACTTTTAAGCTTGTAAAATAATCAAAATCAAAACTTAAGCCATCTAATTTAGATCTCGCAACTTTAGTTTTACCCTCCGTATTTATTTCTTTTAAGATTCTATAATTTTTGCGAAGTTTATTATTTATATTTCGCATCAGATTGGTAGAATCTTTATTTTGTTTATTATTGAAGGCATTCCGGCAAGCATCATTACAAAACTTTTTATCTGATCTTCCGAGTATTTTTTCACCACATTCCAGACAGTTCATCATTCTTTATTTTTCATTTTATGGATATGGGAATGTTTTTTCTTCAATATCCTTTTTATTGTATTATGTGTAGGATAGCTTCTGTGTGAAGTTATATTGTTAAAAAGCAAAGCTGTCAATAAAAGAATGATACATCCTGATAAGACAGGTGAAATAACATACCAGTAGCCTAGATCCGGAATTTTTCCTGTTGAGCTTACGGCAATCAAGGCAGTTGCTCCTCCTGGAGGGTGTAATGTTTTTGTATATTGCATTAAAACAATTGAAAACGCTACAGCCAGCGGAGCAGAAAGCCATATAATATCAGGAACAATTTTATATATAGTAACTCCTATAAAAGCAGAAATAACATGTCCCCCAATGAGATTTCTAGGCTGAGCTAAAGGACTTTGAATAGCTCCGTAAATTAAAACGCTTGAGGCACCAAAAGATCCAATTAAAAATATATTTTCTGTGGAAGCTAGAGTATGAGATTGTATAAAAGCAATAATTCCTATTCCAAAAAAGGCTCCTAGAAAAGACCAGAAATGTTCTTTGTAGTTAATAAGAGTTTCTTTATAAATAACATATTTTGAAACTCGGAAAGTTCTTTTAATTATCTTCTTCATGTGTGTTTGTTTGCTGCCTAATATCTTTAATATTACCTTAAATTAAAGAAATGCAAATCTCAATGAGTAAGACTATAAAAGATAGGGTATAGTGTAATATGGATTTGTAGCATTGATCAAAGATAAGCAAATTATCCGTTTTCAAATAGATAAAAAGTGGATTACCCGATTATTTGGAGATTCTATATTTAATATTGGGTATGGTATGGAAGGAATAAAAAAGCTTACCGTAGCCGACTACAAATGATTACAAACGATTTTAAATAATTTTCTCCCGATTTATATTTTTATCTTCTTTCATCTTTGCACCAGAGATTTGAGAGAACAGTGAGCGTTTCAGATCTAAATGTTAAACTAAAAAATTAAAATTATGTCACTAAGAAACAAAGTTACTTTAATAGGTTATACAGGAAAAGAAGTTGAAATAGTAAATTTTGAAAATGGAAATATAAAAGGAAGTGTCTCTTTGGCAACAAGTGATCACTATACCAATGCAAAAGGAGAGAAGGTAGAAGAGACGCAATGGCATAATCTTGTAGCTTTTGGAAAAGTTGCTGAAATCTTCCAAAAATATGTTTCTAAAGGAAAAGAAATAGCTGTTGAAGGAAAGCTAACCTATCGTTCTTATGATGATAAGGATGGAGTAAAAAGATATGTAACGGAGATTAGGGTAGAGGAAATTCTTCTTTTAGGCGGTAAGTAAAAAAGACAGAAGTGATGAAAGTAAAAATTTTTAAGATAAGATTACCGGAAGAATTATTGCACCATGACCAAAAAACATTGGACTGTTTTCTTGAATGTAATGAAATTATAAAAACAGAAACAGCTTTTGTGCATGATGAAAATTATTGGTCTGTGATTTTATATTATGAAGAACAAAAACTTATAGAAAATAGAGTAAAAGAATCCAAGAGTAAAAAATATTCGGCTGAGGATACTATTTTGAATGAAGATGAAGAACATATATTAGAGGCGCTTAAATATTGGAGGTCAGAAAAAGCAAAGGAACAAAACCTACCCATTTATTTTATTGCAACAAATAAAGAATTAATATCAGTAGCAAAATATAGACCTGCAAAAAAGCAAGAACTCTTAGATATTAAAGGTTTTGGAAAACATAAAATAGAAAATTATGGAGAAGAGATTTTAGAAATTCTAGAAAGTATTTGATTTTTAGAACTTAGAATGCAAATGATTGAAATGAAAGCCGATTATTTTATTTGTCGGCTTTTTACTTGAATCAAAATGAGAAGATAGATAAAAAGTCTTTTCAATTGTTTATTTTTGCATTACTTATCATTTATTAAAAATTATAAAATGAAGCCAAGCTTAGCAAAAGGGACGAGAGATTTTACAGCCATAGAAGTTTCCAGAAGAAGATATATTATTAATGCTTTACAGAAAAACTTTGAATTATTTGGATTCCAACCACTGGAGACGCCTAGTTTTGAAAATCTTTCCACATTAACAGGGAAGTATGGAGAAGAAGGCGATCGTTTGATTTTTAAAATTTTAAACTCAGGAGATTATACAGCTAAAGTTAATCAGGAAAACTGGGATTATAAAAATCACCAAAAGCTGACAACTCAAATTTCAGATAAAGCACTCCGTTATGATCTTACTGTACCTTTTGCAAGATTTGTCGCAATGAATCATGGACAATTAACATTTCCATATAAAAGATATCAGATACAACCTGTTTGGAGAGCAGATCGACCACAAAAAGGTAGGTTTAGAGAGTTTTATCAATGTGACGCTGATGTAGTAGGAAGTAAAAGCCTCTTACAAGAAGTGGAACTCATTCAATTGTATTTTAAATCTTTCTCTGATTTGAAGATTCCTGTAACTATTCATGTAAATAATAGAAAAATACTTTCAGGTTTAGCAGAATATGCAGGAATTACAGATAAGTTAATTGATTTTACTGTAGCGCTTGATAAACTGGATAAGATTGGAAAAGAGGGAGTTGTAAAAGAATTATTAGAAAAAGAAATTTCTCAAGAATCCGTTGATAAATTAGATTTTTTGTTTACTCAGTCAGAAGATGCCTTGGAAAATTTGTTACAATTAAAAGAAAGATTTGTAGGCAATGAAATCGGACTGCAAGGAGTTGACGAATTAGAATTTGTACTTACACAATCACTGAGCCTAGGGGTTGATATGCAAAATCTAGTGTTTAATATCACTTTGGCTAGAGGTTTAGATTATTATACAGGGGCTATTTTTGAAGTAAAAGCGGATGGAGTACAGATGGGGTCTATTGGAGGAGGTGGAAGGTATGATAACCTGACAGAAGTCTTCGGGGTAAAAAATATTCCGGGAATGGGAATTTCCTTTGGCTTAGATAGAATTTATCTTGTCATGGAGGAATTGGATCTTTTTCCTCAGGAAGCAACCTCAAAAGTAGAATATTTATTTGCGAACTTTGGACAAGAAGAGTGGATATTAGAAGCGCTAAAATTGATTATGCAGCTGAGAGAAAAAAGTATATCTGCGGAAATGTATCCCGAAAGCACAAAATTAAATAAACAATTTACCTACGCTGAAAAGAAAGGAATAAGAAATATTGTTTTTCTGGGAGAAGAAGAAATTAAAAATAGAAAAGTTACCTATAAAGATCTTGAAGCTGGAGAGCAGAAAACAGTCTCTTTGGAAGAATTTTTAGGATAATTAAATCTGAAAATATAATAGGGAAGCACCATCAAACAGATGGTGCTTTTGTTATATATGTATTATTAAAAGATTTATATTTGTAACAAATATTTCTCAAATAATGAGTGAAAAATCAGTATTTGATGAAATATAAAGAATAGTTGGGTAAATTAGATATTAACTTATCATTTTTACTAGATAAGGAAATAAGTAAAGGAATTTAACAGCTCTTAAAATAATAAGTAAAGGTAAAAGAAAATAGAGTGTAATGGAAGAAGAATTTATTGAACAGAAAATATAATAGACAGACTATGATAAAAGAAATTGTTTTTAAAACATTAAATTGGAGGTGGTATTTTACCTCTTTCATTACATTATTTTTTGTTTACCATTGAGGAAGGAGATTGGGGAGATTATTACGGAAGCAAAGTTGAAGTTTGGTTTCAACCTGAAGATCCAGCAAAACCGGAAAGAAAATTATTGACCAAAAATTATATTATTCAAGGTTTTTAATCTGTTATTTTTGATTTAGTACAATTATACCTCATGAAAAACTATTTAGAAATCAATAAAAACTCATGGAATGCAAAAGTAGAGCCTCATTTAAAATCAGATTTTTATTTTGTAGACGAGTTTTTAAAGGGAAGAAGTTCATTAAACTCTATTGAATTAGAGCTTTTGGGTAACGTTCAAAATAAAACGATTTTACATCTGCAATGCCATTTCGGACAAGACTCTATTTCTTTATCAAGATTGGGTGCTAAAGTTACGGGGATTGATTTATCCGATAAAGCAATTAACGCAGCTAATGATTTATCTAAAAAATGTGGCACTGATACCACATTTATTTGTTCGGATGTATACCAACTGCCAGATCTTCTCAATGAAAAATTTGATATAGTTTTTACAAGTTATGGAACGATAGGCTGGTTGCCGGATCTCAACAAGTGGGCAAAGGTTATCAGTCATTTTCTTAAACCTAACGGATTGTTTATTATGGCTGAATTCCATCCTGTAGTGTGGATGTTTGATGATGATTTTACCAAAATATCCTATAATTATTTTAATGAAAAACCTATTATTGAAACCTATAGCGGAACGTATGCGGATCAAGAGGCACAGATTACTCAGGAATATGTGATGTGGAACCATTCTTTATCTGAAGTTTTTCAAAGTATGAATAATAATCATATTCAAATACAACATTTTGAAGAATATGATTGGTCGCCTTATCCTTGTTTTAAACATGTAGAGGAGTTTGAACAAGGAAAGTGGAGGATATCTCAATTCGGAAATAAGGTTCCTTTGGTTTTTTCTTTGATGGCAAACAAAAAATCATCGTAGTCTAAAAACTGACGATGATTTTTATATATGAATGTTAAAATAAACTAGTCTTGATTAAGAGGGGTTTTCAGTTTTTGGCTTCATCTCGTCCACTTTAGTTTGTACTTGTGATGCCACATCGTTTGCCTTATTTTTAAGATCATTTCCCCATTTATTAAGATTATCCTTAGCATTGTTAATCTTATCTTTTACCACTTGTTGCTGCTCAGGGCTGGATTTTTTATATTTCCAGTAAGCTAAAGCACCCAAACCTAATAGAGCTAATAAGCCATTTGTTTTATTTCCCATGATTTTACTTTTTTATGTTAATATATTAGAATTTGTTATATAGTAAATATGTAAATTACGTGCCAAAAAAAGCAGTTGGATTATAAAATAATGTTAAAGTTAATGAAAGACTTCGAAATTTTTTCCATCAAAACTGGCAAAAACCATAGTAGGATAGGAGTTAGCATGGTAAATATTTCCATGATTATCAATAGCTATAACGCCAGCAAAACCATCAATAGCTTTTAATTCTTCAAAAGTTTTTTGGAATGCATTTTCTAAAGTCATTCCATCAGTCACTCTGGTTACGATTTTTGTAGCAGTCGCATTACTTACAATATCTTCCCCAACGCCTGTACAACTTACCGCACAAAATGGGTTGGCATAATTTCCCGCTACTGTTGCAGAGTCTGAGATCCTCCCAGGAATTTCAAAACCCTTTCCTCCTGTAGAAGTTGCCGCAGCTAATTTTCCATTTTTATCGATTGCTACACACCCTACAGTTCCTTTACCATTGCTTTTAAGCTTTTCATTATATTCTTTTCTTCTTTGAGGAATTTCAGTTGAAAAGTTTTCAAAACCATTTTCCATAGCATAATTTTTTGCTCCAACTCCTCCCAAGACTCTATCGTCTTCTATGATAAGCTTTTTGGCAACTTCTATAGGATTTTTTACCCCTTGAATATTGATAACGCCGCTTAATTTTTGTGTTTCACCATCCATTATGGCAGCACTCATACGAATTATGCCATCGCTTTGAATCTGAGAACCAATCCCTGCATTGTAAAGAGGGTCATTCTCTAAAAGAGAAACAGCATAAGCTACCGCATCAAATGCGGAATGATGCTGAAGATACTCAAAAGCCAATCTTGCTATATTTTTTAATGAATTTTGTTTAGCGAGTTTAATCTCACTGCTTTGTTCGCTTTCTGAGAAAAAGCCTCCATGTATAATTAGTTTCATGATAATTGTACTATTATATATTAAAATATGAATGGTCAGATTTTAAAAGTAAAAATAAAAATCTGACCATCAAAATGTATAGATAACAAGACTATTTTATTTATCTTGTGGTATGGGATTAAATTGAGAGTTTTCTATAGTAAGAGTTCGAGTAGTAAGGTCATAATGATCATTCATTGACATCACATGGACGGTTAGGTTGTCAATTGAAATAGGTTCTCCTAGATTAATGTTTGTCAAATTAGTATCTTTTATAAACCTTCCATCTACAATAATAACAAGCCCGGATCCAACAGCGGTCATCACATCATTATAGATAAAAAGTCCGGTATCTTCTCCTAAACCAATTCCTAGAGTTCTTGGGTTATTAACAACCGCTTGGAAAAGCCGTCCAATTCTTCCTCTTTGTACAAAATGAGTATCTATAATAACATTATCTATTAAGCCGAGTCCTTGCGTGGTTTTTATTTCACCTTTTAATAGAGCTTCAGAGCTGCTTCCTTGGTAGATCATGTTTTCAGAAGCTGCTGCTGCACCTGCTGATGTTCCTGAATAGATAAAATCCTGTTCTTGGTATTTTAATAAAATGGTATCATGGAATCGCGTACCTCCTAAAATAGAAGTTAATCGTAATTGGTCTCCACCAGTAAACATAACAACATCTGCTGCATTTGCTCTAGCAACCATAGCATCAGAATTAGCCTCTTCTCGATTGTGAATATCTAGAATATTTACATTTTTAGCCCCTAAAAATTCAAAGGCTTTTTTATATTCTGTACCTACAATTTGCGGGATTTGAGAAGCAGTAGTTATAATTTCAATAACGGAATTTTCTTTATGCTTAGATTCATTAATAATTTTCCTTAAAATGCCTCTTTCAAAAAAGTTAAGGTTTTTTTCAATGTTCTGATCAAAATCAGATTCTGCAAAGCTGCCTTTATTGACCGCTCCTCCGATAATAATTAATTTTCCAACAGGTTTCATCATGTATGCAAATTTAAAAAATTATTAATATTTTGCGAAATTCGTGCCATATTTAAATTGATTGTTAATGTTTTAAGATTGTTAATTGATATTTATTTCTCGTTGATAAATCTTTAAGCGTAGTATAGTTTCGTTTAGGGTTTTACATTATCTTTGACTTTGAAATGGAGTTATTGAATTTGTTAAAAATGCAAATAAATTATGAAAATTGAAAAGATACAAGCATTGAGTGGTTCTAATATATGGAGTATTAGGCGTAAGAAGCTGATACAGATGAGATTGGATCTAGAGGAGCTGGAAAATTATCCGACGAATAAGATTGAAGGATTTAGAGAAAGAATAGAAAAATTTATGCCTTCTCTGATCACTCATCGATGTTCAGAAGGAGTTGAAGGAGGTTTTTTTCATAGAGTAGAAACGGGCACTTGGATGGGGCATGTTATTGAACACATTGCATTGGAAATTCAGACGTTGGCCGGAATGGATGTGGGATTTGGAAGAACACGTGAAACAAAAACTCCCGGAGTTTATAATGTTGTATTTAATTATATTGAGGAAAATGCAGGTATTTATGCCGCAGAAGAAGCGGTAAAGATAGCAATGGCTTTAGTCGAAGATCAAGAATATGACTTAAATGATTGTATTAAAAAATTAAAAGAGATAAGAGAAAGTGTTCGTTTGGGACCTTCAACAGGGAGTATTGTAGAAGAGGCTGTTTCTAGAAAAATTCCTTGGATTCGCTTAGGTACTAATTCCTTGGTACAATTGGGATATGGTGTTAATCAACAAAGATTTCAGGCAACTATTACGGGAAAAACCAGCTCAATAGCTGTGGATATTGCATGTAATAAAGGTTTAACAAAAAGAATGCTTCACGATGCAGCAATACCGGTTCCAATTGGAGATTTAATTACAGATGAAATCGGTTTGGAAAATGCAATAAATAAAATAAACTATCCTATTGTTATAAAGCCGTTAGACGGCAATCATGGAAAGGGCTCATCGATTAATGTAAATAATTGGGAAGCTGCTAAAATTGGGTTGGAATATGCTCAACAATATTCTAAAAAAGTCATTGTAGAAAAATATATTACAGGATATGATTTTAGAGTTTTAGTTATTAACAATAAAATGGTTGCAGCAGCAAGAAGAGTTCCTGCTCATATTATAGGAGATGGACAGCTTACAATTCAACAACTCATCAATAAAGAAAACCAAGATCCAAGAAGAGGATATGGGCATGAAAATGTCTTAACCGAAATTGAGGTAGATAAAGACACATTGGAACTCCTTGAGAAGCTTCAGTATAATCTTGAAACAATTCCTCAGAAAGGAGAAGTGGTATATTTAAAATCTACCGCAAATCTTTCCACAGGAGGAACTTCGATTGATGTAACAGATATGATACATCCCGAAAATATTACAATGGCTGAGAGGATATCAAAAATTATTGGACTTGATGTTTGCGGAATTGATATAATGGCTGAAAACCTTACCCAACCTTTAAAAGAGAGTGGAGGAGCTATTATTGAAGTGAATGCAGCTCCAGGATTTAGAATGCATTTAGCACCCAGTGAGGGGCTTCCAAGAAATGTAGCTGCTCCAGTTGTGGATATGTTATATCCACCAGGAAGACCTTTTACTATTCCTATTATTGCAGTAACAGGAACAAATGGTAAAACCACCACGACACGCCTTATAGCTCATATAGTAAAGAGTAATGGATATAGAGTAGGATTTACGACTTCGGATGGGATTTATATTCAGAATACCATGCTTTCAAAAGGTGATACTACGGGGCCACTTTCAGCTGAATTTATTTTAAAAGATCCAACAGTGGAGTTTGCTGTATTGGAAACAGCAAGAGGGGGAATTCTTCGTTCAGGATTAGGATTTTCTCAATGTGATATTGGGGTATTAACCAATATTGAAGAAGATCATTTAGGAATGAATGATATTCATAGTTTAAAGGATCTTACAAGAGTGAAAAGGGTTGTTTTGGACAGTGTAAAGAAAAATGGATGGAGTGTTATGAATGCAGATAACATTTCTTCTATGAAAATAATTAATGATCTTGATTGTAATGTGGCTATCTTCAGTATGGATGAAAATAATCCATATATCAAAAGGTTCTCAAAAGAAGGAAAGATTGTTTGTGTATATGAAGAGGGATTTGTAACCATTAAAAAGGGAGATTGGAAAATTAGAATTGGAAAGGCAAAAGATTTTCCGATCACGATGGAAGGGAAAGCAAGATTTATGATTGAAAATGTTTTGGCTGCGAGTTTAGCGTGTTATCTTAATGGCTTTGGAATTGAAGATATTTCTAACTCTCTAAGAACATTTATTCCAAGTGCTCAACTTACTCCTGGGCGGCTCAATATTTTTAAATTCAAAAATTTTAAAGTATTGATTGATTTTGCCCATAATCCTTCAGGATATGAAGCAATAGAAGATTATTTAAAAAATATAGAATCCAATAAAAAAATTGGAATTATCTCAGGAGTGGGAGATAGAAGAGATCATGACATTAGAGAATGTGGAAAGATTGCCGGTAGAATGTTTGATTATATTATTATCCGAAATGAGAAACATCTCAGAGGCAGAACAGAAGAAGATATTAATGGACTTTTGATGGAAGGAATACGGTCTTCGGGGAGAAATGTAAGCTATGAGATTATTCCTAAAGAAATTGAGGCCTTAAAACATGCTATAAGCATGGCCGAAGAAGGAACATTTATAACCGCATTGAGTGATGTAATTTCGAATGCAATTGATCTGGTGCAGGAGTATCAAGCAAAAGAACTTCAAGAAGATATTAAAGTATAAAATAAAAGGCTGTTTATTATTGAACAGCCTTTTTTATGGATGAGCTGTTCTGAAATATGGAGACTTTGTGTCAACTTGTTTTAGGACAGTTTATTTTTATTAAATAGCTATAATCTGAAAAATGTATGTTTTGTATTCTAGAGAGGCTCTATAAAAATATTCCAGGGATTCAATTGTATGTTTAAAATTGAATAATGAACCTTGAATTTTAAATAAAATTTAACATCTAAATGTATAAGAAATCCTTTTAGATAGAGTATTTTAGAATGATAAAACGAGACCAATAAAAATATACTTTTTATAAAGAATAATTCAAATATAATAAACTATTATTATTTGATGTTGTTCGTGGTTTTTTATATTAACTTAAATTAAAACCGTGATGAATTCGGTTAAAACATACACGCTTTTTACTGAACATGATATTTATCTTTTTAAAGAAGGTAAGCATTATAAACTGTATGAAAAATTTGGATCACATTCTGTGGAAAAAGATACTCATAAAGGAGTCTATTTTTCTGTTTGGGCACCCAATGCGGTAAAAGTGTCAGTAATTGGAGACTTTAACAATTGGAATCATAATGATCATATATTATTTCCAAGAACAGATGAGTCGGGTATTTGGGAAGGTTTTATTGTGGGACTGACTTGGGGGACACTATATAAATATGCTATTGAGACTGGTTATGGAGAAGTCTTAGAAAAAAGTGACCCCTATGCACTAAGTTGGGAACAGAATATTCAAGCTGCTTCACAAGTTTCTACCACGTGGTATGAATGGGGAGATAAAGAATGGATACAAACTCGATGGAAAAAAAATAGTTTTGATGCCCCCATTTCTGTTTATGAATTACATTTAGGATCATGGATGAGAAAAGAGGAGGATTCAAACCGGTTTTTAAATTATAGAGAGATTGCTCAAAAATTAGTTCCTTATGTCCAGGAAATGGAGTTTACTCATGTGGAATTTATGCCCGTAATGGAATATCCTTATGATCCAAGTTGGGGGTATCAGATAACCGGATTTTATGCTGCTACTTCGCGTTTTGGTGCTCCACAAGATTTAATGTTTTTAATCGATGAGCTCCATAAAAAGGGTATAGGTGTAATTTTAGATTGGGTGCCTTCACATTTCCCTGGCGATGCTAATGGCCTGCATCGTTTTGATGGTTCTTATTTGTATGAATCTGAAGATTCAAGAAAGGGATTTCATCCGGATTGGAAATCCTATATTTTTAATTACGGAAGAAATGAAGTGAAATCATTTTTAATATCGAATGCTATGTTTTGGTTCGATCGCTATCATGCAGATGGATTACGTGTAGATGCGGTAACGTCAATGTTGCATTTAGATTACTCCAGAAATGAAGGGGAATGGGAACCTAATATATACGGAGGAAATGTGAATTTGGAAGCGAAGGCTTTTTTACAGGAATTTAATGTAGCTGTTTATAAAGAATTTGGGAATAGTATCATTACAATAGCAGAAGAAAGCTCTGATTTTCCCATGCTTACAAAACCTGTTCACGAAGGAGGAATTGGATTTGGAATGAAATGGATGATGGGATGGATGCATGATACCTTGAATTATTTTAAAGAAGATCCCATAAATAGAAAATATTATCATCATAAACTTACGTTTGCTTCCATGTATATGTATAATGAAAACTATATGATGCCATTGTCACATGATGAGGTAGTCCATGGAAAATCGAGTATGATATACAAAATGATAGGAGATGAATGGCAGAAGTTTGCCAATATTCGTGTGTTATATGTATATATGTATACTCACCCCGGTGCTAAACTTTTGTTTATGGGAAATGAATTTGGCCAGACGAGTGAATGGGACTTTACTCGTAGTTTAGATTGGGATTTGTTAAAGTATCCTATTCATAAGGGGCTCCAATTACTTGTTAAAGATCTCAATTATATTTACAGATATGAGTCCGCTTTCTATGAAAATCAATTTAATAAAGATGGTTTTGAATGGGTGGAAGCAGATGATCTCAATAATTCGGTATATGTGTATTTAAGAAAAGGAAAGGAAAAGAGTAATGTTTTTATGATTATTCTTAATCTTACTCCGAAAGTGATTGATTACAAAATTGGAATAAATACAGGTACTCATTGGAAAGTTATTTTTAACTCTGATGATGAAAGATATAAAGGAAGTGGGGTCTCACCCGAAATTTTAGAGGTGCAAAACGTAGAATGGATGAGAAGGCCCAAATCAATGAACATACGCCTTCCTCCTCTTGCAGGAATTATTTTACAAAAGGAAAAAATATAAAGAACACACAATAATACAATAAAATTAACTAAACGATAAAATTAGCAATGACAATTTATCATCTTAGTACGGAATGTTATCCGGTGGCAAAAGTAGGAGGCTTAGCAGATGTGGTAGGAGCTTTGCCAAAATATCAGAATAAAATAAAAGGAATAAATGCAAAGGTAGTAATGCCTTGGTATAATAAGTCGTTTGTATATGATCATGAGTTTAACACTGTTTTTGATGGATTTATTCACCAAGGAGAGAATGTGCTTCAGGTGCAAATTCTCAAAGAAAAAACAGATGTATTGGGCTTTGAATTGTTTATGGTTAAAATCCCAGGCCTTTTAGATAGGGATAATCCTTATGGTTACCAGGATGAAAGCTTTCAATTTTTAGCCTTTCAATATGGAATTTTACACTGGTTAAGTGCTATGCATATCCGTCCGGATATTTTACATTGTCATGATTATCATACAGGGTTGATTCCATTTATGGTAGAAAATTGTCCGGAGTTTAAATTCCTAAAAGGAGTAAAAACAATAGGAACTATTCATAATGGTGAATATCAAGGAGCAATGGATTGGGATATGTCAAAATATATACCCGATTTTGATGGATATAAATGGGGGCTAATGGATTGGAATAAGACGATCAATCCATTAGCAAGTATGATTAAGTGTTGCCATGCCTTCACCACTGTTTCGGAAGGATATCTGAAGGAACTTTTCATCAGCTTTCGAGGGTTGGAGGGGCTAGTTCGTGATGAATTTGGGAAAGCCTATGGAATTATTAATGGAATTGATACAGAGGTTTGGAATCCCGAAACCGATCCAATGCTTGATTTTAACTTTAATATAAATAATGCTGTTGAAAAGAAAAAGAAAAATAAGGAAAAGCTTTGTAAAGAATATGGTTTAAGACCTGAACTTCCATTATTTGCTTTCATTGGAAGATTTGCAACGGAAAAAGGAGCTGATCTCCTTCCTGATAGTGTATGGAGAAGTATAAAACAAAGTTATGGAGGATTGAATATTATAATACTGGGGTCAGGTAATACATATATTGAAAATAAACTGAAGGAATATGACTATACCTATACTAACTTTGCTTTGGATATTGGGTATAAAGAGTATCTTTCACATAAAATATATGCTTCTGCAGACTTCTTACTAATGCCTTCAAGAGTTGAACCTTGTGGACTGAACCAGATGTATTCTATGAGATATGGAACGATTCCTATTGTAAGATATACGGGAGGTTTAAGAGATACGGTACATGATATTTCAACTGGAGGTACAGGTCTCAATTTTACGCATGCAGGAGTTGATGATATTATTCATTCTATGAATAGGGCTATGAAAATTTATCATGAAAAAAATACGATGGAGGACCTTATTCATGCTAATATGCAATTTGATTTTTCATGGGAAAAATCGGCACAAAAATATGTAACCTTATATAATAACCTATTTACTTCAAAGGTCTCTATTTAATAGGAGAAGAAGTAATAATCAAATCTAAAATATTTATGAAAAGTAATGTTATTTCCATTGTTTTGGGAGGAGGAAGAGGAACAAGACTTTTCCCACTTACGTACACGAGATCAAAACCGGCAGTTCCGATTGCAGGAAAATATAGATTGGTAGATATTCCTATTTCTAATTGTTTAAATTCCGGACTGAATAAAATTTTAGTCTTAACACAATTTAATTCAGCCTCTTTAAATTCGCATATTAAAAACTCTTATCATTTCGATATTTTCAGTAAAGGATTTGTTGATATTTTGGCGGCCGAACAAAATGTAGAAAACGAAAGTTGGTATCAGGGAACTGCTGATGCGGTACGTCAATCCATGAGACATTTAGCAAAATATGATTATGAGTATATCCTTATACTTTCGGGTGATCAATTGTATCAAATGGATTTTAGAGAAATGATAGATTATCATATTGATCATGGTGGTGATATTACAATAGCTACCATTCCGGTCAATGCAAAAGATGCCACAGGATTTGGTATTTTAAAATCAGATGATAATGGAAATATTACCTCTTTTGTGGAAAAACCGGAGGGTGATTTATTAAGAGACTTAAAGTCCGAAGTTTCAGATGAGAATAAATATAAAGGAAAAGAATATTTGGCCTCTATGGGAATTTATATTTTCACAAAAAGTATTCTGAAAAAAATGTTCGAAGAAGGAGGAGGAGATGATTTTGGAAAAGATATTATTCCAAGTTCGATAGGGAAATATAAAACACTGAGTTATCAATATGAAGGATATTGGACAGACATAGGAACTATTGAATCATTCTATGAAGCCAATTTAGATTTGTGCAAGGATTTTCCTCAATTTAATTTATTTTCTTCTTCACCTATTTATACAAGAGCGAGAATGTTACCTCCATCTAAAATCAATGGCTCTTATGTTAGTAAAGCTGTTTTTGGGGATGGCTGCATTATCATGGCTGATAAAATAGAAAATTCTGTGATTGGTAATAGAACCCGAATTGATAAAGGAAGTACCATTGTAGACTCTTATGTAATGGGATCGGATTTCTATCAAAATACGGAAGAAATAGTTATTAATGATAGAAATGGACGACCAAATATGGGAATTGGAAAATATTGCTATATTGAAAAAGCAATTTTAGATAAAAACTGTTATATTGGAGATAATGTAAGAATAATCGGAGGAAAACATCTAAAGGATGGCGATTATGTAACCCACGCTGTTCAAGATGGGATTGTGGTTGTAAAAAAAGGAGTAGTACTTTCTCCTGGAACTCATATAGGATAAATTATAAATCATAAATCATAACAAGAGTAATCAATATATTGGTCACTCTTGTTATTTATATTACTTTTGCGTAATGCGGATTTTTAAGACACTCATAATAATTGTTATTTTGCTAGGAGGAGCCTATGCTGCTTCCATGTATTATTTTGTAGATGAAAGTAAAAATTTCAAGATAGAAAAAGAGATTAACTATCCTATTGATAAAGTGTTTTCACAGTTTAACAATCTGCAAAACTTTACCCGATGGAATAATTTTTTTACGAATTCCCAATCAATAGATATCGATTATTATACCCCATATGAAGGACAAGGAAGTTCAATGAGTTACGTGGATCCTAAAAATGATACAGAAGGTGAAATGTTTATAAGATATGAAAATCCCAATATGACGCTAAAATATCAACTGTTTGAAGATAGAAATGAAAATCCCACATTAGTTGATGTTAAATTTAAAGCTGTTTCGGCAGAAAAGACTAAGATTACATGGTTGGTTCATACCCCTAAATTAGCTGTTTTAAGGAGGGTTGAAAATTTTTGGACAGAAGATAGATTTGCTGAAAATATTAATAAAAGTATGGTAAATCTTAACAATATTTTGGGTAATAAAATAGAAAAAGACAACCAGATGGCAGCTATTAAATATGATAGTTTGATAGTGGAAAAAGAAGATGGTATTTTGCTATTAGGAATCAATGTAAGTACTTCAAATAAAAAAGATGCGTTGTATAAAAATATAGTGATGAATTATAATAAAGTTTATAATTATGTCACAATGGATCTAGCCAAGAAAAATGATGAATTTGGACTTCCAATTTTAATTATGGATGCTGATAACTATCAAGATAAAGAAGTCTCTTATTTTTTTGGAGTTCCTATGTCTAAAAAGTTTGGAGTTACAGATAACAATTTTAGTTTTAGAACCCAAAACCCGTCCCAGGATTATGTGATATATTATAAAGGGAGCTATGCAGGAAGAGTGAAAGCTATTCAGCAATTGATACAAAAAGCAAAAAAAGATGAAAGGCGTTTTGGTGATATTCGTCAGACTTTTATTGAAACTCCATTAGAAGATCAGGATGTGAACATAAAGCTCTCATTATCCGTCTACAAGTAGATTCGAAAAAGCTAATTTTTATCATAGTAATTTTTAATGATTTAAGGCTGCTCTACATCGGTTTTTTTTATTAAATTTGGAGATCAATTCTATAAACAATTTTTAATAATAGATAAACTGTAATAATGGACAGATTTTCATTCCTAAACGCAGCTCATTCTCAACTAATTGAGGATTTATACCAACAGTACTTAAAATACCCAGACTCTTTAGAACCATCATGGAAGGCCTTTTTTCAAGGGTTTGATTTCGCTTTAGAGAATTATGGTGATGATAATGATATTCAGTATATTCAGGCTTCAGCCAATGCAACACCAGCAGTACAGCAAATTTCTCAAGCAGCCGCAAGTGGAGAAGTGCCGGAACATATTAGGAAAGAGTTTAAGGTGGTAAACCTTATTGAAGCGTATAGGACTAGAGGTCATTTGTTCACAAAAACAAATCCTGTTAGAGAAAGAAGACATTATACTCCTACACTAGACATTGAAAACTTTGGTCTAAGTAAGGATGATTTAAATACTAAATTTAACTGTGCAGTAGAGACGGGTATGAAAGGTCCTGCGACTTTAAAAGACCTGATTATACACCTGGAACATATTTATTGTGACTCTATTGGTGTAGAATATATGCATATTAATAATGTTGAGGAAAAAGATTTTATCAAACAATGGTTACAAGTAAATGAAAATCATCCAAATCTTTCTGCAAATGAGAAAACTGAAATTTTATTAAAGTTAAATCAAGCAGTTGCATTTGAAAATTATTTACACACGAAATTTGTTGGACAAAAAAGATTCTCCTTGGAAGGTGGTGAAACATTGATTCCTGCTCTGGATCAGTTGATTTCAAGATCTTCTCAGTTGGGTGTAGATGAGGTAGTGTTAGGAATGGCTCACAGAGGAAGATTGAATGTATTGTCTAATATTTTTGGAAAATCGTATAAGCAGATTTTTTCTGAATTTGAAGGAAAAGAATTTGAGGAAGATGTATTTTCCGGAGACGTTAAATATCATTTAGGGTCATCTAAAAAAATTAAAACAGCTTCTGGAGAAGAAGTTTCTATCAACTTAACACCTAATCCATCCCACTTGGAAACCGTAGCAGCTCTTGTGGAAGGTATTTGTCGTGCAAAAGTTGATGATAAATATAAAGGAGATGCGTCCAAAATATTGCCTATTGTTATTCATGGTGATGGCGCAATAGCAGGGCAAGGAATAGCCTATGAAGTTGCTCAAATGATGACTTTGGAAGGCTATAGAACAGGAGGAACAGTTCATATAGTAGTAAATAACCAAGTTTCATTTACAACGAACTATATGGATGCTAGATCTTCAACATATTGTACAGATATTGCTAAAGTAACAGAATCACCTGTAATGCACGTTAATGCTGATGATGCAGAAGCAGTAGTACATGCTATCCATTTTGCTGCAGATTTCAGAGCTAAATTTGGGAAAGATGTTTATATCGATCTATTAGGATATAGAAAATATGGACACAATGAAGGAGATGAACCGAGATTTACTCAACCTAACTTATATAAATTAATTTCTAAACATCCTAATCCGAGAGAAATTTATAAAGATAAGCTTCTTAAGGACAGTGTAACGTCTAATGATGTTATTAAAAAGATGGAAGTTGATTTCAAAGCACTTTTGGATAAAGACTTTGATGCATCTAAAGAAATTGAGAAAAATGCGATGGATATTTTCATGGCAGAAGACTGGATGAATTATCCTATAGGTAAAAGAGGAGCTGTACAATTACCCGTTGATACTAGATATGACTTAGCTAAGTTAAAAGAGTTAGCAATCAAAATGTCTACACTTCCGGCGGATAAAAAATTCATCAATAAAATCACTAGATTATTTGAAAACCGTCTTAAAGCGATTGAAGGAAATTCTCTAGATTGGGCTTTAGGGGAATGGCTGGCTTATGCTACTCTTCTTGTAGAGGGTAATAATATAAGACTTTCGGGAGAAGATGTGGAAAGAGGAACTTTTTCTCATAGACATGCAGTAGTTAAAACAGAAGATACAGAAGAAGAATATATTCCATTAAGATATGTTTCGGAAAGTAGATTTGATGTATATAATTCTCACCTTTCAGAATATGGAGTTTTAGGGTTTGATTATGGATATGCAATGACTTCACCTAATACCTTAACGATTTGGGAAGCACAATTTGGAGATTTTGTAAATGGAGCTCAAATTATCGTAGATCAGTATTTAGCCGCAGCTGAAGAAAAATGGAAAATTCAGAATGGATTAGTAATGCTATTGCCACATGGTTCGGAAGGTCAAGGAGCGGAGCACTCTTCTGCAAGGCTAGAAAGATTCTTAACACTTTGCGCGAATGAAAATATGGTGGTTGCCAATATTACTTCTCCAGCAAACTATTTTCATTTGTTGAGAAGACAGTTAAAGTGGCCATTCAGAAAACCACTTATCGTGATGAGTCCAAAATCTTTATTAAGACATCCTAAAGTGGTATCTCCACTAGAAGATTTCGCTAATGGTTCATTCCAACCGATTTTAGATGATCCTACAGCAAATCCTAAAAAGATAGAAAAGCTAGTTCTTTGCTCAGGTAAATTATACTTTGAATTATTAGCTAAAAAAGAAGAGCTTAATGCTGAAAATATAGCCTTAATTAGATTCGAACAATTGTATCCACTTCAAACAGATGCAATTGAAGCTATTTTTAATAAGTATGAAAATAGAAAACAATTAATTTGGGCTCAGGAAGAACCAGAAAATATGGGAGCTTGGTCATATATCTTAAGAAATTTCAGAGAAACAGGAATTCAGGTAGTAGCACCTGTACCAAGTGGAGCACCTGCTCCAGGAAGTCATAAAATGTTTGAAAAGAACCAAAATATGGTTATCAATAGAGTATTTGATAGAAATGACGCTCCTGTTAAAAGACCGGTTACTGCTTAATCAATTATAATAATCAATTAAAAAATAAAAAATTCTCAATATGTCAGTTTTAGAAATGAAAGTTCCTTCACCGGGCGAATCAATTACAGAAGTTGAAATTGCAACTTGGCTTGTGAAAGATGGTGATTATGTAGAAAAGGATCAACCAATTGCTGAGGTAGATTCAGATAAAGCAACTCTTGAATTGCCAGCTGAACAAAGTGGTATTATTACACTAAAAGCAGAAGAAGGAGATGTAGTACAAGTAGGTCAGGTTGTTTGTTTAATTGATATGGATGCTGCAAAACCTGAAGGAAGTAGTTCTTCCGCTGCTGAAGCTCCAAAGCAGGAAGCTCCTAAAGTGGCAGAGCCTGTTAAGCAAGAAACCCCAAAACCGGTTGAATCTGCGAGTACTCAGACATATGCCACAGGAACACCATCTCCGGCTGCCAAAAAAATTCTAGATGAAAAAGGAATGAATGCAGGACAAGTTTCTGGAAGTGGGAGAGATGGTAGAATTACTAAAACAGATGCAGAATTAGCTGCTGTTCCAGCAATGGGAGGAAGCTCAGCCACGACTACAGGTTCTCGATCTACAACAACAACTAAACTTTCTGTTCTTAGGAGAAAATTGGCTTCAAGATTAGTTTCTGTAAAGAATGAAACAGCAATGTTGACAACATTTAATGAAGTTGATATGTCAGAAATTTTCAGAATCAGAAAACAATATAAAGATGAGTTTGCTCAAAAACATGGTATAGGCCTTGGGTTTATGTCATTCTTCACAAAAGCAGTTACCAGAGCATTACAAATGTATCCTGATGTAAATGCATCTATTGATGGAGATTTTAAAGTAAACTATGATTTTTGTGATATTTCGGTTGCTGTTTCAGGACCTAAAGGATTAATGGTGCCTGTGCTAAGAAATGCAGAGAACATGACCTTCAGAGGAGTTGAGGCTAATATCAAAAATCTAGCTGAAAAAGTAAGAGACGGTAAAATTACAGTGGATGAAATGACGGGAGGTACCTTTACAGTAACAAACGGTGGAGTATTTGGATCGATGCTATCGACTCCTATTATTAATCCTCCTCAATCTGCTATTTTAGGAATGCACAACATTATTCAGAGACCAGTAGCAGTTGATGGGCAAGTTGTTATTCGCCCAATGATGTATGTAGCAATGTCATATGACCATAGAATTATTGATGGTAGAGAGTCTGTAGGATTCTTAGTAGCTGTTAAAGAAGGTATCGATAATCCTGTTGAAGTTTTAATGGGAGGAGATGAAAGAAAAGCTCTTGAATTATAAAAATTAAAATAAATATAATTTATCTTTACAATCTCGCCTTAAAAGGCGAGATTTTTGTATATATTTGAATAAAAATACAATAATGATGTTTTCAAAAATTACCTCAAATATCAGAGTTTCAGTAACACCTGAATATGATAGTAAAAAT
Source organism: Chryseobacterium potabilaquae (assembly GCF_902728265.1). Lineage (GTDB taxonomy): Bacteria > Bacteroidota > Bacteroidia > Flavobacteriales > Weeksellaceae > Chryseobacterium > Chryseobacterium potabilaquae. Next base: position 63,719 of record NZ_CACVBR010000016.1, read on the forward strand.
AGCTATCCTTCTGAGAACCGATATGTTTTCAAGTACAATATTACGATTGAAAACAAAGGAGATTTTCCTGTAAAAATTCTAAAAAGAAAATGGTTAATCTTTGATGTTGGCTTCGGATATACGGAAATTATTGGAGATGGAGTCATTGGTTTGACCCCGGAGATACCTATAGGAGAAAGTTTTGCTTATTTTTCCAATGTGATGCTTCGCTCTGGAGTAGGAAATATGGGTGGAAAATACCTTGTTAAGAATATGAATACTCAAGAGGATTTTGAAATAGATATCCCAAAATTTAATCTATTGTCAGAGGTATTGAGTAATTAAGTTTACATTTTTTCATCTTGATATTATTTACATAAGTGAGTATGATATAAAGTCGTACATAGAAAGTGTATATATTATTGTACGGTTAGTGGAGTTAGTTTTTTAATCTCTATCTAAAATTTATATATTAATAAAAATAGAAGTATGATTTAAAGTTTTTTAATTTTAGATTTCATATTTTCATATAATTCTTCATTCCTTGTAAGAAATAGCTTTTCTAAGGCCAATAAAGATATTTTTGCACATACTTCAGCGTCATCACCCGCTCTATGATGGTTAAATTTGATCTGATGATATTCTGCTAAATGTTTTAAACCATACTTAGGAAGGTAATTCCAAGATTTTTTAGCAAGTTGAATGCTGCATAAATATTGTAATTTTGGTGTAAATATACCATAATGATCTAAACATCCCTTTAAAACAGAAGCATCAAAACTAGCATTGTGAGCAATGATTAAAGTACCATATAGCATTTCTTCTATTTCATTCCAAATTTCCTCAAATGTAGGTGAATCTTTCACATCCTCTGGTGAAATGCCATGTATATTGATGTTATTCTGATTAAAATAGGGAAAACTAGGTGGTTTAATAAGCCAAGTTTTAGTTTCCACGATCTCAGAATTTTGTACAATACAGATTCCAAATTCGCAAGCAGAATTTCGTTGATGAGTGGCCGTTTCAAAATCTATTGCGCAGAAATCCATTATCTTGGTATTTGTGTAGTTAGAGTATTTATTGAATATATTTTAAAAATTACTATTTAAGCGCTAGGAAATGTTTAAAAATAAGCCATTTTGTACTATAATAACCTTTTATTTGGCGACTCTGCCGACGTTCTAACGTTCCTTTAAATTGTGCATAAAATGCAAAATGTGCTCTAATTACGGCCCATACATGAGAAAATCCATTTTTAACCCCCAAATAAATTCCTGCAACTCCATCTAAGCAAAGTCTAAGAAATAAGATCCAGATTAGATTTGGAAAAGGCAAGTTTTTAAGTATCATTGACAGATTATTTCGGATATTTAGATATGTTTTTTGGGGATTTTGTTTATTTAATGTTCCTCCTCCTACATGGTAAACACTAGATTTCCCAGTATAAAAAATTTTTTTTCCAGAATTAATTAACCTCCAACAAAGATCAATTTCTTCCTGGTGAGCGAAGAACCTTTCATCAAATCCATTTTGCTCCCAAAAATCCTTAGATTTTATAAACAAACAACATCCTGAAGCCCAAAATATCTCTGTTTCATCATCATATTGACCATTGTCTTTCTCTAAATCATCAAAAATTCTTCCTCTACAATAAGGATAACCTAAATTATCTATTAAACCACCTCCGGCACCCGCGAACTCAAAATAACCTTTATTATTAAAAGATAATATTTTAGGCTGGATAGCAGCAATATTAACGTCTTGTGAAAATAACTCTAAAACGGGATCAATCCAGTTTTCTGTGACTTCCACATCTGAATTAAGAAGACAGTAATATTCATTTTTAATTTCCTTTAACCCCTGATTATACCCACCAGCAAATCCATAATTTTGATCATTAATAATAATCTGAACAGAAGGAAAAGTATGTTGTAAAAATGATACCGAATCATCTGTAGAGGAATTATCAATAATATAAATATCAGAATTGGGCGAAAACTGAATTACTTTTGGAAGAAATTTTTCGAGCCAGCTTTTTCCATTCCAGTTGAGTATAGCAATAGCTAATTTGTTCTGCATTATATTATTATTTTTCGGAATCAAAAGTCTTAATAGAATTTTGATATTTCCATTTTCTATGAGACCAAAGATAATTATCCGGATGTTTATGCAATGTATTTTCTAATAGACTATGAAATTTTATGACTACTTCATGCTCGGTAAACTTTTCGCCATCAGGATAAATTCGATGATAATTTACTTGATAATATCCTCGTTTTACTTTTTTCATTTCACAGTAAATGAATACAAGATCCATTCGTGTGGCAAGTTTGTCATACCCAATAAAAGCGGGGGTTTTTTGATTAAGAAAAGTTAAACCATAATTTACATGTGAAAAATGAGGTGTCTGATCAGCAACAAACATATAAGCAGAATCACCATTATTTTTTGACCGGAAAATATTAAGAATAACTTCATTAGCCTCTAGAGCTTCATTTCCAAATTTGTTCCGAACTTTTTTCATCTGGTTTTCCCAAAAATCATTATTTACTTTTCTATAAACAGGGTGACAATGTTTTTGTGGAATAACCTTAGCTAAAGCATTGATCCATTCCCAATTAAATACATGACCTGCCAATAAAATTATATTTTTACCTTCTGCCTTTGCTTCATGAAATAAATGCTGATTGATATGCTGCATTCTAACTCGGGATTCTATCTCCGATATACTAAATGATTTTACAGTTTCAACAAGATAATCTGAAAAATTTCGATAAAATTTCTTTCTTATTTCTGCAATTTCTTCATTGGATTTATTGGGAAAAGAGTTTTTAAGATTTTCTGTGATTACTTTTTTTCGGTATCTAATAAAATAGTAATTCAAAAAGAAAATGATATCTGAAAATATATATAATATTTTCAGAGGTAGTTTAGAAATTAGATATAATATTTTTATTAGAAAATTCATAAAGAATGCAAATTTAATGATAATAAAAATATAGTTTCATTTTTGTAAGTATTATTTTTTTTTATCTTTATAATATGAAAAAACTGTTATCATTAGCGTCTCTTGTATTAGCCATTATAGTATATTCTCAGGATAAAACTAATAATGAGATAAAAGACTCAGGAGATAAGTCTCTGTTGATTAAAACAGATCACGCTGAGTTGCAAGCAAAAAAATCAGCAGCCGAAGAAAAAACGAAATTACCGAAACCATATAATCCTAAAGCAGATGCACAATCAGATATTCGTGCATTAATAGCTAAAGCTAAAGTCGAAAATAAGAATATTATGATTCAGGCAGGGGGAAATTGGTGCATTTGGTGTTTACGTTTTAATGATTTTGTCCAGAAAACCCCAGAGTTGAAAAATACAGTAGATTCTAATTACTTATATTATCATTTAAATTTTTCTCCAGATAATAAGAATGAAAAGATTTTTGCTGAATATGGAAATCCCGGAGAAAAGTTTGGTTATCCTGTATTTATTATATTGGATAATAACGGAAAGCTAATTCATGTACAGCCAAGCGAAGTATTGGAAGAAGGTAATGGGTATAGCTTAGAAAAAGTAAAAGATTTTTTCAAAAGTTGGACACCTAAATCATAATATTAAAACCGGATTTTTTCCGGTTTTATTTTTAAAGAATTTTCTTAATCCATGACAGTTTTTTCTCAGAATACGGAGGATATTTAATGTTAGGTTCACCCCATGTTACCCTTTCTAAAATAGGTTTTTGATGTGAAAATGCTTCAAAACCAAACTTTCCATGATATCTTCCCATACCAGAACTACCCACTCCTCCAAATGGTAAGTTTTTATTTCCTAAATGCATAATTACATCATTGATACAACCTCCTCCAAAAGAGAATCTTTCAAGGAAAGCTTTTTTTTCTTTGGAATCATCACTAAATAGATAGGCTGAAAGGGGTTTTTCTAATTCTAAAAGGCTATTTATCATAGAATTAAAATCATTAAAAGTTAAAACAGGTAATAGAGGTCCAAAAATTTCTTCTTGCATGATGGGATCGTTCCAATCAATATCAGTTAAAACGGTAGGTTCTATATAGAGTTTTGGATTATTATATTTTCCTCCTAAATATACTTTGTTTTTATCAATAAGATTGATTAATCTTACAAAGTTTTTTTCATTAATGATTTTAGTATAATGTATAGAATTAGCTTCATACTTAAATTTATCAATATATTTTTTAAGAATCTTTAAAAATTGTCCACGAATGGATTCATGAACTAATAAATAATCTGGGGCAACGCACGTTTGTCCGGCATTTAAAAATTTCCCCCAAATAATCCGTTTAGCGGCTACCTCCAAATTTGCATTTTTAGAGATAATTACAGGAGATTTTCCTCCTAATTCCAAGGTCACGGGGGTAAGGTTTTCTGCGGCAGCTTTATACACAATTTTGCCTACTTTTGTACTTCCAGTAAAAAATATTTTGTCAAATTTAAGTTTTAACAATTCAGTAGTTTCCTCTATGCCGCCTTCGTATACATGCAAGTATTCGGAAGGAAAACTTGCATTAATGAGTTTAGACATTGCTTTCATTGTATTTTCAGCAATCTCACTTGGCTTTAGTATACAACAATTTCCTGCGGCTAATGCTGCGATGATTGGAGACAAAGATAATTGGTAAGGATAATTCCAGGCTCCTATAACAAGAATACAACCAAGAGGTTCAGAATAAATTTTACTATTCCCCAATTGGTTAGACAGATTGGTTTTTACTTTTTGGGGTTTAGAAAGAGATTTTAAGTTTTTCAAATAATAATCAATATCATTTAGAACGAAGGATATTTCTGTTGTAAATGTATCAAATTTTGATTTTCCAAAATCTTTATATATAGCCTCACAAAGAAAGTCTTGATTGTTAATAATCAGTTCACGTAACTTTTCAAGATTTGTTTTTCTAAATTGGATGTTTAGAGGATTAGGTGTTTTTGAAAACTCTTTTTGAGCTTGTAAAATATTTTGGATTTGCATATCCAAATTTAATATTTTTTATGAAAAAGATGATAAATCGGGCTTGATTTATTTTATTTAGTCTCTAAAATAAAAATTAATTAGTCTTATAAGTTTGCCATAATGAACTTACTAAATGAACTATGAGCTTTAGTACTTTGTTTGTGCATGTAATCATATTATGCTCATAAGAAAAAACCACTTCAATTGAAGTGGTTTTATATGATTAGAATTTTTACTCTAATTATGGGGTAATCTTAAGCTTCTTCAGATTTAGCCTCCTCTTTCTTTGCAGCAGGAGCAGCTACAACTGGAGCATCAGATACGATATCAAATTCGTAGTTATACTCAACATTTCTGTGTAATCTGATATTTGCAGTTACTTTACCAGTTCTTTTGATAGTGTTTCCTGGAATTTTGATATACTTCTTTTCTACAGAAACTCCAGCTTTTGCAAGAGCAGCAGAAAGATCTGCATTGTTGATAGATCCGAATAATTTATCACCAGAACCTACTTTTGCAGGAATAGTAACAGCTGTTTTCTTTAATTGTTCAACTACAGTATTTGCAGCAGCAATTAATTTAGCTTCTTCTTCTTTTCTAGCCTCTAAAGTCGCTTCTAAAGCAGCTTTATTTTTTGGAGTAGCTAAAAGTGCAAATCCTTGAGGAATCAAGAAATTTCTTGCATAACCAGGCTTTACGCTTACTGTATCAAACTCAAGACCTAAGTTTTCTACGTCTTTTTTTAGAATAATATCCATTGTTGTTGTCCGTTTTTTAGTTTTAGAAAGAGAAAAGAACAAAGAAAAGACAAATGCCTTAAAAATTATTTCTTTCCTTTAATCTAAAAATCGTTAGAATTAATTATTTATTCAGCAACAAAAAGCCAAAAGAAGACTAATGGCTAATTGTAATGTAATTTTTATTTTAAAAGATCCGCTACATACGGCATCAAAGCAAGATGTCTTGCTCTTTTGATAGCAGCAGAAACTTTTCTTTGATATTTTAAAGAAGTTCCTGTATATCTTCTTGGCAAAATTTTACCTTGTTCGTTTACGAATTGTAATAAGAAATCTGCATCCTTATAATCAACATGCTTAATTCCAAATTTTTTGAATCTACAATATTTTTTTTCAGATTTTGTATTGATATCAAGTGGAGTAAGGAATTTTACTTCTGATTCTCCTCCGGCTGAGGCTTGTTTAGCCATTTCATCTATTGCCATGTCTTCTCTTTTTTTAAATTGGGTTAATTAATTAAGCTTTAGCTGATTTTACTTTAGTTCTTCTTGTAACAGCGTACTCTACAGCATGCTTATCAAGTTTTGTAGTAAGGTAACGAATTACTCTTTCATCACGTTTAAATGCTAATTCTAAATCAGCAACTACAGTACCTTCACCTTTAAACTCTATTAGAGTATAGAATCCATTCTTTTTTAATTGGATTGGGTAAGCTAATTTTTTTAATCCCCAGTTTTCTTTAGCAACGATTTCGCAGTTCTTTTCTTTTATAAGATCTTCAAATTTTTTCACTGCTTCCTCCACCTGCGCATCAGATAGAACGGGAGTTAAAATGAAAACAGTCTCGTAATTGTTCATAATGTTAAATGAATTTGTTAATTATTTCAAGCCGCAAAAGTAGTAATTTTATTTGTAAAATACAATAAATTTCCTTTAATTATAAAAAAATCCGTCTTCACATATTGTGAGACGGATTGTTTGATGTTTTTCGACTTCTTTTTTAATTATTATTTTTACATAAAGGATTCTTTGCCGATGTGTAAAATTAGTCTTAGTATTATTTTTTTATAATCTTGGTCGATTGCTTTCCTTGCTCTGTTTGTGCAGATAAGATATACGTTCCGGAAGCAAGTTTGGAGAGGTCAAGACTGAAATTACTATTATTAATTTCAGATTTTAAAACTTCTCGTCCTATCATATCAAAAACAATAATGTCTTTAACAAAAGTTTTAGAATCTACTTTTAAAACATCTGTAACAGGGTTGGGATGTACTCTAAATAGAGTTTCCTTTTTATTGGTTTCATTTACAGAAAGCGCAGCTGTTACATTTACGGTATAATCTTCCGCTTGTCCATAGTCAGCTCCCATACAAGGATCAGAAAGATCTATTGTTCCAAATATTTTTTTTACTCTCATTCTTGTATTACCCAGGGTAGCTCCAGGAGGAACATTAATAGTATGTTGAGCTTGAACGTTATCTATTCCTGTAGAATTAACAATAGTTTGAGTAACTAAATAAACTTCTTGATTATCATTGAGAATGCCATTTTGATTCCAGTCAATAAATACGGCAAATCGGTTGGTATAATTCCCAACTGTATTTCCTTTTAGAGTAATCGTGTAAGATTCATCTTGGGCAACACTTGCAATTTGCGATAGAAAGTTTTCATGATGAATTCCCATATATTCATTCCCATCAGTGACATTATTGATGCCAGCGAAATTTACTAAAGTAATAGGTTCATCTCCATCACTGAAACCGTCGTTAAAGACTAAAGGGCCACAATAAGAAACAGGGGGTTGAACAAATGTATAATCTACTTTAATATTATCTACTAGTAATAGAAAATTGTCATAATTATTATTTACAAAAGCAAATCTAACATTTTGTCCTATGTATGAACTCAAGTTTACAGCCCTACTTGTCCAATAAGGAGTTTCACCTGTAGAATTATAAAGCTCTACAGTAAAATCGGCTATTGTATTTCCACCATTCGGAGCGAGCATTACCTTATATCCATCGGGATAGTCATCATCTTGAGCTTTGGCATCCCAATATAGAGTGGGAGAGGCTCCAGAAATGTTTATTTGTGGGGAGATTAGCCAGTCATTAGATGTTCCTGCGGGACTGTACCATGAAGTACTCATTGCAGCATAATTTCCTGCCGGGCCACCAAAACCACCATCAACACCATCTCTATCAATTCGATTCCATCCATTAGTGATAAAAGAAACACCATTAGCGGGTGTTAAGCCATCTCCGTCAATTATTGTCCAGGCTGCTATGCCGGGACCGTTTCCATCGAAGTTCTCTTGAAATATTTGAGCAAAGCTAAAAATAGGAAGAGAAGAAAGTAATACATTAAGTAAAAGTTTTCTCATAGATTTTACATTTTATGATTATTTTTTTATATAATTATATCAAATTTAAATAAAATATATATTATTTTATTGTATTTTGTTTATTTATTTTACATTGAATTTATATTTTTAAGGATTTTTTTTATTTACCATAAATGAAGTTGACGGATATATGATCGTTTGTAGACTTTAAAACAAAAAATATAAAATAAAAAAAGAGGATGTTGACACAACATCCTCTTATGATTATAAATTATATGAGTTTAAATTTCTGTATTCATATCCCAGTTTTGCAGATAATCATGTACATGTTTTAAGAACATTCCTCCTAAAGAACCATCTACAACTCTATGGTCATAAGAATGAGACATAAACATTAGCTGGCGAATGGCAATAACATCCCCGTCTTTGGTTTCTAGAACAGCAGGTTTTTTTACAATAGCTCCTATTGCTAGAATGGCTACCTGAGGCTGAGGAATAATAGGTGTACCCATTAAATTTCCAAAGCTTCCCACATTAGAAATAGTATATGTGGCTCCTTGAGTATCTTCTGGTCTTAGTTTTTTATTTCGGGCTCTATATGCTAAATCATTAATAGCTTTTGCAAGTCCTGAAAGGGATAATTGGTCGGCATTTTTGATCACAGGAACAATCAAATTTCCATCAGGAAGGGCAGTTGCCATACCAATATTAATATTTTTCTTTTTGATAATATTCTCTCCATTTACAGAAACGTTGATTAAAGGATAATCCTGAATAGCTTTGACTACAGCTTTTACAAATATAGGCATGAAAGTCAACTTTTCTCCTTCTCGTTTTTCGAAAAGATCCTTATGCTTATTTCTCCATTTTACGACATTGGTAACATCGGTTTCAATAAAAGAAGTAACATGAGGTGCTATTTGTTTAGCTTTAACCATGTTTTCAGCAATTATCTTCCTCATTCTATCCATAGGGATGATTTCATCACCTGCAGCTGTAGGAACTATGGAGACTGGATTTACAGTTGGAGTATGAGTGGTCGTAACTGGTGTTGCAGGAGAATTTTGAACAGATTTTGTCCCTCTGTTGTTTATATAAGCTAAAATATCTTCTTTGGTAATTCTACCTTCTAAACCAGTCCCATTAATAGATTTTAATTCGGATTCAGAAATGTTTTCCTGTTGTGCGATTGATTTTACTAATGGTGATAAATATAAATCACCCGAAAACTCTATATGAGAGGCAGCTACTTTTAATGGTTGTTCAATAGCTTGTAATGTTTCAGTATCTGGGGTCGTCGCTGGAGTATCAACTTTCTCTTCTGTAGATGTTGTATTTCCTACAGTTTCTTCAATTTCTAAAATAGCAATGGCTTCACCAACTTTTGCAATCTCGTCTTTCTGTTTCAAGATGGTTACGATTTTCCCTGAAACGGGTGTCGGAACGTCTGAATCTACTTTATCTGTTGCAATTTCTACTACGGAATCATCTTCTCTTACCGTATCACCTTCACTAAATAACCAGGTAATAATTGTAGCTTCCATAACCCCTTCTCCCATGGAAGGAAGCAATAATTTGTATTCTGCCATTTTTAATTTTTAGATTTTGACAAATATATAAAAAAAATCAATTTTTTTATGAAATATTTAATTTCAGAATAATTCAATGTATATTTTTTCGCCCACATTCAGTCCAAATAAAGTTTTTGCACCGTTTTTCTTACTTCCTTTATAAATTGTAAGCTCTAAAAGCTGGCTATCGTTAAAAATAGCAGCTGATTGCCCATGAAATTCAGTTTCTCTTTCCCAATCGGATACTAAGTCAGTATGATGAGAAAAAACTCTTGAAAGTGAAAGATTTCTGAATTTGATAATAAAACTTTCATATCCCTTGCTGATATTTTCAAAAAAATCTTTCCCAATATTGGATATGATATTTCCAAAATTATCAATGTAAGTAACTTCTCCAATAATTATTTTCTCAGATTCATTAAAAACCGGTTTTGGAAACATTAATTGTTTTGCTGAATTGATTTTCCTGCCTATAACTTCCGGAAGCCCTCCGTTGGCTAAATGTACAGCAGCTGGAATAAAAAGATCAGTAGATGTAAAGCTGACAATATCATCAAATCGGTTATTCAATGTGATTTCATAAATGGCATCAGGCTTAATATCGAAAAAAATTAAACTGAGAATACCATTATCTGCTGCTATAAAATAAGATCCATCAGCTTTGTATAATATATTTTTTCGTGATTTATTATAGAAACTGTCAACGGCAACGACATGAATGGATCCTTTTGGGAAATGTTTATAAGCGTTCCGGATAATATAGGAAGCCTGTATAAGATTAAATGCTTGAATATCGTGAGTGATATCAATGATATTAACCTTTTGATTCAGAGACAGAATTTTTCCTTTCATAGCAGCCACTCTGTAATCTAAATTTCCGAAGTCTGAAGTAAGGGTAATAATTGACATTTAATATTAAAGAAAAGATAGTTTTGCAAATTTATCTAAAAATAAAAGAAAGGCGGAAATATTGTTGATAAGAATTTTATATAAAATTTGGAAAAAAGCTTTAATTTTAAAATCTAAAATAAAAATATTTGCATGTTTGAATTAACATTTGATTTAGAAGATATCGATCCGAAAAACTTCTATGGCGTTAATAACCAATATTTCAACTTAATTAAATCAAGTTTTCCAACCCTTAAAATTACCGGAAGAGATCATCATATATTTGCAATGGGAAATCAAGAAGCTTTGGATATATTTAAACAAAAACTTCATGACATTGTAAAATTTATCTCAAAAAATAATTTTATCGAACTTAAAGATGTTGAAAATATTCTGAATATAAAGGATGAAAATGAAAAGCAATTGATCTTTGATCAGGATATTATTGTAAAAGGTGTCAATGGGAAAATAATTAAAGCTAAAACCACCAATCTTAAAAAACTAGTTAAAGAAACAGAAAAAAAAGATATGGTTTTTGCGATAGGTCCTGCGGGAACTGGGAAAACATATACCAGTGTTGCTTTGGCGGCTAAAGCTTTAAGAGACAAAGAAGTTAAAAGAATTATTTTAACAAGGCCCGCAGTGGAAGCTGGCGAGAGTTTGGGATTTTTACCAGGAGATCTTAAAGAAAAGTTAGATCCATATTTACAGCCCTTATATGATGCACTTCGAGATATGATTCCCCATGAAAAGCTTGAGGGATTTATGGAAAAAAAAATAATTGAAGTAGCTCCTTTGGCTTTTATGAGAGGAAGAACTCTTGATGATGCTTTTGTGATCTTAGATGAAGCCCAGAATACTACCCATTCTCAGATGAAAATGTTTCTTACAAGGATGGGGATGAATGCAAAGTTTATTATTACGGGAGATCCAAGCCAAGTTGATCTACCTAAGCAACAGCAGTCAGGATTGAAAGAAGCTATGAGGATTTTAAAGGATGTAAAAGAAATAGGATTTGTACATCTTACAGAAGAAGATGTGGTAAGGCATCCTATTGTAAAAAAGATAATCCTAGCGTATAACGATGAAGAGAAAAGACTTAGAGACTAAGAGCTTTTTTCTGTATCAAATTATTTTTTAAATTATATACTAATAAGTATCTGAGAATTAATTTTATAGAGCGATTGCTTTAATGCTATCATATTTTGAGGCTGTCTCAAAAGGACAGTCTCTTTTGTTATTTTCAATCAAAAAAGATTTCGATATTTTAATTTTAAAAAAGATCTTGAAAAAAGAAGATATAAGTCAAAAAAGCAGTCTGTTTTAGGCTGCTTTTGACATTTTGTTTAGATTGTGGGCAATTGCGAGTAT
>NZ_CACVBR010000017.1 GCF_902728265.1 Chryseobacterium potabilaquae
TGTCAATCATAACTATGTAATGGTTAAAAATAATAAAAAGTGAGTTCCGAAAAATTTCTTGAGCTGTAAGAGCTCTAAATTTTCCAGAATAACTTTTTAACTTACACAGTTAGTGAGACACTACCGTTTTAGGTGCTTTTCCTTTTTCAAAAATAAACATCCCATTTTCTAATAATCCTGACGGCGACTTTCCAGATGTAGGCAATAGAAATGCACCATCCGGATTCCAAAGAGATTCATCCCATCGGCTATCTCCTAAAGTAGCTCTGTACCAATCTTTTGGATTGAAAGGACTACTTACTTCATCATCTTCAATAGTCATATATTTTGATTTATACTCTTTATTTCCTCCATCCATCCAAGTAGATGTATAATTACTTCTACGCAAAAAGGCATATACTTTTGCATCTACATGTTCTGCTAACTTTTGAGCTAAACTCTCTTCAGGCTTTACTAATTTTATGGTTTCTGAATCATATTTATATCCCGGATTAGCAGTTACTACTCTCCCATCACTATTTCCTGTTCTACATGCATAAGAATATATTACCGGATGCTCCATGAAAGATTCTTTATTAAGCTGCGTCACATGTGATAATTTAAATCTCTGAGCTTCTTCATTTTTCCCGTCCAATCCAAAATCCAAAACACTAGGTAATCCATGTGAAAATATTTTTATTACCCCTATTTTCTGTTTACTTCTATTAATCGTTTTGTCACCATTATTTATATAATTAACTAATTCACTTACTGTATTTATGGGTTTAAAGTATATATTCTTATTTAATTTTTTTGCATCTCTTTTGATAATACTGAGTTGCATTTCAGTAAATTTATCTTTGAAGATAAGAATATTAGCATGTTTATGTTTTTTATAATTCTCCCGTATTTCTCTAACAGCTTGGGCCGGAAACATGAGTTTATTACCATACGATTCAGAATGTTGCTCAGTTCCTACAATAATTAATACTTCGCCTTGTTCAATTTCAACCCCAACACTTACATTCTCATTAGGAGCTTTAAAAAAAGCATACAACTGTAACTTGGAAGAATTATTATTTTCCAGAACTTTATGAGTAATCTCTTTAAATCCTTTACAGGAAACTTGCGCTAATTCTTTCATTGCCTCATCATCATACTTAACTCCCCATCTTAGATTCTGCAGTTCTTCTTTTTTAGGTTCTCGGTTGAACTGAATAGCTTTATAGGTATACCATTTGTTTTTCTCAACAACTTCTACCTTCTTGTTGTTTTCATCAAAAGGACCCTCAATTTTTAAGACTCTTAGCTCCAATGGTACCTGTCTTTCTCTATTTATCTGATAGTTGACTCCACCATTTTTACCATTCTGAAAAAATTGTCCTCCTACAACATTTTTAGTGCGTTTACTTTCTTGAAGGATCTGACCATTTGCATTGCCTGTGATATTTTTGGCAATGATGGTAATACGACCTTTATTTTTTTCCTGCTCAGCCATCTTCTCAAATTTTATGCACTATGTCCTTTTTCTCCCGATAAATTATGAATTGTTTCCTCACTGTTTTGTATATGATCTTTTCCTGCTACAGTATCAATATTTTCTCGGGCACTTGTATGAATGTCATCGGCTTCGTATCGATAATTTTCACTAGCTATTTTAAATATATTGGTAGCATTCAGACTATAATCCAATGTAGCACTCTGCCATATATTAGCTCCCGCTGTTTGAGTAATATTCATACCGACTGTATTACTTTTATTAATCCCTACGGTCGTATTCATGCTTTCCCTTACATTGATATTCATATTTTTACAATTAAGAGTCATAGTCTCAGGAGCTGTTATCGAAATATTACGTCCCGCCGTATCAAGATGAATTTCATTACCTGATTTATCTGTAATAATAATACTCTCATCTTCTGTAAAAACAATCCTATGACCACTTCTTGTCTGAATCGATTTCACTCGATTGTCCAATCCTCCACCTAATCCTATACCTCCATGAAACATTCCTCCCATAACAAAAGGTCGATCCGGATGACTGTGCACAAAGTTTACCATAACCTGATCTCCTACTTCAGGAATAGCCACGTATCCTCTATTCTGAATAACCTGATCTGTTCCTCCCGCATCTGGGCTCATTACTCGAATGAAATGAGTCACCTCTGCTTCTTGCCAATCAAATCTCACTTGTACTCTTCCCTGAGCTTCAGGATCGACATTAGATACAACAGTAGCCAATTGGGGTTCTGCTTTAGGTAAAATATAGTCAGATGGAGGTAAGAAACCTGTATCAGAAGCTATCCCTTCAAAACTCCCTGTATAATGCCCAAGAGTATCAATATCGTGAACTGCTTCCATTATCATAATTTTCGTAAAATATGATGTATCATTTGAGTCTGTTTTTCTCATTTGAATATCAGCAATACAACCTGGATATAAAAAAGGAATCGTTGTATTTCCAGATACCGAAAATACTTGAACCGATGCACTTCCCGATGCACTCTTTTGAGAGTATTCAACATCTAAGTGGGTCGATGCTTTTATAGGAGCAACTTGAAGTGATGGGGTCTTATAAATCTTTTCATTATGTTCATAAGCCACCTTTGCTAACTCCCCAATATGCTGAATAGGAGTAGTTCCTGATATTAACTTTTCATTCTTGCTACTACTATAGCTATAATATTGAGGCTTGGTATGAACAGCTTTAAGCTCTACTTTTATATCATTAACACTACTCCCATACGTAATTTGTATAGGGGTATTTTGCTGAGGAAGCTTCCCAAAATGCAGCACTTCTCCATCATAATAAAATTGTTCTCCATATGCTTCTGCCATTCTAACTAAATAATTATAATGAGTCTCATTATATTGACAACTATACATAATCTGAGAAAAATCATTCGTATCAATTCTTATATCAAAGCGACTGTTATCAATTCCTTGCTGTATTACTTCTTTAGCTATAATACCCATATTCACCGGCTGATCCCCTCCAAAACTCTGAATATGAGAAGCTCCATCCAATAAAATAGTTGGACTATGACCTGAAAGAATAATATTACCTAAACTCATTTTTTCCTGACTGAAAGAAATCCCTGTGATAATCCCAACAAAAGTTCTTTCGGGGCTCTCTTGAATATCTTTATAAGAAATAATCGCTGTAAGGCGCTTTCCCAAAAGCGTATTTACTTCTTCAAGGGTATGAGTTTCTCGACCTCCTAATGCATCATTAGGTAAAATAACCTGGAATTCATGATGCTGTTGAGTGTATTGTTTTAAATGAAAGTGTTTATAATGAGAAATGCTTTTTCCTTCAATAACCAAAGACAGTTTTACTAAACGATTAATACCTGTAAGATAGTTCTCTGAAATTCTTTTTGCATTTTGTACAGGACTAAAAGATTCTCCTCTTGAGTTGTTAGGAGTTGTTGACATAATTTTATGATTGTGTTTTTAAGAATAAAAGTATACAAAACTTTTTTAATTTAAGTCTTGATATTTGACAGAATCTTTATTATAACAATAAGATACATGTCAGACAAAAAAGACCGCCTTAAAGGGACAGTCTTCTTTTATGAATTGTACTATGCATATTCTAGCTGGATGGCCATAGACCTTCATAAATAGAATTACCATAGTGGATTTGTTCCGCACTAATTACAAAACTGATCAACATGCTATTTTCACCAACCGCATCAAAATCTACTTCGTGTTGAATTACATAACCGTTTTCCCAGCTTAAAGTAATCAACGTTCCCTCTTCATGTGATTTGTTAAATGTTATTTCTCCGGCAGTCGGTTTATATTTCCCATTTAATAAACTCTCTAAAATATCTGATTTTTCAGTAGCTTCTACCGTAACTTTAATAATAGCATTTGAAGGATCAGAAGCAACCCTACCCGATACATCAGTAGATCTAGATACACTATAATTAAGTTTTAATAGTTTCTGACCTTCTCCTCCATTGAATTTTAAGATTCCTCTTGAGTTTGCTGCCATAATTTGTAAATTTTAATCGTTAATAATAATTATTTGAGGCGGCAAATATATATATCATGTACTAATCTAAAAAATTTCTCATGCCTGATTTTAGATTATGTAGTAATTCTACGATCATTGAAAAATAAGACTCATCATATAGCCTATTCCTTTTCGATTTCCTCCAATAAGCAAATAAAAAAGACCGCAAAAACTGCGATCTTTTAATGAGATTATCTTCTAATTTTTATTTCCCTGTTAATTCTTTTATTCTTTCCTGCATCAATTGAGGGTCTTTCATCGCATCCCAACCTATAAAAGAAAGTGCAAAGATTAAATATGCTATATATAGCACACTAATTACAATTCCAATGATTCCCAAGATTCTTCCTGTACTTAAATTACTATAATTAGAATACATAGAAGGATTTTGTTTATATAGCTCATTATCTTTTTTGTAAAGAACAAGTGCTATAATCCCGGCAACAACTCCCGGAATTCCGTAACAACAGCAACCTACGATAGAGACAATCCCTAAGATTAAAACAGCTGTTGCATTGGGTAATTTTTGTTGATCCATAGTTATTAGTTTTTAAATTATTGTGTTTATATATACTAAAAGAAATGTTTGTAAAAATAGGAAATTACCATGATAACAGAATTAATAATTGCTAAGAAAATCAACCCATTACCATAATTTCTTTTTTTATCTACAAAATTTATAATTACTAACGTAAAAAACAACAACAAAGTATATACAGCCGGAAACATATGAAAAGCCTCCGTAAATTTCCCCTCAAACACCATTACAATAGCTCTCTGCGTACCACAACCAAAACATTCTATTCCCAAAAATTTTTTACTGGGGCAGGATAACATAAAATCTTCAATCTTCATACTGAGTTTTTAGCATTATAAAATTAAGAAGAAATTTTGGCTCTATCATACTGACTCGGAAAAAAGCAGTTCTCTTTTTCATTCAATGCTCCTTGGATAGCTATGTAGGGATTTCTTAAAATTTCTCTCGCCACCAATATCAAATCGGCTTCTCCTTTTTGAAGAATTTCTTCTGCCTGTTCTATTTTGGTGATCAATCCAACTGTTCCTGTTTTTATATTGACTTCATTTCTGATTTTTGAAGAAAGCGGAACCTGATATCCATCAAAAACCGGAATTTTAACCCCATGAATATTTCCTCCACTAGAAACATCAACCAAATCCACCCCATGAGTTTTTAATATTCTCGCTAATTCCACACTATTTTCAAGATTCCATCCATTTTCTGCATATTCTGTTCCGGAAATCCGTACAAATAATGCCACATTTTCATCAAGTTCCTTATTAACAGAATCTACAATTTCCAATAAAAACCGTATTCTATTTTCAAAACTTCCTCCATATTCATCTGTTCTTATATTTGATAGAGGAGATAGAAACTGATGAACCAAATATCCATGGGCAGCATGAATTTCAATCACATCAAAACCTGCTTTTATTGCTCGTTTTGCTGCTTCCTTAAAATATTGAACAATGTCCTTAATTTCATCAATATTTAATACATGAGGAATTCTCTCCGTAGGATGATAAGGTATAGGGCTTGGCGCTACCGTTTCCCAGCCTTCTTCAACTGAAATTTGAATATTATTCCACGTAGATCCTTTTCTTCCTGCATGAGCAAGCTGAATCCCTATTTTACTATCGGATCTTTTATGAACAAATTCAACAATTTTTTGTAATTCTCTTGCTTGTGCATCATTCCAAATTCCCATGCAATGATTGGTAATTCTTCCACGAGGCTCAACTCCGGTTGCTTCAATAATTAATAATCCTGTTCCTCCTTGTGACCTACTTCCGTAATGTACAAAATGAAAATCATTGGCAAGTCCTTCTTCGCATGAATACATACACATGGGAGACATTACCCATCTATTTTTTAGCTCAACGTTTCTAAATTTGATCGACGTATATAACATATTTTGATTGTATATGGTAAGAATTAAAAATATTGCCTACGTTAGTAAAAAAGGTTAATTTTATCCCCCTTTTTTAATCTCAACAATATATGAAAAAAGAAATTCAATTAGGTTACGAATACTTTAAAAATAGTACTGAACTTAATGATATTGAAAAAAAATTATTTGAAAAAGCAAAATTGGCTCGTGAAAATGCCTACGCTCCTTATTCACAATTTTTAGTAGGTTGTTCCATACTTTTGGAAAATGGAGAAATTTTTTCGGGTAACAATCAAGAAAATGCTGCTTTCCCTTCCGGCCTTTGTGCTGAAAGAACCACTTTATTTTGGGTTGCCGCTAACTTTCCCAATATGAAAATAAAAAAAATATTCGTAATAGGCGGTCCTCGAGAATCTTACGAGAAAACACCTCCCATTCCCCCATGCGGAGCTTGTCGACAAAGCATCATAGAGTATGAAACTAAACAGCATGAAGATATAGACCTTTATTTTTCAAGCATGAATGAGGAAGTAATTAAAATACAAGCTATCAAAGACTTACTCCCTTTTTATTTTGATGCTACGTTTCTGTAAACTACAAAAAAGACACAAGTGAATAAATAAATTAATTCCACAATTTACTTTAAAAAAATAAATACAATACCAAAAATAAAAGTAAAATATAAATATCAATTTTGTATTGTTTTCATTTTTTCATGATTACACCCCTATCTTTTTTGCTTTTTATATTAATAAATTTATCTTTGTAAAAATTTTGGTTTCCAATAGATTTGGAATTAATAGGGAATTGGGTGAAAATCCCAAACTGTCCCCGCAACTGTAAATCGCAATTAAAGTTTCTACGAAAATACCACTGTGAAAATGGGAAGGTGTAGAAAGCGAAAGTCAGGAGACCTGCCAAATTTTATAATCAAAAAAATATTGCTTTCGGAGGAAAGGCAAAATATAATGAATATAAAAAGACCTTTAGTACTACTTTTATTATCCTATACTCTCTTTCTTTCTGCCCAAGAGAAAGTTATAGATACCATTTACTTATTTGACAACCAGATGAAGAAGGTAAAGCTTTTTCATAATGTTACAAGTATCAGTCCTAATGATGTAGAAAAAAACTCAACCAATTTATCCGAGCTTTTACGTTTCCAAACTTCTGTCTATATCAAAGAAAATGGACGGGGTGCCGTTTCTTCTCCATCCTTTAGAGGTACTCTAGCGGGTCATACAGCATTTGTGTGGAACGGAATTAATATTAATTCCAATTTTTTAGGTCAGGGTGATATCAATAATATTCCATTATTTGGATATGATCAGTTGGAAATAAAAGCAGGTGGAGGAAGTGTTATTTATGGAAGCTCAGCCATTGGAGGAAGTATCCATCTCAACAATACTTTGGATTTTAATAAAGGCTTTGAAGGTTCAATATATTCAGAAGCAGCCTCATTTGGCACTTATAATAATTTCGTTAAAACATCTTTTAGCAATGATAAATTCAGTATTAAAGTTTCTGGAAATCATTCTATAAGCCAAAATAATTACGAAGTTAAAGAAAAGGAATACATCAATAGAAACGGAAGATATTATAATACTGTAATCAATATCGGAACTTCCTACAAAATTGCTCCTCATCAAACCCTATCTTGGCAAAATCAAATTTATGATGCTTCACAATACTATCCTATTTTTGTAGAAAACGGAAATAAAACTAAATACAACTCACAAACATTAAGAAATTTAATTTCTTGGGATATTAATAAAAGTAAACTTTCTAATAGCTTAAAAGCAGCTTATACCGAAGATAATTTCCAATATTTTGGAGATATTGATCAACCCAGAACAAGTGGTGCTACGGGAAAAAATTATATTATTAAAAATGATTTCAGCTACTTTTTGACTCCCAAAATAAATGTTAATGCTATTGGTGAATTTCAGGTGAATAAAGGAGAAGGATATCAATCGGGTATTGGAAATATCAGCAGAAATATAGGTTCGGTAGCTGGTTTGCTAAGATACTTCACGACAAAAGACATTTATTTCGAAGCGGGAATAAAAAAAGATTTTATTGAAGATATTAGTTCACCTCTTCTATTTTCTTTTTCAGGGAAGTGGCATGCCAAAAAATGGTATAACCTAGGAATACATGTTTCGAGGAATTTCAAATTTCCTTCTTTTAATGATCTTTATTGGGACAAAGGAGGAAATAAAGATCTAAAGTCAGAAAGTTCTATCCAGGTCGATATGGATCATGAGTTTCATTTTGGTCATTTTAAAATTATTGTAAGTCCTTATTATATGGACATCAAGAATCTCATCAACTGGTTGCCTACACCTTATGGATATTGGGCAGCTTTCAATACAACCAGCGCAGAGTCTTATGGCTTAGAGTCCCAACTTACTCTTAATAAACAATTTGGCAAACATAGATTTGCATTAAATGCAGGATATACCTATTCAAAATCAATTAATAAGTTAACTAAAAAACAATTGATGTATGTTCCTATTCACAGAATTTCAGGACATCTAGAGTATCAATACGATTTTTTGAAAATCTATGTTCAGGGATTATTTAATGGATTAACTTATACCACAACAGATGAAAAAAAAGCAGATGCAATAGACCCTTATTTTGTACTCAATACAGGTATCTCTGCTACTTTATTAAAAAAATATACTTTAGGGATGAAAGTGAATAATATGACAAACATTGTCTACGAGACCGTAGCGTATTATCCTATGCCCAAAAGGAATTTCAGTGTTTTTGCTACAATACATTTTTAAACTAAAAAAATATCATGAAATTAACTAGACTTATACAACTGTTTTTTGTATTTACTTTATTACTGAATATCTCTTGTAGTAATGATGAAGATGCCGCTCCAGAACTCTATTACGGAGATGGTTTTTTGATTACCAATGAAGGTAACTACAAAACACCCAATGCAGAAGTAACTTTTGTAAGTGCCGATTTAAGTATCAAACAAGATAATATTTTCTCAGCCAATAATTCAGGTTCAAATTTGGGAGATGTTTTACAAACCATTACTTTCAATGGAGACAAAGCATATCTTCTTCTCAACAATTCTAATAAAATCCAAATTGTCAATCGTTACAATTTCAAAAAAGCAGGCGAGATCACCAGCCAGCTCAATACCCCTCGCTACATGGCTTTCGCTAATAATAACATCTATGTTACCAATGATAAATATGACGGTGAAAAATTTGTCAGTATTTATAAATCATCAGATTTATCTTTTATTAAAAAAGTTTCTTTTACTGATACTGTCGAAAGAATAGTAGAGGCTGGAAATAATATTTTCGTACAAAATGCTTCTTATGGATACGGAAATAAGATTACTTATATCAACACTACAACTAATGAAATCCAATCAACTATTACATTACCGAATGGTAATATCAACAAAATAATAGCCTATAATAATATCGTATATGCTATTGCCGCAGGAGTTTCTGATTCCTATATCTATCAAATATCAAACACGGGAAATATCACAAAAATAACGACTTTAGCCGGTATATCTGATGCCAAAAACTTAGAAATTGAAAATAATAAATTCTATTTTACTTCTGAAAATAAAGTATATACAATGGACATGAATGCAACCTCAGCTCCTTCTTCTCCATTATTTAGTGTTACCAATAGTATAGATCCTTATTCTAATTTATATGGATTCAATGTGGTGAATGGAAAAATTTTTGTTTCAGATGCCAACGGATTCACAGAAGATAGTAAAGTTACTATATATACCACTTCAGGATCTATAATTAAGACTTTTACAGCAGGAAAGGCCACTAACGGATTTTACTGGAATTAAAAAACGAATATCTAATATATTTCAATGCAACCAGAAAATTTCCGGTTGCATTTTTTATTATTTTGTATTTTCAAATACTGAAATTGAAAAGTAAATTAATAAAAATCGGTATAGAATTAAATGCACCTAAAACATTTATATTTTTAGACCCAGTTTTTCAGCTTCGGCAAGAACAAACTGAGTTGCCTCTTCTTTTTCATTGGGAATATCACCTTCAAGTATTGCTTCTTTTACCTTTTCTTTTAAAATCCCAATTTCACGACCTGGCTTAAGGTTAAACATTGCCATAATTTCTTCACCAGAGATGGGTGGTTGAAAATTTCTTACATGATCTTTCTCTTCCACTTCTTTTATTTTAACAGCAACGTATTCAAAATTCTTTTTGAAACGTTCCTGTTTTTTTGAGTTTTTAGTCGTAATATCAGCTTTACAAAGAGTAAACAAATCTTCTAAATCTTCTCCTGCATCAAATAAAAGTCTTCTCAATGCAGAATCCGAAGTATCATCAGTAATTAATGCAATAGGGCGTGAGGAAAGCTTTACCATCTTCTGAACATATTTCATATCGTTCCCCAACGGTAATTTTAATCTTTGAAACAATGTTTTAGTCATTTTTGAGCCTAAAAATTCATGCCCATGGAAAGTCCATCCCGTTCCTTCAACAAATTTCTTCGTGGGAGCCTTACCAATATCATGAAGTAATGCGGACCAACGAAGCCAAAGATTATCTGTATTTTCAGAAATGTTATCAACTACTTCCAAGGTATGATAAAAATTATCTTTATGGGTTTGCCCTTCTACTTCTTCTACTCCTTTTAAATCAATTAACTCAGGGATGATTAGTTTCATCAATCCTGTTTGTTCCATTAATTTTAGCCCAATAGACGGCTTTGGGGAAAGCATAATCTTATTAAACTCCACCATAATTCTTTCCATAGAAACAATCTTAATCCTTTCCGCTTCTTGTCGGATTGCATCCAATGAATTCTCTTCAATCTGAAATTGTAAAGTGGAAGCGAACCGAATAGCTCTCATCATTCTCAACGGATCATCAGAATAAGTTTGAGCAGGCTCCAAGGGAGTTCGTAAAATTCCTTTTTCCAAATCATTAATCCCATTGAAAGGGTCAATTAACTCTCCAAAATTATTTCGACTTAAAGAGATGGCCATTGCATTCACTGTAAAATCTCTTCTTTTTTGATCATCTTCAATCGTACCCCCTTCTACTTCCGGTTTTCGGCTATTTTCTGTATAGCTTTCTTTTCTAGCTCCAACGAATTCCAGCTCCAAGTCCTTATACTTAATCATGGCCGTACCATAGGTCTTGAAAATAGAAACTTTCAATTTAGGATCTATTTTTTTTGCCACGTTTTCAGCAAGTTCAATTCCATTTTGCTCAGTAACAAAATCAATATCGGTGGAAGCTTTTCTCTTCATTAGCAAATCTCTAACATATCCACCCACAATATATACAGATTGATTGTTTTCGGCAGCTACCTCAGAAATTATTTTAAAAAGCTTTAGATTTCTATTTTGGTTAAGATTGATTGTCATTATTCTTTCGGATGTAAGATTTCAGGTTTCAAATATGAAAAATGAAATTTTTACAAAGATAACAATTAGATTAAATTTTAAATAATTAAAGAATCGTTTACAAAATCTTCTTATCTTTATTAAATAACTAAAAACTAACGATCATGAAAAAGATTTTATTCATAGGTTTCCTATGTTCATTTTTGATTCTTTTTTCTCAAGCCAAAAATGTTCACTATACAGATTTTATAGATTTTACCGATAGCTCCGGGGTAGAATACAATTGTATGATGATTACCGACGAACATGGTGACGATGGACGCGCAGATGCTACTGTAAGAATTCTCTACAATACGGACGATAATGAACATCTGATAGAGTTTTATGCAGATTGCTATTATGAAAAATTAAAAAATGGAAATACACGCATTTCTTTCATACCAACAGCCAACACTCCGGTAAAAATTATCAAAGGAAAAGATGTAAGCTATAATCCGGACACTTTTATATATGAAATTGATTCCAAAACAAGTAAAATAACAGGAAAACAATCGGATAAAAGCAACAGTCCACCCGTTCCTATTTTCTATAGAAATGTAGGAATGTCTACGGAGGAAAGAATGGAGGAAATTGACAAATTTTATTTCAGAGCCGAACCTATGTATGGTCTTCTTAAGAAGTTTTTTGATAAAAAAATGAATGATGCTAACAAAATCAATTCATACTATGATGCTTTGGGCTGGTTTGGAAGCGATGGCACTGCATATCAGGCATTCATTGTTACATTGTATAAAAACCAACAATTTCTAAATGGTGTTGTAAGAATACGATATGAAAAAGACGGTGAAATCAAAATTGTAGAATATGATGCCAATTGTGATCTTGTGGTGCAAAAAGATGACAGCATTAGTATTTCTATCGAACCCAAAACTACAGACGTAAGAAATATTAAAGGTAATGCTAGCTACAGTCCTGATAGTTTTTCCTATACCGTAGATGCCAATGATAAATTCATAAGCGGAAAACAATCTGATGATAATTCTACAGCAGATTTATCTTATATTAAAATCACCAATAGATCAGAATTTGCATTAAAGTTTTATTCAGAAAAAGATGAAATTTATCAAAAGTACCTGAAATAAATATAGTATCTTGCAAGCTTGTGGACCTTTACTCGCGAAGAACTTTTATTCTGTTGTCACTCCAAATTTTGATTACTGAGGACCCGGAATATTTTGATACTTTTTCGCGGTCTTCTTCTACTGCATAATCCACCAAATCCACAATTTTAGGAGAAATATCCCCAAATCTTAAAGGACTCTTATCTCCACTAAAATTGGCAGAGGTAGACACTAAAGGTTTATTCAACTTTGTAATTAATTTTTTACAGAAATCGCTTTTTACAAGACGAATTCCAATACTTCCATCATCAGCCAATAATTCTTTGGGTAATCCCCTAGGATTTTCATATACAATGGTTACTGGTTTTTCACTTAAATCAATAATTTCCCAAGCCAATTCTGGAACATCCACCAACTCTTGGAGACGTTTCTCAGATTCAACCAAAATAATCATAGACTTATTTTTTTCACGTTTTTTAATATCAAAAATTTTATGAATTGCTTCTACATTCGTTGCATCACATCCAATTCCCCATATGGTATCTGTCGGATACAAAATTGTCCCTCCCGCTTTTAATATTTCGATAATACTCTGCATTTTATATTATAGATCGTTTAGATTTTAATAAACTAATTTACTATTAAATTCTTATAATAATTTGGATAAATATCTTTCTTTAATAATATTTAAATGATGGTAATTATGTCCAACAATAAGTTTACCAATAGTTTCCACAGAAATCCTATTTCCATTGGCCATTCCCATGTTGTTTAAAGCTGATTTATCCATTGTTTCCAATAAAATTTGAGAGGACTTTCTGACCCATTGATATTCCTCTAACAAAGTTTGTAAAGTTCTTTCATTAGCAAAGGAATTTTTAGCATAATTCTCTTCATCAAAACCAGGTAATTCATTTTTATCGCCCCTGGCAAAAGCCAAAATACGATATTGAAATACTCTTTCTGTATCGGATAAGTGTAAAAGCAACTCTTTTAACGTCCATTTTCCTGTATCATAGGCAAAATGAGCTTGCTCTTCTAAAAGATTCGAATAAATTTCAATTGTTTTTTCTTTGGATTTGGCCAACTCTTCCAACCAATTCGTAGAAGGTATGTTATCTAAATATCTTTGAATATATTTTTGAAAATCTGTCATTACAATATACAGCTAATAAATAATGTTAATTTAATCTTTCTCCGAATTTGTCCATTCATAAAAGTTTACAGAATCATACAATTCGAAACCACAAGAAGGATATAATATATTTCCGATATCATTCTTTTTTCCTGTTTCCAATAAAATTCCGCAAGCATGGGTTGATTTACACATTTCTTTTGTCTTTTCTATCAAATCTTTCGAATATCCTTTCCCTCTGTAATGATCATTTATGTATAAGTCATTTAGCAACCAATATCTTTTCATTCTTGTTGAAGAAAATATTGGATATAACTGGGTAAATCCAACCAATACCCCTTCGATCTCAGCAACAAAAATTTCAGAATCTTTATTTTCAATTCTTTGTTGTAAAAAATTTCTTGCTGAAGAAATATCAGATTCTTTATGATAAAAAATCCTGTATTGATCAAATAATTCTGCTAATTGAGGTAAATCTTGTAGAGTTGCTTTTCTTATATTTTTCATAGTTAATTTCAGTGATGATCATAGCTAAATACCCGCTTCATTTTCCATTGTTTATTTTCCAATAACCATAAAACAGTAAATTTTGCACGACTTCCTTTATTCCATTTTTCATTATAAAACTCATAAAAATCATGTTCTCCTTCCTGTATAAACGAATAGAATACATTATTCCTATACATAGGAAATACTTTCATACTGTTAGGAACCAATTCACGTTTTACTATATTAGGTCCTCCACAAATATTATTTTTAATGGAAGCCGTAAAAGCTTCTTTGCCTAAGGTAATTCCACCTTTATCATGGTAAAATTCAAGATCGTCACTTACTATAGAATCATAATGAGAAAGATTGCATTGGTTAAATCCAATATCGAATAGTAAACTATCCAATTTTTTGGACGTTTTATAAAGTTCATCCGTTGTTTTTATTTGAGAAAATACCACGTGACAAAAAAAACTAAAAAACAGTACAATTCGAAACTTTCTCATTATGCTTTATTTTAAATTTAAGAAAAAGCTTTTTCCAAATCCGCGATAAGATCTTCTGCATCTTCAATTCCTACACTTAAACGCACCAAATCATCTGTAATTCCTAATTCAGCACGTTTTTCAGCAGGAATAGAGGCATGCGTCATTAAAGCTGGATGATTCGCTAATGACTCTACTCCTCCTAAAGATTCTGCTAAAGTGAACACTTTTAGTCTCTCCAAAAACTTGATTGCATCTTCTTTCTTACCTGATTTAAAAGTGAATGAAACCATTCCTCCTGCTTCTTTCATCTGAGATTTTGCCAAATCATATTGTGGATGAGATTCTAACCCCGGATAAATTACTTTTTCTACTGCCGGATGTTTCTCTAAATACTTGGCTACCGCCAATCCATTATCGGAATGCCTTTGCATTCTTAATGCTAATGTTTTAATTCCTCTTAAAACTAAATAAGAATCATGAGGTCCTAAAATACCTCCACTCGCAAATTGAATAAAATGTAATTTTTCTCCTAATTCAATATCTTTAGCTACTAAAGCTCCCGCAATTACATCAGAATGACCTCCTAAATATTTTGTGGCTGAGTGCATTACAATATCAACTCCTAAATCAATGGGTCTTTGGATATAAGGTGTTGCAAATGTATTATCTACCGCCACAAGAATATCTTTTCCTTTTGCCATTTCTACCACAGCTTTGATATCTACTAATTTCATCAATGGATTAGTAGGCGTTTCAATCCAAATTAACTTTGTTTTATCTGTAATAACTTTTGAAATTTGAGAAACATCATCAAAATTCACAAAAGTAAACTTCAACTGATATTTTTCAAACAATCTTGTAAACATTCTATACGTTCCTCCGTATAGATCATCCACTGCGATTACCTCATCACCCGGATTTAAGAGTTTCAACACACAGTCAATAGCAGCAAGACCAGAACCAAAAGCCAATCCTCTTGCCCCATTTTCAATACTGGCTAAAGAATCTTCCAAAGCTTGTCTCGTGGGGTTGGCAGCTCTTGAATATTCATATCCTGAATGTATTCCCGGGCTTTTTTGTGCAAATGTAGATGTTAAAAATACGGGAACATTAACAGATCCTGTTGTAGATTCATGATGTTGTCCTCCGTGAATAACTTTTGTATTAAAATTCATAATTTTTGTAATTTATAATATTACTGTTTACCCCTAATGTTACATTTTAATGGCAGACTTGATAGCAAACTCTTCAGCCATTTGTTCAATCCATTGTGCTACATCTTCTTCACCTGTTGCTCTTTGGTAAGTACTTCCTAAAGAAATAATAATCTGATGGATAAACATTTTCATCTGATCAACGGGCATTTCCTTTGTCCAAAGATCAATTCTCAAAGCTTCCATTGCTTTTTCATCCCAAACAGAAATCATTGTTGCTTTCGTATCTTCTTTATCAACTCCTCCATCCTGTGCATTCCATGTTATGGTTTCCGGAATGTGATTTTCATCAAGTTCAACATCTATCGTTATTTGAGTTTTGCGCATATCTATATTAAATTTTTTGCTAAGTTAATACTTCTTTAGCTTATCTAAAATATCTACGAAATTATCATCACTTGGAAAAGGAGTATTAAGATTAAATATTTTACCTTTTGGATCTATAATCATAAATCTTGGAATCCCTTCTATTTTATATTGATTCATAAACTTTTCAGCATTAGGCAACCAATATTGCGGAATATGAGAAGGTGTTGTTTTGAGATAATTTATCCATTTCGATTTATTTTCATCTATACTTATAGAAATAAATTGAATTTCCCTATTGTATGCATATTGAAAACTTCTTGTATCAAAAATAGGTCTCACTTTTCTACAAGGGCTGCACCAAGTTGCCCATAAATCTATGACAACATATTTATCTTTATACTTAGATAATTTTACTTCGTTTCCTGTTTCATCCATAAGAAGGAGATCAGGAAATGGTGCTCCTTTTTGAGATAAATTAATTTGTTTTAATCTAGAATAGAGCATATTCTTATAATCTTTATTCTCTATTTTATTGATTTGAGAGGTAAAAATATGATTCCTTGAAGCACTATCTGTTTTTAATTCAATATTTTGTCCTAAATGTTTGGTCAACAGACGATCTTTATCTACTCCTTTCGGGAGGTGATCCAATTTTACAAAAAGTATACTATCCCTATTAGAAACAGATTCCTTCGCTGTAAGGAGTTGATCAAGTCTATACTGAAGATATATATCATCTTTACTCAATAGCCTTCCAGGCTTTTGCGCGTATTTATTGAGTTCATCTACAAACTCCTTAGAGTCTACTTTATCCGTAGTACTAAGAGGTGATAATTTCTTATACTTATCAATTTCTGCCAGATATCTAATAGCCAATAATTGTTTTCTATATTCTTTATACTCATCAGAAAGTCCTTCATTTTCAGGATCTATATAATGATCAATTTTTTTTAGATTATCTGTCCAATCTTCTTGGGCTACCTTATAAAATTCCGTAGGATCATTCGTTGGATTTTCTCTATCTAAAACGGAATAAAAATTAAATCCAAAACTTTCTAGTCCATTATCATACTCCAATTTAGCCTGATAAAACGCTTCCGCTTTTCTATTCGATTTCAAAAAAATCTTCTGCTTAGTTTCATTCCATTGAATATTTAAATCAACAACGTCACCATTTCCCATAAAAATAGAAAGTTTTTTACCCCCAAACTCTAAAATATAATTATCCAAAGGAAGTTTTTCTAAAGTCGTCCAACTAAATTGATTATTCTTTATAGGAACTACACCCAATTTTTTATGAAATTCTTCCGAATATATATGCATTGAATCCACTGCAAAAGTTGCTTTAATTGAGCCTTTAACGGTTAC
The DNA here is from genome assembly GCF_902728265.1 of Chryseobacterium potabilaquae. Taxonomy (GTDB): domain Bacteria; phylum Bacteroidota; class Bacteroidia; order Flavobacteriales; family Weeksellaceae; genus Chryseobacterium; species Chryseobacterium potabilaquae. Next base: position 17,421 of record NZ_CACVBR010000017.1, read on the forward strand.
CCCTACTCCTTTACTAGTATATGATTTGGGCTTTTTTAAAATAAAAAATATTCCTGAAAAAATGGCCAAACTCACGACAGAAACTAAAATTTTACTTTTATTTTTCATAAAAGCATTTTTAAAACCTTTTCTACTATACCAAAAATATCCTAATACTAAAAAAACGATAGTCCAAAAAAGACTTACATGTTCAGAAAAAGAAATAAAATGCTCTAGCCCCCTTATATCACCTGATGCTTTAAACAATGATAATGAGTTGTAGGGAGAGTATAAAAAATTTTCTCCGGCATTCAGGAAATACAGATTCAGAATGAGTCCTAGGATTCCTATCAAAAAAGACCAAAGAAAACCCGAAAGAATAACAGCAAGGCACAATTGTAAAGCTGCAATACCTAAAATAGTAACAAAGACCTTTAAGTATGTTTTTAACATCCAAATTATATCTATACTTACCATTTTTGCAGGATCAGGATGCACAAAATAATCCAGTAAAGAAAACATCATATTAGAAATAAAATAGGATGTGATACACCATAAACTTAAAAATAATAAGATGACATATTTTGCAGTATATATTTGAAATCTACTGACGGGTTGAGTTTCTATCAATTGCCAACAGTTATTTTTATGATCGACCTGTGCAATTCTGCTTGCTGCAATAATTATATAGATAAACAATATAAATAATACAAAGTTTCCTATATTTTGTGAAATGGAAGATTCAAAAATTGAATAAGAAATTTCACCTTCTACTACCGTAACATCCTGAAATAAAGAGGGTACAAATTTTACAATGGGAATTATAGCCCCTAAAATAAGTGCCACATACGTGAGCTCCAATTTCCTTATTTTCTGCCATTCAACACTTATTGTTATCATTAATTTATTCATCTTTGATGTGTTTTCTAATTTTTTATAATATCCATAAACCATTCTTCAAAGCCCAAACTGCTTTTTAATTCAAAAATTTCGGCGCCAGCCATCACCATTTTTTTCACAAGAGTAATAATTTCCTCCTTAGACTCAACCACAATTTCCAATGTATTTTCGTCAATTTGATTGGGAGAATTTTTTTCAGGAATTTCTTTAATATAATGTTCCGCATTATTAATTCCTATTCTCATTCGCGTATGTTTATAAAGCGTAGTAAGATCTTTTACACTTCCGGAAAATTTTATTTCACCATGAGAAATAATGGCAAGATGTGTGATCATCTTCTCAATTTCCTGTAACAGGTGACTGGAAATAAATATAGTGACACCTTGTTCTTTATTCAATTTAATGAGCAATTCGCGAATTTCCATCATCCCATTGGGATCAAGACCGTTTACGGGTTCATCCAGTATAAGTAAATCAGGGTTTCCAAGCAATGTTATGGCAATTGCTATCCTCTGCTTCATTCCTAAAGAACATTTTTTCATTTTCACATGTCGGTTTTCCCACATATCTACAAGATGCAAAACCCTTTCACATTCTGATTCGGGAAGTTCTCTCAACTTAGACATGGCCAAAATATTCTCCCAACCTGATAAATGATCATAAAAAGCTGCGACATCTATAAGACTCCCAATTCGATGAAACCCTTCAGGATAAAGGTTGGATACACTTTGATTAAAAATTTTAATGCAATTTTTTTCATCAGGAATGGCTCCAATAAGCATTTTCATTGTGGTAGACTTCCCTGCTCCATTAGCTCCTAAGAAACCAAAAATACTTCCTCTAGGTACTGAGAGATTAATATTTTTAAGAATAGGCTTGTTTTTTGAAAATCCAAAATTAAGATCCTGTATTTCAATTATTTTTTCCATACATGTAATTTTTCTTCGCAAAGATATGATTTAGTAAGTGTTATAAATACAAAGTAGTAATACTTCTACATAGCATCTGATAAAAAAGACCTTACAAAATATTGAAAGGTCTTTACATCTATTAATATACGTTATAGTTATTTAGGTTTATAAGCCGATTCGTTGAAAATGGTAGTGGCATCCATTTTAAGAAAATCAATTAACTTTTTATCAGTTTGTTTCTGTAAATATTTTTTACAAATCTGCCAACCAATAAATGTTCCTACCATAGGTGATGATTCATTATCAATATCAGTATAAAATTTAGAAAAAGGACCTGGTGAGATGAACCGCTCTACTAATCTTGCATCATCACTGAAGATTAAATTGCTTTCTACAAAATAATTCCAAATATTAGCTTCATTGGCTACAGACCACTCGTATTGCTTTTGGGTATAGTTCATTTTAAGATACTCAGGATAGTTGGGAAGGAAAGCATCCTGAAGGATCATTATTTTTCCATTAAGAATTAACTGATCAAGAAATTTCTGGTGGTCAGGAGAAGACATTATGGCTTTTTCAGCAAAAATCTGTGAAACTTTTGGTACTATATTATTCGGGTTCATTGATTTTTGAAAATATAATTCTAACCCTTTATAATTTGAATTTCCATCTCCCATAAAACCTGTGACATCAATAAATAAAAGATTGCCTTTAGGATCATAAAAAATCGGATCTTGAACCATTTGTAATGCCGATGAGAATACATATACTTTCGGGCTATTAAATGATGGAAAATAATATTTTATATGCGAAAATAGATCTTGAAGATCTTTCTGTAATTTATTTTGATCTATTTTTCCTATAGCTTCTTTATATATTTTGATTTCTTCAGAGTCGGTTCTTCTTTTAACAAAATCTTCATCAGAAACAGTCCCTTGAAACCATGGAAAATCAGTTTGAAATTTCTCTAAAGAGATATTGGGATTATAAAATGCGCTTGAAATATCCTTGATTTCTACTTTCTCCGTTGGGGTTTTGATTTCTACGTTCCATCGATTTTGGTTTTCTCTTTTACAGGAGTCCAAAACCAAAACTAAAATTAAGGAAAGTGTAATAATTCTAAAAATCTTCATTATTTTTACCATAGAATTTAAGTTTACAAAAATAACGATTTAAACAGAATATAATGATGAAAAAGAAAATATTAACAATTCTCAGTTCCCTTGTGATCGTTGCTTTTTCAAATGCCCAAGGACTTAGTTTCAAGGATAAAAATTTTGAAAAAGCCGTTATAGAAAACTTCGACACCAATAAAGATCGAAAAATTGACCAATCTGAAGCCGACAACGTACAAAATTTATTTCTAACAGGAAAAAATATTGAATCTGTAGAAGATCTTGTCCACTTTAAGAATGCAAAAATGGTTTTAATGGACAGTAATATGATCCTCTTTATAGAATTAAAAAACCTCAAAGCATTAGAACTATTTTCATGTACAAATTGTAAAACTGTAGCATTCAAAGCAGAAAACCTTCCCTCACTCACTTCTCTATATCTTGATAATAATAAAATTGTGAATGCTTCATTCAAAGACATTCCAAAGATCAAGCAGCTTACTATCCCTTTTAATCAATTAAAAGCTATTGACACTAATTTATTAACCACACTTCAAGATTTGAATATTGAACATAATCAAGTTCAAAAGCTAGATATTTCAAAAAATAATAAACTCCAATCATTAAACGTAAAAGGAAATCCACTGAAAGAAACTGATATAAAAAAAGGAACAAAAACAGATATAACCATTTTTGGATTTCAACAACAATAAAAATATGCAACTAGAAACTGAAAGATTGATTTTGAGAAAATTCGAAAAAACTGATGTAGAACGACTATTTCTATTAGATTCGAATTCAGAAGTCATGAAATACATTGGAATGCCTCCATTAACTGATATCAAAGATTCTCTAAAAGTTATTGATATGATACAGCAACAATACATAGATAATGGAGTGGGAAGACTTGCTGTCATTGAAAAAAACAGTGATTTATTAATTGGTTGGAGCGGATTAAAATTATTAACAGACGAAATCAATGGATACAGCCAGGTGTATGATCTTGGATATCGATTTCTTCCCGAGTTTTGGGGAAAAGGATATGCTTTAGAGTCGGCAATTGCCTCTCTTAATTTTGGATTTAAGACCTTACCCATTGATACAATTTATGCTCATGCGCATGCTGAAAATATGAGCTCTAATTGTATTCTAAACAAATTAGGCTTCCTTAAAACCAGTGAGTTTACCGAACCTGATGGAATATGTTTCTGGTATGAACTAAATGCTCAAAAATATTTCAGTTCATAAAACCCCTTCAACATCATATAATATTATAAAACTTGAAATAGTAAAAAATAAATAATGCAGACACAAAAAGTAATAGATCACATTGTCAATTGGTTAAAAGAGTATGCTGTAAAAGCCAATGTGAAAGGATATGTAATTGGCGTTTCAGGAGGTGTTGATTCCGGTGTTGTTTCTACACTTTGTGCCATGACCGGGCTTGAAGTTTTGCTTCTCGAAATGCCCATCCGCCAAAAAGAAGATCAAGTCAATCGTGCTCAAGATCATATTGAAGATCTAAAAAGAAAATTTCCCAATGTGCAAGGAGAAACAATTAACCTTACTCCTGTTTTTGAATCCTTTGAAAATACTGTTCAGGATCATGTAGAAGGAAGATGGAGTAATAATCTAGCTCTTGCCAATACCCGATCACGCTTCAGAATGCTCACATTATACTACTTTGGTCAGCTTCATGGTTTATTGGTTTGTGGTACAGGAAATAAGGTGGAAGATTTTGGGATTGGTTTTTATACAAAATATGGAGACGGAGGTGTTGATGTATCTCCTATTGCAGATCTCTATAAAACAGAAGTGTATGCATTAGCAAAAGCGTTAAATCTTATCGAAAGTATTCAAAATGCTATTCCTACGGATGGGCTTTGGGATGCGGATAGAACGGATGAAGATCAAATAGGAGCCACTTATCCTGAACTTGAAAAAATTCAAAAAGACTACGATACCAAAACAGCAGAAGATTATAAAGGTCGCGATAAAGAAGTTTTTATGATTTTCGACCGAATGCATAAGGCAGCAAAACATAAAATGACTCCTATCCCGATTTGTGATATCCCTGAAGAATGGCGAGAAGGATAATAAAGTGAACCACCCTCCTTTTATAATTGATATTTGACATAAGAAATTAACCTCATAATTATTGAAAAAATATGAATGGTAAAATAAGATCCCTATTTTTTATTTGTCTGGGACTTCTCTTCGGAATGTCTGTAATGTATATTTATAATCATTTTATTACGGATAAAAAAGACAAATCCTTTGATAGTAGTCCATCATATAAGATTACTGAATCGCAATTAAATAATACAACTTTAAATTCAGATACGGTACATATTGGTACTTTAACTAATGAAAAAACAGTCATCCGCTATCTAAAGACTTATCATAAACTTCCCGATTATTACATTACAAAAAACGAGGCTAAAAAACTCGGATGGACTCCTTCAAAAGGAAATCTATGTGATGTATTGCCCGGAAAGGCAATTGGAGGAGATTATTTCGGAAATAGAGAAAACCAACTTCCAAAAGGTAAAAAGTATTTTGAAGCTGATATTAATTATCGTTGTGGAAACAGAAATTCAGACAGAATCATTTTTACTAAAGAAGGTGAGATTTATTTAACTAAAAACCATTATAAAAGTTTTACCAAAATGTAACTATCGAGTCGTATCGATATAGAACGATTCCCTAATTCAACAACAACTTTTAAATGCTTACAGATCAAAAACATTGACAATTAAAGAAATGAAAACAATATATATAGATTTTACAGAGATAGGAGATTACGATGATTTTTATACTCAACTCAAAGAGAAAATTTCTCTTCCTGACCATTTTGGGGACAATCTGGATGCTCTGTATGATATCATTACAGGAAATCTAGAAATGCCTTTACATCTTGAATTCGTTAATATGACTGTTGATCAACTTGAAGTTTTCGAAGATTTACTGACCACTTTAGAAGACGCTGAAGAAGAATTAGACAGCTTTAGTTTTAGCTATTATCTTGAACAATATGAAGATGAAGACTAGCATATACAAAAAAAGAGACTGTTTGAGCAGTCTCTTTTTTTGTATTTTTATATAATTTATAAATCTATTTTCCTATCACCTCTGTAATCGGATTTCCAATATTTCCGCTCGGGAACTGGATTTTTAACAAAGAAGAAACTGTTGGAGCAATATCTGTCATATTATACGGCTTATTACTTTCTCCCTGTTGAATTCCCCATCCCATAAAAATTAATGGAATGTGTGAATCATATGAATTCCAAACACTATGTGTTGTTCCTGTTTTAGAATAAGGAGGCAACATACCATCATGAGAAATTAATTGAATATCACCACTTCGTTGTCTATTAATTCCATTAATAATCTTTTGCTTAATAGGCTCTGGAATGGTTGCTTCTTGAACCGCTGTTACAGATACGGCATATAATACCGTAGGATTATTTTCTAATTCGTGAATCGTGAATTCAGTTATTTCATCCAGCTCTAATTTATTTTCTTTCATTAATTTTCTATCGAAATAAATCTGATTATTATCAATATTATTGATTAATTTATCCGTTCCAAATTTATCTTTCAGCTTTTGATTCATCTCTTTTTCCATATCTTCTCCGAAAAATCCTGTGAGGATCTTATGCTCTTTTAAGAATCCCACCGAATGAGCTCCTCCATGATCAGCAGATAAGAAAATTGTGTACTGTCCTTTTCCTACTTTTAGGTCGAGATAGCTAAAGAATTTAGCCAAATCTTGATCCAATCTTAAATATACATCCTCTACTTCAATAGAGTTAGGGCCAAATTTGTGTCCGGCATAATCAGTAGATGCTAAATTGATTGCTAAAAAATCCGTAATATTATCGTCACCCAATTTTTCTCCTTCTATGGATGCTTCAGCAAGTTTTAATGTTAATGTATTTCCAAAAGGAGTATAACGAATATTTTCTTTTTTAGCATTATAATCAGCTGCTAAATTATTATATGGAAAAGTGGGTGTTTTCGCACTTCCTAATAATCCTTCCCAAGAAGAATTGTCTGGTGAACTTTCCGTATATTGATTAATAGGCAATAACGTATTCCAACCATCAGCTACCAGCTTCTCCGGTATTTTCTTTGAATTAAAAGATTGTATCCATTGTGGCAACTCATTCATATACCAACTACTTGTAATAAAATTACCCGTAGTCGCATCAAACCAAAATGCACCGTTAGGAGTATGTCCGGCAGGAAGAATCGATGCCCTATCTTTCAATGAAAGCCCAATTACTTTTCCTTGAAAATTGGTTGCTAATCTAAGCTCATCCGTCACTGTAGTTGACCAAAGGTTCTTTGGAGAGTGGCTTCCTGATTCAACACTCGTTGTTCCCACAGGATGTACATTCTCATCGGTTGTACAATATACATTTTTACCCGTTTCCTTATCTGTCCAATCATTTCCGGCAATTCCATGAATAGCCGGAACAGAGCCTGTATAAATACAAGTATGACCTAAAGCTGTTACCGTAGGAATATAATTGATATGAACATTATTCAACGAATATCCTGTATTCAGCAATCTTTTAAAGCCGTCATTACCATATTTATTATAATAACGATATAAATAATCCCATCGCATTTGATCAACAACCAAACCTACAACTAATTTTGGCCTTTCCAGTTGAGTTGTTTTATTTTTTTGTGCATTAATCGTAATGGCAGATAGAAAAAGAGCTCCTGCTATCGAAATTTTCCCAAGCATTTAATAAATTTTTATTGGACACAAATTTACATCTTTTGAAATGTTTGGAATGTGAAATTTTATTTAATTTTGAAGTAATGATTTCTTTCATACTTTATAGACAAAAATCACAAAACTTTATACATGGTTGAAATAAAAAAATTAGAAATTCTTCTTTCTAACCCCACTCTTAATTGGGGACATAATGGATATAAAACCGATAAAATTTTTATGGTTTCAACCATTGAAATGGGGAATTCTTTTGAATTTAGTATTAGAGAGAAATTTCAGCCGTATTTGAAAACTTGGGATCTTCATGATCAAGATATTCTTGAGCTTAATGAAATTATTAGGAAAGGGCATTCTTTTGGAGCTTTTCATCATGAAGAACTTATAGGTTGGGCCATCTGTGATATAAGAGAAGATAATAATAGTTTATCTATTCAAAATATGTTAATTAGTGAACAATTCAGAAGGCAGAATATAGGAAGATTATTGATCAAAAATATTAACAAAAAAGCCAGAGAGTTACAATGCAGAATCGTAGAGCTAGAAATTCAGAATACCAATTATCCTGCTATTAAATTCTATCAAAATGCTGGATTTCGATGGACAGGAATTAATACTAAATTGTATAATGATTCGACAGAAACAGCCTTATTTATGAGCTTTGATGTCGTTTAACTCTTTATTGACAAAAACTATAAAAGATATTTATTTTTTTATTTTGTACCATTTGGTACAATTGTATATCTTTGTCTTATAAAATTACCATATGGCAGGTAGACCCAAAATATTTGACAAACAGCAAGCAATCGAAAAAGCCACTGAGGTCTTTAGAAATAAGGGGTATGACATTGCTTCTGCCGATGAATTATTAGATGCAATGGGAATCGGTAAAGGAAGCTTTTATTTAGCTTTCAAAGGTGGTAAGCAAGAACTATATGTTCGATCAATCTGTCAATTTGCAGAAAATTTCAGCCAAAAAATGACTCAATCCATTGAAAATTCTGAAGATCAGATACAATTTATAAAACAGTTGTTTTTGCATCTTGCTGATCCTAAAGACTGCCATGTGGAAAGAGGTTGCTATCTCGGGAATGCCTTGGTTCAACTTTCTGAAAAAGATGAAGCCATTAAAAAGATAACAGCCGAACTATTGAAAGGTTTACAGGAGATTTTTGCGAAAGCCATTAAAAAAGCACAAAGAAATGGACAGTTAAAAACAAAAGAAGATGCTCAAATTTTAGCTTGGCACTTAACCAATTTATGGAATGGAATTCATGTAACGAGACGAATGGAAATTTCACCAACCATTCTTCATTCTCTTATTGAAATGAACCTTCGATTATTAGAATAATTTTTTTATTCAATTTTGTACTAAATAGTACAAAATAAAATTAATATCCAATACTTTAAACATTTATTATGAACATTACAAACAACATCATTTTGATCACTGGCGGAGGTTCAGGAATCGGTTTAGAAATTGCAAAAGCATTAAGCCCTGCAAATACAGTCATTATTGTAGGAAGAAATAAAGAAAAATTAGATCTTGGGGCAAAAAATTTACACAATGTGTTTCCTATTCAGGCAGATATTACCAACGAAAATGATATCAACAGATTGTATGAAGAAATAAAAATAACTTTTGGAGGCTTGAATATTTTAATCAACAATGCCGGAAATGCGTATGTATACAACCTTGCCAATGATGGGGAAATTTATAACAAAGCCATGGCCGAATTTACGACCAATTATTTTGCTCCTCTGCGATTAACAGACAAATTTCTGCCTTTATTAAAAGAGCAAAACGAAGCGGCAATTATCAACGTTTCTTCCATTGTAGGATTTATACCCGGTTCACATATTCCCACCTATTCGGACTCAAAAGCAGCATTACATTCCCATACAAGACTCTTAAGATATGAATTGGCAAAAGAGACCCAGGTAAAAGTCTTTGAATTAATGCCTCCTTTAGTAAATACTGACTTTTCAGCAGAAATTGGAGGTAAAGAAAATGGAATTCCCGCATCTGAAGTGGCCAATGCTTTGGTAAAAGGTCTGAAAGAAAACATCTATGAAATACGTGTAGGAAATACCGAATTAATTTACAAGAACTTCTTTGCAGCCACAGAAGGCGCATTTACTGCTTTTAATAATTAAGTTTTTATTATTTCCGATTAGGAATTAATTTTTCATATTTTATTTTTATCTCTCACAGATTTTGTGAGAGATTTTCTATGTTACTTGGTATCATTTCAACTACTATCCTATTAAAGTTGATAAACTTTTATAGTGATATAAGAGAATTAAAATTTTTCAACAATTAATGAACTCCACAACAAACCAAAATTGAACTCTACAACAAAATATCCAACCGAAATAATCAACAACTTTGTATCGTAATATTTAAATAAAATGAAAAACTTACAAACAAAAACAACCGTTTTAGTAACAGGAGGTACTGGATTTTTAGGCGTTCATACCATCTTACAATTATTACAACAAGGATTTGAAGTAAAAACGACGCTTCGTTCATTGGCTAAAAAAGATAGCATTATAAAAGCATTGGAGAAAGAAGGAATTACCGATTTTTCATCTCTTTCATTTATTGAAGCCGATCTTATGAGTGATAACAATTGGGATCAAGCTGTAAAAGATTGTGATTATGTTCTCCATTTAGCTTCTCCTTTTCCCGCTCAAAATCCAGAAGATGAAAATGAGGTTATTATACCCGCTAGAGATGGGGCTCTACGCGTTTTAAAAGCGTCACGTGACGCAGGAGTAAAAAGAGTGGTTTTGACTTCATCTTTTGCTGCAGTAGGATATAGTATGAATACTAAAGATCATGTTTTCACAGAATCGGATTGGACTGATACAGATACAAGCTCCAACATTTCTGCTTATGTAAAATCAAAAACTATTGCTGAAAAATCTGCCTGGAAATTTATTGAAAAAGAAGGTAACGGTTTAGAATTAACGGTAATCAACCCTGTAGGTATTTTTGGTCCTGCCATTGGTAATATAACTTCTACTTCATTGGATGTGGGAGTTTCAAGTATCCTAAATGGAACCTTAAATTACACACCATCATTTACAATGAATATCGTAGATGTAAGAGATGTTGTCGATCTCCATATCAAAGCTATGCTCCATCCTAAAGCTTCAGGTGAACGTTTTATTGCAGCATCAGAAGGAGTAATGAGTTTCTATGATATTGTAGAACTATTCAAAAAAGAAAGACCTCAATACACCAAAAATATTCAAACATTGGAACCCATTGGAAAAGAGTTTTATAAAAAAATATCCAATGAAAAAGCAAAAACGATCTTACAATGGAATCCAAGAAACCATGAGGAATCATTGCTTGCCAGTATAGATAGTTTAATGACAAATCCATAAATTTGTAAAAGGAAGTTCCTGTAAAACAAGGGTTAAAACAGGAACTTGTTTTAATAATGGCATAGGAAACTAAAACATAAAAAAAGCAAAATTGAAATTTAATAATCTACAGTCTTGTCATTTAGGACCTGAAATATCTTCAGAACAATTTATTCCTGAGCATTTCTTTCTATTTTTGCTAAAAGGTTCTATGGCTTCATATGATGGTCATAAGCACTACACAATGGAACCTGGTGATTATTGCATTGCAAGAAAAAATCATTTGGTTCGATATACCAAATATAAAGAAGAGGATCAATTTGAAAAAGTAATCATTTCTTTTGATGAAATATTCTTAAAAAAATTTCTAGAGCGTCATCCTTATCAAGTGGAACCTATAAATAATAATGATTCTTTTCTATTCATTAATGAAGATAGGCTCATTAAAAGTTTTATTCAATCATTAGAACCTTATTATCAAGGTATGGCACAATTAGATCATGCTTTTGAAGATATTAAGCGAGAAGAACTTTTAATGATTCTATTAAAAAATAATCCTAGCCTGAAGAATATTTTCTTTAATTTTAATATTCCTCATAAAATTGATTTAGAAATATTTATGAATCATAATTTTAAGTTCAATGTAAGCCTAGAACGTTTTGCTTTTATGACAGGGAGAAGCTTATCCACCTTTAAAAGAGAATTTAGATCTATTTTTAATATGTCTCCGGGAAAATGGCTCATCAATAAACGTCTTCAGGAAGCTTATTTTCTTCTAGATAAAGAACATAAAAAACCCACCGATATCTATATTGATTTAGGCTTTGAGGATCTTTCTCATTTTTCTTATGTATTCAAAAAGGAATATGGAATTTCTCCTTCTATATTAAGTAAATCAAACAGATGAAGACTTTATCTTGAGTGAGGTATATGTTGTGGCTAAAATAAACCATCTCATTATTATCTGAATCTCCTATTTCATTTTTAAGAAAAATAAAAAACTCACAGTTTTTTTGAATATATAATAATCCATATTAAATAAATTCATATATTCGTTAGATACAAAATAAGAAAGCTTTTTAGTGAAAATACCATATTAAAAATTACTTTCACAAGCTTTGCCCACTCAATTCAGATAAATATTAAATAATTGTTAGATAATTTCTTAAGAGCGGTATTTACCGCTTTTTGTTTTTTATATAGTGTAATTTTTTCAGATAAATTGAAGTAAACGAGCAAATACTAAGAAAGCGTATCCTTTTGAATACGCTTTCTTATATAAAAAATAAATGAATTAGAATTTTAAGTCACCATTGACTTCTCTTACTGCTTTGGCAGCTTCAGCAAACTTCAATTGCTCATCTACAGTAAGTGTTACATTAACAATTTTCTCTACCCCATTTGCACCAATGATAGCAGGAACACCTAAGCAAATGTCACTTTGTCCATATTCACCTTCAAGCATTAAAGAACAAGGAATCATTTTTTTCTGATCACATGCAATAGCTTGAACCATTACTGAAACAGCAGCTCCTGGTGCATACCATGCAGAAGTTCCTAATAATTTAGTAAGAGTAGCTCCTCCTACTTTGGTTTCTTCGATTACATATTGTTGTTGTTCAGCGTCCAAGAAATCAGTTACAGGAACCCCATTTCTTGTTGCTTTGCTCAATAATGGAAGCATACCTGTATCACTGTGAGCAGCGATAACCATACCATCCACATCAGAAATAGGACTTTCTAACGCTTCAGCTAATCTGTATTTAAATCTTGCAGAATCTAATGCTCCTCCCATTCCAATAATTCTGTGTTTTGGAAGACCAGATGTTTTGTGTACAAGATATGCCATAGTATCCATTGGATTAGATACAACAATAATAATCACATTTGGAGAATGCTTTACTAAGTTTTCTGTAACTTCTTTCACAATTCCTGCATTGATACCTATAAGCTCTTCTCTCGTCATCCCCGGCTTTCTTGGAATACCTGAAGTAATCACTGCAACATGAGAATCAGCCGTTTTACTGTAGTCTCCTGTTGTACCTGTAATTTTTGTATCAAATCCATTAAGTGATGCTGTCTGCATTAAATCCATAGCCTTACCCTCAGCAAAACCTTCTTTAATGTCTACCAAAACTACTTCTGAACAGAAGTTTTTCATTGCGATGTATTCTGCACAGCTTGCTCCTACAGCGCCTGCACCTACTACAGTTACTTTCATAATGTATTTACTTTTAAATTATTATTTAGTTTAAAATTGAAAACCCCCAAATTTAACAATTCCCGAAAAATTGAGCAATTTTTCGGGAATTTTAATTATATTTTAAAGAAGCTTAATTGAGGTTAAGTAAGAATGTATATAATTTTTTTGCTCCAGATAACACTTCATTGTAATTTTCTTCTTTCACATTAGTATCAAGAACTTCTTTAAAGGTTTTCCACATCGAACCCGTATTTTCGTGATAACACCCAAAAAAATTGAATGTAACATTTTCAAAGCCTCCTGTTTTAGAAAGTTGTTTTGCAATTACATGGCCTCCTAATGTAGAACCTTCAATCACATATAAAGCTCCTAATGCTTCATTTTCATCATCAAATTCAATATCATAAGAAGGTATTGTCTCCTTTACAGAAAGACTCTCCAAATCCATTTCAATAAGAAATAGCTTTTTTCTTTCTATCAATTGGAGCTTTCCTTCATAGGTACTGGAAAGACTATTGAATATTTTGTCTTCCGAATTCAATAACATGACGTAGTTTGTAACTATAATTTTCTTATAATCTTCTAAAGTAAAAGTCCGGTTAAAAATTTTTTCAGAGTTAAAAAGCTTTTCTGCAGCATCATGGTATTCTGCAGTATTACGTTTAAGATATTCCGATAACATAATAAGGGATTTTAGTTTATCTCAAAATTAAGGTTTTTTAAACGTTAAAATGAAAGAGGTTCCTTCTTTATTACTTTCATAATCAACACTCCCTCCAATTCTACTCATAATTCGATGAACAATTGATAGACCTACCCCATTTCCTTTAAAATTCTTCGCATTATCCATTCTACTAAAAATTTTAAACATTCTATGTTTTTCTTCTTCAGGAATCCCAATTCCATTATCTGAAATGGTATAAATAATAGAGGGGCCCTCCTCTACACCTTCTACTTCAATCCTTGGATTCTCTTGATTAGAAGAGTATTTTATAGCGTTATTGATAATATTTAAAAATACTTGATGAAGCAATGTTTTATCAGCAAGTACTTCAGGACATTCTTTAATGATCACCTCACTATTCATACTATTATAAGTAATCTTAGCGTTTTCTGAAATTTTATGAATCGTATGTAGAGTCTCCAAGCTTTCCAATTCTATTTCACTATGTTTTGCCCTACTCAACTGTAAAACATCATTCATCATTTCCGACATGCCGTCGATTTCTTCTATAATGGCATTGATTTTATATTTACTCTTTTCTGATTCACTTGTGAGCATATTCAGAAGCATTTGAGCGTTCAGCTTTATAACCGTTAAAGGAGTCCCTAGATCGTGTGATATGGTGTATGAAAAACTATCCAATTCTTCATTGACTTTTTTAAGCTCATCATTAAGACGTTTAATCGCACTATAATTTTTATGGGAAGTTTCTAAAATAAGATCTCTTACCGCCTGTATAGCGTTTATATTTCTAGCATTCCATCTCTTAGAGTTTCCTTTAATATTTTCGGTAAAAATATGGAAAGAAGTTCTTGGAGAAATGATTTGTTTATCCTCGCCATTTTGTGAAAGTACACCTATCTTTTTATCAGGTTTTCCTGCCCAACTGATATGTTCATCAAATTCCTTTCGGAACCAAATCAGCATTTCATTTTTAGATCTTTCCGCAAAATAGATCGCAATCCCGGCAGCCGTTTCATCTAAACCTAATTCTTCCCCATAGTCTTTAAGAAAGCTACGACTTACAAAAATACTTTCGTAGGTATTTTCATGCGCCCATAGAACAATTTTTTCAAGAATATCCCAGGAAGGAGTGACTCCATCTCTCACCACTTGTTCATCCGAAATAATAACAAGTCCATCTGCCTCCGCTAACTCCTTAATTTCTGTTTTACTCTCCACTAATGAATCAAACAAATTACTATGTTTTAAAAATTCAGTTTTTAGTTGAGAACATTTTTTATTTAGGCTTAAACGATATTTTAATTCTTTTTTTGATTTGAAAGAAGAATAGGCATTGGATGCTAAAGCAGTAAAAACACCTGCTTGTACACGATCTTCTAGATCAATATGTTTCGGAGCAGAATTTTGACAAGTCACCAATCCCCAAAGATGGTCGTCAATAATAATTGAAATACTAAAACTGGAAGAAGCTCCAGAATTTTTAACATACTGAGCATGAACAGGTGACATCCCTCTAGAGGCCGTAAAAGAAAGATCAATAGGGTCTACATTTTTACTCAAAAGCGGAACAACTTCCGAATATACATTACTGAAAATTCTTTTCCTTTTTTTAAGATAAAGTTCTCTTGCTTGCTTAGGAATGTCAGATTCTGGATAATGTAATCCCAGATAGCTTTCCATATTTTCCGCTCTCCGTTCAGCAATCACTTTTCCCGAACCATCCATCATAAATTTATAAATCATCATCCGATCATAATTCACAATATTAGAAAGGGTACTTAACAATTGATCCCAAATATCTTTCTCATCCTCAATAATATAGAAATTATCATATTTATTAGTAATTCGCTTGTTAGGATTATCCATTACTTCTTCAAACTCTAAAAAAATATGTCCCTTATTCTTAAAAATAGAAAAGTGATACTCTTTTTTCTTAAAAAAAACCTTATCAAAATGGGTCTCGTTTTCTCTTTTGGTAAATCTTTCTAGAGAATTATAAATATCAGAATTAATAATACTTTCAAAACTTTCAGGGAAATCTATAAGTCTTTTATCGAAAAGTTCTTCTTTATTTTCGATATCAAAAATATCTTCAATATTCCCGCTGAAAAAAGTAATGGTGTGAAATTTCGCATCAATACCAATCAGATAACCAAAACTTTGTATATAACCCGGAATATGAATGGGCTCTTCATGACACTCTACAAAATTCATATGATTCATTAACCTACCAAATATAACGCTTTTTTTTAATCAATATTGCTTTATATTAATTAAATATAAAAGAAAAGGAAAGATTAATTCTCTAAAATATATAACCGCCGTAAACCTGCTAGCATTGTATGAAAAATGACTTTTTTACAACTTTATCTACGTCGATTTCCGACACATCAATTTTTCTAAAAAAACATACCCAATTACAATTAAGAACACAAAAATAACATTAATCGTAAAAATTATAAATTAATTAAAGCAAAATAATTAAATTTATATCACCAAACACCCAAAATAAAGTGAACTGAAAAAATTAAATTATCTATCTTTCACTTATAATTTCAATAATATAACTATGAAAAAATTCTCTTTACTCTCTTTTCTTTTCATTTTTTTTCTAGGAATATGGAGTTCCTCAGAAGCATGTACAAGAGTGGTTTACAAAGGACCCGATAACACTGTCATTACCGCTCGTTCTATGGATTGGCGTGATGAAATACCTGCTAATCTATGGATTTTCCCAAAAGGAATACACCGTACCGGAGAAGTAGGTCCTCTATCATTACAATGGACTGCAAAATATGGAAGTATCATTAGTAGCTCTTGGGATATTGCAACCTCAGACGGAATGAATGAGAAAGGATTAGTTGCTAATTTATTATGGCTTGGAGAATCACAATATCCTAAATTTGACCCTAAAGGCCAGCAAAAAGGAATCGCCATATCTTTATGGGCACAATATTTTCTTGATAATTTTGCAACTGTAAAAGAAGCCGTTGAATACTCAAAAAATGATCCGTTTATCATTGTAAGTGATTATATCCCAGGAACCGAAAGATTCGCTACTGTACACCTTTCTCTATCTGATGCTACAGGGGATAATGCCGTTTTTGAATATATCAATGGAAAACTTGTTATCCATCATGATCCATCTTACACTGTAATGACCAATTCTCCAATATTTGAAGAACAGCTTGCATTGAATAATTATTGGAAAGGTATTCCGGGAACCGTTATGCTGCCTGGTACCAATCGTGCTGCAGATCGCTTTGTAAGAGCATCATATTATATTAATGCTATTCCTCAAACTTCTAACATAAGAACTGCCATTGCAAGTACATTCAGTGTGATCAGAAATTGTTCTGTTCCTTATGGTATTTCTTCAGAAACAGAGCCTAACATATCTTCAACCAGATGGCGTTCCGTTTCGGATCAAAAAAATCTTGTTTATTATTTTGAAACAGTCTTTACCCCCAACACTTTTTGGGTGAATTTAACCGATTTTGACCTAAGCGCAAAAGGTAAAATAATGAAACTCGATCTTAGTAATTTTCAAACATACAACGGAAAAGCAAACAAAGACTTTAAAGATTCAAAGTCCTTCAAATTTTTAGGTCTTAATTCTTAAAATAAAAATTCATACTCAATAAACTATCTATTATGATCTTTTTTTCAAAAAGAAAGAGGTGTCTGCCATTGTACTTTCTTTTATTTACCTTTTCAATAAAGGCACAAGTGCCGGATTCCCTACAAACCCAACCTGAGGAAGATAATGTGAAATATCCACAACTTCTAATCAAAGGTCTTTTTCAAGCCCGTTATCTCGTAGGAATGACTAAAGATGTGGATGTAAATGGCCTTCAGCATAGCGATGAATCAGGTACAAGCAATAGCTTTATGGTTAAATACATGAGGGTTCAGGTACATGCTCAGATCAGTAAAAGAACAGAGGTTGTTGCCTTGGTCAATTTAGCCGATTTTAAGAATGATCCTAAAACAAGAGTTCTTGAGAATGCCTATCTGAAATACACATTTAACCCTAAACTCGCTATTACAGTAGGACAATTCAGACCTTGGTTTGGCCTTGAAGAAACCTACCCTATTGACATTATCAAATCATTAGACTGGTCCAATCAGTATTTAGAATTCGGAAAACTCGGTTGGACTAGTTTCCAAATAGGAATGTCTGCTACAGGACAACTTAAATTGGGTGAAATCCCATTTCAATATGGAGTTTCAGTGGTAAATGGGAATGGAAAAAATCAAGTTAACGACAATAATGATGGAAAGCAATATTCAACAAGATTAGTTTTCGAGCTCTCTAAAAAATATAATTTTAATATGGGTTTAAATGGGGGAATTGGTGATGTTTTTAGTAAAAAAGTATATGCTTTAGGAATAGATTTTAGCTCTCTTATTAATTTTAATCCTAGATGGTCTTTGGATATGCAGCTAGAAGCAAAACAGGCAACCAACCATCCCTTATATTTTGCTGTAGATCCGGAACTTCGGCCTAAAAACCCTGATGAATATTTAATTCGAGGTGCTTATTTTCTTCCAGATGTAAGATATAAAATTGATCACAAAAATCTGAGTGCACTTGAATTCTCATGTCGTTACGAATATTTAGATAGTAATTTCAGATTAAACTCAAATCCTAGACAAACTATTACCCCGATGCTTGGCTTAGAATTTTTGAAAAATTATGGCGCAAGAATTCAACTGGGTGTACAGTTTGACCGCTATAAACACCAAATTGCAAATACATCACAATATAATAATAATCTATTCATTATTCAGGTACAGAGTAGATTCTAATTACTTAAACTTATAATCATGAAAGAAATTAATATCAAAAACGTAGCAATAACATTGACTATTGCTATTATTATTTGGTTTATCCCGGTACCAGATGGTGTAACTGAAAATGCATGGCACCTTTTTGCTATTTTTGCTGCAACAATATTGGGAATCATTCTAAAAGCCGCTCCCATGGGAACAATGTGTATGATGGCAATAGGATGTACGGCTCTTACACAAGTAGTCGCACCGGGAGATGCCGGAAAATCAATCACAAAAGCTCTTTCCGGTTTTGGAGATAAAGTAATTTGGCTTATTGGGATTTCATTTTTTATTGCCCGTGGTTTCATTAAAACAGGATTAGGAAATAGAATTGCTTTTTTATTTATTAGAATTTTTGGAAAAAGCTCTTTAGGTCTCGCCTATGGATTAGGATTAGCTGACGTATGTTTAGCTCCGGCTATTCCAAGTAATACAGCAAGAGGCGGTGGTATTATATATCCTATTATGAAATCAATGGCTATAAGCTTTGATTCTGTCCCCGATAAACCGGAAACTCACAGAAAATTAGGCTCATATCTTACATTGAATAGCTATTATATGAATCTCATTGCTTCCTCTATGTTTTTAACAGGAACTGCCAGCAACCCTATGTGCCAAAAATTTGCAGCCAATCTGGGAATCAATATTACTTGGATGTCTTGGGCTGCTGCAGGATTTGTTCCCGGGCTGGTCGCTTTTTTCGTTGTTCCTTTAGTATTATACAAATTATACCCACCTGAATTAAAAAAAACAGGAGACGCTCCTAAAATGGCAGCCCAAAAGCTTAAAGAAATGGGACCGATTTCAAAAAATGAATGGCTCATGTTATTGGCATTTTTTATATTATTGGCTTTGTGGATATTTGGAGGTACACTTTCCATTGATGCAACAACAACAGCTTTTATTGGCCTAACCCTTCTGTTACTTACCTCTGTATTAACATGGGAAGACGTAAAATCAGAAAAAGGAGCTTGGGATACCATTGTTTGGTTCGCTGTTCTGGTTATGATGGCCAGCTCTTTAAATGAACTTGGATTTATTGGTTGGTTTAGTGATCTTATTAAAGCTAAAATTGGAGGACTAAGTTGGCAGGTAGCATTCCCTGTTATTATTGTAGTCTATTTTTTCAGTCACTATATTTTTGCCAGTGCGACGGCTCATGTGGCAGCTATGTATGCCGCATTATTAGGTGTAGGCGTAGCGGTAGGGATTCCTCCTATGTTATTAGCTATGATGCTTGGTTTCTTAGGCTCAATTTATGGAGTTCTTACCCATTATGGTCATGGTCCTGCTCCCGTTTTCTTTGGTAGTGGATATGTTGAACTAAAAGCATGGTGGCTAAGAGGTCTCGAAATAGGAATTGTACTATTAATTATCTATATGATTGTTGGTGGACTTTGGATGAAAGTTTTAGGATATTATTAATCATTAAAATTAAAAAAATGCAATCAACGTTATTAAGTAAAATGTTGATGTGTCTTACAGGTCTTTTCTTAAGTTTCTTTTTGTTAATACATTTTTTAGGAAATCTTCAGTTATTTTTACCTAAAGAACAAGCACATCTTCAATTTAATGCTTACTCCCATTTTTTATCGGGAAATATTGTGATCAAAACTATTTCCTATATCTTGTATGCAAGTATTATTCTTCATGCTTTAGATGGTTTACTTATTACCTTAAAAAATAAAAGATCAGCCGCAAACTATCAGACCGACAGACGTGGGAGAGCTAGTAAATGGTACTCTAGAAATATGGGAGTATTAGGAACACTTATACTAATTTTTCTCGTTATCCATTTTCAGAATTTCTGGTATGTCTACAAATTTGGGAATCTGCCGTTGGATAAGAATGGCAATAAAGATTTGTATATCCTTGTGGTGAATGTTTTTAAAGAATGGTGGTACGTCCTTATCTATATTATTTCTATGATTGCATTAGGTTATCATCTTATCCATGGGATTTACAGTGCGATTAGGACCTTAGGATTGTATCATCCAAAATTTATAAGATGGTTTAAAATCGTTGGAATTGCATATTCTGTAATAATCAGCCTTGGATTTACCTTAATGCCGATTTATCTATTTTTCACTTATCACTAAATTGAAAGATTATGATTTTAAATTCAAAAATACCAGAAGGCCCGTTAGAAAAAAAATGGGAAAATTATAAAAAAACGGCTAAGCTTGTCAATCCTGCTAACCGAAAAAAGCTGGATGTTATTGTGGTTGGAACAGGATTAGCAGGAAGCTCTATTGCTGCATCTTTAGGAGAAATGGGTTATAATGTAAAATCTTTTTGTTTTCAAGATAGTCCCAGAAGAGCTCACTCTGTAGCAGCACAGGGAGGAGTAAATGCTGCTAAAAATTACAAAAACGATGGCGATAGTATTTACCGAATGTTTGTTGATACATTGAAAGGGGGTGATTTCCGAGCCCGAGAAGCCAATGTGTATCGAATGGCAGAATGTTCATTGAACCTAATTGATCAAGCTGTTGCTCAAGGTGTTCCTTTTGGAAGAGAATATGGAGGATATCTGAATAATCGTTCTTTTGGTGGAGTTCAAGTAAGTAGAACATTTTACGCAAGAGGCCAAACTGGGCAACAATTGCTTTTAGGAGCATATCAGGCATTGATGAGACAAGTGGGTAAGAAAACAGTACAATTATTTTCCAGACACGAAATGCTTGATTTAGTCGTAATAGAGGGAAAAGCAAGAGGAATTATCGTAAGAAATTTAGACACCGGAAAAATTGAAAGACATGCTGCCCATGCAGTAATTTTGGCAACAGGAGGATATGGTAAAATTTATTACTTATCCACCTTGGCGATGGGCTGTAATGGGTCTGCTATTTGGAGAGCCCACAAAAAAGGAGCATTAATGGCTTCCCCAAGCTGGATTCAGGTACACCCTACTTCTCTACCCCAGTCCGGAGACTATCAATCAAAATTAACCCTCATGTCCGAATCCCTCCGAAATGATGGCAGAATATGGGTACCTCTACATAAAGAGGAAAATCGCCAACCCAATGATATCCCTGAAAATGAAAGAGATTATTACTTGGAAAGAAGGTATCCTGCTTTTGGTAATTTAGCTCCAAGAGATATTTCTTCAAGAGCTGCAAAAGAAAGAATTGATGCAGGCTTTGGAATTGGGCCTTTAAAAAATGCTGTTTATCTCGATTTCTCTAAAGCAATCAAGGAACAAGGAAAAGAAAAGATTGAAGAAAAATATGGTAATCTTTTCGATATGTATTTAAAAATCACAGGATATAATGCCTACGAAGAACCCATGATGATTTCTCCGTCCGCCCATTTTTCAATGGGAGGTCTTTGGGTAGATTATGAATTAATGACCACCATTCCAGGGTTATTTGCTTTAGGAGAAGCTAATTTTGCAGATCATGGAGCTAATAGATTAGGAGCCAATTCCTTACTCCAAGCTTCTGTTGATGGATACTTTATTGCGCCTTACACAATTGCCAATTATTTGTCTAATGAAATTCATACCGGAAAAATTTCAATTGAACACCCAGAATTTGAAAAAGCAGAACAGATCGTAAAAGAGCAGATCAATCATTTAATCAATATTAAAGGGACAAAAACAGTTGACTATTATCATAAAACTTTAGGCAAATTACTGTACGAGTATTGTGGTTTAGCTCGAAATGAAAAAGGATTAAAATATGCTATTGAAGAAATCCGAAAACTAAAAAAGGAATTTTACAACGATGTAAAAGTTTCTGGTCATGAAGATACAATGAATACCGAATTGGAAAAAGCAGGCCGTGTTGCCGATTATTTTGAAATAGGCGAACTGATGTGTTATGATGCATTAACACGAAACGAATCTTGTGGCGCCCATTTTCGGGAAGAGTTTCAAACCCCTGATGGAGAAGCCTTAAGAAATGACAACGAATTTCAGTTCATATCCGCATGGGGATGGGCAGGCGAAAATAATGAGCCAGAACTCATCAAAGAACCCTTAATTTTTGAAGAAATACAACCTACCGTAAGAAGCTATAAATAAAAAATAAAGCTCATGAATTTACATCTGAAAATTTGGAGACAAAAAGATCGTCAAAGTGAAGGAAAACTGTATAATTACAGTTTAAAAGACCTGAACCCTCATATGTCTTTCTTAGAAATGCTGGATACCTTAAACGAACAACTTATTCTTGAAGGTAATGAACCTGTTGAATTTGATCATGATTGTCGTGAAGGAATTTGCGGACAATGTGGAATGATGATCAATGGAATTGCTCATGGACCTTTAGAACATACCACAACATGCCAACTTCATTTACGCTCTTTTAAAAATGGGGAAACCATTATTATTGAACCATTCAGAGCAGCTGCATTTCCTATAAAGAAAGATTTAAAAGTAGATCGATCAGCCCTGGATAGGATTATATCCTCAGGAGGTTTTGTTTCAGTGAATACAGGTCAAGCAACCGATGCAACAACAATCGCTATCACTCATCAAACGGCAGAAGAAGCATTTGATTCCGCAGCATGTATTGGGTGTGGAGCATGTATTGCCACTTGCAAAAACGGAAGTGCCGCTTTATTTACCTCAGCAAAAATTTCACACATGGCCTTGCTACCACAAGGGAAAGAAGAACGTAACCAACGAGTTCTCAATATGGTTAAACAAATGGACTCTGAGCATTTTGGACATTGCTCCAACACAGAAGCATGCGAAATAGAATGTCCACAGGGTATTTCTGTATTAAATATCGCAAGAATGAACTATGAATATAATAGGGCATTATTTTTTAGAAAGAAATAATGCTAATCTGAAATATAATCTTTGAAAATTATTCAATAATGGCAACAACTCTAGCGGGAGCTGCGGATCCTCCCACAATTTTAAGGGGAAATACACAAACCTTAAATCCTGTAGGAGGTAATGCTCTCAGGTTTGTCAACTGCTCTATGTGCAGATATTCTTTTTCTATACCAACGCGATGCCCTTCCCAGAAATATTCCGGATCGTTCAACTCTTTTGCTTTTTGAGCCATAAATTTCAATGGTAAATCCCATCCCCACTGGTCAATTCCCATTACCTTTACTCCTTGATCGATCAGCCATTCTGTAGCCTCACGACTTATTCCTGTTCCTTTATTTGGAAAATCCGGCGTTCCCATCAATTGATCTCGGTCTGTTCTTATCAAAACAATATTTCCTTTCCTAATGGTAATTCCATTTTTATCAAGATCTTTCTTTAAATCATCCACAGTAATTGCTATGAAATCTGCTTTATGACTACAATCAATTACAATTCCTTCGCCATAGCACCATTCCAAGGGGATCTGATCAATTGTTTTGGCGGGTTTACCTTCCACCATAGGTCCATAATGCCAAGGAGCATCAATATGGGTTGTGGCATGAAGTCCCATATTTTTGATACAATCATCTGCCCATCCTACCCAATTTTTAGGAAATAATCTTAAAGGAAGTCTTAATGCAAGACGAATCAACCAATGTGATTGACGATGTGACTTATGTTTAATCTTTACCTTCATGAACCATGGATCTCCAGCATTATACTGAATAGGTTTAGAAAGATCAATGATTTGGTGTTCCATAAGCCATAGATATTAATTTTTAATTCAAATTAAACTTCCTTATCAAAATAGAGCATATAATATTTTCCTTTTTCGTCCTGACCTTGAGCAATCATTTGTCGGTCACCATGGATATAGATATGGAAATTTTTATCTAATTTAATGATACTTTTAAAATGTCTTTGTGTTTTTTTCACTGCTGCCTCACTGATTGGAAACTCCTCTGCAATATTAATCTGCATATCCTGCTCATAATCGGTCTTAAAGTTATTAAAACTTTCGATCACATGCTCATCTCCTAATACCTCATTTGCAAATTCATCCAGTTTAAACTCTTCTTTTTCTTTAAAGAAATTGATCGATTTATTCAAAAAATCAGCCTGATCAGCTTTTGAGACTTCAAATTCCTGTGGCAATTGCTTCGTGATATAATCTTTATAGACCATTAAAGCTTCTTGTGTATGAAAATATTCATCATCCCGTTGTTTAACTTTTAAAAAATCCTCGAACCAATAATACATGTCTCCATTTTTATTATTGTCTACAACAGAAAGTACATATCCTGTTTCTTTATCGTTATTGTAGATTAAAGCTGCTTTATCAATTTTAGACAACCCAATTCCTTGGTCTTTCTCGATATCAAAAGTTTCATTTTGAGGGAAGATTTTCAGGAAAGATTCTCTTTTTTCAGTTTTAAAAATTCCAATTTTATCCACTTTTTCACCATTTTCTCTCTCATCTTCAAAATATACAATAAACAACTCTCCTCCTTGAACTCTTGGATTTTCTGCAGCTTCAAAAAGATGCTTTGCAATATTCTCAGACTCCCAAAGAAACTTGGCTTTATCATCAAAAATTTCGGATACAGAACTATAAATCGGATTATTTACCAAATAAGAATCGCTGTAAAACTGAAAAGTTTCTTCCGATTTAAAAGAGCCTAAAAAGTAGTTTTCAAGCAATTCTATCATGCCCTCATCCAACCTCAACTCTTCTTGGGAAAGTATTAAAGATTCTCCATTGATTTTATTTCCTACTCTATGTACTACGATTTTTGAAAACATTGTCTTGAATATTTGGAGTGCAAAGATATTAATTATATCAAACAATCCATATTATTTCATTCTGATAAAAACCTTATCATTTTGAGAAGCTCTACTTATTTAATCGCATTTACAAAAACATAGCAACATATTAATTTACAACAACTTACACAAAAACAATATTCAAAGGAATACAATTGGCTTCATTTTTCTAAAAACATGAGAACATGAACCTAAAAACCTTAAATAGAATCGATAAGCTAAGAAGATTAAAAAGCAAAGGCCCCAAAACACCACAATGGTTAAAGCCCTATCATATGGTCTTGATTGCTTTTTTCCTCCTCTTCATTTTCAGTGTATTTATAAAAGTTGTAGAACAAAATAACAAATAACAATGGATTATTTAATGACCTCTCAAGAAATTACAGAAATGATTCCTTCTATTCAATATGAATTAAAAGATAGCAAGGTGCAAAACTCTTATAATGTGATTCAAACCTTTACAAATCATATTAAAAATATGATCAGACAAAATGATAGAAATATTTTATTTGAATGTATCAAAAAAATGAATTATATTTATACAAACGGTGACAAAATGTTAAAAGATGCTATAGAAGGCACCTTTATTTATTCCATAGACAACTATACTTTGTTTTGCAATGAAGAATATAAGAAAAAGATTTTTAGTCATATATCAAATGAGTTACAAAAAATACATTCAAGACAAATTTATAGCCCTAGTATATGAATATAATTAGTTCCTATTTTATACAATAAATCAAAGCAAAAAAACATAAAAAAAACCATTCAAAATCAATCATTTATGAAAACAAAAATCAGAAAAGTATCCGATTGGAAAACTAAGGAAACTACTACTATCAAAAACAATTTAGAAATTCTAGCCACTCACATTGCAGTGATTATAAGTACATTTATTTTTGCCTTGTTTTTATAATTTTGGTACAGTTTTCGCAGCGATAACTGTGTTCTGAAAAATATTTAATTATGATGAATATGCAAATGAAAACTATTAATCCCAAAATAGCTATAGAATATTTAAAGTTTTTCTATCCTCCTCTTCAAAAGGAAATCACTCAACTGTCCGTACAGGACAATTTTGCAGGGGTAATTCAAACAACCGTTGATTATTTAAAAAAGCTTTTACAAGAGTCAAAAGTCAATATTATTTCCCATCACATTAAACTGATGGACTGGTTGTATAGGAATGGTAATTCTTATGTGAGAGATATTATAGAAAATCTTTTTGTGAGATCATTTGAAAGTTTTAAAAAACATGCTAAAATACAGCATTGGAAACTTTTATATCAATATATGCCTATAAGTTTCCAAATCATTTATAATGAACAACAGAAGCAGGATAAAATTTTCTTTGGTAAGTAAAAAAGATGTCAATAGAAAGCTTTGAGCAAAATATAAACTGCAAGAAAAAGCTTAGATAAAATTAAACAATATTCTTATATGAAAGAGTTCGGTATAGTACCGGACTCTTTTTCCATTTAAAGAAATCCAAGTCCTAACTTTTTAACTTACATACTTGGTTGGATAGTATCTTGGATTTTTTCCTTTTAGATTAGGGGTGAATACTACAATATTATCTCTATACAAATTAACCTTTATTTCTTTTCAAAAGCTTTTTGAATGATTTGTTGCTCCTCTATACTCAGTTTGGTACTTTTTTCTAGTTTTGTAAGAAAGGTTTCCACTTCTTCAGGTGTTGCGGGTGAACCTAAATTATCTCCATTGTTATCAAACGAATCCGTAATGAGATTGCCTTTTGGATCCAATATCAACCAGAAAGGTAATCCTGCATTTTCACCTTTATATTGAGTTATCATCTCTTGTCCTCCAGGATTTTCAAGGCTTTTCTTATCTCCTACTTCCTGAACATCAATATAGGCTATTACAAAATTTTTGTCGAATATGGGCTTTACTTCTGGAAGATTCATATTGTTTTCCATTGTCTTACACCATTTGCACCATGAAGCATGAAACACGACAAGAACATTTTTGTTATGGGTATTCGCTTCCTGATATGCCTTTTTTAAAATTACATCTGCATTTTCCTGTGCGAAACTCAATTGAAAAAACAATAGTCCTAGTACTACAATTACTTTAGACATTTTCATCTCTTTATGTTTTTAATTAATTATTCAACAAATATAAACAATGTTGAAAATAATAAAAATACCCCTAAAAGTAAGATACTTTTTAGGGGTATTATATGTAATTAACTCGGTAAGTTATTTCTTCTTCAAAAATAACCATATCTAATTACCAGTTATTTATAATTCTAAGGTACAAATAAGATACAAAATTAGAGTTATAGCTTAATAATAAAATGTCGTTATCGGCAAATATATGATAGATTTTAAGTTTTAAACAATCGCCTTTTGCCGATAAGAATAAAAGAAATTGGAGTTTCTCACTTAAATAAATCTGAAAGCTGCCTGCATTAATTCTTGCTCTGATCTTGAAATACCAATTTTATGAGCGATTTCTTTCCATCGTTTTACGGAATTGAAAACTTCGTTCAATATTTTGTTCATTTCAGATTGATTTAATCTAAAAAAATCGCCTACGCTTTTAGCTAACTCAAAATCTAATGCATTGTTATCCATATCAATATTTAAAGCTAAACCGTCTTTATCAATGGAAGGGTTTAAATCATAAGCTGGAGATAATACCCAACCTTCATTGTTCAAAATAAATCCATGATTGCGAAGATGGTCGTCCGTATTAGAAACAGCAATATTAAAAACGATTCTTCGCCACAATTGGTGCAAATTTTCGTTGACCGTACGACCATAATTCTGAATAAATTCCACTATATCCAAATAACTTGCCGGTTGATTTTTAATCGTGTCTTCATTGTTTCCTGTCATCGTCATTGCCGATGAAAAATGAATTCTTTCCTGAGTGACTCGATCAAAGCGTTTAGTAAAAAAGGTGTGATAAGTTCCACTTACTTTTTCAATTTTACATTCTGCCATTTCGATTCCGGCTTTTATCGCTAATTGGTATGTTAAATATTCCCAAGCGGCTTTATCAATTGTATCATTTTTGGAAGGGAATTTCGCAATCCAAAGTTGATTCTTATCGTCTAAAATATTGGCTTTGGGTCTTGCACCCCCCAAGGAAGATCCTGGTGCTATTAATACTTTAAGCCATTTATTTATCGCTTCGTCCTCCGCATCATTTTCATAATGAACAACCGCTTGTTGCAATTCCCGAACCGTTGACCAAGGCGGTGTAGATTTTTCGGAGTCATTATCTAAAAAATCTCCATCAGGATCCAATTTAAACCGAAATGCCCCCATTCTTGTTTCGTCAAAAACGCCCAATAAATAATCAATATCATACAACGTTTTAGGATTTTCGCCTTTCGCTTTGGCTAACTGAATTTCACGACGTTTCATTAATGTTCGTCCCCAAGTATCGGGCATGCTGTCTAAGAAAATTCCGAAATTCTCTTTATTATTTGGAAATTGTTGCCCAGAATAAAATTGAATATCAGGATCAATCAGCCTTTGAGCATTGGATTTTAACCAATTTTTGTCATATTCAAAACTAAAAGCCTTTCGTCCTTTGGCTTGATGTACAGATAAAATACCTAACAACACCGGTTCGACTAATCCAAGCCAGTGTGCATAAACATAGATACCGGTTTTATTTGTTGCCATTTTATAATAGATCTAAATCTTGTAGTTTTCTACCCAATTCATCATCAGATGCCAATTTTAAAAAATCGTTTTGCAAGCCTAATACACGCAATACATTAAAATAAGTACCCATTGCCACGCTACTATCACCTTTTTCTACTAAATATAACGTAGAACGAGCAATACCTGC
The DNA here is from genome assembly GCF_902728265.1 of Chryseobacterium potabilaquae. Classification (GTDB taxonomy): domain Bacteria; phylum Bacteroidota; class Bacteroidia; order Flavobacteriales; family Weeksellaceae; genus Chryseobacterium; species Chryseobacterium potabilaquae. The sequence continues at coordinate 46,661 of NZ_CACVBR010000017.1, forward strand.
ACGCTCAGCAACTTGTATTGCCGTTAGCTTTCTACGCTTTCGAGCTAATTTTATGTTCTCGCCCATTTGCTCTAAAATAGCAGTGTGTTTGGGTAAAACAATTTGCTTTTTCATTTAAAATGATTGTTATTTCATACAAAAATAAACAAAATGATTGAAATATCGAACATTTTCGAAATAATTGGATGTATAATTCTTGATATTCTTTACTCAAAAAGTATAAATAGTCAGCAAAAAGTGCACTGATTGGGGAATTTCAGAATATATTCTTGGTAATATTCAAACATAAAATCACCATCGTTGGTTTCCGTAACGACTGCGAAATGATCTTGATAAAAAACTTTTCCTTGTCTCATTTTTCATTTTTTTTTAGGTTGGCAGGAACTAGTCCTAGTACTACAATTACTTTAGACATTTTCATCTCTTTATGTTTTTAATTAATTATTCAACAAATATAAACAATGTTGAAAATAATAAAAATACCCCTAAAAGTAAGATACTTTTTAGGGGTATTATATGTAATTAACTTTGTAAGTTATTTCACTTCTTCAAAATCTGCATCCTGTACATCTTCCGCACCTGAAGCACTTCCTTGATTTTGAGCACCTGCATCGGTACCTGGAGTTTGTCCTGCTGCATATAATTCTTCTGAAGCGGCCATCCAAGCTGCATCTAATGCTTCAGTTTTCACTTTTACATCATCAGAATTTTTAGCTTCAAAAGCCACTTTTAATTCAGCTGCTGCTGCTTCAATTGCTGCTTTTTTATCAGCAGAAAGCTTTTCTCCAAACTCTTTCAATTGTTTTTCAGTCTGGAAAATCAATCCATCAGCTTTATTAAAGATTTCAACTTCTTCTTTTCTCTTAGCATCCGCTGCAGAGTTTTCTTGAGCTTCTTTTTTCATTCTTTCAATTTCTTCATCAGAAAGTCCAGAAGAAGCCTGGATTTTAATAGATTGCTCTTTACCTGTTCCTTTATCTTTAGCTGAAACACTTAAAATACCATTAGCATCAATATCAAAAGTTACTTCAATTTGAGGAACTCCTCTTGGTGCTGGTGGAATATCGGTAAGATCAAATCTACCAATTTCCTTATTATCGTTGAACATAGGTCTTTCACCTTGTCCTACTCTGATACTTACAGCTGGCTGATTATCAGAAGCAGTCGAGAACACCTCAGATTTTTTAGTTGGAATAGTTGTATTTGCATCAATTAATTTAGTAAATACTGATCCCATTGTTTCAATACCTAAAGAAAGAGGTGTAACATCGAGAAGTAATACATCTTTTACGTCTCCTGTTAAAACTCCCCCTTGAATAGCTGCACCTACTGCCACTACTTCATCAGGGTTCACTCCTTTAGAAGGTTTTTTACCAAAAAACTTTTCTACCTCTTCTTGAATGATTGGGATTCTTGTAGAACCTCCTACCAAAATTACCTCATCAATATCAGATGTTGATAAACCTGCATCTTTTAATGCTTTTGCAACAGGCTCCATTGATCTTCTTACTAAATCAGATGCTAGTTGCTCAAACTTCGCCTTAGTTAAAGTTTTTACTAAGTGCTTAGGTCCTGTAGCTGTAGCTGTGATATATGGTAAATTAATTTCAGTTTGAGGAGAAGAAGACAATTCAATTTTTGCTTTTTCAGCTGCTTCTTTCAATCTTTGAAGAGCAATTGCATCAGCTTTTAAGTCTACTCCTTCTTCAGATTGAAATTCTGAAGCCATCCAGTTGATAATTACATCATCAAAATCGTCACCTCCTAAGTGGGTATCTCCATTAGTGGATAATACTTCAAATACACCATCTCCTAAATCAAGGATCGAAATATCGAAAGTACCCCCTCCTAAGTCATATACTGCAATCTTTTGATCCTTATGATTTTTATCCATACCATAAGCCAATGCCGCAGCAGTAGGCTCATTAATAATTCTTTCTACTTTCAACCCTGCAATTTCTCCAGCTTCCTTAGTTGCTTGTCTTTGTGCATCGTTGAAATAAGCAGGAACTGTAATTACCGCTCTTGTTACTTCTTGTCCAAGATAATCTTCAGCGGTTTTCTTCATTTTTTGAAGAATCATTGCAGAGATCTCTTGTGGAGTATATTCTCTATCATCAATTTTTACCTTTACAGTATCATTTGCCCCACTTACAACTTCATAGGGTACTCTGGAAATCTCACTTCCATCATCTTTAAAATGGGTACCTATAAATCTTTTGATAGAGTAAACGGTTTTCTTTGGATTTGTTACAGCCTGTCTTTTTGCAGGATCTCCTACTTTTCTTTCACCATCTTCTGTAAATGCCACAATAGAAGGAGTTGTTCTTTTACCTTCCGCATTAGGGATCACTACAGGATCCTTACCTTCCATTACAGCCACACAAGAGTTGGTTGTTCCTAAGTCAATTCCAATTATTTTACTCATAATATTTTTATTTTTTCTAATTTTTTGATTTACACTCAAAATTTCTCAATATCTATACCATTCATTTTTTTATGACAAAATGACACATCCATTTTATTCTCATCATGAAATAGTGTTAAAATGTACCATTTAAAGCATTTTTCACGTTTAAAATCATAAAATTTAATCAAAGTTTAACCTTCATAATATCCATAAAAAGATTGTGAATTAGTATTTTTGATAAAATAAACTATACTAATGTCATTACATTTTAATCCTAGAGATATCACTTGGTTAGCATTCAATGAAAGGGTATTACAAGAAGCCATGGACGAAAAGGTACCTTTGTATTTAAGAATTCGTTTCTTAGGAATATTTTCTAATAATTCGGATGAATTCTTCAGAGTACGAGTGGCCGGATTAAAGCGTGCGATGGATTTTAAGGAAAAAGTAATTGCAGAGTCCTTTTATCAGCCTCCTTCTAAAATCCTACAAAGAATTAATGAAATAGTTATCAAGCAACAACAAAATTTTGATAAAACTTGGAAGAAAATTTTGTCAGAAATGGCAGATCATAAAGTATATATCAAAACGGCAAAAAATTTAACTGCACCTCAGAAAGAATTTGTAAGAATGTATTTTGATGAAGTGGTAGAATCTAATGTAATTCCTATTCTGCTTCATGAGAATACCCCTATGCCTTACCTAAGAGATAAAAGCCTATATCTTGGTGTTGCCATGAGAAAAAAAGACTGGCAATATTCCAGTAATTATGCTATTATTGAAATCCCTTCTCGTTTTGTCGGAAGATTTGTTCTTCTCCCTACAGAAAACCCTGAAGAGAAAAATGTAATGCTCCTTGAAGATGTCATTACATTTAATTTGCCTCATATTTTCTCTTATTTTGGGTATGATGAGTTTGCAGCTAATGCATTCAAAGTAACAAAAGATGCTGAACTGGATCTTGATAATGATATCAAAACCAATTTTGCGGAAAAAATAGAGAAAGGTATCAAGAATAGAAGAAAAGGAAAGCCCACACGATTTGTATTTGATAAAGACATCGATAAGGCTTTATTGGAACTCCTCATCAGGAAATTGAATTTAACAAAAAAAGACAGCATTATACCCGGAGGTAAAATACATAATTTTAAGCATTTCATGGATTTCCCAGATGTTTTCGAAGCTTATGAAAAACCTATAGAAAGAACCTCATTTACCCACCCTTCATTTGAACATGGGGAAAGAATAACAGACGTCATTATGAAACACGATGTCTTACTTTCGTTTCCTTATCATAAATACAATCCAGTAATTGATCTTCTCCGCGAGGCAGCTATGGATCCTGATGTAAAGTCTATTCAAATTACTGCATACCGTTTGGCGAGTAGCTCCAAAATCATCAATGCATTAATTTATGCTGCAAGAAATGGCAAAGAAGTTACTGTTATGCTAGAGCTTCAGGCGAGATTTGATGAAGAATCTAATCTTGAATGGAAAGAAATGCTGGAACCGGAAGGAATTATTGTTCTTGTAGGACTTCCTAATAAAAAAGTCCATGCTAAACTTTGTATTATTAAGAAAAGAACTCACAATAAAACTATTCAATATGGATTTGTAAGTACGGGTAATTTTAATGAAAAAACAGCAAGAATTTATGGTGATCATTTATTAATGACTTCGGATCGTAACATTATGGCAGATATTAATAAAGTATTTAACGTTCTAAAAAAGCCAAAAGAAGATTACATTTCCGTCTTGAAAACTTGCAAAAACTTATTAGTTTGCCCTGATTTTATGCGTGAAAAGATCATTCATCATATAGATAAGGAAATTGAAGAAGCCAAAGCAGGTCGAAGATCCGAGATTATTGTAAAAGTTAATTCAATGAGTGACAGAGGATTAATCGAAAAAATATATGCTGCTGCCCAGGCGGGGGTCGTCATAAAAATAATTGTAAGAGGTATATATTGTGCTGTTAATCAAAAAGAATTCAAAGAAAAAATTAAAGCAATCAGTATTGTTGATGAATATCTAGAACATGCAAGAGTTATGTATTTCTATAATAAAGGAGCAGAAGATATATATATTTCCTCCGCAGACTGGATGACCCGAAATCTTGATTATCGAATTGAAGCTGCTGCAAAAATCATAGATAAAGATCTAAAAAAAGAATTAAAAGAGATTCTTGACATCCAATTAAAAGATAATGTAAAAGCTCGTATCCTAGATAAAAAGCTGAGCAATGAATATATCAGAAATGATAAAAAAGAGTGTCGTTCTCAAATTGAGATTTATAAGTATTTAAAAGCTAAAAAAAGTATAAAATGAAGATTGCAGCGATAGATATAGGAAGTAATGCCGCCAGGCTTTTGATCAATGAGGTTAAAATAAATAATAGGAAACCCGAGTTTATTAAACTTAACCTTTTGAGAGTTCCTTTAAGATTAGGCATGGATGTTTTCACGTTGGGGAAGATTGGGGAAGAAAGAGAAAAAATGGTCCTTGATTCTATGAAAATTTTCAGCGATTTAATGAAAATATACCAAGTCGATCACTACAGAGCGTGTGCCACGAGTGCTATGCGAGATGCTTCAAATGGTAATGCCATCATTCAAAAAGTAAAAGATACCTCAGGGATTACTATTGAAATTATCTCCGGAGATGAAGAAGCTACCCTAATCTATGAAAACCATGTAGCAGAAGGCTTGGACAAAGAATTTGCCTATCTCTATATTGATGTGGGAGGTGGTTCAACTGAACTTACATTCTACGAAAACGGGAAAATGATGTATGAAAAATCTTTTAATATTGGGACTATCCGTTTATTAAATAATCTCGTTTCGCCAGCAAACTGGCAAGAGATGAAAGAAGAGATCAAAAAAAACATCATCAGCAAAAAACCTATTATTGCTATTGGTTCAGGAGGAAATATCAATAAAATTTTCTCCATGAGTAAAACTAAAGATGGAAAACCTATGTCACTATCTTATTTGAAAAAAACTCATAAAGAGCTCAATGAATTGACCGTTGATGAAAGAATGACAAAATATAACCTTAGAGAAGATAGAGCGGATGTTATAGCGTATGCATTAAAGGTATTTAATAATGTGATGAGTTGGTCGGATATTAATAAAATATTTGTTCCTAAGATTTCTGTTGCAGATGGACTTATTCATAATATATATAGCCAGTTACAAAACAAAAAATAAGGGTTATACCTCTCCGTATAATAAAAACCAGCTATCAATATAGCTGGTTTTTATTATAGTCATTTACATTACAAGTAATTAACCATCTATTGAAAAATATTTTTTTACTTTAAAATAAAGTAATAGTAAATTTTAAACCGTTATAATAATATATATCAAAAATAAATATGGAAACTATCAAAATAATTATTACCGGAGCAACAGGAATGGTAGGTGAAGGAGTTTTAATGGAATGTCTTCAAAATCCAAACGTTTCGGAAATTCTAAGTGTAAGCAGAAAGCCATCGGGGAAAAAACATGCAAAACTAAAAGAATATATCCTTCCCAATTTTCTCCAAATTGATATGAATGATCAAAACTTTAAGGGCTATGATGCGTGTTTTTTCTGTGCGGGGATAAGCAGTATTGGGATCAATGAAACTGATTATACCACGATTACCTACGATACTACCTTACATTTTGCAAAAGTTGTTTTAAATCAAAATCTGGAAATGGTATTTAATTATGTTTCAGGAGCTCATACCGATAGTACGGAAAGTGGAAAACTTATGTGGGCAAGAGTAAAAGGAAAAACTGAAAATACCTTAAAAAAACTGGGCTTTAGTTCCGTATATAATTTTCGCCCCGGATTCATGAAACCTATTGAAGGGCAGATTAATGTAAAATGGTATTTTAGGCCCTTTATTTTGCTTTTTCCTATTTTATTTCCTTCAAAATCATTAACTTTACATGAAGTTGGAAAAGCAATGATCAATGCCGTAAAATATGGATCCCCTCTATCAACTTTAGAAATTAAGAACATTAAAGATTTAGCCATATGAAAGAAACTTTAAAAAGAATTGTTCTTGTTATTTTTGTTTTACTGCTATTGACTGCAATTTCAGGTTTTTTCTATATGCAAAAACATCCTTTAGAAAAAGCATTTAACAAGAAGATGTATCTCACTCACCCTAAAGAATAAACTTTATATTTGCAAATGCTTTAAGAGAATTTTCATTAATACCTATGAATAAAAAACAGGCCTTTAGACCTGTTTCCTATTTACTATTTTTACATAATTTTTAATAAGTCACTTCCTCATCAGAGGCTGCATCATCTATTTTATTTTCTTTTTTTGTAGGAGCATCTTCAGGCTTACCTTTTAAATAATCCGGTAAATTTAAGCCGGCCATATTAAAAAGATCATTCAAGGGAGGTACCGTTTTCATCATACCGGAAACAAAATTAGCTGTAGAACTGTTACCATCCTGCCCATTACCGCTATCCCAAACCGTTACTTTGTCTATTTTAATATTTTTAACCGCCTCAACTTGAGTTCTAACCAATTCCGGCAATTTTTCTATAAGGAGCAACTGGAATGCCTTATTTGCATCACCTCCAGCCACTTTAACCACTTGATCATACCCTTCCGCTTGTTTGGTAAGTATTTCATAGAGCCCTTTAGCTTCTGCTTCCATTTTCGCAAATATAGCATCTGCCTCTCCTTTTGCCTGTAATCTGATTTTTTCAGCCTCCGCTTGTGCATCGATAATCGCTTTTTGTTTGGCAATTTCTGCCGGAACCACAATATTAGCCTGTTGAGTAGAGCGCTCTCTTTCTGCCCTTGCTGCTTCCGCTTTCTGCTCTGCAACATAAGATTCTTCTAACGCTCTTGCCGTTTGTACTTTTTCGGCTGCCGTTGCTAACCTTAATGCCTCTGCCTCTTTTTCTCTTCTTTCAGCATCTGAGTTTGCAATGGTAATTTTTGCTTCGTTTTCTCCTTTAACAGCTAGTGAATTTGCCAAAGATGTTGCAATTCTAGATTCTTTTTCAGCTTCCGCCTTACCAATAGACTCATCTTTCATTGCTGAAGCAATACTCACTTCTTTATCTTTCTGGGTTATTGCAATTTTTACATCCCGATCCCTATTAGTCTCTGCAATGACAACATCCTTTTCCCTATCAGCACTTGCTTTACCTGTCTCTCCAATTCTTTCTTGCTCAGCAACAGAAATTTTTGCTTCATTAATGGCTTTTGCAGCGGCTTCCTTACCAAGAGCTTCAATATAACCGGATTCATCTTTAATATCCGTAACATTTACGTTAATCAGTTTTAATCCAATCTTTTTTAATTCAGCATCTACATTTTTAGAAATATTATCCAAAAATTTATCTCTATCTGAATTAATTTCTTCAATAGTCATGGTAGCAATCACCAAACGCAACTGTCCGAAAAGTATATCTTTAGAAAGTTCCTGAATTTGTTCCTGCCCTAATCCCAATAATCTTTCAGCAGCATTTCCCATAGAGTCTGGCTCTGTAGAAATTGCGATGGTAAATCTACAAGGTACATCTACACGAATATTTTGTTTTGATAATGCGTTAGTAAGGTTTGCCTCGATAGAAATCGGTTTAAGATCTAAATAGGCATAATCTTGAATAACAGGCCATACAAAAGCTCCTCCTCCATGAATACATTTTGCAGAAGAACCTCCTGTTTTACCATATATTACCAATATTTTATCCGAAGGACATCTTTTGTATCTTGAAATAAGAGCCAAAAACGTCACGAATAATAAGACTACAATAACGACTATAAGAATAAGTGTTCCGGGTACTGCCATAAATTAAAGAATAAATATGTTATAATAAATTAAATTTTAGCGACAACAAGTGTATTATCATAAATGTATATTACTCTCACCGAATGACCGGTAGCAATGTCCATATCTGATTCTGTCATTGCCTGAAGTTCATGATGAGTTCCTTTCATCGAAATCAATATTTTTCCTTTTCCTTTCATATTTGCAGGGATGTTAAGATACACCTCTCCTACTGCTCCAATGAGATCATCTAGTTTGAAGGTATTATCTTCTGTTAGTTTTAAAATTTGAATAATAAGAAAGAAAAATATAAGTACAAACCCTACCCCTATTAGGCATGCTATAAAAATTAATAACCCTTTACTTTCCATAGAATCATAAAAAGCAACCCCTGTCCACCCAAATCCCAGCAGAAAATTAATCAAGTTTCTTAAAGAGAATAGTTGAAAAGGAGTCTCATGAGTAACTTCACTGTCAAAATCAACATCAAAATCGTCACCATAATCCCCTCCTATAAAAGTAAGAACGGTCTGGATTAAAAAAATTAAACTCGAAGCTAAGGCAATATACCAAAACCCTTGATGAAGTGGTTCTATATCTTGTAAAAATGAAAACATTCTTTGTGCTTTTCTCAAATATAATCAAAAAATAATAATATATCAAGTATATATCATAAAAACTCATATGATTTTTTGGATTATACAAAATAAAAAAATCACTTATTAAAGAAAAAAACTAGTTTGCCTCATAGGCCAAATTGTTCCCATTGGAGGAAAAGTAGTACCTTAAATAGTCTATTATTTATAAACAAAAAAAGCTTCTAACGAAGCTTTTTATACATATAAAATTCAATTTTTATGGATCTATAAGGATCATTACTTATTTATTTGAATATACTTTTTATTACTTTACCGTTACCATATTGTAGTGGAAACTGTAAAAGTTCTGCTATAGTACTTGGTACATCTATTTGTTCATAATCTCCTGTACTAATAACAGTATTTGTCTTAAAATCTGGTCCGATTGCAAAAAATTCAATATGTCTACATCCTGCACAGTTGTCACCGTGTTGAGAAAAGCCTTCTTCATTTCCATCTAAATGTCTTCCATGATCGTTAGAAACAATAAGTGTTGTTTTATCCTTATATTGAGGTAATGATTGAATATAATCCCAAATTTCTTTAATAGAAGCATCCGTTCTTTTTATTGCTTGTAAATATCCATCCCAATTCTCAGCATGCCCATTTACATCTACATCTTTCAGATTCATGACAATCATATTTGGACTGTATTTTTTCATTATTTTTTTAGCATTCAATACTGTAACAGCATCCTCTCTAAATCCAGAACCATTTCCATTAATACCACAGTCAACGCTTGGCTGGAACTTATTTTTCCATAGATCTAATTTACAATTGTTAAGCACTTCTAATTTATCTTTAGACATGATAAGCCAAGCTTTTGTTTTATCAACTCCTGTAAATTTCAGCCACTGTTGCATCATAGAAGGATATCCAGGTAGTTCTGTTCCATCATTTTTAATATTTTCATATACTCCGCTACATAAAGCACTATGTCCGGAATTTGTAAATGTTATCCCTTTATTTTTGAAATTGCTAATAAAAACCCCTTTCTTCAAAAGGTTCATTCTGTTGGGAATATTTTCTTGATTAGCAGATTCCCATGTTTCAGAAATACGAGGACCATCCACCACAAGTAATACCACATTTTTTGTTTGATACTTATCTGGTGTGGTTGGAGAAGAAATATCTAAATCACTACTATTACAAGAGAATAATAAAAATAAAGACATTAAAGAAAGTAGTAATGCGTTTTTTGTCATAATAATTTTTTGGCTGCAAAAATACATTATTTATATATCACTTAAAAATGAATTATATTAATTTATGGTTCCAAATATTCTTGAGAAAAATATTTACACTTAACATATTCATAATCAATTAATACCAACTAAAACATCCATTTATCATACTAGATACAGCCACAAAAAGGGCTGTCTTACTATAAAAACAGCCCTTAAAAATATATTATTGAGATATTTTTACTCTATATTGATAACTTTTTCAATTTCCGGAGCATGTTGCTTAATTGTATTTTCCACTCCTAACTTTAGCGTAGAAAAGTTTAGAGAACAACCAGAACAATTTCCTAAAAGTTTTACAAAAACTTGATTATCCTTCACATCAATAAGCTCAATATCCCCCCCATCTTTATTCAAAAACGGACGAATGCTTTCTAGCGCTTCCATCACTCTTGTTACGATATCTTCGTGTGTTATATTTGTATTCATATTTTTCAGTTCAATTCGGTTTTTTCAAGATATTTTGAAATTTATTATTTTGCTTTAGGAGAACATCCTGCCATTGTAGAGATTTTCACGGCTTCCGTAGGAGGAAGATTTTTATTTCTTTCTACTAAACTTTCAACCATTTTACGTGCCATCTCTGTATAAATTTCTGAAATTTTAGAATTTTCTTGTAAAGCGGCTGGTCTACCTACATCTCCTGCTTCTCTAATACTTTGAATTAATGGTATTTCTCCAAGCACAGGAATCCCTAAATCTTCAGCCAAATATTGTGCTCCTTGATTTCCAAAAATGTAGTATTTATTATCCGGCAATTCTTCAGGAGTAAAATAGGCCATATTTTCAATCAAACCAAGAACAGGAATATTAATACTTTCCATCTGGAACATCGCAATACCCTTTCTTACATCGGCTAGCGCAACATGTTGAGGCGTACTTACAATCACAGCACCTGTTACAGGCACTTCCTGAATAATCGACAAATGGATATCTCCTGTACCCGGAGGTAAATCAATAAGTAAAAAATCCAGTTCTCCCCATGCTGCATCTCTGATCATTTGGTTCAATGCTTTTGATGCCATAGGACCTCTCCAAACCACCGCTTGATTAGCACCCGAAAAATATCCTATCGACAACATTTTTACTCCATAATTTTCAATAGGCTTCATCATACTTTTGCCATCTACTTCTACAGAAATCGGTTTTTCACCTTCCGTATCAAACATAGTGGGAACAGAGGGACCATAGATATCAGCATCCAATAACCCTACTTTAAAACCCATCTTAGCTAAGGTGACTGCCATATTTGCAGAAACTGTAGATTTACCAACGCCTCCTTTTCCAGAAGCTATAGCGATAATATTTTGAATTCCAGGAATTTGTTTTCCTTTGATCTGACTTTGCTGAATTTCACTAGGTTCTGGAGATGCTATTTTAAGTTTTAAATGAATATCTTCTCCAAACTCACTTGTAAAGGCCTGCTTCATAGCTGCTTCCAACTTCTTTTTTTCATGCATTGCAGGTGAATGAGCCATCATATCAATATAAACATCATTCCCAACAATCTGAAGATTATTTACTAAATCATCAACCTCTATCTCTTTTAGGAAATTCTGAACCTTTTCTTTCGTCAACATAAACTAAATAAATTGTTTACAAATTTACGGAATTTTTACCTATTTAGAATAATTAAAACTAATGATAGATATTTTCTTTTGTAAAAACAAATTTTATACTACTTTAGGGAAATTTTATTTTAAAAAAATGAAAAAGGTACTGTTTGTTCTTTTAGGAATTATATACCATAATTTCTTTTCACAAAATTATACACAATACGTCAATCCATTTATAGGTACAGGAGGTCATGGACATACCTTCCCTGGTGCCATAGTCCCTTTTGGAATGATCCAACTTTCTCCAGATACTAGAATTGATGGAAGCTGGGATGGTTGTAGTGGCTATCACTATTCTGATTCTGTAATTTATGGTTTTTCACATACCCACCTCAATGGAACAGGAGTTTCAGATTATGGAGACATTATGCTTATGCCTACTATGGGAAATCCTAGTTTGAACAACACCGAATATTCATCTCCCTTTTCTCATAAAAATGAAAAGGCTACAGCAGGATTCTATAGCGTAAAATTAGATAAGCATAATATTGATGTTCAATTAACTACGACAAAGAGAGTGGGATACCATGAATACACTTTCAATGAGGAAGGCAATGCTAATATTATCTTAGATTTAAACCACAGAGACAAACTCTTGGAAGGTGAAGTCAAAATAATTGATGATAAAACTATTGAAGTTTTTCGAAGAAGTGAAGCGTGGGCCACTAATCAATACCTATATGCAAGAATTGAATTTTCAAAACCTATGAAAATTTCTCAAAAAGAAATGAATGGAACTCAAAAAGACAATCTTCTGACAGGAACAAGACTTGCTGTAGCATTTTCAACCGTCGTTAAAAAAGGAGAAAAAATCAATGTAAAAGTTGCTATTTCACCAACGGGCTATCAAGGAACCGAAAAAAACATGTTGGCAGAAGGAAAATCAAATGATTTTGAAGCCATTAAAAGCCAAGCTATAACGGATTGGAATAAAGAACTATCTAAAATTGAAGTCAAATCTGATGATAAAAATAAACTAACCGTTTTTTACACCGCTCTCTATCATGTTTTCACTCAACCTAATATTAATATGGATGTTGATGGACAATACAGAGGCAGAGATAATAAGCTCTATACAGCTCAAGATTTTGAATATTATACTGTTTTCTCTCTTTGGGATACATTCAGAGCCGCTCATCCCTTAATGACTTTGATTGATAAAAAAAGAACTTCAGACTTTATTAATACCTTTATTAAACAATATGAACAGGGAGGAAAACTTCCGGTTTGGGAACTCGCGTCCAATGAAACAGAATGTATGATAGGCTATCACTCTGTTTCTGTCATTGCAGATGCTATGGCAAAAGGTATACAGGGTTTCGATTACCAAAAAGCATTTGAAGCTTCAAAAAATTCTGCGATGCTCAATATTTTCGGATTGAATGCTTACAAGCAAAATAATTATATAAGCATTGATGATGAACACGAAAGTGTTTCCAAAACAGTAGAATATGCGTACGATGATTGGTGTATCGCACAAATGGCTAAAATGTTACATAAAAAAGAAGATTACCTATATTTCATGAAACGCTCTCAGAATTGGAAAAATCTTTATAATCCCACTAATGGATTTATTCAACCTCGAAAAAATGGCAACTGGTACGAACCCTTCGATCCTAGAGAAGTAAATAACAATTATACTGAGGGTAATTCTTGGCATTATTCCTATTCCGTTCAACAAGATATTCCAGGATTGATTGCAGTGCATGGAGGGAAAGAAAAATTCGAACAATTCATTGATGCAATTTTTGCTGCTCCTAATCAAACTACAGGAAGAGAGCAGGTGGACATTACAGGTTTAATGGGACAATATGCTCAAGGAAATGAACCGAGCCATCATATTGCTTATTTGTATAATTATGTAGATAAACCGGAAAAAACTGATACAAAAATCAAGTATATTCTTGATCACTTTTATAAAAACACTCCAGATGGCTTGATCGGAAACGAGGATTGTGGACAAATGAGTGCATGGTATATTCTAAGCTCTATGGGAATCTATTCTGTGACTCCTGGATTGCCTGAATGGCAAACTACCACTCCATATTTTGAGGAAATTAAGATTCATTTAGAAGATGGTACGACAAGAACTATTACAAAAAATACAAAAAGAGCAGAACTAGAAAAATTAGGTTTCGAAAATATATACCCTTTAAAAGACTATAAATATGCAGAATTAATAGCGGCTCCTGTCATTACCGCCGACAGGCTCTTTGATTTTTCTACAAAAGTTCAAATAACTCCTCTCAACTCAAATGATAAAATTTATTATGTAACTACAGATGAAAATGATAAGAATATCAGAAAGACCTTTAAAACATATAAAAATCCTTTTACAATTAATAAAACGACTCAGGTATCGGCTTATGCAGAAAGAAATGGCGAAAAAAGTTCAGTTACTGTAGCTCATTTTAATAGAAGGCCTAATTACTGGGATATCACCGTAAATGCTAAAGTAAATTCTCAATATACTGCCGGTGGAAAATTGGCTTTGATTGATGGAATTCAGGGAACTGTGAATTGGAGAAAAGGAGAATGGCAAGGATATCAAGGGCAAAACTTTGAAGCTATTATTGATTTAAAATCTCCTCAAGAGTTCACGAAGCTCTCTTCCACTTACCTACAAGATAGTAAAGCATGGATCTTAATGCCTCAAAAAGTAGAATATTATGCTTCAATAAATAATAAAGAGTATATTCTTTTAAAGACGGTTGATAATACTATTGATCCTAAAGATGAAAAGGTTCAAATTAAAGAATTTTCAACTGAAGTTCTTCCTACCGAGGCACGCTATGTAAAAATAAAAGCGTATTATTTTGGAAAACTCCCTGAATGGCATATGGGCTCAGGTGGTGAATCTTATATCTTTATAGATGAAATAAGTATAAAATAAATAGCTAAATATGCTATAATATAAACATCTCTTTAATAATTAAAGAGATGTTTATATTATAGCATGACTATTATTTAAGTATGGGTATGATAATTTTTCCAAAAATATTTAATAAATTAAACATGCTTAATTTATCGAATTACTTAACTTTCAATTTATCAATAACATTCAGGAGAGACTGATTGTTTTTAGCCGTATTATAAAATAAAGGCAACTTTTCTAAAAGGGTAAAATATGAGCTATTTTTACTTTCCTCAATCTTCTCCGATATGTCACTTTGTAAGTAATCTAGATGAGCTTCATTATAAGCCCAAAAAGTTTCATTTTTAAAAGGGTAAATATACCATAAATCAGCATCAAAGTAATCCATTGCAGCTGTTTGATACCCTCCATTAATCTTCACTCTAGTATCTGTAATTTTGTTATATCCACACTGGGAACAAAATAACTTTGCCGTTTTATCTTCATTATTAACAGTGGCTAATGCTTTTTTATTACATGAAGGACAATACACTGCCACTTCATTTTGAAATTCTTTAAGATGCTCACTCTCATTTCTAAAACGATTAGATTCCATAATAATTATCATTTATATTTTTATTCCTACTCAACTCTTCAAAGTAGTATTAAATAGAGTACTTTATAGAGCCGAAAACCCTTGTATTAAAAAACTATCCCATCCATCTTATCAGATCCATTGTAAATTTATTTTTCACACTGAATAATAATTAGATAGAGCTATAACATGACATACCATTGGTGTGCCATTTAATAGAAAATTTCGTTTTTTCTATCATTTTTTTTAAAATAATAACAATTTGAATGATAGTATTTGTAGTTAAACATTGTAGAATATTCTATTAATAATTATAGTATTTACATGAATTAGAAGTCGTATATAATATCCCAAAAAATTGTTTTTTTAATTCTATTTACTATAGTCCTATAAATATAATAATGTCCTTCTTTTTACATCCAAATTAGTAGGATTCCTTATGGTAAAAAATAAAAAAGTGTCAAAATAAATAAGTCCCTAAAAAAATGAAATATAATAGTTTACCAAGTTAAAGCATAAAAAAATCCAATAATATACTTTAATATATTATTGGATTTTTACCATCATTATTAATCTATAACTCTAGATATTATGAGTAAAAACATTCATTTTTTCAGCCCAACAAAGCGGGCTTTGTAATTGAACATCTGAAAACTCAATGTGGATCACTCTCCTCTTTTTCCCATTAAAAGTTCTATTTGAACCATGAAAAATAAGAGGTTTCATTATCATAATTCCTCCTCTTTTAACCTTACCTATTTCTTCCGTTTCTCTATTCCAATCCATTTCTTCCGTTCTATAAATTCCTCTCCTATGAGATTTAGGAATAACTTTTAGAGCTCCGTTATTTTCATCAGTATCATCAAGGTGAATTCTTATTGTATAGATATTTTCTAGAATATCTAAGGGAGGCTGAACCCCAAATTGATCCTGTTTTGTTGTCCAAGGTCCAAAACCAGATACAATTTCTTTTTTATCTACAGAAATTGTCAAATCTTGATGATATGCTACATACCAATTAGATGTTTCCAGTTTATCAAAATAAATACTTTTTACTACAAAATATTGATTTCCAAAAACTCCTTTGATAACTTCTTTAATCTTTTCATTAAAAATCAAATCTTTAATTTCGGGAATCTCTTTTAAAAATTGTCTTATTGCAAATAAATCTGTCGATTTTCTGAAAATAGGTTTTGATGTATCTATATTTTCAACCACTTTTATTATTTTTGCCACCTCATTTTCGGAAAAAATTCCATTAATAACAGTGAACCCATTCTCAAGAATAGCTTCTTTGTGCTCATACAAATTCATGTTTAGCATTCTTTATATTGTGCTCGTATTATTTTCTAACTGTCCTTCCCATTTAGAAACAGCTGATGTTGCAAGTGCGTTTCCAAGAACATTCGTCATACTTCTTCCCATATCACAGAAATGGTCAATAGGTAAAATTAAAGCAATTCCTTCAGGAGGAATTCCAAACATAGAACATGTTGCCACAATAATGACTAAGGAAGCTCTGGGAACTCCGGCAATACCCTTTGATGTTAACATGAGAACCAAAAGCATTGTAATTTGCTGCCCAATCGTCATTTCAATACCATAAATTTGGGCAATAAAAATAGACGCAAATGTCATATACATCATGCTTCCATCCAAATTAAAAGAATACCCCAAAGGCAAAATAAAAGATACTATTCTATTGTTACAACCAAATTTTTCCAACTCTTCTACCAATTTTGGAAATACAGCTTCTGAGCTGGTTGTAGAAAAAGCAATCAGTAATGGGGCTTTTATTCTTTTTATTAACTCAAAGAGACGGTTACCTAAAATTAAATAGCCAACCAATAATAGTACAAACCAAAGCGTAGCCAAAGCAAAGAAAAAGTCTCTTAAATATACAGCATATACCTTGAATATTTCAAATCCATTGGTGGCTACAACTGCCGCAATAGCACCTAAAACTCCCAATGGAGCAAACCACATGATATATCCAACCATTTTCAGAATAGCATGCGCTATAATGTCAAATAACTTAATAACCGGTTGAGCATATCCTTCACCCAAATTAGCTAATGCAATTCCAAACATAATGGAAAATACCACAATCTGAAGTACTTCATTGGTAGCAAAAGCTTCGAAAATACTTTTAGGAATTACATGTTTTACAAAATCCTCCAACGTAAAGCCTTTACTGCTCTTTACTAATTCCTCTGCTGAAACCGTATCTTGAATAGGAAGCTTTGTAACATGTCCTGGTTCAAGCCAATTTACCAAAATTAATCCTATAAAAAGTGAAATTAAGGAGGCAGAAATAAACCATAGCATAGCCTTTGTTCCTACTCTTCCAATCATTTTAATATCACTCATTTTAGCAATTCCAACGACTAAAGTGGTAAAAACTAGTGGAGCTATAATCATTTGTACCAATCTAATAAAGATAGTTCCTAGTAATTTTATATTTTTAGAAAAGGGTTCGGCACTTTCAGGGTATTGGATATGTACAAATCCTCCAATTCCAACTCCCAAAATAAGTGCAATAATAATCGCTACAAATAGTTTATTTTGTCCTTTCATATATCATAATTCAAATTCCACAAATATAATGGTTTTTGAATTGTTATCAATTTTTATTATAAGAGTTAACCCTATATTAAATTTGTATTATCAAATTAATACTTTGGTCATTAAGAATTAAAAACATTTATTTAATTTTTATAATTTTGATATAAATTTTATTGTTACATTTGAGAAGATTAACATTTCAAAAATAAACATTATGAAAAAAACTTTCGCAATGGCAACACTAGCTTTGGCTATTTCTTTCGGAGCTATTTCTTGTAAAAAGAAAATTTCTGATGCTGATCTTAAAACCCAAGCTACGACCGTAGTGGCAACAAATCCTAATGCATCTATAGATGTCCAAGAAGGGGTTGCTCATTTAACAGGAACTTTTCCCGATCAACAATCGAAAGATGCGATGATCGCACAATTAAAAGCTATTAATGGTATAAAAGATGTTCATGATATGGCTTCAATAGAAACTACCCCAGCAACTCCTACTCCAGTTGAGACTCAATCTGCAGTAGATCCAGCTGTACAAAAAAAAGTACAAGACGCGGTTAAAGATTTCCCATCAATAAAAGTAGAAGTTATTAATGGAGAATTAACACTTACTGGCAATGTATCTTCTACACAAGCTAGAAAAATCAAAGAATCTGTAGATGCTTTGAAAGTAGGAAAAGTAAACTTTAATTATACTGTGAAAAATTAAAAAGATGAGTACATTACAAGATAAATATTCAAGTGTAATTTCTGCAGCACAGTCTGCGGGAATATCAGATCTTCAGGTTCAAGAGCAGGATGGAATTTTATATGTTTCTGGAAACGCAGCAAATACTACTTCCAAAGATGCAGTTTGGAATGCTCTAGGAGCAATTGATTCAACCTATTCTGCTTCCGATATTAATATTAATGTACAAGTTTCAGGCCTTTCAGCAGGGGCAACGCTTACTGTTGCTACTGATGAATCCAACCTCAATATCAGGCAAGAACCTTCTACAGAAGCAGCAGTGGTTGGGAAAGCCTCAAGAGGAGCATCCGTTACATTAATTGAACAGACTTCAGATGATTGGTGGAAAGTAAAAACAGCAGATGGACAAGAGGGATATGCATACTCCCGATATTTAAAAGTTTAACAACTTAATCATATATTACAAAAACATCTCATAAAGGGATGTTTTTTATTTTACTCTTCAATCGTTCTAAAGGTAAGGTTAACTCTGGGTGTTTTTACTTTTGTTGTAGGAGGAAGTCGATGAAGCCAGTGATCCTGTGTTGTCCCTTTCATAACTAATAAACTTCCATTTTCTAATCCTATTTCTATCTTTTCTTTCGTCCGTTTATGTTTAAATAAAAATTTTCTTTCTGCTCCGAATGTCAATGAAGAAATAGCTCCATGTTTTTTCAAATTTTTTTCTCCATCACTATGATAGGCCATCCCTTCACTACCATCATGGTATAAATTCAAAAGACAAGAGTTATAGGTTTCTCCTGAAACGTCTTCACATTTTTGCTTTAGTTTTAATAATTCGGAAGTCCAAGGTTTCGCATATTTTGATCGTTTGGAATAAGTATATTCAAACGGTTTTTCACCAAACCAAGCCACTTTTCTTTTCGTCAGAATCAATTTACCAAAAATCATTGCTTCATCATACTCCCATGGAATATGATTAAAAAGATATTCATAAAAAAAATTAGATTGTTCCTTCGTGAAAACTTTTCCATAATACAGTACTGTTCCATCATAAGGAATCACATTTAAAGGTTCATTTGATAATTCTGTAAAAAGGTTCATTAGGTATTATAATTTAGATGTTAAATAATTTCTTATCCCTTTTCAACTTAGGAAAAATAAAGGTAAACCTATTTATTTTGATATACATGAGAACCTTCCCAGCCCATGATCAACTGTTTTCTTTCACTTCCCCATCGATAGCCCCCAATATTTCCAGAGGATTGAATCACACGGTGACAAGGAATAAGAAATGCAACAGGATTACTCCCAATTGCCGTTCCTACTGCTCTTGATGCATTTGAATTTCCTATTTTTTTAGCGATACCTTGATACGTTGACAATTTTCCCAAAGGAATAGAAAGTAAGCTTTCCCAAACCTTCAATTGAAAATCTGTTCCTTTTAAATGCAATTTAATGGTATTAAGTTGGGACCAATCTTGATTAAAAATAGATAAAGCATTTTTTTGTAACTCATCCTGTTTCTCAAAAAAATTAGCATTAGGAAATGTAAATTTCAAATTTCCCAATGCTATTTTCTTATCTTCTTCAAATGCCATATAGCAGATTCCTTTCTCTGTGGATGCCGTTATAATATTCCCAAATGGACTTTCTGAAAAGCTATAATTAATCGTGAGAAATTTTCCTCCGCTTTTATACTCTGCAGGAGACATTCCTTCTATTTTTACAAACAAGTCATGTAATCTACTTGTACTAGAAAATCCCGTCTCATAGGTGGCATCAAATAGGCTTGCTTTTTCTTCCTTTAATAAATTCTTAGCATATTCAAGACTGATGAACTGCAAAAATTTTTTCGGACTCGTCCCCGCCCAATCAGAAAACATTTTCTGAAAATGAGCCGGGCTCAAATTAATTTTTTCTGCAACTTCCTCCAAACTTGGCTGAAGCTTAAAATTGCTCTGGATATATTGTATCGCTTTGGCAATTCTTTCATAATCTATTTTACTTTGAATTGACATATCATTCTGTTTTACCTAACAAAATTCCAAAGAAAATAGGAAAAAAAAAATCTGATTCTTGTGGAATTTTAGTTATTATTATAAATATGATAGTAGGCTAACATTTTATAATAAAGTTTGGATGCAAGAAATGCACTTGGTTTAGCCATTGGAGAATCCATCAGCTCTACAATATCAAACGCTACTACATTACATTTTTCAAATACTTTTCTTAATAGTTCCAATGTAGGATACCATTGTAATCCACCTGGCTCAGGTGTTCCTGTAGAAGGAGCTATTGAGGGATCAAAAACATCCAAATCTATTGTAATATACACATTCCCGGAAACTTTCTCCAATACATCATTAATCCAATTTTCATTATTGGCTATTTCGTGTGCAAAAAATACTCTTCCTTCAGGCAAATATTCTACTTCTTCAACATCCATAGAGCGAATTCCCACTTGCACTAAATTATGTTTTTGATTCGCTTCAAAAACTGCACAAGCATGATTAGAAGTAGAACCATGGAATTCAGGGCGAAGATCTGTGTGAGCATCTAATTGAAGAACAGTTAAGTTTTCAAATTTTTCACCCACTGCACGGATAGAACCAATAGAAACAGAATGCTCTCCTCCGAAAAGAGTAAATAATTTATCATTATTTAAAAGTTCTTTTGTCTTTTGATATACCGCTTCTGTCATTGCTTCAGGAGTGGAATTTTCAGATACTTCACCTGCCAAATATACCCCTTCAAGATAAGGCTCAGTTCCTGTTTCAATATCATAAAGTTCCATGTTTTCTGAAGCATTTAAAAATAACTCAGGGCCTTTATCAGCTCCTTTTCCCCATGTGGAAGTTCCGTCATAAGGAACTGTCACCAACATCACTTTAGAATTCTCTAACGTTGCATTTTCTTCTGGAATCCCAGCGTAAGTTTTCATATATTTTAAGAAATTAAATGATTGATGCAAAGATACAAAATACTATATGAGTTCTATGGGATATGTTACGAGTTATGAGTTATGAATTTTCGATTAATACTTTTTAATATTTTAAAATTTCCAATTCTTTTTCATCTTTCCATTTTAAAAGTTATTTTTGTAAAAAACAAAATATGGCCTTAAAAGCAGTTCTTTTTGATATGGATGGGGTAATTGTAGACACGGAACCATTGCATAGAAAAGCTTATTTTAAAACGTTTAATGAATTGGAAATTATAGTTTCCGAAAATTTATACACTTCCTTTACTGGCTCTTCTACCAAAAAGGTATGTGAAACGTTAATCAATGAGTTTGATCTTTCTCACAGCCATGAAGATATTGCTCACATTAAAAGAACTTATTTTAAAGAT
Source organism: Chryseobacterium potabilaquae (assembly GCF_902728265.1). Taxonomy (GTDB): domain Bacteria; phylum Bacteroidota; class Bacteroidia; order Flavobacteriales; family Weeksellaceae; genus Chryseobacterium; species Chryseobacterium potabilaquae. The sequence goes on from NZ_CACVBR010000017.1 coordinate 68,416, forward strand.
TTTTTTTATAATGATGAAGAGTTTGACCTCATTCCGGGAGTAAAGCAATTGATTGAGCATTATCATGAAAATGATATGAAGTTGATTTTGGCTTCCTCTGCTACCATGACCACCATCAATATGGTTTTCGAAAAATTTGGTTTGGAAAAATATTTCAGTGGAAAAATTAGCGGAGCGGATTTAAAAGAATCTAAACCTCATCCTGAAGTTTTCCTTCTTGCAGCTAAAATGGCCAATGAACCTGTTGAAAACTGTATGGTTATTGAGGATTCTACTAATGGTATTTTAGCAGCTCATAGAGCTCAAATTTTCTGTTCGGCTTATAGAAGTCAACATTCCAAAAATCAAGATTATACATTAGCCAATATTGTGGTTTCAGATTACGCTGAACTAGAATTAGATAAGATTACGAAATATTTTTAAATGTAATATTTTCTTTCATTATCTTTTATACTTTTCTAATGAACTTACAGAATGTAATTTAAGTTTCAACACTTCTACATTCCATAAAGATTCATTTTGATTAACGATAACAGAAATATTGTAGAGGGTATTTGTATTCAGTTTCAGAAGAAGTTTTCATACGTTTTGTGGATCAAAAAAAACAATATAAAGTCATCCTAAATATATTATACTCTATTTTTATAAACTTAATGGGCTTCCTGAATAGAAGTTCAATACTTTAAGACTGAAAAGATAATTATACTTTGCCTGAACTACTGAACCTTGTGCATTAGCATAATTATTTCTGGCTATATTGACATCATAGATGGTTGATCTTCCTGCTGCATAGCTATCGTCTGCATAACTTAAGGCTAATTTGGTACTTTTCTCAGTCTCTACTGCAGCTAAAAATGTTTCATAATTGGCATCTACATCAAACTGAGCTTTTTGAACATTTTCTCGTACTTTTTGCTTTTCCTGTTCTAAAGCATTCTTTGCCAAACTTTCATTAATTTTTGATTGCTCTACTTGAAGTTTGGTGATTCCCTTATTAAAAATCGGAATATTAACGGATAAACTTATATTTTGTCCGAAATTATCTTTATACTGTTGGAAAAAGTTTCTTTTAATTACAAGGCTACCAAAGCGATCTACAGGATTACCAAAGTTATCGAATCCTATGATATCTGTTTTGAATAAACGATTGTAAAAACTCGTCAGTCCCGCATTGGCTGTCACCGTAGGCCAAAATGCTGTTCTATTAACTCTGGTTTGGGCCTCAGCTGCTTTAATTCTACTTTCGGCTGCTTTCAATTGAGGTTGAGTTTCATAAGCTAGTGTGAGTACCTCTTCAATTGATTTCAATGATTGATCTAACTGATCCGGAACATTTACATTTTCTACATCAAAAGTCTTATAATCGGAAAGTTGTAAGAGCTGAGCCAACGCAAATAAACTTCTGCTCACATTAATTTCTGAGGTCTTAAGATTTTGTTTTTCCTTGGCCAATGCTGATTTGCTTTCCGCTAAAACAGTTTGAGCTGTGGTTCCCACCTTTGTCGTAATCTTAGCTCTATCATATTGCTTTTGGGCATTTTTAACAGCAGATTCTGATATTTTTACAATTTCTTTATTGAGTAAGGTAGTAAGATATTGTTGGGTAATTTGAAGAGAAATATCATTCTTGACCGCTTCAATATCATACTGACTTGCCTGTACATCAAATTCTGTCTTCCTAATGATCTTTTCTATTTTACCATGATTATAAACAGCCATTTCTACTCCTACATTCGCGTTGTTATAAAGCCTATCATTTCTAATACTTTCCGTTCCCACTGGAGTTTGCCCAAAACTTATTGTATTTCCTACACCTGCCGACACAGAAGGAAGATAGTTTCTCTTAGCCATCTTAAGATTAACATCTTGAACCTGTTTCGAATATTTATTTTGAATCACCTGAAGGTTATGCTCTGCAGCATAGTCTACACATTCCCGTAAAGACCATTTTTTCTGTGATTGCAAAATCAGAAAAGGAAGAGTAAAAACTATAATCAAAATTTTTTTCATCGTATGTTTTTTTAAATTAAAAGAGTAGCGTATTACCCTATCTGTAAAAAGTGTGGTACTATTCTAAATTTAAGCTTTGTTTGTTCCACATGGATTTATAAATACTATCTTTTGATATCAATTCTTGATGGCTACCTCTTTCTACAACTTGTCCCTCTTTCATAACCAATATCATATCAGATTGGGCAATAGTACTTAGACGATGCGCTATGACAATCATCGTTTTACCCTCCATTCGAAATTCATGTAATGTATTCTGGATAATCTGTTCTGATTCTGTATCTAAAGAAGAGGTGGCTTCATCTAAAATCAATATCTCAGGATTCTTATATAAAGCTCTGGCTATGGCTATTCTTTGTTTTTGACCTCCCGATAATAATGCTCCATTTTCACCCAAATAAGTTTGAAAACCATTAGGCAGCTTTTCAACAAAACTTAATATTCCCAATTTTTTCGTTATATCCAAGATGCGCTGCATGTCAGGATAATCTTCACCCAACGCTATATTTTCAATCACATTGCCCGAAAAAAGATCAATCTGTTGAGGAACTACTGATACCAAACTTCTCAAAGAATAATTGGAAATGTAATTAATATCATAATCTCCAATAAAGATTTTACCTCCTTTTAAAGAATATAGATTTTGTAATAAGGAAGCCAGTGTGGTTTTTCCACTACCACTCTCTCCTACAATGGCAGTGGTCTTACCCGCTTCTATTATACAATTAAAATTAATAAAGACATCTGTCCTACTTCCATAGCTAAAACTCACATCCTTAAAATGAATATCATCAATATGTTCTCGGATAAGTTCGACTTTATCATTTTCTTCTTCTCGCTCCAAGTCCATGATCTCAAAAAGACGGTCAGCTGCAATTAATGCATTTTGAACCGTTTTGTTCACTCCGATCAACTGACCAATAGGACTGGTAAAATAACCAATGATGGAATAAAAAGATAAAAGTTCTCCGGGGGTAATGGTACGATCAATTACATATCCCGACCCGACCCAAAGTAAGATAATAGTAAAAATTCTTGATAAAAATTCTGAAGAATCCCCTGCAAATAAACCATTTAAGGCAGAGGTATAAATCGTTTTCAAGAGTTTGGTAAATGCATTATCCGTCTTATTATTTGCAAAGGTCTCTATTCCGAATTGTTTGATCGTCTTTACGGAAGTTGTTGATTCTACCAAATGGGATTCTAGCTCTGCGCTTTCTTCCATTAACTGGCGTTCCACTTTTTTGTTCAGTTTATTGATGATCCAATACACTAAAAAATAAAACGGAATGATCAACGTGGTAATCAATGCCAACTTCCAATAATATGAAAACATTAATGCAAAGGAAAATATAACAATGAAAACATTCACAAAGATATCGATAGCAGCATCATTGATAAAACTCCGGATTTTTACCGCATCATTTACCCTGGAAATAATTTCTCCTACTTTCATCGTATCAAAAAATCGTTGCGGTAATTTCAATAGATGTTTGTAATATCCCAAAATGAGATGTTTATCCATCTTTTGACCTACCTGAACCACTAATATACTTTTTATAGAGCCTATAATGATTTGGAACAGCAAAATGACTATCATACCTATGGAAAGAAGGTTTAATAATCTTTTATTGCCATCTATCAATACATAATCCGTAATTTTCTCTACATAAATAGCCGTGGATAATCCTAGAACCGTATAAACAACAGCTCCTATTAATGCTTGGAGTAAGATGCTTTTATGAGGTTGTAACAGATTCCAAAACCTTTTGTACATACTGGTTTTTTCATCCTTTTGTTCAAAATACTCATTGGGCTCTAGCAAAATCAGTACTCCCGTCCAAATATCAGTAAACTCTTTAAAGCTATAATCCTGCATTTTGCCATATCCAGGATCCATCACACTTATTTTATCCTTACCTACTGAATAAATAACAACATAATGATGTAAATGGCCGTTCACTATAACATGAGCAATAGCCGGTAAAGGTATTTGAGGCAGGGCATCTGCTCCTCCCTTTACTGCTTTAGCGTTAAAGCCCATCTCTTCTAAGCCCTGAACCATGCCTAACCCATTGGTCCCACGGGTATCAGTATGACAGATCTGTCTGATTTTTGCAATCGGCATTTTACGACCATAATACGCCGCTACGGATGCTAAACAAGCCGCTCCACAATCTTTAATATCATGTTGCTTTATCTGGATATCCTTGTTCATAATTATTTTGTTCGAGGGTTAAACCAATCATCTATTTTATCAAACAATAACTGCCATAAAGTACGATCTGTCAAATGGAAACGAGCCGTAAAGGTCATCCCTTTCCCGATATTTCCCTTATAGCCACTTTTCAGTTGTAGATAATTTTTATTCATTTTACAAAGAACTCGGAAAGAAGATTCTCCTGTTTGTTGATTCACATTAATATTTTGATCAATATCTACCACTTCTCCATCGATCAGTCCCCATTGATTATAATTATAGGAATCTATTTGAAATCTTACCTCTTGTCCTATATGGACAAATCCAATATCTTTGGGAGATACCACACATTCTGCAATCAAAGACTGTTCAGGAGAAATTTCTCCTATACTTTGACCCTGAACTAAAAAGTTACCTTTCTCAAGTCCCGAAAAATTGAAAAGACGGCCGGAAGTTGGAGCAATGATGACATAATTATTTTCTTCCTGACTTATTTTTTGAATTTCTGAACCTAACGAACGAAGCTGACGCTCGGCTTCACGCTTTTGGGTTTGCCATTGAGCCAATTGTTGTTCCCGGATACCAGAGATTTGACTCTGAAATCCAAGATAAGCATAGTAATCCTTATCATACTCCGCACGGGGAATGACTCCTTTTTTATACAAAATAGTAGCTCGATCCAAATCTTTTTTCGCTAGAGAAAGTTGGGTTTGTACCTGACTGATTTTTTCCTGCATGGAAGATAGTTCTCGCTGATATTGACCTGTTTCAAGGTTTCCTGATTTGCCACTTAAAAGCTTATTAAGATCGTTTAATTGAGCAGCATAGTCCTCCTTATTATTTTTTTGCAATTGACGTTGGGTATCAAGTTGTTCTGCAGTTACAACTAATAAAGTATCACCCTGTTTAATCAATTGATTATTCTTCAACAATGAGGTCTTAATTACTCTCCCGCTAACAATCGCTTGTAACTTCGTATTTTCTTTCAAAGGACGTACTATTCCTCTAGAGGAAGAGGTAATAGGAAGTCGGACTAAAGGAACTACCACAAATACAAGAAGTATAAAAACAACCAGTATTTTATATATGATTTTCATAAAATTTTTATCAATAGGGATATATAGGGATAGTAGGGATATATTGACGTTGAATATTCCCAAAGTATAATAGGAGAGACTATCCTCCATTACTTTTGGATAGTCTCTCTTTTATTATATGATATTAGTATCTTCTTGGTGGAAAGATATAGTTAAGACCTCTTTTCACTCCATAGGTAATTGCTCCTGATGCAACAGCTCCTGCAATTGCTCCAGCTCCCCATACTAAAATAGGAAAAGCTCCACCTTCTACACTTTTAATTTCTTGAGAAGTCAATGCTTCTACTTTTATATTTTTTAATTGCATGTTTTTATTTTTTAAAATTATTTTTATATTAACTATCTTCAATTTTTTTCAGATAGTATATTGAATGATGAAGATTAGTTTCTTCTGCGTCCGTTATTCCAGTTCCAGAATTTTGTCGCTCCCCAACTTGCAGTAGCAGATGCAGCACCTCCTAAAAGACCTACTCCAATTGCTCCTAAAACTGGAACGAAACCAAATCCACCTTCTACACTTTTAATTTCTTGAGAAGTCAATGCTTCTACTTTTACATTTTTTAATTGCATGTTTTTATTTTTTAAAATTATTTTTATACTAACTATCTTCAATTATTTTTCAGATAGTATATTGATGATGAAGATTAGTTTCTTCTGCGTCCGTTATTATAATTATTATAGGCATAAGCTGCAGATCCAGCCGCAAAACCTGTAAAAAGACCTTTTCCAAGAGCTTTTACTGCTGTGAAGAAAAAACCACCTTCTATACTTTTAACTTCTTGAGAAGACAATGCTTCTACTTTTAAATTTTCTATTTGCATGTTTTATTTTTTTTAAATTAATTTTATAATAGCTATCCTCAATTACTTTTAGATAGCTATTTTCTATTAATAGATTATCTCCAATAACGATTAAGAACTCTTGATACTCCCCAACCAGCAACTCCAGTCGCAACAGCTCCAGCAAATCCGATAGTAGCTTTAGCAGCCAATCCTCCTAACGCCATAGCAGGAATTGCTACAGGGAAAAATCCTCCTTCTACATTTTTAACTTCTTGAGTGTTCAGTTCTTGTAATTTTAAATTTTCTACTTGCATATTTTTAATTTTTAATGAATTATTTAAATAGCTATCTTCCTTGTATTATTCGGATAACCTAGTTTTGTTCCATTAGTGGATTATCTCCAATAACGATTAAGAACTCTTGATACTCCCCAACCAGCAACTCCAGTCGCAACAGCTCCAGCAAATCCGATAGTAGCTTTAGCAGCCAATCCTCCTAACGCCATAGCAGGAATTGCTA
>NZ_CACVBR010000018.1 GCF_902728265.1 Chryseobacterium potabilaquae
AAACCACGGTATGGTCTACTTATCATCATTATGATAATGATAATAATGCACTTAATATAGGTAGACCTATAGCCAATACCACAACTTATGTATTAGATGAGTATTTACGTCCTGTACCATTGGGAGCTGTAGGAGAGTTATATATAGGAGGAGCCGGTTTATCAAGAGGTTATTTAAATCTTGCAGAGCTTACAGCTGAGCGTTTTCTATTGAATCCTTTCCAAAGCGAAGAAGAGAAAGCTAAAGGTTATAATGATCGTATGTATAAGACAGGAGATTTAGTCCGTTATCTTGCTGGAGGAGATTTGGAATATATAGGTCGAAATGATTTCCAGGTTAAGATCAGGGGCTATAGAATAGAGTTAGGAGAGATAGAAAGTGCTTTGTTGAGTTATGAAGGAATTAGACAGAGTGTTGTATTAGCTAAAGAACATAGTTCAGGATTAAAATATTTGGTAGGTTATTATGTATCTGATACTTCATTTAATCCTGAAGACTTATCTGTATATTTATCAGGATTACTTCCGGAGTATATGGTTCCTTCAGCTTATGTTCATTTGGAATTATTCCCAATGACACTTAATGGTAAGTTGGACCGAAGAGCCTTACCAGAACCTAACTTCACAGGAGATAAGGAATATATAGCACCCACAATGGTTCTTGAAAAACAGTTAGCAGAGATTTATAGTGAGGTTTTAGGTTTACCAGTTGAAAGTATTGGTTTACATGATGATTTCTTCCGCTTGGGAGGGAACAGTATTATGGCTATCAAACTGATTAGTAAAATTCATCATCAGACAGGAGTTCAAATAAAAGTAGCAGATATTTTTTATGGGAAAACTATAGGAGTATTATCTTTAATAATAATGAATTACAAGCCGGAATATAAGGTAATCGTTCCTCTTAACAATAGTAATACTAAACCTAATTTTTTCATGGTTCATCCTGGAACTGGAGGCTTTGAAGTGTATCAATCACTTGCTGATCGATTACATCAGGATTATCATTGTTATGGAATAGATTCATATAATCTCTATCATGAGGAAAAGATAGATAATCTCAATCGTTTAGCTATGTATTATCTTGATCATATTGAGCAAGTCCAAAAAGAAAGTCAACAGGAAGAGTATATTTTATTGGGATGGTCATTAGGAGGGCTGATCTCTTTGGAAATTGCTGCTGAATTAGAAAAAAGAGGACATAAAAACATTACAATTTATTTATTGGATACCCTTATCAAATATTCAGATTTAGAATTAATGAAAACGTCATCTCTTTCAGATGAACAGCTCAGTCAAGAACTTCAAGTGCCTATTGATAGCAACCATTTTGTTCATATGAAAGATGTATTGAGAGCAGAGTTTATGATTAGTGAACAAAATATTTCTACTCAATTGAAATATACAAAAGTTATACTGCTAAAAGCTATGCTCGGAGAAGATAATCAAAGTGAAAGTGCCGTAGAATATATACAACAATTAATTTACAATAATGTAGATAAGGTGTTGAAAAATAATGATTTATTAAGTGTTTATTCTATTAATGCTTCACATATGAATATTTTAAAAGAAGAACAAGCTATTATAGATATTGTAAAAAATGAAAATGACTCTTAGTATATAACCAACTGAATAGTATTATTTGTAGAAGTTAGGCTTAGGGATATAGTTTCTAGGCCTGACTTTTATTAATAGGGTGTAGTCTTTTACTGCAATAGTTTGTGAATAAGTTTCCCCAATATTTTTGGTTAAGTAAATCAGTCTATTAATTTAAATACTAAATAATAATTCATATTGTGAGCCGGCCCAAATAATCAGGGATGTTTTCAGAAAAAAATACAATTTAACATAATATAAATTATAGGACTTTATTATATGTATATTATATCACTTTACAAAAGATTAGTTTGTAATAGTTTTGGATACTTAGTTTATTGAATTTTAGCAACAACCGGAATTTGGATTACATCCAGAAGATTGGTTAATAGAAAGTTCAGATAAGTTTACTTTTTGTTTTTCTGAAGGAATCCCGCAAGCCTCCTGAGCTAAACACGCTGTTGTTTTATTTTTAAGAACAAAGTTTTTCCCGTTAAACTCTAAATCAAATTTGCCAATTGTTGTATTCTGATATTCAACTTCAATTTCATCATTTTCAATACCTAATTTTTCTTCTGATAATTTGATAATATTTAAAAGTTTTGTAGGTTTTAAACGATGTTCAAAGTCGTCAGCATTCCACAATTGGAAGCTTACTAATTTTTCATTTCGGATAGTTCCGCCGCAATCAATAAAATGTTTTGTTACAGCTCCTACTTCTGTTACATGAAAGTGTTCAGGAACAAAAGTTCCATTTTCTAATTGAAATTCTACATTTTCTAATGTTGGTAAAATTCCTTTGATTTCAGATAATTTCATAAATTTTAATTTATTGGTTAAACGCTATATTACGATATATTTGAGTAAAAAAATGTCCTAACAACATTTCTGATTTGTAACACCCAGAATGATTTTTGAAAAATATTCTTTCAGTAATCCAAAAGTATTTTCATTAATGCAGTAGCAAATTGCAGTTCCTTCAATATTCCCTTTAATTAATCCAGCATTTTTTAATTCTTTCAAATGTTGAGAAACCGTTGCCTGTGCCAATGGTAATTCATTTACAATATCTCCACAGATACAAGTATCAACCTTTAGTAAGTATTCGATAATAGCAACTCTTGCAGGATGCCCTAAAGCCTTTGCAATTGTAGCTATCTGATTTTGTTCATCTGTAAAATGATCTGTTTTAGTTGCACCCATAATAAATTATTATATTGCAATATTACGATAATTATTTCAATAGAAAATAATCTTTTTTAAATAAATTTGAGGGGGTTATTTCTTTGAACTCAGAGTTAAAATAATCAATATTTCTTATTAATTTGATGTCTATTTGAGAAAAAAGGCTCAGATTATAAAATCCAAGCCTAACTTTTTTAGTACCTTTAAGCTTTATATAGGCTCTGCTGGAGATTGGAATATTTTGACAGACTGGTTTTCAACAACGGTCGCGTTTCCCTTTTGTCCATTGATATTTTGAAGGAAATTATAAACATGTTTTATATCAAATTTATAAAAGTAATGTCCAAGTACCTTTGAAGGAAAATTGGCTTTAAAAAAGCCCTCGAGACCTATAGGTACAAAATAATTAACACTGTATTTTTTTGAGGTAGTTACTATTGTTATTTTTACTTTATGCTTCCCTGGAACCTTAGCAATATATTTAGAATTAACTGTTTTTTCTGTAGATTCTTGTCCACCTTCAGAGTATCCTCCTCCAATGTTTATTTTAGTGCTCACGGCCCCACTTGTCACAAAAGGAATCCCAACTTGTCCTTCTGCTCCTAGCTCAAAAGATCCATTAACTTCTGTATTCCAGTTAACTACACTTCCCGTTTTATATTCATAACTTTTCTCAATACTATTCTCCTGATCTGAATCATTCGAAACTTCTGTAGTAAAAGATTCGGAAGGAAAATAAGGCTCTTCGATTGGTGTCACCATAGGATTTCCTATAAAAATCGAGACATTCGCTAAGCCAGGAGCGTTATTACCCTTATGCCCATCTATAGAAAGATAAGGGTTAAACTCCAGTCCGTCAGGAATTATATTCTTATAGGCAAAATCTTTTTTAAGTTTTTTTCTACCTGTTGAAGTATATATATCATATCCTATTGATTTTAAATGACTATCAGACAAAGGAATAAATTTACCATTGGTTTTATTCATTATTTTATGACTACTTATTCCTTCTTTGGGAAGGCTAGCAGAAACCTCAAATTGATCTATAATTTTCCAGCCTTTTTTGAGTAATTCTTCTTCTATTACAGATCGTTTTTGAGTATTATCAGAATATTTGTTTGGTTCTCCTTCATTCGTTTCATCTCTTGAACATGAAGTAAAAGACAATACTAATAAAAGAGTTAAAATTAAATGTGTTGTTTTTTTCATTGCTTATATTATATACTTATTACCGATATGCTTTTTTATTTAGATTAAATAAATATTATTTTTTTTAAATATTTTTATTTCCGGTTATTAAATTGTACCAGAATTTCTTAAGAATTGAGAATGAGTAATGTTTAAAGGTTAGTGAATTTGAATGGGAAGATCTCTGGACTTTATTTCTATTATATAAACATTCATTGTAAGCTATATCTTATTGATATATAAGTTTATATTGTATAGTTATTCTAGCAAAGAGGAAATCATAATCAGTAAATAATTACCCTAAGGTCACCAATAGAATTGTCTTTCTCATTTGTTTTTTTAATATTATATTAATTTATACCAGCCTGCCCATTTAAGGTATGATATATAATGCAAAGAAACAAGAATCACATAATTAATTCCAAATTAAAATTATATAAAAATCATAAAAATGACACATATCATAAAAAATTTGTAATTTTTTCATTGATTAAAATTACCTGTTTTTTCTTTTAATAAGATGAATAGGGAAAAAAGTATACTATAAATCACTTCACAGAGGAGCAAAATAGAATAGCTAGTATTAGGACATCCTGCAAGAGTTGCTATTCTATTATAGAATATTTGCTAAAAGTAGGCACTTTATCTGCGGAGAGTTCAACGGGAAAAACGTTGTTCTTACAATGTTATAAATTATGTATCTGAACCTATTATAAAACCCAAGCAGAAAAAATGAAAATACTTTTTTCTGCTCAGATTGAATATTAGAGACTATTAGTAGTCTGATAAACAAAGATATGGATAGAATTCTTATCTCTTAATTATTTTTTTATTTACTTTCTGTTTTTCTGTTTCTACAGATAACATATAGTAACCTGCTTCCAATGAAGAAAGATTGAGTTCTTGTTTATTTCCTTTAAGCGGAGCCGAATGTATCAATCTTCCTGATTCAGTAAAAACTTTATAAGACTTTAATTTTTCTTGAGAAGAAATAGTGGTTAGGCCTTTTGTAGGATTTGGAAAAATATCTATTGAATTATTTTGTCCATTTACTACATCTTTTACTCCTAAAACAGAAATACTTGTAGAACATATTCCTAAGGCACTTCCATCAGATCCTCCTTGTCCACTAATTACTAATTGCGTGTATGGAATAAAAGTATGAATTTTAAAAATACCTCCTCCAGCTCCAGTAGGATCTGCAATTAGTTGATTTCCCCCAATAGACATACCACAATAGTTTTCAGAAGAAATAGTTACCGGTCCCCCATTAGAATTAAAGACAAAATTTTCGGCACCCAGTGTGGAGTCAACGCCACTTAGTACCACTTTTACATCATTAATCGGTCTATCGAAGTTAATAACCAAAGACCAAGAACCCTGGGCGCCTACCTGTAAACTGCTACCTGACGAAAGAGAACCACCTCCTTGACAAAGCTTTAGAAAAGGCGAAAATCCAGCCTCTCGTACTGAACCTGTAGACGTATAAGAAACTTGTACTCCATTCACTGTTGTAATTCCATTAGGAAAAATATTGATTGTATTTGTACAGGAAGTTTGAGAATATACATTATAGCTTTTCAATAATGTAAATAACATTAAAAAGTAATTAATTGTTTTCATCTTTTATGTATTAAGTTTATAATAAAAATTATCTGATGTAATTTCAGATATCAAATTAAAATGTGTTTTTGTAAGATATTATGCCATTTTAGGCTCGGAAGTAAAAATTACCATAATAGTATAATCCGGTTTCTGTAAATATGGAATGGCTTTCCAAAAGCTCCCATTATTGAAACTGCAAATACTAATATATATAGATGTATATAGTTAGAAGAAAATTATAATATTATTATATACTCTCTCATAAAAGAAAATAAATTTTATTTTTCATCATATCTAAGTATTAATTGTGTTATATGCAAATATAAAGACTTCCTATGCGAAATGTGTAATTTTTATTATGAGTCAAAGTAAAATTATTATGATGCCCCCTTGTGGTGGGAGCGTGAAATATATTCTTCAGATATTTAGAGGGAAAAGAATTAATGATTAATTTTAAAAAAAATTAATATGAATAAGAAAAAATTAACTGAAAAACAAACGGAAGAGCTTTTGGAGATTTTAAAAAATCGTTTCGAAAAAAATAAGGTGCGTCATCAAGATTTGGAGTGGAAAAAAATCCAAGCAAAATTAAAAGAGCATCCTGAAAAAATGTGGTCATTAAATGCTATGGAAGAAACTGAGGGCGAACCGGATGTCGTAGGTTACAACAAAAATACAGATGAATATATTTTCTTTGACTGTTCTCCGGAGAGCCCTAAACGAAGGAGTCTTTGCTATGATTATCAAGCCTGGCAAAGTAGAAAAGCAAATAAACCGGAAAATAATGCCATTGATAAAGCTACAGAAATGGGTATTGAAATCTTATCAGAGGAACAATATCGGCAACTTCAAGAAATGGGAAAATTTGATCAAAAAACATCCAGCTGGGTAAAAACACCTACTCCTATTCGAGAACTTGGTGGTGCTATCTTTTGTGATCGCCGTTATAATACTACTTTCACCTATCATAATGGGGCAGATTCCTACTATGCAGCAAGGGGATTTAGAGGGGTTTTGAAAGTTTAAAATTTAATTTTAAACCTGCTTTTGTGTAAAAATAATTAATAATTTTATAGGAATAAGCTCTTAATAAATACATAGAAAATATGAAAAAAATAATCCTACTACTATGTGCATGCTCAGTCTTTCTGTTTAATTGCAAAAAGAAAATAGAAACTCCACCCAGCATCAATGAAACAGATTCTATTACGAGCTCAGAAGTAATTATAGATACGTTAGGTGCCAAATCATTTTGCTATATGGGAATAACGGGAAAGGATACAGTATATGCTAGTATTGATGATAATTTGGGAACAATTACCGGAAAATTAGTATATAAAAACTTTGAAAAAGATAGTAACAAAGGAGATGTAATAGGTTTCAAATCGGGAGATACCCTCAAGCTTACCTATGAGTTTGAATCTGAAGGATCAAAAAGTAAAAGAGACATCTATTTTCTCCAAAAAGAAAAAACCTTAACTGAAGGAATTGGAGAACATAAAGAAGATAATAAGCAAATAAAATATGCTCACGAAAATAAGATTAGCTATAAAGATGGAACTCAACTAGAAATAGTAGACTGTCACAAAATTATGAAATTTTTAAAATAAAATTCCGTAAAAGAGCCCGCCTCAATTTTGAGGCGGGCTCTTTGTTATAATAATCCCTTACAATAATTTTTTATAGGCTTTATTACTGTCTCTACAACGTGATCATTAAAAATTGGATTGATGATTTTTCTCGCATCCCTATTGAGTTTTTTTAATGAGTGAGTATCGCAAGAATTAGGTTTAATTTTTTTTAGTTCCATTAGTAATTGAGGGGTTAAACTATCCAAAATAGGTCGAACTTCCTGTGCCAAATCAGGGGATGTATCAAATAAACCCTGATTCTCTCCCTCCCATTGATGATGCAATTGCCTCTGTACTATCTTACCTCCTTCAAATTGTGCTTGAAAAAAATCTCTTGCAAAAATCTCATCCGCCCCTATTTTTTTTGCTTTAGCTTGTACACCATCTAAAATCACTTTTTCACGCGCAGGATCATCAATCGGGGCTTTTGTATTCCATTTACTTTTGGCAACTAATGGTGCAACTGATAGTCGTTTGTCAATTAACTTTAATAAGACCTCTTTTTCACTATCTAGGAGTACCTGACTCTTACATGAAATAATAGTCAGAAATATTCCAACCAAAAGAAGATGAAGTAATTTTTTCATTTTAGATTTTTAGTGATAAATATCTACAAAAAGATTGGAAAGATGTTGTTCTTAAAATGCAAGTTTCAATTCATTTACCCCTCATTTTTGATAATTTCAATAAAATCGGAGACAGCTTGATCACTAGTATTCCATGAAGTTATCAGACGTATTGCAGAAAATTCTTCATTTATATTTTTCCAGATATAAAATTCAAAACTTTCGGCTAATTTTTGAATCAACATATTTTTTAATATCGGGAAAATCTGATTCGTATAAGTATCTGAAAGAAAGATAACATCTTTTTCTTTCAATGCATTTTTGATTTTCATAGCCTGTTGATTCGCATGTTTTGCCAAATCAAAATATAAGTCATTTTTCATCAATTCCATAAACTGAATCCCTAGCAACCTCCCCTTTGCTAACAAAGCTCCCTTCTGTTTGATATTAAATGCAAAATCCTCTTGCAAATCCAGATTATTAATAACAATAGCTTCTCCAATTAATGCTCCATTTTTAGTCCCTCCTAAATAGAAAACATCAGTAAATTTGGCGACCTTTTCTAAAGTAAGATCACTGGCTTCCGACATAATTCCATGCCCTATTCTTGCTCCATCCATAAAAAGATACAACCTATTTTCCTTACAAAAAATTGAAAGTTCTTCGAGCTCTGCAGTGGTATAAACAGTTCCTAGTTCAGTTGAATTTGATATATACACAAGCTTGGGCATGACTTGATGCGGAACATTTCTATGAGATTCTAAAATAGGAATAATATCTAAAGGACTTAATTTTCCGTCTTCTGTTTCAATGCTTACAATTTTATGCCCCGTGGCTTCTATAGCTCCTGCCTCATTATTTAAAATATGTCCTGTAGAAGCGGAAATGACACATTGATAAGGTTTCAAAATCGAAGAAATAATAATTAAATTGGCTTGAGTTCCGCCTGAAACAAAATAAATTTCAGAATCGTGATTATTCATTTTTTCTTTAATTAACTCTTTGGCTTTTAAAGAATATATATCTTCACCATAACCAGCCTGTTGATCATAATTACACTGTAAAAGTGCTTGTAAAATATGAGGATGACATCCCTCAGAATAGTCGTTTTTAAATGAAAATTTCATAGAGTAAAAGTAAGTAAAGTTATCCTAGAGTGTAAAGAAATTTCATAATATTTTGTTAGATTTGTAGAGAAAAACATCTAACATTTGAAAACAACTCTCACAGAAGAAAATTATCTCAAAGCTTTATTTCACTTAGCTGATAATGAGGGAAAAGTCACCATCAATGAACTCAGTAAGTTTTTGGCTGTAAAAATGCCCAGTGTAAATAATATGATGAAAAAGTTTGCTGACAAAAACTGGGTAATCTATGAAACATATAAGCCTTTAATTGTTACTGAAAAAGGTAAACAAGAAGCAGCGCTTGTAGTAAGAAAACATAGACTTACAGAAATGTTTTTGGTTCAAAAAATGAATTTTGGTTGGGAAAACGTGCATGAAATTGCGGAGCAGCTAGAACACGTCCATTCTCAAATTTTCTTTGACAAAATGGATGAAATTCTCAATTATCCAAAATTTGACCCTCATGGTGAACCTATTCCTGATAAAGATGGAAATATTATAGCCCAAGATTTACAGAAATTAACCGAGTGTAAGATTGATGAAGTTGTTATTTTTACTTCTGTAACCCATTCTGATGATGCCTTTTTAAGTTATTTAAATGAGAGAAAACTTCTCCTCAATACAAAAATTAAAATCATTAAAATTGAAGACTTTGACAACTCTATGACAATAGAAATTGAAGGAAAGAACGAAATACTTAGCAAAAAAGCGACTGAAAAAATATTAGTAAAAAAATGAGATATACTTCCTTTTGATTATATACATTCATTTTAAATTATTTTTTATTATAGTGTGTGGCGAAAATAGATACTTAATCAAATAGACCCAAACTATTTTTATTGAAAAGTCAATAATGTAATAAAAACTTTACAAGTAAACCGTAATTTTATAAAGAATATATGATAAATTATCTTGTGAAAAAGATAATTTTTATATTGATTCTAAAATTTGAGATACTCTTTCTACTTCTTCTAATGTATTAAAATAATGGGGAGAGAGGCGTACTACTCCATTTATATGTTTGTTTGTAAAATCAATCAAGGCAGATTTTTTATAACTCATGGAAAAAAACACATGATTTTCCTTAAGCACTTTTTGGATACGATCAAGATCTCCATTATGCTCACAAAATGTAACAATACTACTTAGATTCATACCTTTGTCCATAATTTTAAACCCATTATTTTCAAGATTTTGACGAAGAGTTTCCGCTAGTTTCCGGTTATAGATCTCGATATGTTCTAATCCGATCGCATTAGCATACTTTACAGCTTCTAGTAATCCTAATAATGATCCGAAAGAAGTTTCCCAATGCTCAAATCGCTTGGCAGTATTTATTAATTCATAATCATTATACTCTGTCCAATGAGCCCCTCGCATATCCAAAAGTAAAGGAGCATAGTTTTGTTCTAAAATCTTATCTGAAACATATAAAAAACCTGTTCCCCTTGGGCCTCTCAAAAATTTTCTTCCAGTGGCCGTCAAAAAATCACAATTAATTTTTTGAACATCTACAACCATTTGCCCTACTGACTGAGAAGCATCTACCAGATATATAATATCATATTGGCGGCATATCTTTCCAACAGCTTCCACATTTTGAATTAATCCGGAATTAGTAGGTATATGCGTGACGGCAACTAATTTGGGATGATATTCTCTAATTAAATTTTCAAGATCTTCCAAATCTAATTCATTATTTGGAAGATTTTTTACTCTTATCACTTTTACATTTAGTTTTTTTTGTAAGGAGATAAAAGTAATTTGATTAGAAATATAATCATTAATTGTTGTAATAATACAATCTCCATCTTTAAATATAATACTGGATAAAGCTTTTGCGTATGCATCTGTAGAACTTGTTGCAAAAGCAATATTTGAAGGTTTGCAGTGAATTAATTTCGATGTTTCTTCATAAAAGGACTCTAATAATTGTGAATTTCGATCAGCAACCTCATATCCTCCCCATTGCTCTTCCTGATTAAAATAATCAATCATTGATTCAACCACCGTTTGAGGCATTAAAGATGAGCCTGCATTATTAAAAAAAAATTTACCTGATAACCCTTTTGTATTTTGTCTTATTGATTGTATATCCATTATGAAATTCATTGTTAAATAATTAATATTCAGATATATTTCAAAGACAATGTTACACAAAAAATCCCGAAACCTAATCTCGGGATTATTATTTTAATTCTTTTTAACTAATCTAAAACACTCCAGCCTCTTTTAGGAGTCATATTATTTGAAACAATTTCTTGCTCATTAACAATAATATTTTCTTTCCTTTGCCCAATATAGTCTAGTTCACTCAACTTAGAGAAGATGGTTTCGAGGCTTTTTAAAACTTGCTGAATAGATAGTAGTATTTCACCACAATTATGATGATCATAATTGGTTTCTGCAACAATAGATAATTGGTTTAATAAAGTATGTGGAGCAACTTCACTCCATTCCAAGCTATAATTTAGCATTTCTTCCAGTTCTCCTGGTGCAAGAGCCTGTGTTGAATTATACAAATGCAGAGACAATTTCGCAAAAGATTCAATAAGAAATATCGGTGGTTGCCATGGGACAACATTTCTGAATTGAAAATACATATCTCCAAATGTATTGATCATCGTATCACAAAGAAATTTCACGTTCTTGGCAAGCGTTATATTTTGATTTTTATGAGACGTTTTTTGAAGAATTTTAAAAGCATATTGTTGTAAATTCCCAATAGATTTTGCAAAATTACTGTAGTATTCCAACAAAACAGGGTGGCTTTGAATCGATGTACATGGAGGGATAAAATGAGAATCAACTTGTGCAATATCTCCTTTAAAAATAACTTTTCCAATAATAATATAATTCCCTCCTGAATAGTTACTACTAAGAGACGATGCAGGGAATAATTCAATATGATAGTTAGAATTAGTATTAGGATGTCTTGGTGGAGTTTCTTCTGAATCAATATCTCCAAATGGAATTTTATCAAATGGATTTACAGATATTAAAATATAATACGCTCCATCAACCCGTTCTTCACTCATTGAGTTAGCTATTGATTTTACACTAATCCTCTTGTCGTTCAATTCAATTCTATATCCTGCCATTGTAACCGCATTACAATGATTAATTACTAATTGAACATCATGGGTGGCTGTATTATGGACATCAAATATATTTTTACCCATCAATTCCTTTGAGGCAGGTAAAAGTCCATAGTTATATATATTGATTCCTAATGAATTAGAATCTCTTATCGTATCGATAAAAAAATTATCCTGAGCATTTAGGTGTTTTTGAGATACTTTCATCCCATCTACCCAATTGATTGCAAAATGCTTAATAGGTTGTATCATGTGTTGAATACTTATAGTGTGTGATTATGACGTTCTTTTAGCTCCTTCTTCTTCATGCTGAATGACTCTTTTACAAATAACAATATCATTTTCTAAAATTTCATTTGCAGCAATATCTTGTTCAAAATCAATATATTTTCGAAGACTAAAAAATGATTTTTTAGTATAAAAAATCCAGTAATATGATTCTTTTTCCTGATCCGTAAGGTGGATAATAGAGGTTGGATTTTTATGGTTATAGTCATCTACTACTCTATAAAACCAATCTCCGAACGTTATTCCGGTAGGCAATGTTTTAGCCTTAATTCTAAACCTACTGGAATCTTCTAAGCTTTTACTTAATTCAACATTTAGTACCATTAATTTGTCGAAATCTGCGCCTGCAAAATCTGGGAGCTTCTGATCAGGTGAGTATTTCCATGTCTTGTAAATATCAAAAGGAATACTAATAAACTGAATATAACTATAATAGAATACCAGAGGAACAATAAATATTAATATACTAGTAGCGGCCATGGTTGCATTTCCCATTCCATGACTCATATAATCAAATAATAATGTAAAAAAATATCCTCCGAATGTAATACATATTATAGAAAGCAAGGCTTCAAAAAGAATGGTTATTCCTAAAGAATCGATATGTTTTTTGAAAAATTTATCTAATAAATTAATATGAACAATACCTAAAAGAAGAGAATACATCTGAGCAATAAGATACCAATAAGGATTAAAAAGGTTTCCTGCAAAA
This sequence comes from Chryseobacterium potabilaquae, assembly GCF_902728265.1. GTDB lineage: Bacteria > Bacteroidota > Bacteroidia > Flavobacteriales > Weeksellaceae > Chryseobacterium > Chryseobacterium potabilaquae. Next base: position 12,996 of record NZ_CACVBR010000018.1, read on the forward strand.
CCCAAGAATCCAGGTATAGACAAGCATAGGCTACCAAGCAATATGTATACTATAATGGTTTTAATTTTAATGGAAGGCGTATTTTTTCTTATAACACCTAAAATAAACATCATTATTATTGCAATTAAAGGCATCAGAACATACCTTAAAAAAAAACCTTTCACTGAAGAAACTTCCATTTTTTAATTTTTCAATTTAATATGTTACAAAAACGTGGAATAACCGAGGTGGTTAGCATTCTTATTATCATTTTCAAGACTAAATGAATATTCTTTTTTTTCTGTAATAAAATTTTCTTTTATATCAACAGTTAAAGGAAGAAAATAATCGTATATAGCTTGAAGGATTTTTCGAAATGGACTCTCTGGCACATATTTTTCCATGTCCTGATAAGAAATAGGCCCAACGTTTATTACCCAATTTCTCTGTCCATCCATATGCTTACCACTAGGAATATACGTCACTCCTAATCGTGAATTTCCTAATAACATGGAATGATCATAATCTTCTATATCATCTATGATATTAGGAACGAAAGTAACATTGACCGGAACTTGTAAAAAAGCAATCATACATTTTTCAAACCATGCTTTATCTCCTCGTATATGATGGAAAAATGGTAAAATATGGATAAAAATATAAGCATTTTGTCTATCCAACATTTTTATTAGTGGCCAGAGCTCATTGATTGTGTCAAGTAATGTATCTGTATCATTGGCTACATCAAAATTAATCTCTGTCATTAAAGCATTGACCTCTGCATAAAAAATTTCTAATTCAAAAGGTCGAAAAAACTTTCTAGCATCTTCTTCTACTCTTTTTTGTTTACGAATTTCCTTAACAACAGTTTCGATATTCCTTCTTGAAGCACCCAAGGAAGGCGGATGGAATAAACCTTCCGGAAGATAATCATAAATCCCCTCACGATACGTTTCTATGGTAAGAATTTCTTCATCGAACCCCCAATAGTTACTTGAAATATTTTTAATATCCTTTAGATAGGCTCTATCTTTAATTCCTATTCTTTCGATAAAAATATCACTTACTTTTCGGTGATACTTCAATAAATTAACAGCGACCGCCTCAGCTTTAAAATCGGTCTGTAATTTATTGTATTTCATATTTACCACATTATCTTCATACATAGCCTTTCATGATTATGGGATCGTAAAGTTAGTATATCTCTCAGGATAGAAAAAATATTTTGACTAAATTTATCTAAAAAAACAATTTATTAGTCTTTTAGAGTTCTTGGCTAGAACGTTTGAATTATTGAATAAAAAGTCTGTTTTTAACAATAATAATTTAACAATTGATTGTATACTATTAGAAAATTCATTTAATCATTAAATTGGATTAAATTTTATTAACCCGATGATGATCAGAATCCATATAGATTTCAGTATCAGTTATAAGAAGGAGCCTTATCTTTGTACAGTAAAAATATAATTATAATAATGAAAAGTACGTATTCTAAAATTTTACTTTTAGCATGTATGGCGTCCTCTATTTATTCTTATGCTTGGGGATTGACTGGGCATAGAATTATTGCAGAAATTGCAGAAAATCATCTTTCCGGAAAAGCAAAAAGAGAGATTCGAAAATTAATGGGTAAAGAACGCTTGGCGTATTGGGCTAACTGGCCAGATTTTATAAAATCTGATACGACCGGGACATGGAAGCAAGCCTCAATGTGGCATTACGTAAATATTGATCCCCAAAAAGATTTCAATACTTTCGAACAACATCTAAAAGCTCAAGCTGGACCTAACCTATATACACAAGTTAAAACATTATCTACCCAACTTAAGAATAAAAACACTTCCGAAAAAGATAAAAAAACAGCATTAATTTTTCTCATTCATATTATGGGAGATCTTGCACAACCTCTACACACAGGAAGAGCAGAAGATTTAGGAGGAAATAAAATAAACGTTACTTATTTTGGAGAGAAAACAAATTTACATTCTGTTTGGGATGGGAAATTACTGGATTCTCAAAAATATAGCTATACGGAATACTCCACCCTTTTAGATATTAAAACTAAGGAAGAGGTAAAGCAAATTCAATCTGGAAGCTTAGAAGGATGGTTATATGATTCACATATGATAGCCAATAAAATATATGCACAAACACCTGATGGTTCTAAACTTTCATACGATTATCAATACAAATTCAACGATACATTAGAAAGACAGCTTCTGTATGGAGGAATAAGACTTGCTAAACTATTGAATGATCTTTTTTAATTATACATTAAATCATCAATCTAAAATAAGAAAAAAGGTTCGAATATTCGAACCTTTTTTCTTGATTATTAATACTTATAAGGATGGTCGACTGCATTATTATCTTTTTATTCATTAGTATTTTTGTGTTTTAAAATTAATTTTACAATAGTCCCTTTAGGCTGGTTCTTTTGGAAAGTTATATCCAGCCTGATTTTTTTTGAGATCTGCGATACCAAGTACAATCCCAGACTGCTTTTATATATCGGATCAGAAGTCTTCCCGTTAATGCTGAACAAATTGTTATAATACTCAATATCATTATCCTGTATACCAGTTCCGGTGTCTTTTATTTCTAAAATAACATCTTGATCCGAATTGAAAGTTCCTGAAATAGTAATATATCCATCGAAAGTATTCTTCACAGCATTGTCAATGAGATTATGAAGAATCATATTGATGAAACTTTTCTTGATATTGATTGTAATCTCAGAATGAGTTTCATTAGTAATAATGGTATTGTTATACAATGCAATTTCGTAAAATAAAAGCTTTTTTTCATTGACAAAATTCGATAATGAATAATATTCATCTTCATAGTATTTTTCATCTTTATAGATCTGGGTATAATCTTTAAGATTAAGCGTGTATTTGTATACCTGTTTAGAAGAAGCGTGCAGGCTTTCAAAATATTCTTTTTGCATTTCAGGATCTAGGGTGTCGGCTAGTTGTTTTGAAATTAAGGCAATAAATCTTATGGGTGTTGTAATGTCGTGGATAATATTTTCAATGATTTTCTTTTCATATTCAGATCTGTTGGAAAGTAGTTTCTGGTTTTCCTGAAGGTTTTTCAGGCTTTCATCCAGCTCTTTTGCTTTTTCAATTACTGTTTTTTTGAGAATATCATTCTTTGATTTCAACAATCGTGTTCTGGAATGTATAATAACTAAAATTAATAAAATAAGAATGGTTCCCACCAAAAGATTGAACCATATCGTTTGATAAAATTTAGGTTCAACTTCAATGGTGATTTTTTTATAAGCAAAATTTCCTTTCTCAGAGATGAGCATTCTAACGGTTAACTCATGTTTTCCAAAAGAAAGTCCAGCAAGATTTATCGTTTTGTTATTAACTTTTTTCCAGGCTTTACCATCATCAAATAGATATTCCAGATGAATGTTTTCCAGATTACCATAATAAGGAATATCGACAAAAACTTCTGCCGTCTTGTAATCTGATGGGAGGAATAATTTGTTATTAAACTCAACAATTTTGTTTTCTAGTTTTGCCCTTTCAAGATAAAGATCTATCGAGGCGGGATAATAAGATTTTACATCATTAGGCTTAAAAAATACAAGTCCTTCCATTGAAGGAAATACAAATTCTCCATTTTCCAATTTATTGGCACATGGAGAGGAAGTACCGTTAAATTCATTATTTACCAACCCATCATCTTTGGTATAAACATAATAATACAAATTTTTACGTTTATGTTCAACAAAATCAAGAATATTTTGTTTTAGGATTTTATAAAGACCATTGTTGGAAGTTATCCAGAAATTTCCTGCCGAATCTTCAAGAGCGATATGTGCCGTGGAAAGATTTTTTTGTGAATCTAAAGGAAGTTTTATGAGCTTTTTATTTTTTAAAATATAAGGTCCGTTTTTGAATGTTGTTAAAAGATATAGGTCATTTCCCAGTTTTTGAATCTGTTTTAATCCGATATTAAGTGTTAATGTGTAAGTTATTTTCTTCTTATCAATGGAAAACCAGAATATATTTTTCGAACTAGCTATTACATAAAATCCGGGATCGAAATTTTCAATAATACTAGGGGTTTCATCAATATTCATTTTAAGTTCAAACTCTTTTTTGCCGCTTTTATCATAAATACGGAAAAGGTTTGTAGTTGGATCATAGTAATAAGTAGCAAGTATTTTACCTCCGAATGAGTTTAATGTTTTTAGAGGGATATCAGAGGTAATAGAATCATGTCTTTCATAGTGTGTGGATTTTAAATATCTTAATATAGTGCCTCGTTTTGGATAGATAATATTGAACTGGTCATCATACACTAAAGTTCTCTTATAAGGAATTTCTTCAAATTTCTTTTTTCCGATGATACCATATCTGTTATAGATTTTACCCCCCTCTGTTATCACACTACTTTTCCCAAAGGGAATAGAAGCATAATAAACGTTGTCAGCATATTTTGTGTTATCTATTGACGTATAAAAGCTATCTACGGGTAATATGTTCAGTCCTTTTGTGGAACTTCCTAAGTATAACTTTTTGTATTTCTCATCATAAAAAATAGAAACAATCTGATCCGTATCAAAACTATCATAATGAGTAATGAATTGAGTCTCAATTCTATTATTTTTATAAGAAACCTTATAAATTTTATTATAAACAATGAGAAAAGTCTGATTAGTCAATTGCTGCCAATATATTTTTGCATCTTTTTCAAAAAATAGTGATGGATTATTTCTTTGTTCGGAAAGCTTTCCGCGATATAGGGTTGTGATTTCTTTTGTTTTTTTATTAATGATGAAAATTTTTTCATCAAATGCAAAGATATTAGGAAGGTCTTTTAGATTATCAAAACCTGACGGCATTTTTATTTTATTATACTTACCATCCTGCAACAAAACTGTTTTCTGTGGATAAAAGAAATATTTTGAATGTTTGAAATAAAAAGCATAGTGTAGAAAATAAGATGGAACTCTATAAAAAAAAATGTTCTTATTAATAACGACATGCCCAGAGTCTTTAATTAGTATTAATGGTGGAGGTATATTTTTGCGAGAATAAATTTCAGGCTTTCTTTTTTTTATCAGAACAGGAAAATCCTCATTGCCACAGAAAATCATTATACTATCTTTTTCTATACTACCTCTAAAATACTCGAAATTTAGAGTCTTGGTAGGAAAATCATTGTAAACCTCAAACTTGTTTCCGTCATATTTTACCAATCCGTTTTCTGTAGAAAGCCACAAAAAACCATATTTATCTTTTACAATATCTTTTACACTGTTCTGTGGCAGACCATTGTCCATATTGTACCACTTGGTGTTTGTAGATTGAGAGTAGAAACTTTTATTTACAAATATCAGAAGAAATAGTAATCTAAATATAAAGTTTTTCAGTACGGTAAATATTTCCTGCATACAATCAATTTGTGTTATCACTGAAACATAAATCTTTACTAAAGGAATTGCTTTTATCTCTCTATTTTAAGACAAAAATATGAAATTAGCTATACAAAAATACTAAAAGTATCCTTAAAACACCTTAACATTCTTGTTATAAGTGATTTAAATCATTTATCCTGAAGCAGGAATCCATCTGTAAAGTATTACTACGGATATTTCGAGACTTTTTGCTACTTCTTTGGGAGAAACTCCACCTTCCAACAGTTATTTAACAGCCATAACTTAGCCAGGATTCTATATGGGGATTAACTATTCTTAATAATAGTTTCCAAAACAATGAGCACATTTTTAAATAGACAGCTCAGTCATTTTTTGGAATAAGTAAAGTGCTTAGCATGCTAAATTTTCTTTTTTATAATAGATAGCAACGAATATTTGATTTTGAAAGTGAGTTTTAAACGTCCCTATTCTGTTTTTTTAATACAGTCCAAAAACCTATCTAAGCAACACAACCTATTAAGTTACAAATTATTTTAATAATAATTTCAGAAAAATAAAAAAATAATTAAATCTTGTGTAACCTTTTGGTGTTTTCAAACGTATAATATATAGAAACTCTTTTTTGAGGATAATAATAGATGAGACAATTAAAAATTACTAAGCAGGTTACCAATAGGGAAACTGCTTCATTAGACAAGTATTTGCAGGAAATTGGTAAGGTAGAATTGATCACTGCAGACGAAGAAGTGGAATTAGCACAAAGAATACGTGCTGGTGACAGAGCAGCATTAGAAAAACTAATTAAAGCTAACCTTCGTTTCGTAGTTTCTGTATCAAAACAATATCAAAACCAAGGTCTTTCTTTACCCGATTTAATTAATGAAGGTAACCTAGGGCTAATGAAAGCTGCTAAGAGGTATGATGAAACAAGAGGTTTTAAATTTATTTCTTATGCAGTTTGGTGGATTCGTCAATCGATCTTACAAGCTTTGGCTGAACAATCAAGAATTGTAAGATTGCCATTAAACAAAATTGGTTCAATCAACAAAATTAACAAGGCGTATGCTCACTTAGAACAAGAAAATGAAAGACCACCTTCTCCAGAAGAATTGGCTGAAGTTCTTGATATGAGTGAAGAAGACATCAAAGAGTCAATGAAAAACTCCGGAAGACATTTGTCTATGGATGCTCCTTTAGTAGAAGGTGAAGACTCCAATCTTTATGATGTCTTACGTTCAGGAGAGTCTCCAAGTCCGGATAAAGATCTTATGCTTGAATCTCTTCAAATCGAAATCGAAAGAGCATTGAATACCTTAACGCCAAGAGAAGCTGATCTTGTAAGATTATACTTCGGATTGAACGGAAAACACCCAATGACTTTGGAAGAAATTGGAGAAACTTTTGATCTAACAAGAGAGAGGGTTCGCCAAATTAAAGAAAAAGCAATCAAAAGATTGAAACACAATACCAGAAGTAAGATCTTAAAATCTTATCTAGGTAAGTAAATAATTCGAAAAAAGTACAATAAAAAAACGAAGCCCATTAAAGCTTCGTTTTTTTATTGTCTTCTGTATTTGAGGAATATGTATTAATGATTATTAAACCTCATTTTACAAATAAGTTTTATTTTTCAAGGGACTTTTTTCATGATTTAGCAAATCGTATGCAATTTGTATCATTCTGCTGTTATTTGAACCTCCCCAAATTGCTCTTCCAAAAAGATAGCTGGTGGTATACTCTTTCCAAGTACTGCAGTAGGTTTTTAGTCCTGTATATGATTTTTGTAAATAGTCCTTCAACTCTACTTCAGAAATATAGCCTACCTCATAACAACACCGAACTAAAAATGCACCTCTTCCATAATTCCAAGCAGTGTCTTTTATTTTTTTTATCTCTGTGAAATTTAAGATTACATTCTGTTCTATCAGTTCAGGGACAACATTGTTTAATTTTCGATATATTTCTAAATAATGTTTAAAAACATCTTCTTTACCCGGTAAGTTTGATTTTAAAATAGAAGCATAGTTTTCTTTGTCCTCAAACGCTTTATATATCACATCCAAATACTCATCTTGGTTTCTGTTTTGCAAATCCAAAAGCACTTCAACGGCGCAATCTTTATCAAATATTTGCCAATATTCCTCTAAAATTGTTTTTAGTTTGGCGCTGCTAAGACCTGTTACATAAGAATTAAGATAAGCAGATTGTTGTTCTGCATACATTGAGCTAATCAATAGATGATCTAATTGCTGACCTATTACTACATTTTTATCATTTAATCTTATACTTTTAAACGCATTAAAAATTTTGGAAAATAGTCCCATATATCTATATTATTTGTAGGTTTGGAAACTTGTCTTGCAATATTTTGACAAATTTTTCGCCCACTACTTGATACTTAACTCTTGTGGTTAGTTGTTTTTTCATGTCTAAAAGGTCGGTTGGATCTGGCACATAGTTTAATCTGTCGTGAATTTCTAGTGACACAGGAGTTTCATCGATATCAAATGTTATAATGTGTATTTTCGGTAAATATTCTTCAGAAGATTTTGAATAGATTCCTAATTGTGATTTTAAAATCCCTCCATATTGAAGTTTTGCTTCTTCAATTCGGAAATGATCAAAAACAATATGCTCATCTAATTCGCCAACAGTATTGGTACTGAAAAAATGCAGATCACTACCGCTCAATACCCAAAAACATTCGGTTTCTATCCGTCTCAGTTTTACACCTATTGTAGAAAGCGCTACGTTTTTCATACCGTCACTGATAATATGCTGAACTTTATTAGTTGTAGATTGAGGTACAGATGCAGAGGTATATGCATCAATTGGTTTCCCATTCATCCATTCTTTTAGTTGCGGAAAATCTTGCATTAAAACGTCTTGATTGTATAAAGTATATTTTTTTCTTTCGCTATCCCAATCGATCTCTGATTTTACGGATTGGTGTTTTTTGTTCATATATACCATAAAAATGATACCTGCAACAACTAATACTACGGGAATTAAAAATAGTGGAGTCATAAAAAATTAGCTGGTTAAATGTTAGTGGTTTTTACGTTTTTAGTTTTTTTTGAAGATATATTTCCCCAAATTAACAATGTTATTAAAATAAAAAAAACAAGTTTTCCTCCTATTTTTTGCCAAAAAGATAAAGGGTTTTCAGCAGTCGTTACATCAAAATCATGTTTCTCCTTTAATATTTTAGCCTCTTGAGTATCAATTTCAAAATAAGTATTATTCGAAATATCGCTGAGTACGTATCTCCCATTAGTATTCCAAATAGACATCCATAAAATACCATATTCAGTATTAATATAAGAGAGGTTTACTTTTTGTCCCACCAATTTCTGAATTTCAGAATCGGTTGGCAATTCTTGAATTGGTTGGATTTTTTCACAAGGAAGGCAAACTGGAAATTTCGCTTTTGCTGATGCAAAAGTTATTGTACAAAATGCGATGATTGCAGTTAAAAATAATTTTGTAGTCATAATTTGTATTTTTATAAATTGAACCCGTTACCTTAGTATGGGTCAACTCTGCAAAAGTACAAAATATAAATTTAAAATAAATCAACATGTTGATTTACAGTGTTTTTTAGAGCGTTTTTAGTTGCCATACCTTGGTTTTAGTTGAACAAAAGTGGTAACGAATAGTTTTTTATCTTTTTATTTAATAGTCAATAATTTGAAGTAAAGAGAATGTTAAAATTTTCTTAAAATACAATTTTGTTTTTACTTAGATTAAATAAAAATAATACTTTTGAAAAATTTTTCTCTTTATATATGAATCTATCAAACGTAGAAATAAAATTATCACTACCCTTTCTTCATCTCCAAATGGTAAAATTACAGTTTCTCAACGAAAGATAACATCCTATATAATAAACACTCACCTATAAATTGTATAGCCAAAATAAACAAATAAGCTATATATTAAAAAGAAACCTACAAAAAACATGAAAGCTATCAACGAAAAAATTTTTTCTAAAGAATTTACCGGATGGGGTAAATTTGAAATATGTCATTTCAATCTTCAAGAACATTCATCCATTATTCATCATTGGGTAAATAAAAGTTATGCTGCATATTGGCAAATGCAAAATACTACTATTCAAGAAGTTACCGATACTTATGAAACTTTAATTAAAGATCAGAATAATAGTATTTATATGGGATACTTTAATGGAAAACCTGCATTTCTTTTAGAATGCTATAATCCTATTGAAAGTCAACTCACCCAATTTTATACCCCAAAAGATTTGGATAAAGGAATGCATATTCTTACAGCTCCATGCGAAGAAAAAATACCTTCATTTACCTGGAATATTTTCCAAACAATTATTGAGTTCATTTTTTCCGACCATACAATTCACAGAATAATTGTAGAACCTGATGTTAGAAATGAAAAAATACATAAGCTCAACTTTAAAGCAGGATTTGTTTACGAGAAAAAAATAAAATTACCCAATAAGGAAGCTTATCTTGGATTCTGTAACCGTGAAGATTTTTTTAATTCATTGGAGAAAACGATTCATACTCATGATCAACCCATGAATCAAAACCTTATTATATCTCCCCAAAAAACAATAGAACATCTTACCCCAGAAAATTGGCATAAAGCAAATTCATTTATAGTACAGAAAGCAATTTCAGAATTCTCTCATGAAATGCTCATTACTCCTGAGCTAGAGACTATAATTCAAGATTGGCATCATTATAAACTTTGTCCGAAAATAAATCCTGAAAATATTGTTTATAGATTCAAAGCAAAAAAATTGGCATTAGATCATTGGATGATCGATAAAGAATCAATAAAAAAGACTAAGAACGAAAAAGAATTATCTTTGGATGCTGTGCATTTTATGATTGAATTTAAGGAAGACTTAGGATTTTCAGAAACGGTTTTACCGGTATATATTGAGGAAATTATCAGTACGTTGAATGGTAGAGCTCAAATTTATGGTAGAGAAAATAATGTTCAGACATTAGCCGATGCTGATTATCAAAGTATAGAAGGTTCAATGACCGGCCATCCCACATTTTTAGCAAATAATGGTAGAATTGGTTTTGATGCCGATGATTATTATAAATACGCTCCAGAATCTCAAAATGAAATAAAGCTTATTTGGATTGCTTTAAAGAAGGAACAATGTGTAATGGCGACGATTCAATCCATGTCATATGAAGAATTGTTGGAACATGAAATTTCCGCCTCTGAAAAGTTGAGATTTGACAGAACTCTTCTTGAGCTAGAGCTACAACCGGAAAATTTTTACTACATTCCTATTCACCCTTGGCAATGGTATAATAAAATGAATACTATCTTTGCAATAGAAATAGGTAGACAAAATATTATACTTTTAGGTGAAACTCAGGATTATTACAAAGCTCAACAATCTATCCGAACTTTTTATAACATTAGCAATCCCCAAAAGTTTTATGTAAAAACAGCTCTTTCCATCTTAAATATGGGCTTTATGAGAGGGCTTTCTCCTTATTATATGAATTCTACTCCGGCAGTAAATGAATGGTTGGAAGAACTTCTTATTGATGACCCATATTTAAAACAAAGAAACTTCATCCTTTTAAAAGAAATTGCAGCTATTGGATTCAGAAGTGGGTATTATGAAAAAGCTTTAGGAAATAACAATACTCCATATACAAAAATGTTAGCCACTTTATGGAGAGAAAGCCCTAATCAATATATAGGAGAAAACCAAAGAATAATGACTATGGCTTCCTTACTACATGTTGATAATCAAGATAATGCTCTTGTATCTCAGCTTATTCAAAAATCAGGGCTTTCTATCAAAAACTGGCTAAGTAAATATTTTGATGTATACCTTATGCCTATGATCCATTGCTTCTATCAGTACGATTTGGTGTTTATGCCACATGGAGAAAATCTTATATTAGTGATGGAAGATCATGTCCCTGTTAAAATATTTATGAAGGATATTTCGGAAGAAATTGCCTTATTTAATCAGGATATTGAGCTTCCTGAGAATGTGAGTAGAGTTCGCTTAGAAATGCCGGATTATATCCAACTATTATCAATATACACGGATGTTTTTGATTGCTTCTTCCGATATCTTTCTGCAGTTCTTTATGAACATTCCGGATTTTCTGATGAGGATTTCTGGCAATTGGTTGCAGAAAAAATATTTTCATACCAAGAAGAAATGCCTCATTTGAAAGAAAAATTTGTTCGATTTGATATATTTGAAGAAAAGTTTAAAAGAAGTTGTTTAAATAGAATTCAGATCAAAAATAATAAACATATGCTTAATTTGGCAGATCCTGCAGGAAGCTTACAATTTTTTGGAGATTTGGAAAACCCTATCCATAAATACAAAAAATAATTTCATATAAATTTTCATATAAATTGATTTAATAAAAATAAGATTGAAGTCTATCTTCAGTCTTATTTTTTTATTTCTTGAATTTTTCTAATCACCATGTTATCTCCATTTTAAAGAAAAATACGCTAACCTACGTTCCAATATCCATACATTTAAAATATTTCCCTATTTTTATGAGATTTAACAAATTGTATGAAAAAAAATTTTACCTCTTCCCTAGCCTTTCTTTTGCTTTTTTCCTGTGCGAAAAGTGAAGCTGTAGCAGATGATATCGTAGAAAATGCGGAATCAAAAATATCTTCTTCAAGATATAGCAAAGGACAGAATATGATTGATGCCATTTATTATGAGTTAATTAAAAATGATGAAAATCTTAAAAATTTAGATAAAAAAATTCTTTTACTTCAAAGAGAAAGTCATGAGGTAGAAGATATATACGAAGATATACAAAAGAAATCCTCAGAATATTATGCAGACGCTGAGAATGTAGCCAAGTCAGTTAATGATTCTGTTCTAAAAAAAGAATTATTAAAGTTATTAAAAAACAGCTCCAATAATAACTTTTTAAAAGAGAAAAAATATCGAGAACTTACTAAACAAATCAATGATAATCGTCAAACTATTTATTGTCATTATTCTGCATTTAAAATTAAAAAAACACTTCCAGAAATTGAAAAATATCAAAATGGCCATCCTTTAAAAACAGATAGTCTTGAAAATTTTGTTAACAAACAAAATAAACTTCTCAGTAAACTTAAAAATTTGAAATAAAAATATTCATGGAATATACTGTACAGTGGCTCTCAGATAATACAAGAATTAAAGAACTCGTTAATTTCTTTATCTCCCATAAAACTACTTCTTATATTTCTCATAGTGAAATAATCTCAGGACGAGCCGTAGATTCTAAACATTGGAATTCGAATCTGGAAGCGATACTCACAGATCAGTTCAATAATGAAAATAATACTTCTACTCAACTAAAAATACTTATTGCAGAAAACAATAATCACGATATTATAGGGATGTTGGTTTTTCATGTAATTAACAGTGGATTTAGGCAGTATGCCGTGTTAGAAGATATGTTGTTAGATCAATCTATAAGAGGAATGTCTATTGGTAGTACATTACTAAAAAATGCTATTCAAGAATCAAAAAATTGGGACATCCATTTTATTTTATTAGAAAGTGGTGTTGATAATGAAGGAGCCCATCATTTTTTCAATAAATATGGTTTTGAAAAAGTTTCCGAAAACTATATTCTTATGTTATAATTTTAATAAATATAAGGGTAAAAAGTAAGGCTTGGATTATAAAAATCCAAGCCTTAACTTTAATGTGTATTTAGCAAACACTATTATTTGTTATAATATCTATTATCGTTTGTTCTTCTTTTACAATATTGATATGTGATGCATTCACAGGATATACTGTTAACAAACTGTGATTAGCTAATACCTTATCTACATTATTATAAGGCAATTTTCGGATATACTCATTTATTATTTGATTTTGCTCTCCCTCCATAGTCATTGCTTTCAATAAGATTATTTTTGTAAATCTTAGTTTAGTAGAAATATCCTGATCACTTAATATCAACTCCGCTTTCAATAGATTTTTAACATCTATAAAATGAACACTATTCATATGAGTTTCCAATCTTTGGCATAGTTCTTCATCGGAAATAGCTAACGTATTCATTTTCATCAATTCTGAATCCGAATATTTAAGAATCGTATCCAATAAATAAACTGTAATGTTTTTATATCCTCTACTTTCCAACTCAGAAGCAATTTCCAAAGCGATTTGTCCTCCTAAAGACCATCCCAATAAAATATACTCTTCCTGCTGACTAGTCTTTTGTATTAACTCAATATGATCTAAATAATATATAGCCAAATGGTTGAGGTTATCTATCTTTTCTTCATGATACAAATTATAATAATCTACTCCATAGCAATGATAATCTTGATATAACTGATCTGCAAGTGATTGATATACTTCACTGCATATACCTCCTGGATGAATCATAAACATATTAGGTTTTGTATCTGCATTATTAAGAGAAACAAGCGGTTGGTATTCCGGTTTAGAGTTTTGGATAATTGAGAATAATCTTCCAATGGTTTTTCCTTGGAAAATATCAGCAACTTTTATTTGGACTCCTAGTTGATGATTAATCTTACTGATGAGTTTGATAGCCATAATACTGTTTCCTCCCAATCGGAAGAAATCATCATGGATGCCAATATTTTCTATAGGCAAACTTAAAACCTCGCCATAAATCTCTGCTAATTGTTTTTCAAGAGCTGTCGTTGGTGCTATATACTCTTTATCTCCTGTGAAGTTAGGTTCAGGTAAAGCCTTGCGATCTAACTTACCATTTATCGTAAGAGGAAGTGATTCCAAATGTACATATACAGAAGGAACCATATACTCCGGAAGAAGACCTGATAAGTGCATAGATAAATCTTCATGATTAACTGCATTATCTGATACATAATAGCCTACTAAATATTTTAATCCTGAACTATGCTCATTAACTAGCACAACATTTTGTCTAATCCCTTCATAACTCAACAAAGCACTTTCTATCTCTCCTAGCTCAATCCTATACCCTCTGATCTTTACCTGGAAGTCATTTCTGCCTATATATTCTAAATCTCCTGCCGGAAGATAACGTACTAAATCTCCAGTCTTATACATACGTCCATTATAACCTATCTCCTTCTCTTCTTCGCTTTGGAAAGGATTAACCAGAAAACGTTCCTCTGTAAGCTCTAGAAGATTTAAATACCCTCTTGATAAACCGGCTCCTCCTATATACAATTCTCCTACAGCTCCCACAGGTACGGGACGTAAATATTCATCCAGTACATAAGTTGTTGTATTGGTAATAGGTTGACCTATGTTGAGAGCATTACCATCCTCATGATAATGATGATAAGTAGCACATACCGTTGACTCAGTAGGACCATACGCATTGATTACATCAACACCTTCTCTTCTATAACATTCCATGACTTCCGGATGAGTAGTATCTCCTGCTACAATAAGGGTATCCAACGGTAAGATTAGCTCTTTAGTCAGTAATACAGGAGGGATCGTGGCTATCTGGATCCTATTTTCAACTATATATCTATGTAATAAACTTAAATCTGTCTGGTTTTCTTTACTTATTAGATGTAAGGTATGGCCAAACGAAAGAACGGAATAAACATCCCATACATGAGCATCAAAAACATAGTTGGCATACCATAATGCTCTTTTCTGTAGATGGGAAGAAGAATGAACTGTATCCAGGTTAAATATAAAAGACTGTTGCTCGATTAAATTAACCACATTTTTATGTTCTATCATAACTCCTTTTGGCTTGCCTGTTGTTCCACTGGTGTAAATGACATAAGCTAAAGCCTCCGGACTTACTTCAGTATTTGGATTATCCGTAGAACAAGTACTCACTTCAGCTTTCATTTCTGAACCATTCAGACTTATGACACTCAGGTTTGAAGATTCTGTTTTATACTCATATAATCTGTCTTTTGTATTCTCTTCAACGATTACAATTCTAGCCTTGGTATCTCCCAAAATATGTTCTATTCTATCCATGGGATAATTAGGATCCATTGGAACATACGCTCCGCCTGATTTCAAGACTCCTAAGATTGCAATTAACATCTCCTCAGACCTTTCTAAACATAAGGTTATCAATTCATCAGATTGGATTTGATAGTTTTGTAATAAATAATGAGCCAACTGATTGGATCTTTCATTAAGCTCTCTATACGTTACCTTTACATCTTCATACACCAATGCTATATGATCAGGAGTCTTCTCTACTTGCCTCTCAAATAACTCATGAAGGGTAGCAGTTGTGTCATATTCTGAATTGGTATCTACAATATTTGAGAAGATTTGATCTGTTTTATACTCTTCTTCTCTTACCCAAGATAGATTTTCAAGTTTTAACGGACATCTATTATCTCTTGGGTGACATACCATCTGTTCTAAGAGATATACATACGTCTTAATCATATGATCAATCGTACTTTCCTTGAATAATCCTCGAGCATAATTAAAACTTCCTGACAGAGAATCTCCTCCATCATCTATCATAACACTTAAATCAAACTTGGATACATCATACGAAACATTTCCTTCAAATTCTTGAAACAAAGAGTCTTCTCCATACATCCTCTTTGCTTCATTTCCAAAACTCTGCAAACCAAACATCACCTGGAATAGAGGATGACGAGATACATCTTGAACTACTCCTAACTCTTCTACCAATTTCTCAAAAGGAACATCCTGATGCATCTGAGCCTGAGATACTGAATCTGAAACTTGTAAAATAAAATCTCTTACCGATACTCCATAGTCAATCTCTTCTCGAAGGACAAGTGTATTAACAAAGAAGCCTATCAAATCCTCTAAGCCTGTATGATGACGATTCGCTATTACTGTTCCTAGTACTATATCCTTTTGTCCCGAATAAGAAGATAATAACAAATAATATCCTCCCAGCATCACACTGTATAAACTCACTCCTAAATCTCGAGACAATAATCGAAGTTCTTCACCTAAAGTACCTGCAATACTAAAATGTACCGTATTTCCTTTATAAGAAATAACCGAAGGACGAGCATAATCTAAAGGAAGATTTAGAGACTCAACTCCAGAAAGTTTAGTCCTCCAATAATTCAACTGTCTATCTAATACTTCACCTTGAAGATAAGATCTCTGCCATAAAGCAAAATCCTTATACTGAATATGTAACGAGGGTAAAGAAACCGGATGACCTGATAATAAATCCCTATAGATAGCACGTAGTTCTTCTAAAAAGATATCTGTAGACCAACCATCAAAAGCAATGTGATGAATGACTATACTAATATAAGAGATATACTCATTATTATTTTTAGTCTTTTCTTTCTCATGAAATACTTGAACTGAAATAGGAAGTTCTTGGGACAAATCAAAAACTCTATTAACTTCTTGAGATATAAGATCTTCTAAATGCTTAGAACTCTCCACATAAGTCTCTTTAATACTGAGCTCATGATCACTCACATATTGATAACCTACTCCCTCTGAACTGGTTACAATCAAAGTACGTAGAATATCATGTCTGGACAGAAGAACTTTAAAAGATTCTTCTAAAATGCCAAGATCAACTTGTGATGATAATTCAAAAACCATAGGAATATTATACGCAGAGCTTCCTCCTTCATACTGATCAATAAACCATAAACGCTCCTGAGCAAAAGATAAAAGCTGGTCCTCAGGATGATGAACCGCTATAGGACGGATCATCTCTACAATATCAATTGATAAACCTTCAAGTGCACCTGCTAATCCAAAGATCGTTTTATGGCTAAACACCATCGCTACACTGGCCTGTAAGCCTAATCCTTGATGAATCTTACTGATCAGTTTAATAGCCATAATACTGTTCCCTCCCAAACGGAAAAAGTCATCATGTAAACCGATACTTTCTACTGGTAGACCTAACACCTCTCCATACATCTCTGCTAATTGTTTTTCAAGGATAGTCGTTGGTGCTACATACTCTTTATCTCCTGTGAAGTTAGGTTCTGGTAAAGCTTTATGGTCTAATTTACTATTGAACGCTATAGGAAGTGATTCCAGATGAACATACACAGAAGGGACCATATACTCAGGAAGTAATCCTGATAAATACACAGATAGGTCTTCAGGATTAAATGAAGTATCAGACACATAATAGCCTACTAAGTATTTTAACCCTGAGCTATGTTCTTTAGCTAAGACTACTGCTTGACGAATACCTGCATAGCTCAACAATCTACTTATATCCTCTGATCTTTACCTGAAAGTCATTACGACCTATATATTCCAAATCTCCTCCCGGAAGATAACGTACTAAATCCCCCGTCTTATACATACGTCCATTGTAACCTATAGCCTTTTCTTCCTCGCTCTGGAAAACATTAACTACAAACTTTTCATCGGTAGGCTCTGGAAGATTCAAATAGCCTCTCGAAACTCCTACTCCTCCTATATACAATTCTCCTACTGCTCCCTCTGGAACTGGACGTAGATACCTATCCAATACATAGGCTGTCGTATTGGCTATAGGACGACCTATATTAAGAGGATTATTATCCTTGTCATAATGATGATAAGTAACACATACTGTAGTCTCAGTTGGTCCGCATTCATTAATTAAAATGACATTCTCATGGTTTAAATCACTAATATCCGGGAAAGCTTCTCCTCCTACCAATATCAGTTGAAGACTTGTATCAGGAAGAAGCTCTCTCAAGATAACCGGGGGTATAAACGATACCTCTATACCATTCTCTGTGATATATTCATTAAGCTCACTTACTGACCTTCTCAGCCTATTACTATACAACCACAAGGTATTACCATGGCAAAGAACTGGGAAAGATTCACTTATAAAGGCATCAAATATATAATTGGAATAACAGCCTACATGAGTATATTCATTAAGTCTGTGAGGCTTAATCATAAATTCTACAAGATTCACAACTCCACCATGTTCTATCATTACTCCTTTTGGATTACCTGTTGTTCCACTGGTATAGATAACATAAGACAAATCTTTCGGACCCACATCAGTCTTTGGATTATCTATCGAATAGCTACTCAATATTTCTTCCATACCTGAAGAATCCAAACTGATAATGCTAAGATCATCAATTTGATCCTTTGATCCATAAAGATTTTGTATTGTATTCTTTTCACCTATCATGAGTCTGGCCTTAGTATCTCCTACTATATAGGTTATACGATCCATAGGGAAATCAGGATCTATAGGAACAAAAGCTCCTCCTGATTTTAAAACTCCTAAGATTCCTATAAACAACTGTTCAGATCTCTCTAAACATAGAGGGATCAATTCATCAGCCTTAATCTCATAATTTTGTAATAAATAATGAGCCAATTGGTTTGATCTCTCATTAAGCTCTCTATAACTTAACTTTACATCTTCATACACCAAAGCAATATGATCCGGAGTCTTATCTACCTGTCTTTCAAATAATTCATGAAGGGTAACGGTTGTATCATATTCAGCCATTGTAGAATTCCAGTCATGAAGGAGAGTTTGGTAATCATCTTTATTTAATAAATCATAGGAAGATATTTGAGTTTTTGTTTTATTTTCTAATATATCATCTAATACTTGGACAAATAATTTTTTATAGATTTCTATAAATTGAGAGACTAAATCAGAATCTAATTCAAAATGATCATATTTGACGCGACAATTTAATTGATTATCTTTAATTTCCTGTTCAAATATAATTTTTCCAGGTAAGTCTACATTCAGATCACTATTAATAATTCTATTGTAGGTTCCTTCATAATTAAAAAATATATCTTTAAGATTAGCCTGAACAAAATTAAACTCTAATATATCTGATGTTGGAGCAAGTCTAATAATTTCTCCTACCGGAAGATAATGAGCCTTAGTTTTCTTTAACTCCGTAACATAATTTAAATTCTGATCAATAAGATCTGAAAGATTCGTTTTTGAAGTAAAATGATAACCTTTTATAATTGTATTAACATGTGCTCCAAATATAAGGTCTTTTCCTTCTTTTATTCCTACTGGGTAATTTATCCCTACCTGTTCTATTCCTGAAATTCTATGAATAGCTATGGCTAATATCATCTGTCCATAGGTATAAGGAGTCAATTTATGATTTCTTGTAAGTTGTTTTACTTTTAAGAAAATATTTTCTAGAAACTCAAACCTAACCTCTTTTACTCTATTGATATGAGAATGTTCTTTCGATATGCTAGAAGTCTGTAAAAATTTGAATCCAATATTTTCGATGCCTTCCAACTGCTTTTTCCAAAAACTAGACATCTCATTTTTTCCTTTCCTGAAAATTTCATCAAATTGATGATTCAAATTTTCATGTAACCGTGCCTGTTCAAAAAGATTTACTGGATTTATATAGGTGGGATTATTATAATAATTACTAATTTCATCGTATAACGAATTACCACTTAATCCATCTACTATAATATGAGAGAGTACATATACTATCCTATATCTCTCATCACTTAATTGAATAACATAGAATCTTACTAACAAATCTTTTTCAAGATCAAAAGGCTCTAGAACCAAATTTAATAATTCTTCTCGACTAAGCTCTTGAGGAAAATAGGTGATAATTTGGGCATCTTCGGATAGTAAAGGCCTACTTTTCCAAATGAGTTCATCTGATGTATTGAGAACATTACTATTCATTAATAAATGATTATTAATAAATCTTACCAAACTAGAATTTAATCTTTCAATATCTAGAGCTCCAGACATTGATTGATCTAGCACCATATTATAATCACTTCTTGAAGGATTGAGCATCCATTCATTATAAAAAGATTCCTGATAAGGGGTTAATTTGATTAAAAATTGAGATTTTTTCATTATAAGATATATAGTGTTTAAATTATTTTATGAAGTCTTGTAAATTGATTCAATATTAAATTCTGATAACAAAATAGAATTCTTCTAAAGGAGTAAGTACAGATTCATACCTCCTGTGTATATTAAAAATGTATGGGGTAAACTGAAAAGTAAAATCACACTTGAAAATGTTAGAATATATTACTTTCTCTTAATGTTTAAGAAAAAATAATGTTATGAGATACAGGCTATATTGCTGATAATAAACTTATTTTCAGTAATAAAATAGGCCTTATAATGAAAAAGTAACATACAAAAGCTTACATATAAATAATATAATTCTTCATTCTGAATATAACTCAAAAAGAATAAAAATATTAAATATGTGTTTAGGTTGTTGAGCTCAGTATATCACTGATTCTAACTCATGTATTAATAACAAGTTTAAGAGTTTGTTACTTCAGTATTATAATTTCAGGTGTGTTATTAGTGAAAAATTATCTTTTAGATAGTGATAATTATTTATAGGAACTAAGAGTATTGCGTATTTCATCATCATGCTTTTATGTGGCAAATATAAAAATTTATATTAGTATTAACCTTATATATTATGTTAAATATTTTAATCCCTACCTAACCTTATTAATTTGTATTAAAATATGCTATATTAGCCTTAAAAAGATATTATTTTTCCGAATTTATTGTTAAATATATTATATAAAAAATGAGGCTTGGATTTTTATAACCAAGCCTGAAAGTCCATAATTCCGCATCAGAGAAAAATGATTCTATAGATACTTCAAATATTTAGTATTAGTTCATTTTTAATTAGTGATAACCCCAATTCTTGCTTTTACAGGAATATTATAAGTATTTAAGCACGGGGTTTGTCCATGAAAGTCAAAATCAATATTAATACCTGGTCTAAAAATCAAACAATGCGTTGAACCTCCAAAATGGAAAGTCCCAATAGGATCTCCTTTTTTCACTTGATCTCCTACATTCACTGTTATCTCACAACTGGAAACTTCTGCCATTCCAACAGCCACAAAACACATAAGTCCTATTTTTTCATTATCAGATTGTATAAAAATCAAAGCACGAGCTGCTATTTCCGTAATATAACCTTGAGAATCATTAGGCCCTGCGGGATCATATCCTTCTACAGGAGCTTCAGCATAATATGTACCTAAAACATTTTGAACAGCAACGATTTTACCGTCAACAGGACTATTCCATCTATGGTACGTTTTAGCACAAAGGAAAGCCTGATACACTGTACTATTATCTCCAAATTGTTCTGCTAATGGATGATTATCCATAATATCCAATAAAGAATACGGTTGTCCTTTCATCCAGAATTTATCTCTACTCATAGCATTAGTTACGCAGTTATAAGGAGCAGATTCACATGCATTAACTATAACTGAAGGGTCTTTATCTGCATCACTTACCTCTCTGACACCAGGATTAAATTCACGGGTAAAAAAATCATCCCAACTTTTATATCCAAAATAGGGTGCATTAGGATCACATTGGTAGTTATATATAAAGTTTGCCAAAGCATCCTGTGGATCATTACCTTGCCCCCTCAAAGGATCCATTGCTGCAATAGCTTCTAAAGCGTCTGGTGAAAACCAACCAATTGGATTGGTATAGTCGGGCTGTGGTTGAAAGATGGGACCATCAGTTAAAACATATTGCGAATCACTCGATTGTAAAAATAACTTCCATTCGTTTAAAATCGCATTCAACTTTTCATTAACAAGAGTATTGGTAAATGTTAAATATCCTCCTTGAGTACCCATTGCCCAATCTAAAATAGCATTAATAGGAAAGCCCACCAAACCAATTGTATTCTCTATGTTACTGTAGCAAGGAGCTTCCTGTAAAATCTGATTCATGATAAGGAGCATGGTTTCAAAGTTTTTTACTGGTTCATTATAGCCTTGTGGTATTTGATCATACATACTTGTAAAACCCATAAATAAAATAGGATCGTTATATATAGCATCTCTAAGATCAGAAATAGCTGGGCTTAATGGAAGATTAGAGTGTTTTACTTGATTTACCTTTTTCTCGATCCAGCTATTTAAGAAACTTCTATCGGAAGGAAGCCATTTTCCCACTCTGTACTTTACATGATTCATAATGTTGTTTTTTATGGTTATTTGTTTTTAAGATGTATAAATATACTTTGAAATATGAAATGAAGCAATATTATTTCATGTTAAAGTGATATATGAAATAATTTCAACTTAATAATATTTATAATTATTTTAGGTGTATCTAAGGCGAAAAATCCCGCTATTTTATGTAATAATCTATAATGGTCCATAGTTTGTTAAAGACTTAAGTTGTATATTTATACAATAAGAATTTTGAATAAAAAACACATGATTTCACCTGACATACCTTCTATTAAAGCAGTTTTTTTTGATATTGATGGAACTTTGGTTAGCTTCAAAACAGGGAAAATACCTTCTTCTACCCTTCGTGCTCTATCTGAACTAAAAAAGAAAAATATCAAAATAATTGTGGCAACAGGTCGTTCAGTAGATGCGATACAACATATAACATCACTAAATTTTGATGGATTTATTACTTTTAATGGAGGATGTTGTGTCAGCAAAAAAGGTTATATTTTGTTCAGAGAAGCCATTAATAAAAATGATATAACATCTTTAGTACAATATGCGGATGAACATCCTTTAAATTATTCTTTAATGTATTTTGACAAAGTAATGCTGAATGATACCACTCCAGAAGTTATAGGGATGTATGCCCATCTTAATTTACCTGTTCCTCCTATTGTCCGAAAAAAGGGCATTGATATAGATAATGTGTTACAAGCCAATATTTTTCTTGGTCCTGAAGAGGAAAATGAGTTTATGAAAAACATTATGCCAAATTGTATTGCCTCAAGATGGACTCCACTTTTTGCTGATGTAAATCCTAAAGGGATAACAAAAAAATTAGGAGTAGATTGCTTTTGTCAATATTTTGGAATCGATATATCTGAAACTATGTCATTTGGAGATGGTGGAAATGATATATCAATGATAAAGCATACAAAAATAGGTGTTGCTATGGGAAAAGCTAATAATAATGTAAAAGAAGTAGCGGATTATATAACCGATGATGTCGATGATGATGGAATTGAAAATGCGCTCATCCATTTCAAAGTAATCAGTTGAATATTATTTCATTATAGATATTAATATTAGCAGAAAATAAAAGGGTCTCCCTTTTTCACGTTTATAATGAAAGTCTAATAGCTGTATGTACAATTTTTTCTTAAGATATTTCTTACATTTACGAAATTAGAAACGTAACTATAGAATAAAAATCATTGCACAAGTGAAACTTCACAATAAAAAAAGATATTTGAGTTTTTTAAAATTCAAAAGAGACTTTCAAAAATACGGACTAGAAAAAGCCCGTAGCTATGAACTTATTCTTCATTGGCTAAATAATAGGCTTACGCGAAGTCAATTTTTGTTACTTTCAGGAATTCTTGTGGGTTGTACTGCTGGAATGGCTGGAGTTCTTCTTAAAACACTTGTTCATAATATACATTATTTTATTACCCATAAAGTACATTTTGAAGATCAAATTCTATTTTATATTGTTTTTCCTTTTTTAGGTATTGTACTTACTACAAGCATTGTACTTACATTATTTAAAGGGCAAGATAGAAAAGGAATTGGAGCAATTCTTTATGAAATTGCCCAGAATTCAAGTGTTGTATCATCCGTAAAAATGTATTCTCAGATTATTCAGAGTGCTATTACAGTAGGACTTGGAGGATCTGCAGGGCTTGAAAGTCCTATAGCCGTTACCGGGTCTGCTATAGGATCTAATTATGCACAAACGTATAGACTAACTTATAAAGAGAGAACGTTATTACTGGCAGCCGGTGCTACAGCAGGAATTGCTTCTGCTTTTAATGCTCCTATAGCAGGGATTATGTTTGCTTTTGAAATTTTGCTCACAGGAGTTGTATTTACAGATTTCATCCCTCTTGTAGTAGCGGCAGTATGTGGAAGTCTATTATCTCGAATTTTACTTCAGGAAGATGTACTTTTCAGATTTTATACAAGAGAGCCGTTTAATTATAAAAATCTACCCTATTATTTAATATTAGGTATTGTAACTGGTTTGTACGCTCGATATTTTGTAGTAATATCTCAAAAAGTAGAACACTTTATTAAAGGACTGCAGTTGTCACGATTACGTAAAGCCATGTTTGGGGGAGGTGTATTATCTTTACTTTGCGTACTATTCCCACCCTTATTTGGAGAAGGATATGATACTGTAAAAGCTTTTACCAATGGCGATATACATCTTATTATTGAAAATAGTTTTTTTAGGTATTTTAAAATTGAAGAGTGGACTATTATTATTTTCTTAATTTTAGTGTGTCTGTTAAAAGCTTTTGCCACTTCTTTTACTATCTTCAGTGGAGGTAACGGAGGAAATTTTGCTCCATCACTTTTTGCAGGAGGGACCGTAGGATATCTATTTGCTATTATTTGTCAACATTTAGGATTTAATGATGTTCCAGTGACAAATTTAGTTCTTGTAGGAATGGCCGGAACAATGAGTGGTGTATTATATGCTCCTTTAACTGCAATTTTTCTCATTGCAGAGTCTAGCTTTGGATATGATTTATTTATTCCACTTATGATTGTTTCTATTATGGCCTATCTTATTGCAAAATGGTTCTCTCCTATTTCGCCCGAATTGAAGTTTTTGGCAGATCAAGGGAAAATTTTCACCCATAGACACGATAAAAATTTATTATTTTCTTTACATACAGAAGATTTCATCGATAAATATTCACAAACTATTCATGAAGATGCCCCTATTGAAGAGCTATTTGAATTTGTGAAAAATGGAAATAAAAATATTTTTGCTATTATAGATGATACTAGAAAATTGAAAGGAATTCTTACTTTGGATGATATTCGCCCTTACTTATTTACAGATTATAGCTCAATATCTATTATTCAGATTATGAAAAATCCTCCTGCGTTGATTCATCCTGAAAATAAACCGTTGGAAATTCTTCAAATTTTTGATGAGACGATGGCATGGAATTTACCGGTAGTGAATTCAAATAATGAATTTATTGGCTTTATTTCTAAATCGTCTATTTTAACAGGCTATAGAGAGCTATTAAAAGAGTATTCTGATTAGTTTTTCTTATTATAAAATACAAAATTCCAAAAATGAGGCTATTAAAAAACAGCCTCAAATAAAAACACAAATGATGAAAAAAAACTATTTGAGTAAACTCTCATTTAGTTGGACAAAATTATTCAAACTTTAATGAAAGATTTATGAGTGCTGTCATAAAAAGATAGGAATAAAAGATGTAATAATTGTACAGAAGCCTTAAATATAATATTAAGATTTCTCGAATTTTCCAAACTAAATAATCAAATTTATAGAAGAATATATCAACAGATCTTGATATATATTAGGATAAAAATCTATTCTCTTTATTAATAAGATAATAAATTCAAAGTTATTAATTTTATAGAACTATTGTAATAATATTAGAAATAGAGTCTAGATAGAAGTTAGAACGTAGGCTAAGGATTCATCAAAATTAGTACTATTTGATTTATAATGAAATAAGTATATTATAAACAAATATTATTGTCTATAATAAATAAAGGACATTTATACTGATCGTTTTTTGAACTTGAGATACGAATTAAAATTCTTCTATGTTTAAATTTTACCCATTACATACATATTTTCCATTGTAGGAACCTCGCTTCCGCCTTGTTTCTCTAGAGTGATCGCAAAAACTTCAGCATTGGGAATATTTGATAGAGCAACTTTACTGTCTTTATCGTCTGAATACATACCTGCACTTATTGGTTTACCGTTTATAATAGCCCAAAGTTGATACTGTAACCCATCTGGTGCCTTAGGTAAGTTTTCAGCATTTAGATATACTTCTTTTGTCTTTTTATCCCAAAAAACCATCGCTTTAGCATTCGGATGTTTATCTACCCCATTTAATACAACTAATTGCATATCTGGATTTGAAAACATATCCATTTTTTGGGTCATTTTTTCTAATACCAAATTCTGAGAGTGCATCTCATTCTTTAGTTTCCCCATTTCATCGTTGGTTTTCGATTGATTATTTAACCAAAATAAATTACCTGCAATACTCAATAGAAAAAGAAAAGACGCTGCAATTGTATATTTTTTCCAACTGTAGATTTGTTTATTTTCAATTTTTTCCTCCTCCTTCGGAAGCTCAATAATTGGGGTTATTTTTTTCGCAGTTTGTTCCTGTTGAATTTTATTCCAAATTTTATCTTTCAAATCACTTGGCGGTTTCACCGCACTCACTGTAGCTAGGTCTTCCAATGTTTTTTGAGCTGCTTCAAAAGCTTCTCTTACTTCTGCATTGTTCTTTATCACACACTCCAAAATCCCTGCTTCTTCTGGAGATGCAAGACCTAGAATATAAGATTCTATAATTCCGGATGATATGTATTCTTTAGTATTCAATTTATTGATAATCTTTTAACAAATCCTTTAATTTCATCAGTGCATTCCTCATCTTGGTTTTTACAGTTCCCAAGGGAATATTCAACTGTTCGGATATTTCACTTTGAGTATATCCTTTATAATAGGCTAGTTCAATAAGTTCTAGCTTGTCCTCTTCCAATCCTTCGAGTATATTTTTAAATCCAATAAAATCAGACTCTTTATTAGATATCGAAAGCTCTGTAGTATTATATACGAAATCTGGAAGTGATTGGTTTTTAAGTTCATTTTGAAACCCTTTAGATTTCAAATAATCTATCGCAGTATTTCTTGCAATATTAATCATCCACGTATAAAATCTACCTTTATTCAAATCGTATTGATCAATAGAATTCCAGATTTTAATAAAAACATCTTGGATAATTTCTTCCGTGTATTCTTTAGATTGAACAATGCGGAGGATGATGCCATATAATGCACCAGAATAATGGTCATACAAATATTGAAAACCATTTTCGCTTTTAGTTTTTAATAAAACAATAAGCTCCTCTTCCGAATATTTTGTTTTGATAGTAATAAATTTTTTTTCAACTCAAATGTAATAAAATAAAAGATATAACAAAAAATATTAATAGTCTTTTATATACGATAGGGTAATAATAATTGGAAATAAAATATAGAATATATATATAATTAATCATATGGTTATTGTTGAAAATGAAAAATAATAAATTGATTATCAGTAATTTGAATATTTTATTAAAATTTTTAAATCTAAAATAAAACTAACATCGTAAATGATTTGTAAGAACAAGAAAACAACTAATATTTAATCTTAAATATCTAATTTAAAATGAACACAAAATCAAAAATCGCAACTTTAGGAATGATCGCATTATCTTTTGCATTCAGTGGAAATGTTAACGCACAGATGACAAAAGAAAAAACAGTAATGGTAGGTGGAGCTGCAATGTATCCATCAAAAAACATTATTGAAAATGCAATGAACTCTAAAGATCACAAAACATTAGTAGCAGCAGTAAAAGCAGCAGGTCTTGTAGAAACATTACAAGGAGCAGGCCCTTTCACAGTATTGGCACCTACTGATGCCGCGTTTGCAAAATTACCTAAAGGAACCGTTGAAAATTTAGTAAAACCTGAAAATAAAGAAATGCTTACTAAAATTTTAACATACCATGTTTTACCGGGAAAATTTAGTGCTAAGCAAATTTGGGCTGCAGTAAAAGCTGGAAATGGTAAAAGTATGATGAAAACAGTACAAGGTGAAGAACTTACATTTTGGACAAAAGGTAAAAACTTATATGTAAAAGATGCTAAAGGTAATAGTGCTAAAGTAACAATAGCAGATGTAAATCAATCAAACGGTGTTATCCATGTGGTAGATACTGTTTTGATGCCTTAATAAGATTTAGTTTTAATTTTTCTTTATGATGAGAAAATTTTAACGAGAAATGAAGCGCAGACAAATTCTTTATTTTGTCATGTACATTTCTTAATTTGGTGTTTATCCTTTTCCGAAAATATCGGAAAAGGATTTTTTATTATAATGGCAACACAGCTATTTTTGCCAAGATTGGTTTATTTTATTCACTGATCTTTTTTTGCCGTTATCAATATTGTAAGCAAAACCTACTCCCAAAGTCTGTTTTAGCTGTGTTTTTCTAATCTGATTATGATCATACAACAAATCTAATGTTATATTAGTGGACACAAATTTATTAATCTTCATATTAAGAATACCACTATAGGACAAAACGAGCCTTTCAGGGTGATCTAGATAATTTGAAAATACCGAACCCGTATTAATAAGACTAATATTATCCATTATTTTTACCTTATACATAGCAGTACCTAGAAATCCAAACTGAAATAAAGAGGAATCATTATCGTTTTTTAATCCATAATTTCCTGCATATTGAAGATCCTTATCCAATACAAAAGTCCATCTTGCATTGGCTGGGCGTAATGTAAGAGTGAAATTATCATTAGGTCGATATGTTACCCCCACTCCTATTGTAAAATAACCCGGAGCCATAAAGTTGGAAATCTTTTTTGCCGCTGGATTATTGCCATCTTCATATCCTGCAGCAAACTGAGATTGTAAACCAAGCCCTCCGGATATATACCAGTGCTTTCTAAATTCTCTCCCGTAATTGGTTGAAAGATTAATGACATCTTGTGTTTTTCTTGTCCCTACACCTTTGGTATTATTTTGCCCATATCCTAAAATAATAATATTCTCCCATAAATCTTTTCCTTTTTCATATGTTAAATTATAATTGGTTCCTGCTAACCAACCTATATTATTAGCACCTCCCCCAATCCAATTCGAAAAGGCTGCTTGATTAAGCATAAGTGTATTTTGTCCCTGTATACTCCAAGCTTTGATCGTATCATTTTCAGAAGCCATCGCTTTTTGCTCTTGAGAAAATCCATACATCCATGATAGTATAAAAAATGGCACTAATTTTTTTTTCATAAGTAAAATATTTTGTTTTTGGCTTTTAAAATATAAATTTTATTAAAAATAATAAAACCCTAAAAATAACAAATACTTCCCAATTATGATGTTATTACTTTTGACTCTTTCATTTTAAATTCTTTCAATATCATATGAACTAATACACCAATTGCACAGAGAGAATATCCTACTAAAATTCCATAACTGAGACTACCGGTAGCCCACTCTGAAGGAAAAACTTGAGTCATAAATGTAGTAAAAGACAATCCAATTCCTGCTCCTAAAAAATAGCTAGTACTACTTAAGCTCGATGCAATTCCATATTGAGAAGCATCAATATCTCTTATTCCTAAAACAGATAGGCTTGTAAAACATAAAGTCATTCCAATTCCAGATATACAAGCAGCTCCTAAGAGAATGAGCACTATTGGATGTCCTGTATATGTTGTGATTAATAAAAAAAGAGCACCTAACAGCATGAATCCCCAACCTAGAATTCCCATTTGAATTGTGGTTATTCTTTTAGAAATATGAGGCAAAATAAATTTGGCAATTAAAGCTGACATGATACTAAAAGGGACAAGCAATAATCCTGCTTTAGCTGCACTGTAATGAAGATCTTTTTGAAGCATCAATGAAATCAAAAATAAAAACGATATAAAAAAAGCCCCTAATGTAAAGAAAGTCAAATTAGATACTACCAATGATCTATATTTAAATAATGGTAAATTAATCAATGGATTAGAGGATGTTCTTAAGCGAGATAAGAAGATTCTTAATAATAAGAAGGAAAGGATTATAGATCCTACAATCGATAAAGGATTTTGTTGAATATGTATAAGTTCATGTGTCCCATATGTCAGAAATAAAAGTCCAAATACCAATATAACTCCTGAAAGAATATCTATGGGTTGATCATTTTCATTCTTGTTATCAGAAGGTAAATATTGATAAGAAAGTATGATAGTTATTAAAAGAATAGGAACATTTATTAAAAATACCCAATGCCAGCTTAAATAGGTACTGATAATTCCCCCAATGGAAAGCCCACTACCCGATCCTATAGCAGCAAATGAGCTAAATACTCCTAAAGCACGACTTCTTTCCTGATGTTCTTTAAATGTGTTAGTAACAATAGAAAGAGAAGAAGGCATTATAAAAGCGGCACCTAAGCCCTGTAAAGCTCTAAATATTGCTAAAATATGAAAACTGGAAGACAACCCAGCACCTAAAGAAGCTAACATAAAGATAAGACTTCCTATAAGAAATATTTTTTTTCTTCCTATTTGATCTGAAAATTTTCCTCCAATAATTAAAAAGCCTCCAAAAAATAAGACGTATAATGTCTGTAGCCATTGAGCCATCTCTGTACCTATTCCAAATTGAGATTGAATAGATGGAATACTCAAGTTAATAATAGCAATATCAAGAGCCTCTACAAAAGTTCCTATTGATGCTAAAATTAAGATTAATTTTTTCTGTCTCTGCATAATTCTAAATTTCCCGGCAAATTTATCTCAATTAGAACAATTATAAAAATAACCTAAAATATTTAGAACAATTATAATATATTTACTTGCAAAAAGGTCAAATGTCCTTTTTACAAGTTTTAAGAATCAAAAAAACAGAACAAATGACAACAGAAAGCTACATTCCGGACGAAAAAGACAGATCCATTCTACGTTTATTACAAAAAGATTCTAAATTGAGTGTGCGAGAGATCGCAGCAAAGATTAATCTAAGCCCCACTCCTACTCACGAACGTATTAAGCGAATGGAAAAATTAGGTATTATAAAAGAATATGTGACCATTATAGATAGAAAAAAAATTAATAAGGGAATAATGGTGATTTGCATGATTGCATTGAATGCTCATAACAAAAAAACGGCTACTGAATTTATTGAAGAAGTGGTGAAACTAAAAGAAGTTATTGAGTTTTATAATATCAGTGGTGAATTTGATTTTATGCTTAAGATTTTAGCTCCAAATATGGATGACTTCCATGATTTTTTTATAAATAAACTTTCCGAAATTGAAGGAATTGGTCAGACAAAAAGTATTTTCGTCATGAACAGTATTAAAGAAACTACTCAAATTCTTTAAAATTAATAAAGCCTCTCAATATATATGAGAGGCTTAACTAAAAACTAAGAGAGCTATAATATCTAGCTTCACACAAAATAGAATAATATATAAAATTATAAGACTTATTTACATATAAATTAGCTACAAAATGATATTACATTTATGTTCCCATTGACAATAAATCAAATTTTGCAAGGGGTAAATTCTCAAAACTCATTATTATTTTTGAAATTAACACATATATTGTAATGGGTTAATAAATATTTAAATAAAAAAATAATAAAAAATTAACACTAGAATTATGTTTCACATAAATTAATTTACTATATTCGCAAATCGAAATAATTTTTTTTCATCATTTGTGTTTTTTTTAGGCCCCTAACAAGGGGTCTTTTTTATTTAGCGTTAAAAATATTTCTCATTAAATAATTATATTATAGAAAAATTTACACTCTAATAAAAGCCATCCAAAGCTAAATTTATTATGATGAGTCTATATATTAAATTTGGGGTTTTAATAATTTTACAAATTTGAGTTTTGTAAAAAAATAATTATAAAATTTAACTTTAGATTGGCTTTGAAAAAACAATTATTTATTTTATTAATTCATTATTTTAAATAAAGTTGCGCTGTAATAGCACCTACACCCCAAGAATTATCTTGTTCATTGATAATATTAAATCTATAATATACTGGTGTTGATGAAGACACAAATTGTTCTACATAGGCATTAAATTTATAATGAACGATCAATGGCACATTAGATGTATTAGAAACAGTATCAATTATTTGTCCATTTATAATTTCAATATTAAGCAAATCTGATGGCAATACCTTTAAAGGGATTTTACTACCCCCTGTTACATTAGTGTATGTATTACCTCCATCTACAGATTTAGAAATTATAGTTCCTATATATGCCGATGGTTTTACTACTTCATCCGCCGGTCCTCCAGGGATATTATAATTAATAATTAATTTTGCATCAATTGAATTGGGTGGAATTTCAACGCTAAAATCAAATAAATTATTTGTATTACTAGTTGAAGTACCTGTAACAGAAAAATAAACTGAATTTTTAGCCTGTTCTGTAAATATATTTTCCAAAGAATATTTTGATGCTTCTTTAGTTTGTATATACTCCCATATTGGTGCTGATGGAGCTCCCGTATTTACAGCTAAGCCTTCC
This sequence comes from Chryseobacterium potabilaquae, assembly GCF_902728265.1. GTDB lineage: Bacteria > Bacteroidota > Bacteroidia > Flavobacteriales > Weeksellaceae > Chryseobacterium > Chryseobacterium potabilaquae. The sequence continues at coordinate 45,448 of NZ_CACVBR010000018.1, forward strand.
CTTATATCCTTTGTTACATCATTGGTAGTGTTGTAAATTATCAGCCCTTTAGAAGGAGAAGTAATGGTTGTAGCATCCAGCCTATCGGTTAATGCTATTCTGGGAACTAAAAGACCTTTGTTAGATGATTGTATATCTAATATACTTGATGCGTCAGGAAGATGAGTTCCTATACCAACAGCTCCTTTTTCCGTAATAATAAAATCATCTTTCGACTGACTTAGTGTTATGTTACCAGATGAAGGATTGTTTTTTAGAGGATCTACATGGAAAACTCCTTGAGGGTTGGTTGTATTTATTCCGACTCCATTTTGTGCAAAGCACATGGTCGCTGGGAATAAAATGGTAAAAAATAATTTCATATCATTTGAATTTTAACAAAACGAAGATATATTGATTTAACCTTTTTTGAAAAATAAATATAACTTAACGAGTTGTATTTCACTTAATTGGGATAATGTACATCAAATGAAGTATATTGTAGTAATAGCTACTACATCCTTTATTGCAAGCCTAGAAAGACTCTACCATAGAACTTTCCAATCAAAAAAAATAGAATACAACTACACAATACTACATCATTAAATATTTAAAAGGAGAAAATATTTCTAAGTGGGATAATTAACATAATTGTGATATAACTTTAAAAAGCATGTCAATTAAATATTACATTTCGATATAAGGGAGATATATTTAATTTTGAAATGCGTCTAAAACTTCCAGTATGTTCTGATAGATATATTCCAGTTCATTTGCCGTAATGCAATAGGGAGGAACGATATAGATTATATTCCCTAAAGGACGTATAATAATTCCTCGGGCTAAAAATTCTTTATAAAGAGTTTTTCCAATATTATTAAAATATGATGTCCCTTCTTTTGTTATAATATCAAAGGCTATAATTGTTCCTATTTGACGTGGATTTTCAATGTATGTGATATCCTTAATTATATCTAAAAACACAGAATGCCTTTCGCTTATAAGATGAATATTTTCTTGAGTCTTTTTCTCCAATAAAAGATCCATACTTGCCAAAGCAGCTGTACAAGCTAGAGGATTCGCCGTAAAGGAATGCCCATGAAATAATGCTTTGTATTGATTGTCAGATAAAAAGCTATTAAATATCTCATTCGAACAAGTCGTAATCCCCATTGGTAAAGTCCCTCCTGTTAGCCCTTTAGAAAAACACATAATATCTGGCATTTCAGATAAATAATCCGCAGCAAATAATTTACCTGTTCTTCCAAAACCTGTAAAGACTTCATCTTGAATCATTAGAATATTTTTATTCCTGCATATTTTCATTAATTCATTCAAATCATCAGGTTTATAGATAAGCATTCCGGCTGCTCCTTGCACTAATGGCTCATAAATAAAGCAGATGATATCATCTGCCCAATTATTAATTTTTAGTTGTAAACTTTCTATATTTTCTGAATTGGGAGTATCAATGAAAACAACTTCAAAAAGCATTTCAGCAAAGGGCTGTGTCCAAGCACTTCTTCCACTTACCGACATTGCTCCAAAGGTATCTCCATGATATGCATTTTTAAAAGCTAAAATTTTTCCCTTTTCTTTTCCATTATTATAAGCATATTGGATACACATTTTCAAAGCTACTTCTACAGCGGTTGAACCATTATCAGAATAAAATGATTTTTTTTGATTTTTAGGCAGCAATTGTAATAATCTTTCTGAAAGCTCAATTGCCGGTTCATGAGTAAATCCAGCAAAAATAACTTGTTCCAGAGTATTTAACTGTTCAAAAATACGTTCGGCAATATACGGATGAGAATGACCGTGTAAAGTTACCCACCATGAAGAAACTGCATCAATATACCTTTTCCCTTCGTCATCAAAAAGATAAACTCCCTTTCCCTTCATAATAGGAATAGCATCTTCTGCGGTTTTCATTTGTGTATAAGGATGCCAATTGACCGCTTTATCTCGTTTTTTTAAATAACTCATACAATATAAAAGTCTAATTATCTTTAATTAATATCACTTATCCTCACAACTACTCATTTCTGTAGTTTTATTTTCTTTTTTCATGGGTTTTAATCCTAACGTTGTGAACATTTGCATATCTTCACAAACGCCGGGATTAGGGGTTACCAATAAAGTTTCCCTTTCTCCCGTAAAAATCGAATTTGCACCTGCCATAAAGCACCAACCTTGTTCAAAATCAGTCATTTCAATTCTACCTGCACTTAATCGAATCATTGATGAAGGCATTATAATTCTAGCAACAGCAATCATTCTTATCATTTCCCAAGTATCAACTTTTGCGTTATTTTCCAGAGGTGTTCCTTCTACCCTTGCCAAAGCATTAATAGGAACAGATTCCGGGTGTTCGGGCATCGTCGCTAAAGTCAAAAGCATTGAAATTCTATCTGTATGAGTTTCCCCAAGTCCAATGATTCCTCCTGAGCATACTGTAATTCCTGCTTTTCTTACATTATTTATAGTATTGATCCTGTTGTCAAAAGTTCTTGTGGATATAATTTCTTCATAGTACTGTTCTGAAGTATCCAAATTATGGTTATAGGCGTATAACCCAGCTTCTTGAAGACGCATAGCTTGTTCTTCTGTTAACATTCCTAAAGTACAGCACACCTCCATTCCTATTTCATTAACTCCTTTTACCATATCAATAACCCGATCAAAATCTCTATTATTCCGAACCTCTCTCCATGCGGCAGCCATACAAAAACGGGAAGATCCACTTTCTTTTGCCTTTTGGGCATGCTCTATTACTTTTTCTGTTGAAAGCAAAGCTTGAACTTTAATATCTGTATGATATCGTGCTGCTTGTCCGCAATAGGAACAATCTTCCGGACAGCCACCTGTTTTTATTGATAATAAAGTAGATATTTGTATTTCTTCCGGATTATGCCATTCTCTATGCACAGTGGCGGCCTTATATATAAGTTCCAAAAGAGGAAGATTATAAACCTCCTCCACTTCTTCTTTACTCCAGTTGTTTCTTAGCTCTATTCTTGTATTCATGATCCTTAATTTTTATTTTTTTTGTTATACATTCTATATCTTTTCTTGTTAAAGATTCGATCTCAGGAATGTTAATGATTTTGGTTTCTTTATTGATATTTTTACGAATTACTCTCTCTGTATCTTCAGGGAAATCTCCATTGAAAATCACATATTCTAGCTTAATTTTTTTTTGTTTTAAAGCTAAAATTGATAATAAACTATGATTAATGCATCCCAGATAATTCCTTATAACCATAACAACCGGAATATTTAATTTTACAATAAGATCAATCATAAATTCATTATCAGAAAGAGGCACCATCAGCCCTCCAGCCCCTTCTACAATAATGTGATTTGACGATTTTGGTAGTTGAAAATCATCTATTTTAATAGAAATATTTTCTTCCGATGCAGATTGATGAGGGGATGCAGCAAGTACCAAACGATACGTTTCCGGATGGCAAATAGTCTGTTCACCCACCCAATCTTTAATTTTCATACTATCAGTGTAATGAAGATCACCTGATTGAATGGGTTTCCAGTAATCTGCTTTAAAATAGGTTGTTAAAATGGCTGAGCATACTGTTTTCCCGATCTCAGTTCCAATTCCTGTTATAAATAAGTTCATCTCTACTCATTTTTATCATTAAATTCTTCTATGATTTGGGTTAATTTTACAATTTCTTGTGCGGTATTAAAGCTATGCAGACAAATACGAAGTCTTTCTGTTCCTGTTTTTACAGTCGGACTGAAAACTGCATAAGTTAACATCCCGTTTTCAAATAAAATTTCTTTTAAATTCCTTAAGCGATTATTCTCCGGAATTAAGATAGCTTGAATAGGACTCTTTTCAGATGATGCATACCTTAAATTTTGCTTTCTGAAAATTTTAATGTTTTCTTGCAGATCCATTGCTAACTGATGATTTTGTTTTAAAAATTCATATCCTTCTTTTATACTCATCCATAGAAAGTCATGAGAAGAAGTGGTATAAATAAAGGGACTAGCAAAATTGATAAGATAAGATCTAATTGTTTTATTACATAAAATGGCGGCCCCATGCGTACCTAAGGCCTTTCCATAAGTAACCACTACTGCCATTACTTTGTCATGCAATCGAAACTTTTCTATCATGCCATACCCAAAAACACCAAAAGCATGTGCTTCATCTACAATCAGATTAGCATTATATTTTTCTGTTATTTGTACGATCTCTTCTATCGGTGCAATGTCTCCATCCATAGAATAAAGGGTCTCAATAGCTACATAACAACCCCCTTTCTGCCTTTTCAAAATATCTTCAAGGTCTTGTAGATCATTATGTTTAAACTTTATTTTTTTAGCATTTGACAATCTGCATCCATCATGTACCGAACGATGAATCTGCTCATCCATAATAAGAGTATCATGACGATTTAATAGTGTAGAGAATAAAGATAAATTAGCATTGTATCCCGAAGAAAAAAGTAAAGCGCAAGGAAATTGATGTTCTTTAGCAATATAATCTTCTGTTTCAGAAACTATTATACTGTGTCCACTAATAAGCCTAGATCCTGTACTTCCCGTTAGCAATCTAGGATTTTCAGAAATCTTTCCTAATAATCTATTTTGAAAACTCCTATTCCCTGCCAATCCTAAATAATCATTAGAATAAAAATCAATTTCCTGGGTTTGAGGCCTTAATACTCTTAAAGTTCCTTCTTGCTTCCTTTTTTCAAGTGATTTCCTCCAATTATTCAATTGATTATTGAGCATAGCAGTCTTGTTCTACTTCTTTAGAAATAGCCGTTATCCATTGTGTGTGAAGTTCTTCTTCAATTTTCAAAATTTCTTCCGCATAGTATTTCCAATTTTTTGAAAAAGTCGTTAACTGGCTGATCATTTCTTCCAAATGCCCCTCCTCTTCCAATATAATTGATTTTACCATTATTTTTGAAGAGGTTTCCGTAAGAACTTTCTGATATATAGGATAAAGTACATCTGCACGAACTTCTATGGCATACGTCACAAAAAGATAAGCGGCAAATTTCATTTCTTCTTTGGTCATAGTAAAAACAGATTGGAGATATTTGCATGTTTTGATATCCAAAGAATTAAGATACTGTCTTGTTGCAACTGATGCTAATAATTCATGATCCGAATAAGTAGTACATACTTGAGTATTTATTTTCCCAATTTGTTTCTTGAGATAGTAAGCATGGCGATGCTCTTCTGCTGCATGTTTTAATTGTATAATTTCCACCTTGGTAAGACTTTCACAAGCCGAAATTTTTCTTGCTCCTGCATTTTCCATATAAGAAAGAGTATTGAGCCATTTGGCATGCATATTATTATCATGAACAATTTGCTGTAAAATAGTATACAATTCCATATTTATTATTTTATGGCCAAAAGTAGTATATTGCCGGATGGTTACATAGTGCCAGTTTATAGATTATGAATAGTCCGGTTGAAATTCCTTATAAAAGTTTTATTGTAATTGATAGAAAATCAGAGGCTACAATTTACATGCAAATAACCAATCAGTTGATCAATGCAATTCATAGAGGCTTTTTACCTTTTGGAACTAAACTTCCGGGGACTAGAACATTAAGTAAAATTTTAAATGTTCATAGAAATACAATGATTGCTGCTTATGATGAATTACTTGCACAAGGCTGGATAGAAAGCTATCCTAATAAAGGCACTTTTGTTATAGGAAAAAATACACAAAATAATTCGGAAATAGAAAGTTTTAATCAAGAAAATCTTACCCACTATCCTAAAAAAACAGGATTTCATTTTAAGATATCAAATATTCTTGATAATCCTTTTGAATACTCAAATTGTGAATTTATTTTTAATGATGGTATTCCTGATATCCGCTTAGCTCAAATTGATCAACATTCAAAAATTTACACTTCTACACTTAAAAGAAGAACACATAAACTAAAACACTATAATCATGACGGAAGTGAATTCTTTAAGGAAAACCTTTCACAATATTTGAATTTATCACGAGGTTTACCTATTACAACACACAATCTACTCATTACCCGGAGTACAGAAATGAGTATGTACATCGTATCAGAAATTTTATTATCCGAAGGTGATACTGTAGTCGTAGGAGAATTAAGTTATTTTTCTGTGAATATGATTTTTCAAAATAAAGGAGTTAAAATTATTACAATTCCAGTCGATAAAGAAGGGATTGATGTGGATGCACTTAAAAACCTTTGTAAAAAACAAAAAATTAGAGTGTTATATATTACGCCCCATCACCACTATCCTACTACAGTTACGTTAACTGCACAAAGACGATTAGAGCTTTTGAATCTTGCCAATGAATATGGATTTATAATTCTTGAAGATGATTATGATTACGAATTTAATTATGATAAAAGTCCTATTCTTCCACTTGCTAGTGCAGATACTCATGGAATGGTTATCTATATAGGTTCTTTTGGAAAATCTTTAGCGCCCGGTTTTCGTACGGGTTTTATTGTCGCTCCGGAAAATGTAATGATTGAAATGAGAAAATATCTAGGTATTATTGATAGACAAGGAGATATTCTAATGGAACATGTTCTAGGCGAAATGATAGCAGAGGGAGAAATTAATCGTTATTTAAAAAAGTCTTTAAAAGTATATAAAGAAAGACGTAATCATTTTACCCGGTTATTTGAAGATAGTTTAGGTGAATTTGTAGAATTTGAAATACCTAGTGGAGGGCTTGCCATTTGGATAGAATGGAAAGTTCCCATCAACTTACTTAAGCTAAGCAAAAAATGTAATGAAAATAATTTATTTATTCCTAAAACCCTACTTTATCAAACTAAAGACCATACTGCAATGAGATTAGGCTTCGGAAGTTTGAATTTCAATGAAATAGAAAAAAGCATTGATATTTTTTCGAAAAACTCAAAATTGATTCTCTGATCATCATTAAAAAAAATGTTTTTGGAAAATATTCCATTTAAACTCAATTTATTTTAAAAATATCACATTATTAAAATTTTATTAAAAATTTATCTTTATTTTTTAATCATATTTTTATTATTTTACCTTCTTAAAAAGATTGTATTTAACCATATACAGGGCCGATCAATCGATTGCACTTAAGCAATTTAATTTTTAGAAATCACAAATATTTGAGTTATATGATAAATATCATTTTGATACTTTGTGAGATAAAAAACTATATTTGCTAAATTATTTTTAATTGTTCTAAATAAATGAATAAACAATATGTGCTTTCAATCAGCTTATTAGCAAGTTTCGTGACTTCTATTTCTGCCCAAACAAAGAAAGATACTGTTAATACTCAAAATATTAATGAAATTGTTATGGTATCTTCTCGTTCTCCAAAACAAATTAGTGATATCCCTGGAACCGTTTGGGTTATAAGTAAAGAGGAACTTCAAATGCAGATTAAAGGAGGTTCCGGATTGAAAGAAGTATTGGGAAATATGATTCCCGGATTTGACTTTGGAAATCAAGGAAGAACAAATTTTGCTCAAAATATGCGTGGAAGAAATGTTCTTGTCATGATCAATGGAGTTTCTTTAAACAGTACCAGAGCTTCAAGCCGACAATTTGACTCTATTGATCCTTTCAATATTGAAAAAATTGAAGTCCTTTCTGGTGCCTCATCAATATATGGAGGTGATTCTACAGGAGGAATAATTAATATCATTACAAAAAAACCAACCTCAAATGCGCTGGCCTTTGAAACATTAGTTGGATTGAAAACGGGATTTCATAAAGATGATTTAGACAAAAGAATTGCTCAGTCAATTCAAGGAGGAAATGATGCGATAAAATTTAGATTGGGAGCTGCTTTTACTCAAAATGAAGGAGCATTTGATCCAAGTGGAAATCAAATAATTACGGATGTAAAACAAGCTGATTTTCAATACAACAGATCTATTGATCTTTTGGGAAGTATGACAGCAAAAATAGCCTCAAACCAAGACTTAAGTTTAGATTTACAATATTATAATGCAAAGGTTAGGAATAAAAAATGGTTGTCTTTTGGACAAAATTTTGCCGGTTTTACTACAAAAAACCCTGATTTAATCAATGTAATGGGTGGAGCTGATTCAGATGTAGTACCTCGTACAGAGCGTTTCATGGCTAATATCCAGTATAGTATTCGAAATATTTTAGGAAATCAAAATGCAATCTTACAAGCGTATGGGAGAAAAGAAAATATTGATTTCGGAGCCTCTTTCGCCGAAGTTCCTAAGCCACCTGCAGGAATTACACTTCCTATATTCCTTTCTTCAGCCAGAGGAAATACTGACATTTATGGTGTAAAAGCAGTACTCAATAAAAAATGGAAATCATTTAGTTTTACCTATGGAATGGATTCTGATGTGGAGAAATTCAAAGGGGATCAAGCTCTATTCAATCCGGAAATAAGCAGTGCATCAGGAGGCTTAATTAATAAAACTGATGGTTTTGTAGGAAGATATCCCAATACTAAAATATTTACTTTGTCAGGTTTTATGCAGGCAGAATGGAATATTACGAATAAATTTATTCTTTCCGGAGGAATCAGACAACAATTCATCAATATAAAACTGGATGACTTTGTAGGTTTTAAAGAACAAGTATATATGCATTTCGGATATGGCAATTCTGCAGATGCAGTAAAAGGAGGTAAAAATAATTATGACGTTACATTACTTAATGCTAGTTTATTATATAAAATTACTCCAACTTGGCAAACTTGGCTTGGGTTTTCTCAAGGATTTGCTGTTCCTGATGCTGCAAAAACATATGGATTTGGGAAATATGAATTAGCAAATAATCACTGGAACCTCCTCAATAGCATCAATATTGCCGAACAACCATTAAGTGGTATTAAAACTAATCAATTGGAATTAGGTTTTAGAAATAATAGAAGCTCTGAAACCGGAATATCGGCTCAAGGATCATTTTTTTACTCTCTTTCGGATAAGACCTTAAAAATTGACAATGTGGCATTTACTATTTCTCTACTTGACCAAAAATTAAGAAACTATGGTTTTGAAGGTGCCTTAACCTACCGCTTTTCTAAAGGATTAGAATTAGGAGGAAATATCTTACTCGTAAAATCTGAAACGGATACCAATGAGGGTTGGAAAAATCAGTCCGTATACACCACCAATCCTTCCAAGTTTACGGTTTTTACAGGATGGAATACCAACAGATTTTCTTTAAAGCTACAGATGCAAAACGCTATGAATTATACAGACCTAGCAGATATGAAAATAAGTGGTTATGCTCTATTTGATTTCATTGGTGATGTAAAATTAAATAAAGGAACGATCAATTTTGGGGTTCAAAATCTTTTCAATAAACAATATACAACAATATGGGGACAACGCTCTGTATTTTTTTACGGAGAACCTCAAAAAGCATATGCATATCAAGGGAGAGGAACCACTTTCTCTATAGGTTATACGATCAATTATTAAGCAAGAATATATTTACAACTAGAAAAGAACACAAATATTTAAATGGACACAGTTATTACTCAACAAACGGTTTTAGAAAGGGAAAACCTATTCAAAAATTTGAAGAACCTATTCTGTGAAGTCAACGTTCACGAATATCAAAATGCCATGCAAAAAGCACAAGAGGCAGTTGTAGAATTTTTAGAAGAGAACAATCAACCTTTCAGCGGAGTCTCTCCTAATGAACTAAGAAAGCAGTTTGAAAACATCAATTTAAATGAACAGTCAAAAAATTATGATGAAGTTTTTGATGAAGTCAAAACATTGTATACAAAACATGCAATCGCTTTTCATCATCCGAAATATGTAGCGCATCTGAATTGCCCGGTGGTTATACCGGCTGTGATTGCAGAAGTACTTATTAGCTCCATAAACTCTTCTTTAGATACATGGGATCAAAGTGCTGGAGGAACATTAATGGAGCAAAAGCTTATTGAATGGACATGTAAAGAAATTGGATTTAGCAAAGAATCTGATGGGGTATTTACCAGTGGAGGATCCCAAAGTAATCTTATGGGAATGCTTCTAGCGAGAGATCATTATTCTATAAAACATTTTAATCATAATATTAAAAAGAATGGATTACCGATACATGCTCATCGATTTAGAATCTTTGTTTCAGAAGCTGCTCATTTTAGTATACAAAAAAGTGCTTCTATTTTAGGATTGGGTGAACAAGCGGTTGTAAAGATTAAAACTGATCGATCTTTTAAAATGAATAGTATTTTACTAGAAGATGCGATTAAAAAAGAAATAGAAGAAGGTAATATCCCCATTGCAATAGTAGGAACAGCAGGAACAACAGATTTCGGAAATATAGACCCTCTCCATAATATTTCAGTCATTGCTAAGAAATATGATTTATGGTTTCATGTAGATGCTGCCTATGGATGTGCTTTACTTTTAACTGAGAACCATCGTCATTTAATTCATGGAATTGAAGAAGCAGATTCTGTGACAGTAGATTATCACAAATCTTTTTTTCAACCGGTAAGCAGTAGCGGATTTCTTGTAAAAGATAAAAACTACTTTACCTTAATAACCCATTATGCTGATTATTTAAATCCTAAAGATCATGATGATAATGCAATTCCAAATCAGGTCAATAAATCCATACAAACTACCAGAAGATTTGATGCGTTAAAACTTTGGTTTACGCTCCGAATTATCGGTAAAAAAGGATTGGGTGATTATATTGATACCATCATTCAGACTGCTAAAAAAGCTGCTGTTATGTTAGAAAATGATCCTGAATTTGAAATTTTAAATCGTTCTGATATTTCAGCTTTGGTATTCCGTTATTCTGCAAATCCTTTTAAAACTTTCGATTTAAATAGAATCAATACCTATATAAAGTCACAATTGTATAAACACGGTAATGCATTAGTAGCAGGAACTAAAGTAAATGGGCAATTTTATTTAAAATTTACTATTCTGAACCCCTTAACAACCATCGAAGATATCCAATCAACCTTAACAATTATAAGAAAATATGGAAATGAGTATGTCGAAGTCAATTAATGAATATGCAGTTACAATAAACTATACGGCTCTTATTAACTGCTACATGAAGGAATTTACCAACTGGAGCCGTTATCTGGGAATTCCAGATTATGATGATGCTATAGCCAATAAGCTTCAAAAGACGCCAACAAATCTTCATATAAGAATTGATTTTTCTACAATAGGATGTGATGTATATATTCCGGTAAATTACTTTTCAGAAACTGGCAGACATCTTTTTGATTTCCCAGTTGTAAAGAGGGTTATGGAGACCGATGAAGTTTCAGAAATAGATATTTATACTTTCATGACTCTTATTGCGGAATATGCTAAAGGGATATATTCTGATATTGATGCTTCGATTGTAATGAATAGATTGAGTAATAGTATTGAAAATCTTAGCACCTATTTAAATTACCTTGTTGAAAATAAAAAGCACGTTAATGATCTAGAAATGTCTTTTATTGAAGCGGAACAATCTCTTATTCTAGGGCATATTCTTCATCCTGTTCCAAAATCAAAACAGGGATTCAATTCGAAAGATTTGATACAATATTCCCCAGAAACTTGCGGAAGATTTCAATTGTTTTATTTCTTGATAAATCCAGAAAATATTATTGAAAAAAATGCAGATGGGGAACTTATTACAAAAGAAATAGCTGAGAAATTATATCCTATATTAAGTGTTGAACATAAAAATATATGCGATCAACATCCTAGTTATCAAATAATCCCTATGCATCCTTGGGAAGCCGAATATCTTCTGAATGTAGAGGAAATTCAAAGCATGCAACAACAAGGACTTCTTTTTGCGTTGGGAAATTACGGCGAAGACTTCACTCCTACTTCATCTGTAAGAACCGTTTATAATGAAGACTGCAACTGGATGTTCAAGTTTTCTTTGCATGTTAAAATAACCAATTCAGAAAGAATCAATTTGTTTCCTGAACTTCATAGAGGATATGATATCAGTAGACTATTAAAAACAGATTGGGGGAAAAATCTACAAAATGATTTTCCGGAAATTGATTTTATGGTTGACCCAGCCTTTATTGCGGTTCAATTGAATGGGAAAATTATTAATGGATTTAATATCAGTATTAGGAGAAATCCTTTTCAAGGAAAAGAGAACAAAAATAAAAATGTAACTCTTTTAGCAGCTCTTTGTCAAGACGGCATTTTAGGACAATCTTCTAGACTACAAAACATCATAGAAACAACAGCTCACAATCTTGATTTACCTGTAGAACAAGTTGCATTAGATTGGTTTAAACAATATCTACATATCTGTGTAAGACCTATTGTAGGTATTTTAAATACCTATGGCCTAGCTTGTGAATTCCATCAGCAGAATGTAATGATTGAACTCGATAAAAAAGGGTTTCCTGCAAAAATCTATTTTAGAGATAATCAAGGATTCTTTTTTAGAGAAGGCAGAAAAGAATTAGTATCGAAAGCATTACCGGGAATTGCTGTTGAAAGTCAATCTATTATTGATGAAGAATCATTAGCTCCAAAATATACTTATTATTTGGTAACCAATAATATTTTAGGTGTCGTAAACGCATTAGGATGCAATAGATTAGCTGACGAAAAGAAACTAATCAATCTGGTATATAAAGCATTTAAAGAACTTGAAAATGAAGATGAAACAGGACTTGTGAACTATATCCTCAATAAAAGAAGTTGGTATACAAAAGGAAACTTAATAACAAGTCTTCAAAATATTAATGAAGCAGATGAATCTTTAGAATATCCGGCTGTTTTCCTTGATACGCCCAACCCATTAAATAAATATTTCTTTTCAGATAAATTGATTAAACCTGATACAAAAGATATGGTTTATTCTAGATATTTTGAAGAGGAAGATATCAATATAAGTATACGTCCTTTCGATATTGATCATGATTTTGAAATGATCCATGAATGGTTTAATAGAGAGCATGCAAAACCTTTCTGGAAAATGGATGGTCCGAAAAAAGATCTTGAGCTTTGGTTCAGAACAATTCTTCCAAGTGATGAACAACATAGCTTTATAGGATACGTCAATGATATTCCTCAATTTAGTTTTGAACCCTATTGGCCTATGAGAGATATTGTAGGAGCTTATTATGATGCCTTACCTACAGATTATGGAACACATTTTTTTGTCGCAGAAACTCAAAAAGATAGAAAATATTCTTTTCAGTCATTTCAAGTTGCTTTAGATTATATTTTCATGTTACCTGAAGTGGGCAAATGTATAGGAGAAGCATCTGTAGATGCTATACCTACGGATAAAATTATCACAAGATTGGGCTACACGCGTGAAGGAGTTATTAAAATGCCGCATAAAACAGCTTATCTTACTTTTTGTACTCGAGAAGGATATTGGGAAAAGTGTCCGGAAAGTAGACTAGAAGAAAAAAATATGTAATACACTTTTCTGAAAATAAAATATAATTCAAGAAAGGAATATACTTAATTTATAAAACAAGAACATTGGAAAATAAACAAATATATGATATCATCGGGATTGGAATTGGTCCCTTTAATCTTGGCTTAGCCGCTCTTTTAGAACCTGTAGATACAGTAACATCTCTTTTTATCGATCAAGCTCAAGGTTTTGATTGGCATCCCGGATTGATGCTTGATCAAGCTACTTTACAAGTCCCTTTTATGGCCGATTTGGTAACAATGGCTGATCCTACAAGTAAATTCAGCTTTCTTAATTTTTTAAAAGAAACAGATAGGCTATATAAGTTTTATATTAGAGAAAGCTTCTATATTTTAAGAAAAGAGTATAATGTATATTGTCAATGGGTGGTTAACCAACTCGCGAATTGTCTCTTTGGGAAGAAAGTTGAAAATATTACGTTTAATGAAGCGGAACAACTCTATATAATCGAAGTTCTTGACATTAAAAATAATGATGTCCAAACATACTATACTAAAAAAATGGTATTAGGAACAGGTACTCAACCGAACCTACCTTCATTTATGGAAGGGAAAAATCTTTCAAGAGTTATTCATACTTCAGAATATCTGCAGCATAAAGATGAAATCCTTAATTCTAATTCTGTTTCGATTATTGGTTCCGGACAAAGTGCTGCAGAAATATTTCAAGATCTTCTTCCTCAAACAGAAGAGAATTTAAAAATGAGCTGGTTTACAAGACCGGATCGTTTTTTCCCAATGGAATATTCAAAGCTTACTTTGGAGTTAACTTCTCCGGAGTATGTTGATCATTTCTATAAAATGCCTTCACAACAACGTAAAAACTTATTAGCTAAGCAACCTCCTCTTTACAAAGGAATCAATTTTGACCTCATCAATGATATCTTTGACACACTCTATGCAATGAGTGTGGGAGATACTCCCTTAAATGTTGAACTGAAACCAAGCTCTCAATTGGATAATATTCAACAAGAAGGAAATTCTTATGTTTTGGATTTTACGCATGTACAGGATGAAGCCACATTTACCAATACTTCAGAGTATGTTATTCTTGCAACTGGCTATAAATATAAAGAACCAAAGTTTTTAAAAGGTATCGAGACTCAAATCAAAAGAACAGAAGATGGCCTTTTTGATGTGAGCAGATATTATACAATTGATAATTCCGAACAAATTTTTGTTCAAAATGCGGAACTTCACACTCATGGTTTTGTTACACCGGATTTAGGAATGGGAGCCTATCGAAATGCCATCATTATCAATTCAATTACCGGAAAAGAAATTTACAAAGTAGAGAAACAGATTGCTTTCCAAAAGTTTAGTACAGAACAAGCATGGACCGCAAAACATTCATCTTAAATGGAGATTTAAAAAAGGTCATGTGGGAAACTTCATGGCCTGCCGTTGCGGCTATTGTATTATACGGTGTCAATAATTTTTTAGACGCGATCTTTGTAGGATACCTTATTGACAACCAAGCATTGGCTGCAGTAGGAATGGCATATCCATTATCACAAATTGTGCTCGGCTTTGGAAGACTTGTGGGTAACGGAGCAGGAGCAGCTGTAAGTATTTGGATTGGACAAAATAAACAAGATAAATTGTATAACTTATTTGGAAGTTTCAATTTTCTATGTCTTTTTTTCTCTTTGTTATGTACAGTTCCTGCCTATATCTTCGCTCACGAGCTTATGGGAATGATGGGTGCAAAAGGAGACTTGCAAACTATTGCCACTGAATACTTCAGAGTAACCATGTTGGGTACGGTCTTTTGGATCTACGGATTAGCTTTAAATATGCTAGTTCGAGCAGAAGGAAAAATGAAAACGGCCGCTAAAATGATTGCCGTAGGGTTAGTTATTGATATCGTATTAAAACCTATTTTTATTTCCTATTTTAATATGGGGGTGTCTGGAGCTGCGTGGGCAACCAATTGCGGAATGATTATTTATTCTTTCCTTGGTTTTTTCTATTATGCTAAAGGGAAAAGTTCATTTAAAACAAACTGGAAATCGACTTCATTTGATCTTTCTATCGGATATAAAATAATAAAACTGGGATTTCCTGAAATGATTATGTCGATTATGGGAGTCGTGCAAAGTATTATTGTATTTAATGCTATCTCCAGATATGGAACAGAAAGTGACATTTCATTTTTTACCGTTTTAAATAGATTTTTTCTATTTTTATTAACTCCTTTATTTGGTTTAATGAGAGGACTTCAACCTGTTGTCGGTATTAATTTTGGAGCTGGACAATTCGTAAGGGCAAGAAAGTTCTTGAATATTTATATTGTAGCAGGAATTGCTATTCTATTTCCCTTCTTTTTTATGTCTTTACTTTTTCCGGAGCAACTCATTGGGATCATGTTACCGGGAAGCTCTATAAATGAGTATCAGATTACTGATTTTAGAGTGTTTTTCTCTGTATTACCATTACTTCCTGTTACTGTTTTGGCACTCTCCTACTATCCGGCAGTTAATGACAGTAAAAAAGCAAGTTTCTTAGTATTTCTACGTCAATTGGTATTATATATTCCTATAATGCTTATTCTTCCGCAATATTTTGGAATTAAAAGTATCTATTGGGGAAGTGCTCTCATTGAATTAACGGTTGGTTTGACGACTTTATTTCTATTGAGAAATTATCAAGCTAAACCGGCTACGATCTCTCTAGAGCATTAAAAAATAATTAGATTTGGTAATTAAATTAGCTTCTAATTACCAAATCTGTTATTGATTAAATAAAATATTTCTAAAAGCTTCTGAAGCTAAATGAACTTGTACCGACCAATCAGCAGCTGCATCACTCCCTGCATCATCAGAAATGTATTTTAAGCATAAAAACGGTATCTTTTCTTTCATCGCAATTAATGCCAATGGATAAGCTTCCATATCCACAACATTATAATCTGTTTCAGAATGGTTCATTTCAAAACTATCCCCACTCCCACAAACCGCTTCTTTTAAGCCTTCTTTTTTAAGACCATATTCTAATATAGGAGGAATTCCTGAGAGAGGAGTCTCATACAAATTAAATCCGAGACCTCTCACATCCATATCCCGTTGAATAAATTGAGTACAACAAACAACTTCTCCTTTATTAAAATTCTTACTTCCGGCGGAACCAAGATTTACAAGCAATTTAGGTTTGTTGAGATGAATTTTCCGGGATAATTCTATCGCCGCATTTACTTTTCCTATCCCTGTTATTAATGTATTGTGATTTTCAAAAATTTTGCCTGCTTCAGAATCTAAAGCAAAAACAAACAGGGTATCTTCAACCGGAAAATAAAGCTCTTCGTTTATTTTTATCATCAAATTACAATATTAAAACTTCTTGTATACTTCCCACAAATTATCATTTCAATGGGTTAAATAAAATGCTTGTGAGCAAATGACGCCATTTTCTCAACACTTTCCTGTACCTCTTTTAATACTCCTCCCATATGCATAAAACCATGTACCATATCCTTATAAAGAAGAGTTTCAACCATAACACCTCCCTCTTTCATGTTATTGATAAGATGCACTCCTTCATCTAATAAAGGATCGTGCTCTGCCAGGATAACCAAGGCGGGTGGAACATCTTTAAAATCTTTTATCAAAATAGGTATAGCGAGTGGATTTTCTTTATCCTCGGAAGAAGATAAATACCAATTCCAGACACGATATGCTTCCTCTTTATTCGTTACAGGACCATTTTTATATGTTTCCCAAGATGGAGTACTCAATGTATTGTCTGCAGCAGGATAGATCAAAATTTGAAACTTAAGTTGAGTTCTAAGTTGAGTTGCTAAGCTTATAGCTAATGCTCCCCCTGCACTATCCCCCGCAACTCCTATATTGTTTTCATCTATACCCAATGCAGTGCTATTATTAATAATCCATTCTGAAGCTGCATTAATATCCTCTAAACCTGCAGGAAAAGGATACTCAGGAGCTAAACGATAATCAATAAAAATAACTACAGATCCTGTGGCATTGGCTAATTTACGGATTACGGCATCATGAGTTTCAATGCTTCCGGATACAAACCATCCTCCGTGTAAATAAATAATAGCAGAGGTTTTTTTCTTCTTCTCGTTACTAGGTCTATAGATTATACAAGGAATAGAATGTGTATTTTGAGGAATATTTATTTCTTCCATTATGGCTATAGATTCCTTCTTACCACTTAATTGAAAAGCCATAGTTTCATACCCTTTTCGACTACGATCCAAAATATCCTGACTATCAAAAACCTCCATTTTGTGAAGATGATCTATTATTTTTTGTACTTCCGATTTAAATTGCATTTTGTGTTTTTAATAATTATTATGACTTATTTCTAATATTTTGATAAAGTTACTAAAATTGAAGAAACTATGATCCTGCTCAAAAGAAAGATTACTTAAGTTGACGTTCCCAATAAATCTTATAATGAAGTTGTACTTATTTTCCGACTAAATAGGATATGACTTATTAAAGCTAATACACTTAAAAAACTTCCAACAAAACAAACACCTTCCCATTGAAAATATCCCCAAGCTATAGAAGCTAACCAAGTTCCTAGAGATCCCCCAATAAAATAAGACACCATATAAACAGTATTTAATCTGTTAACAGCATTGGATTTAATTAAAAAATAGTTTGTTTGATTCATGATATGACTTGATTGTACGCCCAAGTCCACTAAAATTACTCCTATAATAAGCCCCCAATACGTTTCTCCCGCAAAATAAGTAAATAACCAACTGGTTAAAACAATCAATAATGAATAAAAAATAATTCTATTAAGATCTAAAAACTTTTGAAGATATCCTACCTTTGCCGCCGCTAGAGCACCTACTGCCCCTGCAAGACCAAAGCTTCCAACCACCGAAGGCCCCGCATAGAATGGCGCTTTCTCCATATGGAATACTAAGGTGGTGAATAAAGCACACATTGATCCAAAGGCCATAGCTCCTCGAAATGAAGCTAATCGTAAAATAGGTTGGGTTCTAGCTAAATAAACTACAGAGCTCATCAAGTCTTTATAGGTTCCTTTAAAATTGGGTGGTAGTTCGGGAAGCATTTTATAAACAGCCAACCAGACCAAAATCATAATCCCGGCAGCAATCCCAAACATAGCTCTCCATCCCCATAATTCTCCGACTATCCCACCCACAAAACGAGATAATAAAATACCAAGTAACAATCCTGACATCACAATGCCAATATTTGATGATTTTTCTGTGTCGGAAGAAAGCTCTGCAGCAATAGGAACAAAGAGTTGAGGAATTACAGATGTTGCTCCAATTAATAAACTTGCCACATATAACATCCATAATTCTTTTGCAAATGTCATCCACAATAATGATCCCAAGACTAATATAAGATCTATTAGAATGAGCTTCTTCCGAAGAAACTTATCTCCCAACGGAACAATTAATAAAAGGCCTAAAGCATATCCTATTTGTGTAAGTATAGAAACTTTACTTACAGCACTTTCAGAAATCTGTAAATCATTAGAAATAAGAGCTAATAAAGGTTGGTTATAATAATTATTAGCTACCACAAGTCCGGAGATAATGGACATTAACCAGATTACAGTGCGGGAAATCCCACTTGACGTATTCATCTGCATATTTCAAATTTAGTGATCAAATAATTGAAATTAATATATTTATTTACAAACTTTTATTTATGAATCCAGTTGTTTTTGAAATTCTTCAAGATACTTTGCAATGTCAATACCGGCAGCCAAACCATGATGGAGTTCAATAGAAACCGGCAGATACTTTTTGCCCTCACGGTTATTAAATTTTCCGAAAGTAATTTTTGGTACAGATTCAGTTTTATCAAAATTGGTTGGATGAAGTAATGCACTGAAAGAATGCCATGGAATCGTAGAATGCCTAATTAAATCTTTCCCCAATTCCCCATTATTTAATCTCAGCCCTGTAGAATTTTGAACTTCCTCTATTTCGCTTTGTAAATCTGAATTGAAAATATCAAAACGCTCTGAAAAAGGAATAAATGCAAAACCAAAAGTCTGGTCTTCTCTATTAATTGTAGTTCCCGCATGAATCACATCATATAAAATTACCTGATTTTCGATGATCCTCAGTTTTAAAGCATCCACGGAATTAACAGCAATCATCGATTTATGAAGATAAGAGGCAAAAAAAGAATAGTTATTTTCTTTTGCAGCCTCATAAGCTTTTGTACAATCTAATTCTGTCGTAAGACCAAAATAGGGACTCACCATTTTTGAAAAAAAATCAAAATGTTCTTTTCTATTCCAATTATCAATATCTATTATTTGCATTACTCTTAATTGTGTGGCAAATTTCTACAAGTTTTATGACTTTTGAAAGTTGTTTGCATAGAATATTTTATTAATGCGATCAAAACAACATGGATTGATTTTCGAAACAAATGATTTGATTTATTAAATTCTTAAAGGCTATAACAAAACTAATTTTGTAGTAGAAAATAATCAATACAAAATTTTAAGTTATGAATAATAAAGAACAAATTAAAAACGCAGCCCAAGCAACATTTAAAAATCATCTTACTTTTTTGTCTAATGGTGAGATTAATAAATGGGTCGATTTATTCGATGAAAATGGAATATTAGAATTTCCTTATGGACCTTCCGACTTTCCTAATCTCGTAAAAGGAAAATCTGAACTATTCAATTATATGGTTAATTTTCCCAAGCATTTTAAAGTCGAATTTGAAAATCTCCATTTCCATGCAACAGAAGAGCCCACTCTGATTATTGCTGAATTTACAAGTAAAGGAAAAGCTCTAAGAACCAATAAACCGTATTATCAAAAGTATATCTCTGTTGTTACAACTAATGAAAAAGGTCAAATTGTAAAATATGTAGATTTTTGGAATCCAATGGTCGCGTTAGAGGCATTAAATACTTCTTTAAGTAGCTTTATCGAATAAAAAAACAATATAAAAAAACAATTAACAGTCATAATCAAAAGTTATGGCTTTTTACTTTTATAAATGATCAAGAAAACATTTACATTTGTATATAAGGTTTTTGTAAAATATCTTACATATTTTAAAATGGATAGATCAGAAACAATAGAAGAATATTACGCTAAACATCCTTTTCTAAAAAATTTTGATGTAACAAAAGGTAATAGTCATTTTAATATTATTCCCATTGCAAAACAACATCAAATGGAAAATGGGGGGTCAGTTACCTTCGGAAGGAGAGATTTCTTTAAAATCTGTATTATTTCAGGAAAAAGTAAAATTCATTATGCTGATAAAAGTTTTGAAATCTTAGAACATGGATTACTTTTTACAAATCCACAAATTCCTTATGAATGGGAAGTTATAGGAGGATCGCAAGAGGGATTCAGTTGTATTTTTACGGAATCTTTTTTTGAAGATTTTGGCGATATCAAAAAATATCCTGTTTTTCAATTAGGAGGCTATCCAGTTTATGAACTTACAAAGGAAGAACAAAAGTCACTCATTCAAATTTTCTTACAAATGCAACAAGAAAGCACCTCTACATTTGAATTTAAAAATGATGTGCTGAAAAATCTTGTATTTCAATTAATTCATTTGGCCTTAAAAATACGACCCTCTACCCACGTGTCAGTGGAAAAAAATAATGCAGCAAAAAGAATCACCACCCTATTTATGAGTCTTTTGGAAAATCAATTTCCTATCCATAACTCACTAGAAGGACTTTCTTTGAGAAAAGCGTCTGACTATTCATCACAAATGTCGATACATGTCAATCATTTAAATAAATCGGTAAAAGAAGTAACCTCTGAAACTACTTCAGAAATAATTTCTAAAAGGATTCTAAAAGAAGCAAAAACTCTTTTAAAACATAGCTCTTGGACCATCTCCGAAATTTCATACAGTTTAGGATTTGAAGGTCCGGCTCACTTTAGTTCATTTTTCAAGAAACAAACCCATATTTCTCCCTCCCAATTTAAAAATCTTGAAATTTGATGAGGCTTTGGTGAGGTTTTTGGATGAATTAATTTAAATTATTTTATTTTGAAACTTATTACGTTCACAAATAAAGGAATTTATTGTCCTCAAGGTAATTTTTACATTGATCCTTGGAGACCTGTTGATTTGGCCATCATTACCCATGGTCATGCGGATCATGCGCGTTGGGGAATGAAAAAATACCTTTGTCATCATTTTACCAAACCTATTTTACATCAGCGAATTGGCAATGATATTCAATGTCAAAGTGTAGAATATGGTGAAACTATTACTCTAAATGGAGTGAAAGTTTCTCTTCATCCAGCAGGGCATATCATAGGATCAGCACAAATTCGATTAGAATATAAAGGATATGTAAGTGTTGTGTCTGGAGATTACAAAATTCAAAATGACGGATTAAGTACCCCTTTTGAACTGGTAAAGTGTAATGAATTTGTGACGGAAAGTACGTTTGGCCTTCCTATCTATCATTGGCTCGAGGTAGAGGATTTGAATAAAAAACTACAAAATTGGGTACTGCTTAATCGAGAAAATGAGAAAACATCAGTATTTATTGGCTATTCATTAGGAAAAGCACAGCGTATTATGAAAGCAGTGGAGAATGTTGGCAAAATACACGTACATTATTCCATTGGAAAGCTCAATGAAGCTTTTAAAAAAGTGGGAATCAATCTTCCTTCTTATGAAATACCTGATTTTAGAGAAAATACAAAACAGCTACAAAATGAAATAGTTATTGTGCCTCCGGCTTTGCTTGATAGTAATATTATCAAAAAAATACCCAATCCTGCTGTTGCTATTTGCTCAGGTTGGATGCAGGTTCGTGGGGCAAGAAGGTGGCGAAGTGCCGATGCTGGTTTTGCAATGAGTGATCATGCCGACTGGAATGACCTATTAGAGGTAGTAAAGGCTACAGAAGCAGAAATCGTTCATGTAACGCATGGACAAACTGAAGTTTTTTCCAAATATCTGAATGAGATTGGAATTAAAGCAGATATCGTAGAAACATTATATGGTGATGATGATGAAACGGAAAATATCCAAAACACTATCTCATGAAACATTTTGCAGATTTAATCAATGCTTTAGAAAGCACCAATAAAACGAATGCTAAAATTGAAGCCATTATCAATTATCTAGAGCGGGCTCCTGATGAAGATAAAGTATGGTTTATCGCACTGTTTACAGGGAAAAGACCCAAAAGAAATGTGAGTACCAATTACATGAAAGAATGGGCTCTAGAAATTACAAAAATACCTTTTTGGCTGTTTCAGGAAAGTTATTCTTCAGTAGGAGATTTAGGAGAAACCTTATCATTAATTTTACCACCTCCTACAGATAAAATTGACTATAGTTTATCTCAATGGATGACTCATATCATCCATTTAAAAGATAAAACAGAAGAAGAAAAAAAAGAATTTGTATTGCACTCATGGAGAGGATTAGATTATACGGAACGATTAATTTTCAATAAACTTTTAGGAGGTAGTTTTCGTATAGGTGTTTCTGATAAAACTCTTATTAATGCTTTAACAAAGTTTTCCGGACAAGAATCCAGTATATTGACGCATAGTTTAATGGGAAAATGGCAACCTGACGAAATCTCTTTTAATGAATTAATTTTAGCAGAAAAAATTAATCCTGATAATTCAAAACCATATCCATTTTGTTTGGCCTATCCTTTAGAAAAAAAATGGGAAGAATTGGGAGCTGCTTCTGATTGGTTAGTTGAATATAAATGGGATGGAATTCGGGGACAAATTATCAAGAGAAATGATGAGGTTTTTATTTGGTCCAGAGGAGAAGAATTAATTACAAATCAATTTCCTGAAATTGTAGAAACTATAAAAGAGAAAAAAGGAAGTTTTGTTTTAGATGGTGAAATATTAGCCGTAAAGGACGGTAAAATATTAAATTTCAATGAACTACAAAAAAGATTAAATAGGAAAACTTTAACTAAGAAAATGCGGGAAGAGATCCCTATTCAAGTTTTTGTATATGATATGTTAGAATTAGAAAATAATGATCTAAGAGAAAAATCTATTTCTTCAAGAAGGGCACTATTAGAAGAGTTATTACTTAATCAAGAATCTGAAAACATATTTCTTTCCCAAGAAATAGAATTTAAAAAATGGGAAGATTTAGAGGAGATTCGAGAGCATTCAAGAGATATTAATAGTGAAGGGTTGATGTTAAAACAAAAAAACTCCCCTTATCATTCAGGTCGAAAAAAAGGAGACTGGTGGAAATGGAAAATTGATCCTTTAACGATTGACGCCGTCCTTATTTATGCCCAAAAAGGAAGTGGTAGAAGAAGTGCTTATTATACAGATTATACCTTTGCTGTGAAAAAAGGAGATGCATTAGTCACTATAGCCAAAGCTTATTCGGGATTAACTGACAAAGAGATTATGGAAGTCAGTCGTTTTGTTACTAAAAATGCTATAGAAAAATTTGGTCCTGTGCGTACCGTAAAGCCAGAACTTGTTTTTGAAATTGCTTTTGAAGGAATCGGATTTAGCACACGTCATAAAAGTGGTGTTGCCTTACGATTTCCAAGAATCGTTCGATGGCGAAAAGATAAAACAGTAAACGAAATTGATGATTTAGAAGAAATTAAAAAGCTAATTTATTAAATTAGATAGACGCAGCAAATCCAAATTCTATATTAAAAACATAAACACCAACTTATTTGAGTACTTTTGAAAATACCAATGGATGTAAGATTATTCAAAAATGGATGACCGATAAAGGGATGTCCCCTTTTTCATTTCAAATAGAAACATGGAAAAAGTTTGGAAATGGATATAGTGGAATGGTAGTTGCCCCAACAGGATTCGGAAAAACATATTCTGTTTTTTTAGCACAGATTGTAGACTTTTTAAACCATCCGGATAGATATAAAAAGGGATTGAAAATGATCTGGATAACACCTTTACGATCTCTTTCAAAAGATATAGCTAAAGCAATGCAGGAAGCCCTCAACGAAATAGGAATGGATTGGGTTGTAGGGGTTCGAAATGGAGATACAGATCCAAAAATAAGGCAACAGCAAGTAAAAAATATGCCCGAAATCTTAGTTGTAACACCGGAAAGTTTACATCTTCTTTTAGGGCAAAAAAACCATGTAAGATTTTTCTCTAATTTACAATCTATTGTTATTGACGAGTGGCATGAATTATTAGGATCTAAGCGTGGGGTAATGGTAGAACTAGCCATTTCTCAGATAAGAAAATATGTTCAAAAAATTAAAATTTGGGGCATTACCGCAACAATAGGAAACCTTGATGAAGCCCTCGAGGTATTAATTCCTTATGCTATAAAAAAAACAAAAATAACAGCTAAAAAGCATAAAAAAATTGATATCATCCCCGTTTTTCCAGATGAAGTAGAGCTCTTACCTTGGGCGGGACATTTGGGACATGCTTTGACTGATAAAGTAGTTCCCATTATTCTTAATTCCAAATCTACTATTATTTTCACCAATACACGAAGCCAAAGTGAAATGTGGTATCAACTATTATTAGATACCTATCCAGACTTTGCGGGACAAATTGCTATCCATCATAGCTCTATAGATGCTCACCTAAGAATTTGGATTGAAGAAAACTTGAGTAATGGTAAATTAAAGGCTGTCGTTTCTACATCTTCGTTGGATTTGGGAATTGATTTTAAACCGGTAGACACAGTCATTCAAATTGGTTCCGCAAAAGGAGTTGCTAGATTTTTGCAACGTGCCGGACGAAGTGGCCACTCCCCTTTTGAAACTTCAAAAATCTATTGTGTACCTACTCATTCCTTAGAGTTAATAGAAGTTGCAGCACTAAAAGAAGCTGTAAAACAAAAAGTTATTGAACCCCGTGAACCACAAGTCTTATGTTTTGATGTGTTAATTCAATTTTTAATGACCTTGGCTATTGGTGATGGCTTTTATCCTAATGAAGTATATGAAAGGATTAAAATAGTCTACGCTTTTCAAGAAATAACAGATGAAGAGTGGCAAAATATTCTTGATTTTCTGACCGTCGGAGGAAGTGTTTTAAAAAATTATGAAGAATTTCATAAAGTCGTTATTTTAGAAGATGGTCTTTACAAAGTCCTTTCTAGGAAAATTGCAATGCTCCATCGAATGAATATGGGAGTAATTGTAAGTGATGCTATGCTTAAAGTTAAGTTTATTTCCGGCGGTTATATTGGAATGGTTGAAGAATATTTCATCACAAAGCTTCAGAAAGAGGGAAAATTTATTCTAGCGGGAAGGATTTTGGAAATCGTTATGATAAAAGACATGACAGTATATGTGCGTGCAGCAAAAGGAAAAGCTTTCACCCCGAGTTATTTAGGAGGAAGACTTCCATTAAGTTCCAATCTTGGATATTTTTTAAGAGAAAAGTTATCAGGTGCTTTAAATCCTAAAGTATCAGAAAAAGAATTAAAATTCTTACACCCTTTATTAATTAATCAAGAAGAAAAGTCTCATATTCCGAAAGATGATGAATTTTTAGTGGAAATGATCAAAAATCGAGAGGGCTATCACCTATTTATGTATCCATTTGAAGGACGTTTGGTACATGAAGTGATGAGCGCGCTTATTGCTTATAGAATTTCAAAACTGGCACCTATTTCTTTTTCAATGGCCATGAATGATTATGGGTTTGAATTGTTCACGGATAAGGAAATTCCCCTCAATGAAGAAAATCTGCCTCAAATTTTAACAAGAGAAAATCTGATGACTGATGTTATTTCCAGTATTAATTCTGCAGAAATGGCTAGAAGAAAATTTAGGGATATTGCTGTTATTGCAGGAATGGTTATTCAAAATTTCCCGGGCCAGCAACGTACCAACAAATCTTTACAAAGTTCGGCAGGCCTTATCTTTAAGGTCCTAGACGATTATGATCCCAACCACTTTCTAGTAAAACAGGCTTACACAGAAGTTTTTAATATTCAATTACAAGAGCAAAGACTGATTGAGGCATTTAAACGGATCGAAAAGTCAAAAATTATTCTAAAATATTCCCATACTTTTACTCCATTAAGTTTTCCTATAAAAGTAGATAGTTTAAGGCAATCTCTTTCTAGTGAAGATTTGGATGCAAGGATCGCGCGAATGGTAAAACAATCAAAAAAATAGTTATAAAACCGTACATGGTAAATATAGTCACAAAAGATATCAATATTAAAAATGAAATTTTTACTCTTACCAATCAACGTGCAGTCTTTTGGAAAAGTGAAGAAGCCCTCATTT
This sequence comes from Chryseobacterium potabilaquae, assembly GCF_902728265.1. Lineage (GTDB taxonomy): Bacteria > Bacteroidota > Bacteroidia > Flavobacteriales > Weeksellaceae > Chryseobacterium > Chryseobacterium potabilaquae. The sequence goes on from NZ_CACVBR010000018.1 coordinate 72,069, forward strand.
TATCTGATCTCCATATTGGTAAAACAGCTCATTTTAGAAAAAACGGAATTGCTTTGTCTCACAAAATTATGGAACGTGATTTAGATAGATTATCCGCTTTGATTGACCATTTTCATCCTGAAAAAATGATTGTTGTAGGAGATTTACTTCATGCCGGAAACAACTCTGATGTGGAAAAATTTTGTAATTGGAGAAGTCATTACCCTAAGCTAGAGCTTTATCTTATTGAAGGGAATCATGATAGAATATCTACATCATTAGAAAAAAAATTATGTCTGAATAATAAAACAAATCAATTAAACCTTCACGATTTTATTTTTACACATGATTTTGATAATACTCAATCTCATTTTCAAATTACCGGACATATTCATCCGGGAGTAATTTTAAACTCCACAGTTAGTAATATAAGAATGCCTTGTTTTGTATTGACTTCTAATCAATTACTGCTTCCCGCTTTTAGCGAATTTACAGGACTCGATACAAAAAACACCCCTAAAAGCGGAAAATTTTTTATGTTTACACATTCTGAAATTTATGAAATAGGTTGATGTTCTTTTCTTTTTAACATTTTTACCATTGCTTTTATATCTGGAAATTTCCCCTGACAGAGAAAAAAAGATCGAAAAAGAAAAATCTCTCTCTCATTCAAATGGATTAACTTCTTTCTTTATTATCTCTATAAGGATCATATCAATGATATGTAAAAAATACAGAAGTTGAATGTGAAAATTACAATCATAAAAAATATATTCTGTTTTTTATTACAAGGTTACGCACCATATAAGTAATGCTAAATAATTCGATTATATTTATAATTTTCTACACATCTATTCATAATATGATAAAAAATTTGTAAAATAATATTGACATTTTTGTAAATATAAAAATTTTAACTATTTAATTTAGTTCTTGTATGGATATATTTTTTAGTTTTGTAAACTTTAAAAATATAATTATGTAATGAATTAGTATTTTTAAAGCTTACACTTAATGACAAAAAGAGTAAATTTTGTTTAATATAAACTATCAATCATACAAAAAATAAAATAAATTTTATTCAGAAATAGCATTATTACAGAATGTAATGGGATATGTATGGTTACAATCAATAGAATATAATTATAAAGAAAATGCACTAAAAGGAATACTTTTTTATATGGTATCTATATCTATTTTATTAGGCCTTAATGAAGATAGACATTCTATACATATTTAAAATTTTTCTAAGTTTATAATTATTTATTTAAAAAAAATTAATTAAATCACCTTATCACAATGATAATTGAAAATTTATTGTTTTCTTATGGCGCCGAAATAAAAAAGTATAAAACCAATGAGATAATTTTTCGAGAAGAAGAGCTTCCGTATTATTATTTTCAGATACTAAAAGGTAAAATTAAATTAAATAACTATAATGAAGGAGGTAAAGAATTTATTCAAAATATATTTTCTGATGGGAATAGTTTTGGAGAAGCCCTTCTTTTTATAGATCGCCCTTATCCAATGAATGCGATAGCTATTACAGAAAGTAAAATCATCCGACTTCCTAAAGCAGATTTTCTTACGTTGATCAAAGAAAACCCTAAAGTTTCTATGAATATTCATCATTGTTTAGCAGATCGTATGTATTACAAATACATCATGTTATATAATCTATCATTTCAAAATCCTATAGATAAGCTTAAGCTCCTGATGGAATACCTTAAAAGCTATCATGATGATAAATGTCCTTATTCCTTTCAAATTCCTATGACCAGGCAGCAATTGGCATCTCTTACCGGACTTTGTGTGGAAACAGTCATAAGAACTATTAAAGCAATGGAAAAAGAAAATATGCTAAAGATTATCAATAGAAAAATATTTTATTAATAGAGTATTGATCAAAATTACATCCTCTTACTTTCAAGGTATATTTAGATATAATTAAGGAATAAAACAGTCTTATTTAGCCATATATAATTCACTATTTTAAGAAAAAATAAAATTTAAATATGGTATTCATGCTATTTTGGTCAGATTTTTGAATCCATTATAACATCATTCTCCATATTCTTATTTCAAAACCAATCACTTAAAATATTAATATTATGTCAACTAAACACCTTACTCATCTAGAGGCAATACAAAAGATCAAAGAACTGTCGGAAAACGCAAAAATATGTATGTTTTGTACAGAATTGGAAACTATTCCCATACATTCTCGACCCATGACATTACAAGAAACCGATAAGGAAGGAAATCTTTGGTTCATTAGCAGTGAAGCAAGTAATAAAAACTTTGAAATTAAAGAGGATCGCAGAGTGCAACTTTTCTTTATGAACAATGGGGAGGCTCAATATCTTTCTATTTATGGTAAAGCATCTGTGTATAAAGATAAGAAAACAATTCAAGAAAAGTGGTCTTCAATGGCAAATGCATGGTTTGATGGAAAAGAAGACCCTAATGTTTCTATCATTCGTGTAGAACCGCGAGAAACATATTATTGGGATACAAAAGTAGGAAAACTAGTAAGCTTGTTCAGCTTTGTAGCTTCCGCAATTACAGGAATTAAAACCAATAATGCGGATGGTGTAGAAGGAAATGCTATACCATAAGAAAAAGAAAGAATCCGTCTCACAACAAAAATTGAGGCGGTTTTTTTTGCTATAAAGTTTTTTAATGTCTCAGAAAAAATGAAAATTACTCTCTTTAAGCAACTTTCTTTCTTAAATTGTGTGCTAAAGCGTGTAAACCGAACTCCAGTTCTACTTTTTTTAAACCTT